>CAWAJP010000001.1:0-356227 GCA_963782455.1 uncultured Methanosarcinales archaeon
TAAAAAGCGGTGATTTTCCGGATGCAGGCTCTTTTCCAAAATACGGCTCTCTCCTCGCATTGGCAGCCCGGAGCAGCTCTTTTATCGACTCTGTGTCACAGGTATCGATATCGATCAGATTGTCGCTGCGCAGCAAGCACGGCTTGATCTTCCCGTCCGAGGTGACACGCAGGCGCGTGCAGTTGGCGCAAAACTCGGTGTTGTCCATGGGCCGGACCACCTCCACCTCGGCTCCATCCAGGAAGTACTTGCGCCGCCGGTGCATCTCGCGCGTGCGGATGCTGTCCGCCCGGGCTGCCAGGCCGCGCTCGATGGCTTCGATGTCCCCAGAGATGCCGAGATTCTGCAGATCGAGTAGCTCGATAAGCTGCAGTATTACGCCCTTGCGGCGGCAAAAGTCAATCAGGTCCGGGATCTCTGACTCATTCTTCTTCAAGACCACTACATTCAGCTTGATGGGCACAAGGCCTGCCTCCTTGGCAGCGTCAATTCCTGCCAGAACCCGTCTTAGGTCTCCGGCCTTTCCGCCTGTGATGGCGCAATAATTTTTTGAGTCCAGTGAATCCAGGCTGATGTTCACCCTGTCAAGACCTGCCCTGGCCAGGGCTTCTGCCTGCTCTGCCAGAAAGACGCCATTGGTGGTCAAAGAGATATCCAGATCCTGAGGCATTTGCGATATCAGATCTGCCAGATCTTTTCTGAGCAGCGGCTCTCCGCCCGTGAACTTCAGAGAGCGAACTCCAAGGTCTGCCGCCGCCCTGGCGACATTCACCACCATCTCGTCCGGTATTTCTTTAGTCGGCCCGACCTCGCCCTCATGGTGGCAGTAAATGCACTTCAGGTTGCAGCGGGGGGTCAGAGCGATCCGCAGGCCCGTGACTTTCCGGCCGAAGGAGTCCACCATCTGGCAAGGCATTGAAGAGCAGCTTGTATGCTGCTAGTATTAGAACTCTGTTCCATCCGGTACTCTACGATGCTCTATAGTCTAGTACTCTATCTCTCCCAGGCTGCGCTTGAGATAGTTGAGCAGTATCATGGAGACGATTATGCAGACCGCAAGGCCCGAGAGCAGCTCCTCCCATGATTGGGCCGGAGACTTCAGGTACACTATACCGCCCGAGAGCAGTGTCAGCATCAGTGTGGCGATTAGCGACACCAGCATAGACCACATGATAGACCCTACTTCGTACCGCTCAAAGAATGACGCAGAAAGCACGAAAGCTATCGCCGCCATGATCAGGATTATGGATAGACGTAAAGCAGGACCGCTTTGGAAAAGCTGGATCAGCCCCAAGGCAAGAACCATCATCATTATCGATAAGAGCCCTGAAGCAAGAAAAGCCTTCAGAATGTAGTTGTCAAAACGAAACTCCATCCCAATCCCCCGGAACATTATAGAAACAGTATTGAATATAAAGATTGTGTATAGTTACCATACATATAGTTTTTCTTCTAGAGGTTAATTATCAAAATCTTCAGAAACTAATTCTTGAAGGGGAAAATGGGAATCCTATTGATGCCAAAAGGCCATTCCTTTCGGATGGATGCAGTTTGCAGTCCCTCTGGAAATAACCTTACTTCCCGCTTGCGGATTCAATTGCCAGCTTGATCTCCGCCAATAAGGCTGTCTTGACCCGCTTATATTCCGCGTTCAGCCTTTCCGCCTTCTCTTTTGCCCCATCCATGGCTTTGGCCCGGCCCATCATTTCGAGCTCTTTGCTCATCTCCGAAAGACGCATCGCTCCCACATAAGCACTGCTTGACTTCAAGCTGTGTGCCGCCATCTGCAGTCCTTTGGCATCTCCATCTTCCACAGCCTGCAAAATCGCTTTTACCTTTCCTGGCGAATGCTCGACAAAAAGGCCGCCCACCTCAGCAATTATGTCGGGGTCTCCCTCATCCTGCAGCTCCCGGAGGCTGGCCAGCACAGTTCGGTCAATAGCCTCATTGAGACTCTCTTCTCCTTCCGTCATCTCCAGCACGTCCTCACCAATTCAATCCCTTCGAATTAGTGTTCTAACTAATTTCGTACTATTTATTCTTACCTTTCTTTCGGTTTTCTTTCTCAATTTTTTGGGTGAAATTCAATCCGATCGATAAATTCGATCTGACTAATTTCGGTCTATCCCTGATATCGTTCATTGAAGCTTGAAACTTCTTCCGATAGCGCTAGCAAGCTCTTTCATTCTTACAGGCTTGCTGAGATAGTCATCCATCCCCGCATCGATGCATCTTTTCCGGTCTTCTTCCAGAGCGTGTGCAGTGACTGCAATGATATGAGGCATCCTGTTCTTACATCGCTCGCGAATGGCCTTTGCCGTCTCAAAGCCATCCATCTCTGGCATCTGCACATCCATGAGAACCACGTCGTAGCTCTGATGCTCGAGTGCCTGAAGAACTTCCAGACCGTTGACTGCTACATCTGCTCTGATCCCCAGCTTCTTCAGCATGTGCAGGGCAACCCTCTGGTTCAACAGATTGTCCTCTGCCAGAAGCAGCTTCAACTGTCCGCGAATATTATTATAATTCAAATCAACGTCTTGTAGAGTCTCCTTGGTCTCCAGACATTGCTCTTCCGTCGCTGGATCGACTGAAATCGTGAATGAAAATGTGCTTCCTTTGCCGATTTCGCTCTGCGCCCAGATGGTCCCGCCCATAAGCTCCACCAGCTTTTTGCTGATGGCAAGGCCCAGACCCGTTCCACCATATTTGCGGGTCGTGGACATATCTGCCTGGCTAAAAGACTGGAAGAGGCTGTCCATTCGATCGGGGGGAACACCGATCCCGGTATCCCTTACAGAGAATAGCAGCTCCATCTTGCCGCTCTCCTGAGGCCGTCCGGTAACGTGAACCGATACTTCTCCACTATCTGTAAACTTAATTGCATTGCCCAGGAGGTTTATCAATACCTGGGATATGCTGGTAGCGTCTCCTATGATAATTTTGGGAACACATTCGTCGATATAATAATCCAGAATGAGATACTTCTCATTGGCTTTGCGTGCCAGAAGATCTATAGCCTCCCCAATGCATTTGCCCAGGTAGAAAGGAATCCTCTCCAGCTCTCTCTTTCCTTCCTCGATCTTGGAGAAGTCCAGGATATTGTTGATCACGGAGATCAGGATGTCTCCACTGCTGCGCACAGCCTCCAGACAGCTCTTCTGCTCGGAGTCGAGGGGGGTATCGAGAAGAATTCCGGTCATGCCGATTATTGCATTGAGGGGTGTTCTGATCTCGTGGCTCATATTGGCCAAGAATTCAGACTTGGCGCGAGCGCCAGCTTCTGCTTCTTCTTTGGCTTTCCGGAGTGCTTCTTGAACTTTTTTGTTCTCAGTGATCTCCCGCACGAGAACTAAAAATGCATCACTTCCGCATGGGTTGATGCGCGCCTCAAAGAAGAATATCCTGCCACTTATGGAGAGCTCATACTCGAAAATCTGCATCTTTCCCGTATCTTTTGCTCGATTCATATGATACATGGCTTGCTTGAACATACTCTCTGGCATGAAATTCTGCATCTTTTTACCCAATAGTGAATGAGTAGGCGAGAAATGCGATGAATTCTCTGAAGCCTTATAATCCAGGAGCGTGCCTTCTTCGTCAATCAAGAATATCAAATCAGGAATTGCGTCCAGAAGCGATCTATTCTTAGCCTCACTCTTCTTCAGCTCCATCTGGGCCTTCATTGACTCCGTGACATCTCGCATGGATTCAATGGCACCCGTTACATTCCCATCTGAATCGTAAAGTGCAGCAGCACTTGCCTGCAGAAAGGCGTTGCCGCCTTTCAGGTTGGGCATGAAAGCCTCTCCAAAGAGACTCCCGTCTTCCTGTCTCCTCAGATCTGTGTACCAATTACTTGAGATCCACTTAAAATTTCCCCACTCATCGAGATATTCATCAAGAATTTCGTTATTACATTTAAGAACGAGATCTGCGAGCATCGGTCGCCGCTTGCCATAAAATGGCAGAGCATGCTCAAACACTCCTTCGCCCAGGATCTTTTTGGCTTCAATTCCAGTCATGGCCTCGATTGATTTGTTCCAGGCAATAACCGTGCCTTGCGTATCGATAACAAAGGTAGCATCGGGCAGGAAATTGATGATGTCAGCCAGACGGCGTTCAGAGTCCTTCAGTGCATCTTCTGCCTCAATTCTCTTTGTTATATCGCGTATTGATTCAATGGCACCGATGAGTTCTCCCCTTTCATCTCGAAGAGGGGATGCAGTGGCCCAAATATAGGTCCTCTGGCCTGCAAGCAGGAAAGGTGCCGCAGCTTCTGCATAAAGTGTCTCGCCCTTCTTCTCTACATAGCGGTATTGGGATTTGATATGCGGGATGTCGTCGTATATCATGTCGATCAAAATCGGCCTTGGCTCTCCATAGAAGGGCATGCCGTATGCATAATCGCCTTTGCCTATGATCTCCTGTTTCCGGATGCCTGTCATTTCTTCTATGGCCCGGTTCCAGGCAATCACTTTCCTGTTGCGGTCTATAACGAAAGTGGCATCGGGGAGGAAATCAATTATGTCCATAGGCTGATGACGGGTGAGATGCCCTTCCTCATCGAAGGAGATTCCATCCTTTGCCTCTTCGCGAATGAGCTGAGCCGTACCGTTGCCCTGATTTGCAGCCAGGGATTTTATGGTTTTTTCCATCCAATTTTTGCAGGTAACTGCGAAGGTCTGGCTCATTCTGACGCACCGCCAAAATTCGCTGCGGTCTTCAAACCAGGCAAATTGTGCCTCACTCTGGTAATTCAGATCAGGAAAGCCTCTCATGAACCATTCTCTGATCATAGGGCACTCCATCGATTTAGTAACGGTTTTAATGGTTTATCAGGGCAGGTATTCCTGTTCCCCGGCACATCAAGTGCCACCTCGATATCATTTATCATATCGCTAATGTAGCTGCCCGTAATCGAGACATCCATCAGTAGGTGAGCATGAGCTTCATATTCATATTCATTTCGATGTACATTATATGATCATATAAATATATGTTTATATGAATTTTCATATTATGGCAAAAATTTATGAATAAATTGAAGCAGGGTGCAGAAGAATAATTGCTATTGTGATGTCTTCGTAATTATCAGCCCATTGAAAATATTTCCACAAATTTTAGATAAATGCATGCTTATCATCCTGTCGAACATATAAAAATTAACGCCATGGTTTGTGGCTCTCAGAACCTTGAAAGTCCGCACCAAAAAATGGGGGCTTATTTCTCAATGATTTTGTGCAGTTTGGACTCCATGGAGATATCCGAATCTAGTCGATAATCGATATGAACTGACGTTATTATTCTCTGCACACCCATTTCTGCCAACTTTTTGTTCGCCTTCTCTATCATCTCGAAGAGCTGCTCAAAGCTATTCGCCTCAATAGCTGTAGACATGGGGCCGGGAACGAACTTAACCCCGGATTCTCTCAAGATCTCATAGATCGCCAGCACGTATTCGGAGGCGCTTGTTCCCGTGCCCATGGGGATGGTGGAGAACTCTGCCACAATCATAATGGCCTTTCCTCAGGACAGGTATAGAAGTGTTTTGAACATTCTGAACCATTCCGAAACTATCCGGTCGCTTGGATATGGCCGGCCCTTGATTCATAGCTAATGGCTTTCAAGCCTCATGAATCTCGCAAATCACTCTCTTTGCAGAGGCTTCGGGATCCTCTGCATCATAGATCGATCTGCCTACGATCAAATAATCCGCACCTGCACGCAGAGCAGAAAGAGCCGAGCCGCCCTGTGCTCCTACACCCGGTGAGATGATTGTCTTACTACCAACGATGGTGCGGATGAACGTGATCCTCTCCGGGCGTGTGGCCGGGGCCACCACACCACTGACCCCAGCTTCCGCTGCCATCCGGGCCATGCTCTCAGCCAGGGGCGCCATGAATTGCCCTGCCCCAGGGTGGCTCATCTCGATGACGGCATACAGATCCGCTCCATAATTTGCGGCACAGTCGGCACAGGCGACTAAGGAGTCTTTGCCAGGGAAGGCCTGGGCAATAACGGCGCTGGCTCCCGCCTCGAACACCGCCTCGCAAATGAGCCGGTTTGTATTGGGAATGTCGGCGACTTTCAGGTCAGCAATAACAGGAGCAATTGCGCTGACTTCTTCAACGATTTTCAGGCCAGCATGGAGGATGAGGGGGTAGCCGATCTTGATGGCATCGAAGTAGTCCTTCAACTGGTCCGCCAGAATAAGGGCTCTCTCCCGGGAGGCAACGTCCAGCGCCAGAATTAGCTGAGTCTTTCGATTCATACGTGTCTAAACCGTCCTATACCCTCATATTTATTCCTTTCAGGTGTGGTGAAAAGTCTATGGTATCTCAAATTTCGGGTTCCTTCATAATCGCAAGTTTTGGTGGTAGCATGTCCTCACCTGCATGATAACCATAAAGAGCTTCAAGGTCAGCCTCGATCGCGTGCATGAAAAGTGAATTTGGAATATCCATAGGACAGAGTTCTTCGCACTGACCGCAGTCTATGCAGGAATCGGCAACATGCGCGTAGCGCAGGAGGTGGAATGCAAACTCAGGTGGAACCCTGCCTGGGAATGCGGTTGTATAAGGTTTAGTGGTATTGAAAAGTGCCGGACATACCTCTACACAGGTGTAGCATTTGATGCACCGAAGTGTCTCCTCGATCATCATCTCCAAGCGCCCCCGGCTGCTCTGCAATGGTGCAAAATCGCGTTCGCGCCAACTGTCTGCTAATTTCAAAACTGCATCCTCTCTTCTCTTGCGGGCCTTGATACATGTTGCATCCGGGACATCAGTACTAATGGCTCCGGCCACCAGAGCTCTGTTGATCAGCTCGGCTCCTCTCTGGCTGCATACTTCAACAAAGGTGGACTTGCCTACCAGCTCTTCCCTCACACCCCACTGCCCGCAGGCGAGATCCGCCTGTCTCGGAACCTTCATCTTGCAGCGTCTGCAATTGCTTCTTCTGCCGTAACCCATGTCCTCCAGTTTGGGAATGGAGATATCTTTCTGCAGATCTTTCTGTGGATCGTTATCTGGATCATTTTGCGGGCCGTCATATGTGACGTACAGATGCCCTTTATACATGGCCTCCTTTTTCACCGACTCCGGATCGACCTCAAAGACTTCGGTGACTAATCGCCGCATCATGAAAGGGGTTGTAGCTCCTCCGCAGTTGAGGCCTATCATCAACAGATTGTCCAGGTTGAGCTGCTCTCTCTTGGCCTGTTCGTAGACGCCCATAACATCGCAGCCTTTGAGGGCTGCTGCGATCTTCATCTCGCGCGCGCCCCGCAGATATTTCCCAAAAAACTTGGAGAGAAGAAGTGTGCCCTCATAAATGGACCCGGAGGTCTCCAGAACTTCGTTCGGGTCCGTGATGAGGACGGGCAAGGCATCATACACGTCCATGCCTTTCTTGACCGCGAGCACCGCGTCCACAATGCCTTCCTCCAGGGCGAACTTCAAGAGAGCCGTGACCGCACCTCCTGATTCGCCGTTTTTCTTGACCACGGGATCGCTGGCCTGAACGTAAATCAAATCCCCTTTTGCTGACACTTCATCGCTCCCCAATCTTTTCTACCTTTGCGGCACACGCTTTGTATTCAGGAATCAATGCTGTGCAGTCCAATGCATTGTTGGTCAGGACATTGGCAGCACACTCCTTGAAGTGGAATGGTATGAAGACCTCGCCCTCTTTGATGTCTTCGGTCACTCTCGCAGGGATCTCGATTTCACCCCGGCGGGAAGAGACCCGGACCATCTCTCCATCATCTATGCCAAGCCTGCGGGCGTCATCAGTCTGTATTTCCACCCAGCCGGTCTTAACCTCATTGTCCAGATTCTTTGAGCGGCGGGTCATGGTTCCGGTATGCCAGTGCCAGATGCTTCTGCCAGTGGTCAGGATAAACGGATACCCGGAATCCGGGACCTCCGCAGGCGGCCGCCAGTGCACGGCAGTGAAGATGCCGAGGCCATCTGCTGTTGCAAACCTCTCTTTGTGCAGTATCGGTGTTCCGGGGTGATTCCTGTCGGGGCACGGCCACTGCAGAGCGTAGGGGTGTTCCAGCCGTTTGTAATTCATTCCTCCGTAAGAGGGCGTAACTGTGGCGATCTCGTCGAATATCTCGCTGGCGTCAGTGTAGGGGAACTGCTTTTCGTATCCCATGACCCTGGCGATCTCAGAGATTATAAGCCAGTCAGGCTTTGCAACCCCCGGTGGATCTATGGCCTTCCTCCATCTCTGCACCCGCCGCTCTGTATTGGTGTGGGTTCCGTTCTTCTCGGCAAAACAGGCGGCTGGAAGAACTACATTTGCAAACTCTGCCGTCTCGGAGAGAAAGATCTCCTGGGAGACCATGAATTCCACGTTCTCCAGTGCTCTATGAACATGATTCTGGTCCGGGTCGGAGAGCATGGGGTTCTCTCCCATCAGGTACAGGCATTTTATTTTGCCGGGCTGATCTGCAAGGATGTCAATCATCTCAGTCGCTGTATAGCCCGCATCCCTGGCGACTTCATCCACGCCCCACATCTGCATCATTTTGTTGCGCGACACAACATCAGCGACCTTCTGGTAGCCGCTGTACACATCAGGCAGACAGCCCATATCGCAGGATCCCTGGACATTGTTCTGCCCCCGGAGAGGATTGACCCCGCTGCCAGGTTTTCCGATGTTGCCAGTCAGCATCATCAGATTGGCAACGGATTTGACGTTGTCCACGCCAGTAGTGTGCTGGGTAATTCCCATGGCGTAGATCAGGGCACAGGGCTTGGATTTTGCGATCCATTCCGCTGCCTTTGTCAGGTCGGATTCAGGAACGCCAGTAATATTTGATACGTTCTTAAGGCTGTACTCCTCAGACATGACAGTTTTTTTCAGTGAATCAAAGCCTTTTGTTCTCCAATCAATGAATTCCCTATCCTCCCAGCCATTCTCTATGATGTGATGCATGAGTCCGTTGAGCAAGGCCACGTCCGTGCCGGAATACATGGAAAGGCAGAGGTCGGACTGCTTGGCCGTGGGTGTGCGCCTGGGGTCAGCGTAGATGATCCTGGCACCCTTCTTCCTGGCAATGACCAGTCTTCTGCCGATTAGCGGATGCTGTTCAAAGGTATTGCTTCCTATGACAAAGATGCAATTTGCCGTCTCCAGATCCAGAATGGAGTTGGTCATGGCTCCTGAGCCGAAGACCTCCGAAAGCGCAGCAACGGTTGAAGAATGGCATAACCTGGCACAATTGTCCACGCTGTTGGTCAACAATACCACGCGGGCAAATTTCTGCATGAGGTAGTTGTCTTCGTTCGAGGCTTTGGAGGAGGATAGGCAGCCAAACTCCTCCGGTTGGTAGGATTTGAATTTTTCCGCAATCAGGTGATAGGCTTCTTCCCAGGTGGACTCAATGAAGACTCCGTCCCTCTTTATCAGCGGCCTGGTGAGGCGATCCATGCTGTGGATGAACTCGTGGGCGTATCTCCCCTTCTGGCAGAGTTTTCCCTCATTCACAGGAGGGCTGTGCCACGGCTCTATGCCGAGAACCTTATTGTCCCGGACCACCAGATTAAAACTGCATCCTGTACCGCAGTAAGGGCAGGTGGTTGGGATGAATTTCAAACCCTTTATCAAACAACAAACCTCAACTGTATTATCTTGTTCAAAGTATATAGATGGTTCTTTGTGAATTTCTCGGGTACGCTCCTGTGGACTGTGACAAATGGTACCTGCAATCGTGGGTAGTACCCAAATAGTAGGTGGAAAGAAATCTAAATGGCTTTTCACCAATTACAGCGGCCAACTCTGCTTACTATGATTTCCAGTTGCTAGTTAGTCTTTGTTCTTTCTCTCTGAACCCTGCCTCGTGGTTAATATTCGTAGCTTGATAATTAAATATAGATGATACGAAATAAAACCGCAGAGCCGCAGAGCTCACAGAGGACGAACGAACGGAGACGACTATTTGCTCAGAAAGCAAAATGCTATTTCTCTCAATTTCAAGTCAGTAATTAGGTAAATTTCACGTCTCTGCGAACTCTGCGCCTCTGTGGTTAATATTCGTAGCCGAATATTCATATCCAGGGGGTTGCAGGAGAAAAAATCCACCGGGTCAGTGCCACATTAAGGCGAATATCACATAAATCCGTCAATCAGCTCCACAGCCTCGCGCAGGTCGCCCACCACCTCGCGGCCGCAGCGCTCGCCTTTGCGGTCCAGGAAGAGCGCATCCAGGCCTGCCTGCAGAGGAGACTCATAATCGTAGCTGTAGTGGTCGCCGATGTGCAGGACCTCGATGGGCTTGGCTTTCATCTGGGCACATATGGCCCCGTAAATCAAGGGCGATTTCTTCACCTCTCGAAAGTCGCTGGTAGCGGAGAAGGTCTCGCGGAAGTAGTCCTGCAGGCCGTCCAGCTCTATATCGATGAACTCGCGGGCCGCGTTGGATGTCACCACCAGCTCGTAGTTCTCAGCGAGTTGGTCCAGCGCCTCCCTCACCTCAGGATAGACCTCGATCTCGTCCTCGTAGATCTCCAGCAGCTCAGCCTTGCCGATCGTAAGGCCGAATTTGTCGATCCAGTATTTGAGGTCGTACCATTCCAGGTGGTCGCTGCCGACCTTTGTGTATTCACCGATCACGTATTCTTTGGCGGCGGGAAAGTCAAGGCCCGCCTTCTCTGCGTAGAGCTCGGGTATGCCCTCCATCCAGACCTTGTCCACAAACCTGGATTTGACCAGGGTTCCATCCATGTCCAGGGATATGACGCGAATCATCTTAAACTCCTGTTGAAGAGGAACGAATCGCCTTTTGGGTTATTATCTTTTGGATCGGGTAGTTGGAGTCGGCAAACATTAATACTTAAATTTAAAAGTTTGAAGTACTTAAAACAAATTCGCTAGTAACAGATTTTTATATTTTAATTTTCAACTACTACTTTTTCTAAGAAGATTATTTCCTTATCAAAATAGAGAACATTTAGTACCGAAACAATTTAAGCTCACAGTTTTTAACAAAGAACTGCTGGGAGGGATCGAAGATGTCATGGCCGTCATGGTTAGTGGTGCTTTTTGCAAGTGTTCTCCTTATTCCAGGAGCTTTTTCGATTGAGGTTGGTTTCTCTGCTGGAAACGGCGGAGAGTCGGCTGACTTATCGAGCAGTTACGACGTCGACACTGGCGTGTCTGTGAGCGAAGAAAGCACTGCAAACCCTGATCAGGCTACAATTGAGAATACCAGATCGGTCTCTGGAACAGGCGATATCAACGCAGTCCAGACTTACTCTGGAAGTAGGGGTTATGTGGGAAGTACGACATTATCTTCTCAAGGCGTCTCCGGGTCCCTCAAGGGCAATGCCATCCTTACGCCGCAAACCTTAGCTGCCAGCCAGGAAGTATCACTCACCGGGAATAGCGTAGATACAAGCATGGGCTTAATCAATGAGGGTGATTCCGCAGATCTTGGAATTGCCATAAAGTCCGGATCGATCGATTCTAACCAGTTCGTACAAACTGGCAGCGTCCATAATGCTCTAAGCGCTACCATAAATGCTCCTTGGGGGGCATATAGCCAATTCGCATCTCTTCAAGGAATGAAAGATAGCACTACTATGACATTGAAAAACTCGAAAATGCAACCTTACTTTTTCAACTCAGTTGTGGATTCCCATTCAGGCGCAGCCACAGGCCTTGGGGGTTGTTATGCTGACTTAGATGTTGACAAACAGGTTGAAGGCAATGGTGGTTCTAAAGCGGAAATACATGCCATTGTGACCAATCCATCAATACCTTACAACTGGAACTATATTCCTTCGTTCTCAGGAATTAGCCAGACACTTACTGCACAGGACGCGGATTTTATTTCAGCAGAAGCATATGCTACTAACGACAATGGTGACCAAAGCAAGGTAGGCGTATACATAACCGATGGTACCCTTTATAATTACAGGAGTAGTGCATATTTTAGTGGCACAAAAGCTACGTCGTATCAAGAGTTTTACAGAGCAGAAGGAAATGAAATACGAATGAACCGAGATAAAAATTTGGATGCGGGTCCCATTCCAGTTACTGTTGGATTACAGGGCATCGGTTCAAATTCGTACGCAGAGATTAGCGGTGAGAAGAGTCAAGTCATCGGCTATTTAAATTCTGGCAGCGCCGAAAGGATTTCTGCTCGCTCCCCAGATTCGGTGGCCGATCCTCGGTCCAGCGAATGGATAAAAACAACTTCGTATCAAAAGATTAACTATGCAGAGGGTAATAGCATAGATGTTGGGACTCAAGCTTTCGATAATGTAGGTGGAGAAAGTGCAAATGCTTTTTCGACAGTAAAAGACGGATCTATCTTTCTTTACTCCGATAGCTCTACTGCAGATCTTTCCCCGACGATGACTTCGTCACTTTTTGGCGGAGCTACAGCTTTGGCCGATATAAACGCCGTTGGATCTTTAGTAGATGTTCAAACCAATGCAAAGAATACAAAATACACCAAGAATGCCAAAAAAACTGCATCATTCAAGCTATCTGCTAGCCTTGGAAGCGAGGTCGACTCAGATAGCATCGTATTCACTCCTACTGTGTATCCCTGGAAAGGGCTTGCCATTATAGCTGCACGGTCAAATGCTGTGAAACATGCTGGGCATGTGGGAGTTGGCGTTTGGAAAGATGATGGTACATGGACTATTGGAGCGGTTGAAAATCCCAGCGGTTCTTCTGTTCTTCCTGGTTCGTATAATGGCGGATGGCAAAAAACCGCTCGAACTTGGTTAGAGCTTATATATCTATTAAATGGTGACGATAAGGCTCTAAAAAGAGGTGACCCTGAACTCAATGGTGATTATGATAAAATTAAGATTATCCATGTTAGTGATCCTCACCCTGATCAGGCAAATACCGTTATGGACGATTTCCGTAACCGTGGATTTTGGATTGCTGGATTTAAGTATGGATATCTTACTCTTTCTCCGGACGATCGAACTCAACTCGATGCTATTTTTTCAGGAAATAAATATTGGCCTAGTGTAAGTAATGATTGCCTTGATGCTTCAGTAGATGCTCTGCGAGCATATGGAGCAACAAACGCAGAGGTACCACCCGCATGGTGGCTTACAGCTCCAAATTATTATTTTGCAAATCTCAATGGCGAAGAATACACATGGAACTCGGAATGGAAGACATATTCCAACACCAACGTTAAGTATGTACCCGATTTTCCCCAAGCACTGCCTACCGAATATAATGTAAACCCTGGAGATATCATCCAGGACTACATCAAGAAAGCAAAATCTGGTGATACCATCACGATATCGCCAGGCATATTCAATGAGAACCTGGTTATCGACAAGTCACTCACCCTTCAAGGTGCTGGCAAGGGATTAGATGGAACCATTGTGGATGGGCAGGATTCCGGCTCGGTTATCAGAGTAATCAATGATAAAGGAATTCCAGATCCAGCCATCGAGGTCAACTTGTTTGATTTGCTCATTCGTAACGGCTTGAACTTCCAGGGCGGCGGCATCTATAACCTTGACAAGCTGAATATCGAAGACTGTACAATATCCGGGAATGATGCCAACGTTGGCGGAGGCATTTATAGTGCTAGCACAGTCACTATCAAAAATAGCGAAATATCTGGAAATACAGTCACAAAAGATAGTGATGGCTACGTGGGCAATGGAGGCGGTATTTTTAATGATGGCGGAGTGATGACGATAACGGACAGCACTATATCCAAAAATAAGGCTGCTAACGATGGTGGCGGTGTATATAACGGATTCTCCTCTCACACAACATATGGCGGAACAACCCAGATAATAGATAACGAAGCTACTACTGGATACGGCGGCGGAATATACTCTGCCTCCTTCGATACGTATGATGGCACAGGAGTTGCCGTAAAATCTAACAAAGCGAACCTACCTGATACGACTGATGGAACTCAGTGGTATCAACAATATGGAGTATACGGAGTCCTCCCGAACCCGACCAATGGGTTCGATCCTGCAACCCAAGTGACTGACAACACCCGTATCCTTAATCTTCACGAATGGTCGGTAAACGCAGGCGAACTCATCCAGTCCTATATCGACAAAGCAATTTCGGGGGACACCATCACGATATCGCCAGGCATATTCAATGAGAACCTGGTTATTGACAAATCACTCACCCTTAAGGGTGCTGGCAGCACTGAATCAGGCACGATTGTGGATGGAATGGGCAAAGGGTCGGTGATCACCATCGGGTTGGATTATTATCCAAATATTGAAGTCAGTCTAAAGGATATGATCATTCGGAATGGATTGAGCGCATATGGTGGCGGCATCAAAAACTATGGCACGCTAAATTTAGAAGATTGCGTTGTATCAGGAAATACAGCAACCATCGGCGGTGGCGGAATTTTGGAATATTCGTATGGCACCGTGAACCTGTATGGTAGCACCTCCATAAGTGGAAATACGGCTAACGGCTGGGGTGGCGGAATCTACAACACTCATGGGTTAGTGAATATGTATGATAGCAGCTCCATTGGCGGCACTTTGCCAGGAGAAGGTAACACAGCAAACGCCGGTGGCGGAATTTCAAATAGCGACGGGGGCATTCTCAACATGTATGACGACAGCTCAATAAGCGGAAATACTGCAACCACAAATGGTGGCGGAATCATCAATTATGTGAGCTACGAAAATGAGGTGAGCACGGTGAATATGTATGACCGCAGCTCAATAAGCGGAAATACGGCTAACGGCTGGGGTGGCGGAATTTATACTTTCGGAGACCATCGGAACGTAGAAGGAAATGATGGCAATCTCAACATGTATGACAACTGCTTCATAACTGGTAATATAGCAGGCTATGGCGGTGGAATTTACAGTGTCGGCGGAACCTTGCTCGTAGGTGGATCGAGCCAGATAACGAAAAACCAAGCTTCAACAGGATACGGCGGCGGGATATGGGCTAGTTCTGACTTGGTGACATTTGATGGCGCACAAGTTGTCGTGAAATTCAACAAGGCGAAGATGCCTGGTACGCTTCCAGCTGGAACCCCGTGGTATAAACAATACGGTGTATACATGGATTCAGGCATACCGACCATGATTAATGGATTCGATCCAACAACGCAAGTAACAGAAAACACCCGTATCCTCAAGCTTCCTGAATGGGGCGAGGTGTCTCCCGTTGGGTAATATAGCAGCGCAGCTAACAAACATCGATGATGCCTTTGTTGACAGTAATGTCAATAAGGGCATGGATATTTAGGAATAGATAGGATAATATAATTCGCAAGAAGGGTAACTAATGAACAAACTAGCTTTCATCACCCTGTTATTTGTTCTGATCTCCAGCGCCAGCGCCGCCTCCTGGACCGGCTCGGTGAAGACCGACTCAGGTTCCTGGTACCTGACAAGGGTGAGCAGCAACGTGAGCTTCAACTATGAGCAATCCGTGCAGGGCCAGGTATCGCCTGTGGACTATCGCGGCAGGACCCTCAGCCCCTACCACTCTTTCTATGAGGACGTCAAGTTTAATGATGTGCGAGTGAAGGAGAGGACGTCAGCCCTGCAAGGGACCTATGGCTCGGAGGAGATACTCCGGCTCGAGTCAAATACCAACGACTCCGTGAACGCCACTGTTTACAAGCCAGCTGGATCAGACATCTACACCATCGACTTCTATGAGCACTGGCCGGTCAAGCTCAGCTACAGTAAGAGCATGAACTACTCCGGAAAGGAGATCAACAACCGCGAGTTTGTGGGCAATAACAAGGACTTCATTGGGGCCAACTTCCTCTACAACCACGAATTCTCCAAAGAGCGCAGCTTGAGCATGGAGCTGGAGAGGCTGAACGCTACCATCCTGGCCTCGGACGAGGTTATCTACACGGGCGAGATCAAGGCCACCAGGGACACTCAGTACAACCTCAAGTCCCACAGCACAGGAATCGCTGATTTCGAATACAAACAGATTGGAGCTAGAGATGAGATCCTTAACGAAGGAGACGAGAGATTCGTGGGAATCTATGACATAACCAAGAATATCCGCATGAAATCCAGATTCGACGAGATCAAGAAGGAAGACGAATGGCTTCCCTGTTGCTCGGGAGGATTCCTTAGCATGAATCTTGTCGATCAAAAGGCGTTAAGGTCGGCCAAAGGCGTATTTGACTGCACCTGCAACACAGTGCCTACAGTGGCTCAATTTCAGAGATGAGCTAGAAGGCTAGAAGGCTAACAGGCTTTTCGGCCCAGTGGCTGAAAAGTCTCTTTTTATTAATCCACATGGTCGAAAAGTATAAAGTCGCGTGTGTTTCCCTTAAGGCTTAGCCAAGAGAAACGACTCGAAGACGTGGAGGGATTGGATGGCAAAGATTTTGATACTGGTTTTGCTCGTAATTTTGACAACTATTAGCATTGTCGACGCAAGCCTGGTGACACTGGCGTACGATGATGGCAGCGCCGAGGATGGTGTATGGATGGACAACTTGCGGGGACATGCAGTTGTCTATGAGGCTCCATGTGATAACTGGACATTATCCGGGGTGGAGATATTAGGCGAATTGGCACCCGAACCGGAATCGGAAATGTTCGTGGTGGAGGTTTGGGATAGAAACCTGTCTTTGCTCTCCAAGTCGACGGATAGGTCTAAATCGTTCTTCGGTGACAACTTCACCTGGTCGGTCATAGATATGCCTGATGTCAAAGTTTCCGGCAGCTTCATCGTTTCCTTCTATGAGTTCGCGGGCGTGTACGTGGCAGCGGATAACAGTTCAGCTTCGGGAAGATCGATCCTTACGGCCCGCAATCCCAATCGCATCCTTGCGTGGGATGTGCAGAACCGCTCCTACAACGATACCAACTGGATGATTCATGCCCTGGGCTACTCTCCGGCACCTACGATCAGCCTGAAAGTGATCACGGAATTGGCAAGCCAGACCAGTCCTGCAAAGATTCAGGTGAAGGCAAACGATGCGGACGGCAACCTCAAGAGTGCCACATTGTATATCGTGGACAACAAAACCAAAGAGATCGTCTGGTCCGATGTGAAAGCGCTCAAAGGAAATAGCGCTGATGTGCAATTCTCCTGGCCGGGAACCATGTTCCAAATTTCTGCAGATGGTCTGAATGCGGGGCCAGTGCTCGCGACCAATACCCAAGGGATTCCGGAGAATATGAGCAACCTGCTGGCTTACTCAGCGCCTGTAATCTTTGATCTGGAGAAGAACCTGACAACCTCTGCCATGGCCTACTTCGGCGAGGACGGCAAGTTCAATGCCCTGTTGGATACCAACGGGGGCGCTCATTATCTATCGCAGGATTTGCTGAACATAACAATGCCCGGCAGCGATTATGCGCAGTACGCCAAGAACAATATCAGCATAATCAAAGACAAAAGCCAAATCAGCTTCCTGAAGATGAAGATCCCTTCAAATCCCCAGGAAACGGGCGTGTCAGTCATCGGGCCAGTAGTGTTCTCTGGCTTGCCGCAACAGAGCTATGGATTGCATCTGCAAAAGGTGAAGGTCGGCATGGGAGAATACGTCGCGCTGATTGAAGTGCAAGACTCGGCATTCAATACGGTAAGTGGGGTGGGAGAGAAGACCGTCAAGGTGGTATGATACCCTGCCACCCTGTAATTTTTAGGATTGATGGTCGCCGTTTGCCACAAGGGCGCCACTGCGGTCTGTTCAAAAAACACTGGCTGTTCCGGCTACGTACACGTCCGGTATCTTCCTGCGCACGAGCGGGCTCGCTCGCATGGGTAGCTTGACGATTTTGTGGGCGCCAGAATGCGTGTAGTTCCGAACGAGACGGAACAAATGAAGCTCGCGTAGAAATAATTATACCCTCAGGCGAGAAAATAGTTTCCGATGGATAATCGCTTGGTTTACAGCCCTGTGGGCATGCTTCTCATGCTATTCTTCGCATTCCTGCTCTTCACAGTGGTGGGCTTTCTCTTCCTGGACCTGGCCAGGACCGCCTTCACCAAGATCGGTTTCTCCTGGAGCCAGGCGCTCTTCGTCTTGCTAGCTTCGCTCTTAGGCAGCAGCATCAACATACCGCTAACCGATATGCAGTGCAGCGCTCCCCTGATCCGGGAGCGGTACGTTCGGGTCTTTGGTATTCAGTACCGGGTACCTGTAGCGGAGAGCGTGGGCTGCAACACACTTCTGGCCATTAATCTGGGCGGGGCCGTGATCCCGTCTCTGATCTCCATCGTGCTCATCTACAGGTTCCCTGCATCATTACCTTACGCCCTGGCGGGGATCGCTTTCGTCGCCATCCTGACCAACCTGGTGGCGAAACCAGTGCAGGGTTTGGGGATCGTCACTCCTGCTCTCCTTCCGCCCCTGAGCGCGGCTCTGGCGGCAATCTTGATGGTCTATGTGGGGGGAGCACCGCACGACCTTATCTTCCTCATCGCCTATGTGGGCGGAACTCTGGGAACACTCCTGGGAGCAGATATCCTGAACCTGGGCAAGATCCGCAATCTGGGGGCGCCCGTGGCCAGTATCGGTGGAGCCGGGACCTTCGACGGGGTCTTCCTCTCCGGCCTGATCGCTGTGCTCCTCGTATGAATGGAGAGGAATGGGTGGAAAAGAACATTAAGCGCGATATGTAATGGTTTGACAATTGTTCGGCAAACAGTAAAATAAGAAAATAAGAATGGCTTTCAGGATTTAGGCAGGAGCAGAGAGCATGAGTTTCCGGGGTTTTTTGGAAGAGCTGGATGAGAATGGATTGATGAAGCGTGTGCATGAACCGGTTTCACCCATATTGGAGGTCACGGACCGCGCCTGGGGCAAAGGTCCCATATCCTTTGACAATGTCTCGGGCCACAGGTGCTGCCTCAACATCCTCGGGACTCGAGATCTTCTGGCCAGGGCTCTTGGCATTCCTGGCCGCGACATGGTCCGCAGGCTATCTGAAATCGGCTACCAGGGTCCCGTCCGGGAGGTGGACTCATCTCCCTTCATGGAGTGCACCACAAAGCCGGATCTATCCCGTCTGCCAGTTCTGACCTACTTCCAGGGAGACGGCGGGCCGTACATCACCTCGGCTGTAGTGGTAACTCAGTTTGCAGGTCGAATCAACGCCTGCGTTCACCGGCTGATGGTGGCGGGCAACGACCGTCTGGCGGCAAGGCTCGTCCCCGGCCGGCATACCCACCAGTTCTGCCAGGCGGCCTGGGCAAGCGGTCAGGAAGTGCCCGTGGCCATCGCTATAGGAGTGGATCCGCTGGTGCTCATGGCCGCATCGACTCGTGTTCCCCCTGAGATGGAGTTCCAGTATGCTGCCGCCCTGCGCGGTGCTCCGGTGGAGCTGGTGCGCCTGGAGAACGGCGTCTGCGTACCCCATGCCGAGATCGTACTGGAGGGCTACATAACCGGCGAGAGAGCGAAAGAAGGGCCATTCGTGGATATCACCGGCACCCGCGATCTCGTCCGCCAGGAGCCTGTCATCCGGCTCACCAGGATGATGACGCGCGAAGATCCCATCTATCACGGGCTTCTTCCCGGCGGCGGCGAGCACAAGATGCTCATGGGTGTGCCTTACGAGCCGCTCATCTACAGGGCGGTCGCCAAAGTGGCCAAGGTGAAGGACGTCCTGCTCACTGAGGGCGGATGCTGCTACTTCCATGCCGTGGTGCAGATCGAGAAAGAGACAGAGGATGATGCGCGAAGGGCAATAGATGCCACAATCCAGGCGCACGGCTCACTGAAGCACGTACTGGTAGTCGATACGGATATCGATATTCACGATCCGCGGGACCTGGAGTATGCCATAGCCACACGCATGCGCGGGGACGAGGACATAGTGCTTTATCCCAATGTACGGGGCAGCACTCTCGATCCGCGTAGCCTTGAGGGCATCACCACAAAAGTGGGAGTGGACGCAACTTCCAGGCTGGACCGCCTCTGGAAGTTCCAGAGGGTGACGCCTCCAGGGCAGGGCTGAAAATAGACGGGAGGAATTCCCGTTCTCAGATCTCCAGGTAAAGCCGGATGCCGTAGATGGTGATAACTCCCAGGATCACGGATACCGTCAGGGCCAGGATTTCGAATAGTATGTCGATCATTTGATCACATCTATTCTGGCGTGCTTATGATCTATGTGCTTTTCCCCTTCCCGTACTCTTTCCTCTACTATTCCCCTCTGAAATTCTGCCGGGCCCAGCACCTGCGCCGACTTCACCCCTGTGATAATGGCCATCAGCCTCACCTTTCCCGCAAATTTGGAATTGATTCTGGCCCCCCAGATCACATTAGCTCTCGGGTCCAGGTCCACAGTGAGGGCGCCTGCGATGGCTGCGGCCTCTTTCAGAGTCATGTCCGGTCCGCCGGTCATGTGCAGGAGGCAGGCTTTTGCGCCCCGAAAGTCCACATCCAGCAGCGGGTTTTTCAGAGCCGAGCGCACTATCTTCTCAGGGCTGTTCTTCATGCTGCCTTCACCCACGAACATAAATGAGGCTCCACCGGTGCTCATGATGGTGTGCACGTCTGCGTAATCAAGGTTGATGAGCGAAGGAGTGGTCAGGGTCTCAGAGATTCCCTGGACGATCTCTGCTATGGTCTCATCGACCACGGAAAATGCCTGCTTGAGCGGCAGGTGGGGTGCACATTCCAGGAGGCGGTTGTTGTCCATGACAATCGTTGTATCGGCATAGGTCCGCAGGGCTTCCAGCCCTTCCTCGGCCACAAAGAGCCGCGCTCTTTCCACATGGAAGGGTGTCGTCACCATGGCTACCACGAGCGCACCCAGCTCTTTGGCCAGCTGGGCCACTACTGGTGCCGATCCTGTGCCTGTGCCTCCGCCCATGCCCGCAAGGACGAATACCAGGTCCGCACCTCTTATGAGCTCCTCAAGCTCCTGTTTTGCGCTCTGAGCCGCTTTTCGGCCCACCTCCGGGTCCCCGCCTGCGCCCATGCCCCGGGTGAGCTTTCGCCCTATCAGAATCTTCGTTTCTGCCAGAGCCGTTTTGAGATGCTGGCTGTCCGTGTTTATGGCCACGGTCTTTGCCCCCTTGATGCCCATCTTGACAAGGAGGCTCACGGTGTTGCTGCCCGCGCCTCCGCAGCCCAGTACCAGGATCCTGGGCATGCCGAAGTGGTCAGAACATTCCGAAAATTCAAAAGATTCCCCTGAATTGTATTCCATCCCGAATTCCCCTTCATTTGCTCATAGTCAAATTGTAGTATATGTTAATAATAATTGCGGACAAGTGATTCCGGGATAGGTCTCCATCTGTTTTAAGAATGATCAAAGAAGCTTAACCAAGCGCTATTGAGGTCTGAATGTCATCATTGCGGGGCGCGGAGGATCTGGCAGAGTTTATCGGCCAAAACTACTCGGGCCGCATAGTGGAGGTGGGGGCGGGCCATGTGCCGGCTGTCGCCCTGCGGCTGATGGCCCTGGGCCTGGAAGTCGTGCTCACGGATAGAGAGGAACGGCTGCTGGGCAACCTGAAAGTGGAGAAGGACGACATATTCGCGCCCCGGATGGAGCTGTACCGGGGGGCAAGCCTGCTCTACTCCATCCGCCCTCCCCTGGAGCTGCAGATAGCTATGGGCGAGGTGGCCCTGCGGGTGGGAGCGGATATCCTTGTCCGGCCACTGCAGGACGAGGTGGCAGAGCTGCCCGGATTTGTGAGAAGGCTGGTCAATGCGGGCGAGGCCAGGTTTTACCTGTTCAGGGCGAAGGCGAAGGATTGAGGTGCGGGTTATTGTTCAAGTAGAGCAATTCGCAAACCTCAAGCTGCAACTCGTTTACAGGCAGAAAAGTAGGAACCTCATCTCTATCGACCGCCGCTCTCAAACTCAATGAGGGACTTAACCCTTATCCAGCCGTAATTCATACTTGACTTCGGTAACAGTGCTGCCCCACATCTCGTGCGTCAGCACCTCTGTCTTCCTGAATCCCGCGGACTGGTAGAGCTTTGCGGCTATGGGCAGCGTGTTCACCGTCCAGAGAAAGACAGATGAGTATCCCGCGTCCCGACAGAAATCCAGAGCCTCTTCAACAAGCTTCCGCCCTATCCCATGGCCCCGCACCTCTGGCACCAGAAGCAGCCAGCGAAGCTGAGCCTCTCTCGCCGAGAACTTCACTATGGCCACGGACCCCACAATCCGCTTTCCATCTTCGACGATCCATATGCGCTCCCCGGACGAGCTCGATCTGGCAAACTCGGCCAGAGGAATGGCGACGTAAGCGTCAAAGGTGTGATCCCAGCCCTGATCAGGGCATACAGAATGCCGTGCAGGTATGTGATGTAGCCTATGTCCCCAGGACAGAGATCGTACCTTATGGAAATGGTGCGGTCGGAGATGGGCTTGCTCATGGGTGCTCTGAACTATATTGCAGGTGAATAATTAATTTATCGAATTATCAAAGACCTCAGCTCAGATCATCAAAAACCCGCCTGGAGCTAAGCTCGTTGCAAGCATCACCATGTTGATCTCACGGTGCTCTATCCAGGTGTCGGCCTCTCTGTTCTTGCCATCTGTCCAGAACTGTTCGATTTTTTCCCTGAGCGGCACATACCCCATGAGCTCAACAACTCGCGGCTTCAGTTGACCCCGTCCAAATTCCGGATTCTCTTCTATCCATCTTGCCAGGTCTTCGACAGCATGAAGCCCGATTGACAGCCCGAGTTCCCGAAAAGCAAGGCGGTACCCGGCGGGATACGCCAGAGTCTCGCTGCTCTCAAAAGCCTTCACTCCCAGAAGGGCGGAGCCAACGACGTCTTCCAGCAGACTTATGTCCGATATCGCGCCCCTGGTCATCAGCTGAGCAATTCTCCAGGCGTCGAAGAGAAGGCCGCCAATGCCGAGTGGATCGTCAGTGGGCAGGTTGATGCCCCCGCAGATCCTGGCCATGTCTGCAATCTCCGGATTGAGGTCGAGCGACGGAGGGGCCGGAATATCCCTGGCAACAGATGCCTGGAGCTCGTTGTAGGTCACAAAGCCGTCGAGAGGGTCGTGCTGGCCCATAGACGAGACCAGGGGGCGGGTGAGGTCTATGCTCATCTTCCAGTACATTCTCTTCCGGCCGCCGTATGGAGAAATGTAAGTGAACCTGGCATGGGCCGCCTTTGCCAGCTCTATTGCCCATCTGGCGTAAGTCTTGTCCCCCGTGGCACGGGAGACGCAGTTGAGCGCGTGCATCCACTTGGTAAGGTAATGATAGTACTGCCCGTCCTGGTCCCACTCCAGACGCTCATTGGGCGGCTCATCGGGCCTTCGTTCGTTCAACTCCTTTCCGATGCGTAGGCCCCTCACGGTCGGGTGGCTTTCCCCCTCTAGCTCATCAAGGCCGCTGATCCAGCCGTGTCTCGGGTCGTCATCGCGGTGCCGACCCAGGGTGTGATGCACCTGGCTTACAAGGCGCAGTCCGAGGTCCCTATAGGTCTCAATGCCGGTTCTATGGAAGAGTTCGAGGTAGTTGCAGACTGCGAACGCATCCGTCCATAGATAGCGCCGGGGATGAGCATCATTCGATGTCAATCCTGTCAGACGGGCATAGTCCAGCATTATCTCCTTGACAAACTCATCGGGCTCGTTTCGGTCCATTTTTACACCCAGACAATGTATTGCAGCTTAAAACTGAAATAGTTTCCTTCAGCTCATGGAAACTGGGGACCAGAGGCCTCCATCATATTGGAGAGGAGACTCAATCTCTAAACTTCTGGCCAGTCCAAAGCCTGAACGTTCATCTCAATGTTTTATCTGTACATTCACAGACCATATCCTTCCGTAATTGCTGGGCACTGTGATCTCTCTCTCCTCTCCGGCTGACACGCTGAAGCTGTCCTGCTCAAACAGACCCTCGACATATCTTCCGGCTATTGGAAACTGGAAGGGCACTGTTTGATCGCTATCTCCAAAATTGAGTGCAACCAGGCTGAATGTATTCCCCAGCTTCCGGGAGAAGAGCAGAACCCCCTTAGACTGGTATCTCTGAAGATCGTCGTAGAACCAGTGATCTCCGCTTTGGAACTGGGGCAATTTACGCAGTTTCAAGAGCTTCCGGACGAGAGAGACCATGCTCTTGCCAGCAGAGTCGTAAAAATAGTCCCACCTCATTGGCCTGAACATTACAACTCTTCCCATGCCGCTTTCTGGTAAAAAGTAATTTTCACAGAACTCCTGACCCTGCCAGAGCATTGGGATACCCTTGGCTGTCATTATGGCTATCACATAGGGCTGGACTTTGTACCAGAGATTCCTGTCGCCTTCCTTCAGCAGATCGTTGCTGTCCGTGGATATGGTTCGGAAGTTGCATACGAAACGGTAATGGTCATGGTTCTCGATGTACTGTAGCGCGGTCTTCTTAATCCGATCACCATTGACAGTGACCTCGGTTGGAAAACCGACGAGACCCAGACGGTATCCGAGCTCGGTCAGCCACTCCGACCCCTGAGTCGCGACAGCAGTAGCAGCACCGAACGTCTCGTTCTGCCAGGTGCTGTTGCTGTAAGTCTTCTCCAGGATCTCTTCAGGTCCTTCCAGTTGCTCTGCACACTGGATGAGATTGATTTCACCTTCATCGAAGAACCTTTGCCAGTGGTCCGAGGCCTTCACTTTTGTTTTGATCATTTGATAGGTCTCATAGACCAGGCTGGCATAGCCCACTCCGTCTGGGCCATCATAGTAGTTGGGAACGCAGTCGTATCTGAATCCGTC
Organism: uncultured Methanosarcinales archaeon; assembly: GCA_963782455.1. Classification (GTDB taxonomy): domain Archaea; phylum Halobacteriota; class Methanosarcinia; order Methanotrichales; family Methanotrichaceae; genus Methanothrix. The sequence continues at coordinate 24,662 of CAWAJP010000001.1, forward strand.
AACATGATAGGTATCCAGCCAGTGGTTATTGACTGTATAAAAGAAGTCCCTCGTCAGACTTCTCCTATAATCCGTGCTCTCTCCAAAATAGTCTTTAGCGAAAGGCCCCATGAAAGGATTCTCTACATAGCCCAGCTCCCTGTAGAGATAGGAATAAGGAAATAGACGGTCAGTATGACCATAGACCATATCGAGGATAACCGCTACTCCTTTGCTATGGGCAGCATCGATCAGCCTCTGCATGTCCCTCCTCTTGCCAAACCTCTCATCAATGCCAAAGTAGCCAATGGGGAGGAAGCCCCAATCAGTGGTATTGGCAACATTTGTGACCGGCATAATCTCTATGCAGTTGATGCCGAGATCCGAGAGATAGTCGAGATGCTGAATCGTTGCGTCTATATCTCCTCCGAACTCGTTTATCATCAGCTCGTAGATGACAAGCTCTTCCAGCTTTGGAGTCTTCCACGACTCTTCGTTCTTGCTCCAAATATGGGGCTCGTACCCCAGCGTGAAGGCGGAAAGCTTTCCGATACCGAATTCCCGGGCGTAAGGATCTATGATCCAATCAATGGGCTCTTTATCAGGTCTCTCCAGTAGATATCTATAGACATACTTTCCCGCGGTTCCCCAAGCGGATTTGGGGTGAGGTTTGGAATAGGAATCGATCTCTACCCGGGCCGACCAGTAGTCCCCATATTCCGGGTCGACTGAGTGTTCCATCTTGAAGACCTTCGGCGGAACATCTTGCAGGAACTGATCCTTCTCATGTATGATCTTGACAGATATGCTGTTGCCATTGGCCTCCGATATCCAGGGAAAGAATACCCCAAAGTCGGCAATGCCATCCGGCGTGCATCTAGCGCCCAATTTTTCCAGTGGCAAGAGATTCATTCTTCAACTCCTCCTCGAATCGATAAGAGCCGCCTTTTGAAACATATCTCGACATTAACAGAAACCTGAGTGCAGGAGACGCTCCTAATAGTTTAAATTGTCAGTTATACTAGTTAAAGATTATGAAGAGATAAATTGATTTGATCCGATTGGGATACGGGCACTTCCTGCGGTCAATCTCTGATATTCGGGGCTGAACCGCAATCAAAATGCAGCGGGCCAAAGCACTTCCTTGCGCTCTTTTGACCAGATCTCAGTCTTTTCGATCCAGCTCCTCTCCTCTAACCTCATTTGAATCATCTCCTCCACATCACCAGGCCCGGCATTGAAGACCTCTGCCAGTATCTCTTTGGCCGTCTCCAGCTCCAACACGCTAATACTGGCGGCACGCCTGGACTCAATGCGCTTGGGCTTGGGGATCGCAGGCCATCTGATCATGAGAAGACCTCCAGAGATGCCTTCTCTTCCTTAATATCAAGGTTCAGAGCAGGGAACAGAACACATATCAACCCAGAAAGCGCGAAGATTGCCGGATAAGGTTCAAATTTCATATCTAGAGAAGGTGAGCTGCAGGGATTAAAGTTCGAGCCGTGCGCGGGGCGAATGTAAGCAAAGAAGTAAAGCCGAAAGAGACCACATCAATAGAGCGTTTATCTTGCACCATTTATTTTCGGGCTGTAATTGGATAATGGGTTGAAGTTATATGCTGCATTCACTATTATTCCTCAAGGAAGGACAGCAAGTTGGGACAGCGAGGCCAAAACCGATGTTCTCTGACGTCGCCTGTCCGAACGAAGAATTTAAAATATGTAGATATATGGTAGTCATCAATCCTGTACCAGCTTACCCGAAGCTGCGCGATCAAAGGGTCCGCCTTGCCGTCTTGGTGCTCATCTGCCGCCCATCTCTTCAAGACGCCCGGATGAAACTAATAGCATTGCGAACCTCCATTGTTTTCAAATCCGAGCCCAGAAGTAGAGTAATCAGTTACGAAACTACAGACTCAAGCATGTAGTTTATCCATCTCGCTATGAAATTGCTTAAATTTATTCTTCAGTTCCAGTCCTTTCGGAGTAGTTTTATAAATAATTCGAGAGCCCTCGGGGACGACTTCCATAAACCCATTATTTATTAAATTATTCAGATATGGTTTTGCACTTACGGAATTGAGATTGGCTTGATAGACAATCCTAGTCTTGCTCGCACCATTCACGCATACCTTTAGAATCTGCGACGCAATTAAGTCATTAGTTCTCCTTTTTGCCCTCATATGTCTTTTACCTCTCAAAACAATAATGTCACTCCAGAATAATATAGACGATTATGTTCATTCTTATCACATACCGTGCAGATTTGATCTGAGCTTCCATTCAAATTAGGAATACGTATCCCTCGACCTGATGAGCTTTTTTTTTTGTATTGAGTCTGAGATACGGCAAAAGTCCATGTTGGAATTCATGTTATATTTCTCACGCAATAGATTTATACCGTAGGAATCTCTGCAGAGTCTCAGGAGGGATAGTACTGATTAGAAAACTAATCATTCTCGCAATTTTGATAATAGCTCTTGTGGGTATGTCCATTGCCTCCAATTACATGTATGAAAAATCATCGGTAAAGGGCACTGGATACAAGAACGATGAGAAGATCATCTCAACCCAGACGGGGTTCAATGGATCCAAGCTTGTGGAAAAGGAATCTGGAAGCGGCAACATAATCACGGATAGAACCGAACTGGAGGCCGAAAGGCAGATTGATAGCCGGTGCGGAGGGTATGTATTTGCAGAGGTTTTCATCACGACGAACGCAACAGATCCCAGTTTTCCAGAGGTTAATGACGCAGGAACCGGGGATTTCGGTCCGTTTGGTCCGCCTGTGTCATGGGATGACTTCCCGTCGTTTCTCATAACTTTCAGGTACCGTCAGTGGCCAACAGGCTTTGGTCCCATGGATTACATCAACTTCACAAAGCAAGCTGAGTTTGAGTACATGCCAGTGAGCTATCAGACCGGAACATACGACCAGAAGTGGACCGATAAGCTCTGCGTTCAGAACTATAAAATTGGAGCAGTCATGACAGAGATGTACACCCACGCCGAGCACCTGCAGAAGACGACCGAGGTCAAGACCAGAAATTATGACAATGAAAGACTGTTTTTCAATATTACTGCATGGGATAACGAAACCACGCGCTATTTCGAAGTTCAGTATCCTCCCACCCCCTGCTGCACAGGAGTTCTGGAAGCCAACCTGAACAGCAATGTCATCGGCGTCGCCCATATTGGCTGGATCTCGCGTGACCCCATGGCTGATTCGCAGTTGAAAGGCCGCCATGCTGAGTACGGCCGCAGCGTCGAAGACCTCACAGGGGTCTTCTCCATCGAGAAGTTCATTCAGCTCTGGGGAAACTCTACTTGCGGAGCCATAAGCGTTGACTGGCTGCCCTGCACATAATCCTAATTTGATTTCACACTTTTTTATGGAACTTCGGCCAAAATGGCTCTGGCATGTGCAGCGCATCTCCACATGGTACAATAAATCAGAAAGCTACATTAAGCATGATAACGCAGAGTCTGCAAATAAATGATAATTGGCCGGAATTTATTCAGGCCAGGACCGGCGCAGCCTCAATGCGATGGCGGCTCTTCTCCATAGTTCCATCCAGAGCGACTCGCATCTCCTGCTTTTGCGTCTCCTCGAAGTTTCCGTTCTCCAGGAGATCCTCCATCATGCCGTTCAGAATGTCGTCCATGACCTCCATCTTGGAGTAGAGCCTCTGCCTCTGTAGATCGTAAGTATTGATCTGCAACTGCAGAACCGGGTTCGCGCTTGCCAGATCACTGCTCTCCTGGGTTGAGAGCTCGTCGTCCGCCTTTTTCGCAGCGTCCTTGATCTTGTTGTAAAGGCCAAACCAGGCGAGGATTGCTGAGGAATCCAGCTTCTGGAGCTTGGGCATCATGCGCCCGAACCTCTGAGAGAGCTTGATCAGATCCTCGTTGGCAGAGCGGATGGCATCTTGATGGCGGGCAAGGTCGGATGCAAATTTTGCAAATTCGGGGTTCTTGGACATATGTATCACCAAAGTTCGAATTATCAATTATAGGATAGAATTGCAAGTGCGTCTGGAAAAGATAAAGGCAAGCCGCGCGGGGCGAAAGTGATGGATCTGAACCAGAGGTAAGGCAGGAGGGTATAGCATTAATTACGAAGACCGGCATCTATGCATCCGGATATGAAAGACCGCTCTGACCAATTGGCCCAGGTGCGCAGGCTCTGCCACCAGCTCTGCTCAACCTCCTGCGTGCAAGAGAAGGCCATGGGATGCCATGAGCTTCTGCTGGCTCGCCGTCCTCACTGGTCCGTACTGAAAAGGGAGGAACAGCATTGCCGCATAGATCAGGGGGAGACGATTCCTTTCGACATCTCTCTGCCTCTGCCTGCTCGCGATGAGCGCAAGGACTCCGACCGGGGGGTAAATCTCTTCTGGGAACGGTTCCGCTGCCAGCAGTGCGGTCTGTGCTGCGATACACCCGGAGCGGGGCTCCTCCTGGAGAAAGAGGATTTTGAAAGAATAGCGCGGACTGTGGGGAAAAAGAAGCTCAAGACTCTCTGCAAATACGACAGGACCCATGCCGTCTGGGTGCTTAAACAACCCTGTCCATTCTATGACCGTGCGGGAAGGGGCTGCAAGATCTACGAGATCAGGCCCCTCACATGCACCAAATATCCGCTTCACCCTCCAATGCCGGAGATGCCGTGCAACCTGGCCGTCGATGCCTTCTGCCCGGCAGCGCGCCTTTTTGCCAAGGAGACCCTTGGGTGGTGGATCGTCTGCGAGAACAACTGGGCCAGGCTGCTCGGGAAAATGCAGCAGCGCTAGAGCATTTTCTGCTCGATCATTAAGTCGATTATCTCGGCAAATCCATCGCCGTACTTGGCCCTGGCCACATAGTCGGACATCCCCTTCAACTCCGGGCTGGCATTCCCGACGGCTGCCCGAAAGCCTGCCAGCTCGAACATTGGGCCGTCGCTCAGGCTGTCACCGATGGCTGCAAACTCAGAGAGGTCGATCTTCATACGCTCGGCAATGCGCCATAGGCCCGTCCCTTTGTCTACTCTCTTATCCTTTATATGCACGGCAAAGGTGGTATCTATGATATCCACAGGCAGGCCGAGCTCACGAACACGACGGGCGACAGCCTGCACATCGAAGTCGCGCTGCAATGTGACGTCTGTAAATCTGTATCTATGTCCTGCGGTCTCGTACCTGTGCAGAGGAAACTCATTCGCCAGCTTCCGGTATGCATCCTCGCAGATCTGCTGGTCCGCCAGGATCTCCATATCATCTTCTGCATGGGAGAGCACGCCCCCGTTCTCTGCAATGAATATGCGAGGTGTACCCAGGAGGACGGAGACCGTTCTGGAGAAGCAGTGGGTGTTGCCTGTGCTCAGCACTACGGGCGCATTCAGCTTCCGTATGGTATCTACGGCCACGGGACAGAGGACTCGATTCTGGTCTGTCAAAGTGCCATCTATGTCCACCGCCAGGGCCCGGATCATTCCTTTTGCCCTGGAATTGAATATAAAATCTAACGCCTCCTCGAAAGAATTGTGCTCATTGAGGCTAAAAAAGGTTTCGTAATCGTCTGCCGACACAATTTCCCGGGCTCCTGGACCTACTTATATTATTATTTAAAATAAATGCCTTGCAGCTTGCCATGCATTGCGCTGCAGCATTCTTACTTACATTGTCTTATTGCGAAGAATTTATAAGATGCTACGAAGATTACACATTATAGTCCAAAAATGGATCCGGAAATCCCCTGGGAAGGATTATTTCAAAAGGAGCGAGATAGATGAACAGATACCTGAAGATTGGGCTCTTTGGCTTTTTCGTTTGGCTGATTCCGTTTGTAGTATCGGTTCTAATATTCCCGCTCAGAGCTATGCAGCGGCCGCTCTTTGAATCGATCATGCCTGTCGTGATCGCGATCTGGACGGTATTCTTTGCCATGATCTATCTGTCAGGACTTAAGAGCGATTTCCGAAAAGAAGGCATCTATATCGGCATGGCATGGTTCTTGATGAGCATCATCCTGGATCTTCTGATATTCGTCGAGGGTTCCATAAGAATGTCTCTATGGGATTATGCGATGGACGTTCCCGTGACATATCTCATGATTCCAACGATTACTTTTGGCTTTGGCTATCTGATGGAACAATATTCCCGCCAACAGGGGTGATCTCTTTTCCTGGAGGGAGATTATATTTCCGTTCAGGACTGTATTATCTTCTGGTGAACAATTTTGGATCGAGAGAAGAGTTTTGGCACCCGATGCGTCCACGCGGGAGAGGGGCACAATCCCTTTGGTGCCCACGCAACACCCATTTACCAGACTTCCACATTCGTATTCGAAAGCGCCGAACAGGCGGCAGCGATCTTTTCCGGTCAGCCCGGATACAGGTATATCCGCTCGCCCCCTAACACGCCCACGCACGCGGCCTTTGTGGAAAAGATCTGCTCTCTGGAAGGCGGCCAGGATGGCCTGGCTTTCTCTTCAGGCATGGCTGCTGAGACCGCTCTCTTCCTCTCCCATCTCAAGAGCGGAGACCATCTGATGTCCACAAACATCGTCTACGGCGGAACCTATGGGCTTATCTCCTCGCTTCTGACGAAATTCGGAATCGAAGTTAGCTTCGTGGACGCAACCGACCCGGAGCAGATCAGGATGAATATGCGAGAAAACACCAGGATGGTCTTTCTGGAGTCACCCGCCAACCCCACCATGGCTGTGAGCGATATTTGCGAGATCAGCAGGATCGCGAAAGAGGCGGGAGCGATCACGGCCGTGGATAACACATTCGCATCTCCTTATTTCCAGCAGCCTTTGCGGCTCGGAGCCGATATTGTCGTCGAGAGCTGCACCAAGTACATCGGCGGACACGGCGATCTTCTGGGAGGCGTGGCGGTGGGGTCGAAAGAACTGATTCAGAGCATGAAGCGACCCAGTCTTCTCTCCGGCGGCACCATGGGAACACATGAGGCCTGGCTCTGTCTGAGAGGCCTGAAGACACTGCACCTGCGTATGGAGCGGCATGCAGAGAATGCGATGAAGCTAGCCCGTCTCCTGGACGCGCATCCAAAGGTACAGAAAGTCAACTATCCGGGCCTGGCCCACCATCCGCAGCACTCTATTGCCAGAAGACAGATGAGCGGATGGGGTGGCATGCTCTCCTTTGAAGTGAAAGGCGGAGTAGAGGCCGGCCGACGTCTCATGAATAATCTCTCGCTTTGCAGCCTGGCGGTCAGCCTGGGATCGGTGGATACTCTGGTCGAGCATCCTGCATCCATGACCCATGCCGCAATGCCCAGAGAGACGCGAGAAAGCCTGGGAATCAGTGACGGACTGGTTAGAGTGTCGGTGGGCATAGAGGATGCAGACGACATCCTTGTGGATTTCGAGCAGGGTTTGGGGACGGTGTGATCCTGCGTACCATATCTTCTGTGAGTCCGAGAATAATCAGATCATCGATGTCTATTTATCTGACGAAATGGCAGAATCTCTTGGGAAGGAAAGTCTATGGTGACAAAAGAGAAATCTATTGGCATTTATCTCATACTCTTTTTCGCGATCACGGCGGTGGGCACGATCTGCTGCAACCTGGCCGAAGGCGACGCCCCACAGAACCTGCCTGGAACCTGGGACGTTTCGGCAGAGCTTGTCGCAGCGACTGCTGAGAACCCGTATGATCCTAACGCGCCAAGGCCAGGGATGATCAAGCCTGATGTCTGGGCCATCCAGGATCAAGAAGGAGGGCCGGTTCTCACAGGCAGCAGCGGCTCCATTCAGGGCAAATACACTGACTACGGCGCCTACTTCGATGGCACCTATCCACTTGGTTCCGGGGTCTACATGGTTGTGCATATTGAGTGCTACATGGACAGCTCTGCATCCATGTACGGAACCAATGAAAATGATTATTGGGGAACGAATACTGTGACGGGTGAGATGATCAAACTCGGCATAGAGTCGTGGAAGTTCAGGGCTATAAGGCAATGATGTGTCCGTGAATGCTATTGATCTTTTTTCCCATCTTGCGTGAGAGATATAGACAATAAAATATATAAAATAAATAGCGGCGCTGATCAGAGCGGGTGGCAGACGCCGCAGGCCACATAGCCCTTGCTCCTGGCATCTTCTGAGCTGGAGAACCAGATCTCATTTTCGGGATTGATTTTTTCGGCCCACCTGCAGTCCGGGTAATGGTACTTATTCGACTTTGCGGACCCTACGAACTTCTTCCCATCATTATTCTTGTCGATTGGAAGCGAACCCAGGTCAGGCTCCCACCACTCCATCGGGTCAAATTCGTTATCCCTGGCATCCTCCACTATAGCGTGTCCTGAGTCCACTAGCAGGCGGTTGAAGTTCTCGCCCAGAGAGCCATCAGCTTTGGACAGGTAGACAACTGAGATATTGCGACCGTATCGATCTTGTCCTGTCTTATTGTCCAGATCCAGATGAACCAATTTATTAAGGAGCTGGCTTCTGGTGTATTCCTTTGCCTCAGGCCCTCCTGGTGCCGTCAGCTCAGGACTGTTGACATCCGCCAGGCGGACGCTTCCATATCCCTGCACATTTATTGTGTCTCCATCTATTGCATAAGTGACAATTCCGCGGGCTTCATCAGGAAGAGCTGGCGCAAGCGGCAATAGAAGTGCCAGCGCCACGAGCAATAGTGTCCATTTCTTCATTTTAGCCTTCTGATATTTTGCTAAACATATCCGAGTTCCTTTTACTTTAAATTATTTTCCAGTGCTTTAAATAAATTTAATAGTTTTGTTCGAAATAACTCAAATATTCTGCCAGAAATAACGCTTAATAATATATTCTTATTAAATTTTGATTATCTGTGTTTATGGTGGGAAGGGCAAATCTTCTAATTATCCTGTGAAACATCAACTCATCAGGTCAGCACAAACCAGTAACTGAGACTGCCCTCTGGGCTGATCATTCCTATCATGCCGCTTCAGAAGATTCGCGGATTTTGAAGTACAAAAAAAAAGCCAGGCTCATGCCATAAGCTCGATAAGAGGATCACGGCATCCATTGATCGAAAACGCTTCTTCACGTTCGATGCAGGTGGGACATGACCTGCAGGGCAGATCCTCTCCTTTGTAGCAGGACCAGGTTAGCTCGTAGGGAACCTTCAATTCCAGCCCCATCTTCACGATCTCAGCCTTGGTCATATCCACGAAAGGCGCCCGTAGCTCTACGGGATGCCAGGCCGTGGCCAGCCTGATGGCAGGTTTCAAAGCTTCCACGAACTCCGCCCTGCAGTCGGGATAGATCGTCGCATCATTCTTATGGGCAGCATAAAATACCTCCGGAATCTCGTGCGCTTCGGCGTAACCGGCAGCAACTGCGAGCATGATCATGTTGCGGTTGGGTACAATGGTCTTTCTGGCAGCCTCTTCCGTGTAGTGACAGCTTGGCACATCCTTTCTTCCGAGAAGGGCGCTGTCGCCTAAGAGTGAGCCGAGACAACACAGATCTATAATGCGGTGGGTTACATGCAGTCTTTCGGCCACATCTTTAGCACAGTCGATCTCCTTCTTGTGCCTCTGTGCATAGTTGAATGTGAGGGCATCTACCTCATAGCCATCATCCAGCATCTTGTAGAGCAGTGTCGTTGAATCTACCCCGCCGGACAGGATCAAAACGGCCTTCATCTTCTCTCCCTATTCATTCCGGCTCGTATCCAGTCGATGATTTAGATAGCGCTCTATGGAACGGTATTCGATCTGTGACTTATTCTGAATTTCAGGGGCCAGCTTTTTTAGGATTTCGATGCCTTCCTCATTGAGCTTTCTCATAGTGATCAATCTCTTCCAGGGATTTTGGGTTTTGACGAACTGTTTCAGGTCCGACCTTTCCCTTCCTCGGTTTTCAATGGCGTGACAAGGATCTTGTCCACTCTGTGCTCGTCCATGTCCACAACCTCGAAGCGGTAACCCCCCCATTCAAAACGATCTCCTGTGATGGGAATTTTCTCTAAGTGGGTCATTACGAACCCTCCCATGGTCTGATAGATATCATTCTCTTCTTCGGGCAGGCTTTCCAGCTGAAGGGTCTCCTCGAATTCATCCACGGGCATCGTCCCATCTACGAGCCAGGATCCGTCACTCCTCTGCATTATTTGCGGCTCCGCCAGATCCTCGATATGAGGTATGTCTCCCACCAGCCCTTCCAAAAGGTCTACAAGGGCCACAATTCCCTGCACAGAGCCGTATTCATCCAGAACAATAGCGAGATGAATTCCCGTCTCCTTGAACTTCTCCAAAACCTTCAAGGCCCTCATGCTCTCCGGGACAAAGAGAGGCGGCAAGAGAGCCAACTTCAGGTCTACCTTATGGTCCGCCAGATTGCAGCTCAATAGGTCTTTGGCCTGCACCACCCCTAAAACGTTATCGAGCTTTTTGTTGCAGACCGGAAACATCGAGTACGGCCCGCTGGATATTTTCACCTGAATCTCGGCAGCAGAGTCGTCGATGTCCAGCCATACAACCTCTCCTCTGGGAGTCATGATGGAGTTGACCTTTCTGTCCCCCAGAGAGAAGACCCGCTCCATAATATCCTGCTCCTCCTCCTCGATTATGCCCGCAGTCGTTCCCTGTTCTATCAGAATTCTGATCTCTTCCTCTGTCACGCCGGGCTCAACGTAAGATCTCACACCCAGTGCTCGCAGCACCAGTTCCGTGGAGGCGCTGAGCAATACAATGACAGGATACACAATCCTGGAAAAAGTACGTAACGGAGAAGCCGCGAGAGATGCAATGCGCTCCGGATTGGATAGGGCGATTCTCTTCGGGACCAGCTCTCCAATGACCAGGTTGAAGAAGGTTATCAAAAGGACTATGCTTGCCAGAGCAAGACCACTGCTGTAAGGAGCAAGGGCAGGAACATCCCTGAAGTAAACGGCCAGCTCATCGGCTATTGTCGCGCCGCCGAAAGCACCGGCTAAAGTCGCCATCAGAGTCATTCCGGTCTGCACCGCGGAAAGGAGCTGGTTGGGATTATTGGCCAGCTCCAGAGCTACCTGTGCCCTTGCATCGCCTTCTTCTGCAATCTGACGGAGTCTGGCCCTTCTTGATGAAACGACTGCCATCTCTGCCATGGAAAAAGCGCCGTTGACTACGACGAGAATTAGAACGATCAGGATCTCATAGAGCATGTGCAGTTACCCGTGTGCGACTACATTTTGTTGAAAGTACTTCAGCTTATTCATTTGCGTTTTTCAGACTCCTGTATGTCACCCAATTTCATGTTTTTCCGTCTACAAATTTATAAGCGGATCATTTTTTTGTAAGTGGTAAGCTACCTAGAAGTTATTAATAGCTTCGCTGAGTGGAAACCAGACCGTCTTAAGTTAGATCGAGAATATGAGGGCAAAGCTAATTCAGAATAGAATTTGTTCCTCGGAGAATCCAAATTAAAATAGATGGTTAATATGTTTCATCCCAACCTGCTCTTTATGCTCCTGGCAGCCAGCATTCCCGTAGAAAATGCTGCTTGCAGATTATAGCCTCCCGTATCCCCATCAATGTCCAGCACCTCTCCCACCAGATATAGCCCGCTAACCAGCTTGGACTCCATAGTTTTCGGGTTGACTTCTAACAGATCTACTCCACCTCTGGTAACCATGGCCGTGTTGAAACTGCATAGTTCAGACGCCACAAGAGGCAGGCCTGTCAGGTTATCAGTCAATTTAGTGCGCATCTCCCTTGTCAGATGAGCCATGCCTGAATCATTGTCGATCCCGGTGAGCTCTAGAATCCTTTTTATCAATCTGGGAGGAAGCGGAATAGAGTTAGGCATGTCCGCCAGCACGGTCTTCAGCTTGCTCGCTCCCGCGAATCGAGTTCGATCCAAAAGCCACATATCCAGAGCCATGCGTTCTTGTACTGGCACAAAGGAGAGCCTCAAAATGTCTCCTGCCCGGATGTGCCTGGACAGGTCGAGGATTGCAGGGCCGGAGAGCCCCTGATGGGTAAAAAGAATGTCACCTTTCACCTTCCTAATCTTTCCTTGCCGGTAAAGCGAGATCTCTATATCGGAGAAAGAGAGGCCGGCCAGCTCAGTGAATGGGTAGTCCCTGATTATAAGGGGTGTCAGGGCCGGGCCGATCTCGACGATGCTGTGGCCCAGATTGCGGGCGAACCTGTAGCCATCACCTGTCGAGCCTGTGCCTGGATAGGAGCATCCTCCTGTGGCTATGACCAGCAAACGTGAACTGTAGCTGCACCTTTCGCAGGAGACTTTGAATCCGTTTTCCGTCTTTGCTATCGCACTGACCTCATGGCCGCAGTCGATGTGAACGTTTTTGGTCTCGCATTCTTCAATTAAGATATTCAATACGTCCCTGGCGCGCAGAGTTCCTGGAAATATCTTGCCTCCCAATTCCCGGATCATGGCCAGCCCTTTTCCTTCAAAGTAGGAAACAAGGTCATGATTCGTGAAGCTCAATAGCGCCGGTCGCAAGAATCTGCCATGATCTCCAAAGTGATTCAGGAAGGCCCTGACATCTCCTTCATGAGTTATATTGCAGCGGCCGGAGCCTGATATGAGAAGCTTATGCCCGGGGGTTTCTTTCTTCTCAAGAACGACGATTCTCCTCTCTTTCCGGACTGCATCTTTCTGAATTGTATCTTTCTGGAAGGCATCCTTCTTGGTAGTATCCTTTTGGGTAGAATTTATGGCACAAAAAAGCCCGGATGGGCCTGCTCCGATGATTATCAGATCGTAATCTTGATGGGGCAAAGGACCCTGGCAGCCAGAGTGGTTTATGCTGTTTTTTGCATGCGAATTTTCATCTTGCCTTTTCGCTTTGAAAACATCATGGAACTCATTTTCGGTTTTTTTATGAAATGTTGCCAAGTGGATCGCTCTAATACTGACGTGACCGGATAGATGAAAAGCTTAACTGTATTGAATGGATGGTCGCTGGCATTAATTCGGTTGGTTGATTCTTACATGCTACCGCGAGTTTTCCTTTGGGTCTTTCAGAGATTGAATTTGCCATGATGAAATCGAAAGCTATAGATACGATCAATTCCATATTATTATGAATGAAACCGTCAGATAGTGATGTCCCTCCAGGGAGGAAAGAGGCCGAAAACATAATTGAGGCAAGGCTTAACAAACCTTTCACGATCTCTCTTAATGCGCTTCCAACGGCCGGATATACCTGGACGGCAAACTATGATTCTCGCTACTTGAAGCTCGAAAACGAACGGTTTCAGAACTCTCAGTCAGAAGCCGTAGGCAGCGGTGGAATGCAGATCTTCACTTTCATGCCTATTTCGGCAGGCAGGGTGGAAGTAGCAGCTTTGTACAAGCGGCCATGGGAGAATAAAGTGCAAGATGAAAAGAATTTTATAATTATTGTTCGCGAATGAGGATTGGTGTATTCTGAAAATATTCACAATCTATTTTCGGATGCTGCGCAAGATCTATTTATAAATCATAATGAAGATTCTATTGATTCATAGATCGTGAAAGATCAACTTCTTGAATTTTATGCCATGTTTAGCTGCATATAGCCCTTAAATCCGTCTGATGTGATAATTTTTCTCAAAATTTTCTTTGAATTCTATAAATATAATCTTGCCAAAACTTTAAATCTATTAAATATGATAACTAAAATATCTGTGGAGGCATGTCATGGGAATAGGGGACGAAATTGTTAACAGAATTCTGAACTGTCTACCTTCGAAAAACATCGAGAAAAACTGGATGTATGATATCGCAGTCAGAGCCGGGCTGATTCCGGCGCGAGCCGCCGCCCCATCTAAAGCCACAGTAGATCTTAGGGAATCATGGTGGGAAATTGGGGACCAGATGGATTCAGGGTCATGCGTAGGCTGGGGGACAGCAGATGCAGTATGTCGATGGCATTTTGTGAAGAAAGGCGCTCTGCAAAAGCGTCAAAAGCTGTCGGTTCGATACCCTTGGATGGCTGCAAAAGAGGTCGATGTCTTTACCACTTATCCCACAACCTTCATCGAGAATGAGGGTACCTGGATTACAGCAGCACTGGACATCGCTCGAAAGTTCGGACTGGTCACCGATGATCTCCTGCCTTTCAGGCTCCCGGATTCGAAAGGAAGAATGGCAAATGAAAGACTGTATGCCGGAGGGAACATGGAAGATTTCTATACCAAGGCCTCAAATCTAAAGATTGCAGGTTACTACAACCTTGGTACAAATCTCGATAATTGGAAGACCTGGTTGGCAACGAAAGGCCCAATCGTGTCCAGGCTGGATGTTGATGCCACCTGGGGAGATGCTACAAAAACTGACGGGAACCTCGATACCTATAAACCAAGTACCGCACGCGGAGGGCACTGTGTAGCCATAGTTGGATACGGCTATGAGGATGACCGTTTCATTGTGCGAAATAGCTGGGGTACTTCATGGGGCGATGAAGGATTCGCGTACGCTTCCAAGGCCTACGCTCAGGCCGCATTTGTGGAAGCTTATGGAGTCAATGTTTGAGGGCACTTAGATATAGAGTTCAACACATAGAGCTCAACACATAGAGCTCAACACATAGAGCTCAACACTGCATCCTCTTGAGTGTGCAGTGTATTTAGAAAAGATGTATCGACAATAACATCTTGGAAAAAGGATGGCATTATCCCGAAAAACGCGGATATCCATTCGAGATGAGGGATAAAATGAACTGGACCACTATTATCTGTAAAAGGACATACATTCTTATGCTCTTAGCTTGCGGTATAGTTGGAGGCTTAGCGGTTGCTGCTAGTAATCCGATCTGTCCTGTGGGTACCATCCTTTGCAATGGAACCTGCACCGATACCAAGGTTGATCTACTGAACTGCGGCTCATGTGGAAATGCCTGCCCTGTCGGGACTGCCTGCGTCAATGGGAATTGTTCTTGCCTAATGGGCCTGCAACTATGTAACGGGACATGTACGGACACCAGCTACGATTCACGCAATTGCGGCTCATGTGAAAACACCTGTCCTCTTGGGGAGACCTGCCTCAATGGAAGATGTCTTTGCCCGGCTGGTCTGACTTTCTGTAACGGGACCTGTATTGATGTTAGCAGCGATGAATTTAACTGCGGCACATGTGCGAAAACCTGTCCTCCTGACGAAACCTGCATCAACGGAGAATGTTCGGCTCGCCCCATACTTATCTGTACTGACGGTTATTGCACATACCCGATCTCAGGAGAATATAGCCACAATGTATTCCTATGATGTCGCCAAGCGCCGATACAGGGTTCCGCTTAAAGCCTTATGGTTATTAGTCTCGACCATAACAGCATCAAACGCCAAATGCCTGGATTTTAGAACCGGCTAAGTCCGCGCTTTTAGTCGTTAAAATGGTGTATCGGTTCTTATCCTCCCTTTTTTGAGGATGATTATTCATTTTAAGACTTCCATTATTGCCATTGATCCTCAAGCGCCTCTTTGTCCAGTTCATTTATAAATGAGTTGAGTCTTGAAATAGGAACAATAGGAACTCCTTCATAAGATCGTATTTCTTCTTCGACTAATGTGACAACGATTGGGATTGCATCCTCTCGCGTCAGATACCGGTAAAATTCAGTTCGTTCCTTATGCAATTCGATTGCTCTTTTTAGTGCGGATAATCTGGAACGGTTACCTGCCCACTTTTTACATTCTACCAGGAATGTTTTGCTGTTTGTCCTGGCAATGACGTCATACTGTCTTCTCTTTTTCTTCAGCGTCTTGACTGTGTTTGTCGCAGCCTGGAAATTATTCTCTTCAAAGACGAACGCTGTTAGTCTTTCAAAGTTCTGCCAGACAACCTCTGTCGAAACCCGGTCCAAATCTTCGATGCACTTAATGTCCTCAAAATGACATATTTGCTTCTTATTGCGGTCCAGTCTCTCCGGGTCAGGCTGAGCCTGATCTGACGTCATTTGCAGTAGTTTGAAGCTGTTGATTGATACACTTCCCTCCATTTGTCCTCTGGCCCGGGCTACCTGGCGTTCCTGAAAACTCCCGGCTCGCGGGCACTGATTGGCTTCATATCTCATAGAGCAGGATTCCATCCCCATTCTCCGATCATTCCTTGACCCGCGATCCGCCCGGCGGCAGGAACTGCACTATCAGGTCCACAGAGGCCACCGCCTTCAAGAAAGACCTATCCTCCACAATCTCAGAGAACTGCCTGTAGATGCGCTTAGCCAGATCATCGGCATTATACTCGCCGGGCTCGATCTCCACCACAGGGTCAGCTTTCGGCTTTACTGCCGAGACCGGCCCGCCAATGAGAACGCCGTCCGCTATGCCCAGGGCTACGCCCAGTGGGACATCCCGGAAGTACCTGCGCTCTCCGCGAATGACAAAACCACCCTTCTTCAAGAACTCGCCAGACTCCGGGGTCTTGCTGACCTGGTCTCCCTTGATCAGATAGCAGTCGGCAGCCACTAATCCTCCCTTCCAGACGGAGGAGTAGCTAACTGCAAACTGGGCCGCCTCCTGGAGGGTGCTCTCCGGGACCTCCTCGCCCTCCGTCTTTATGACCGTCAGAGGAGCACCGGGCGCATCGGTGTGCATGGCCAGGTCGCGTCGCTCCAGGTATTTGGTATAGATCTCCTCATTGGTATCTGCATCTCTTCCGCCCAGCACCAGAAATCCATCCGAGGAGTAAAACCAGCGGAACCTCTCATACCACTTGGGCTTCCTGCGGCGGTGCACTTGCATAGCTCTCGTCTTCTTGGGCCCGGCTTTGCTGGCGCGTAGCTCCTCTGTGATGGCCAGAGCAATTGCGGCACCGCTGGCTTTGCGGGACATCTCCTTAGCCTTCTCGTAATACCTTTGCGCATTCTGAGGAACCGTCAGGCCGGCGTTCAGCTCCAGCTCGGATCCATCCAGCAATACCCGCATCTCTCCCTTCCCGTCTAAAGTGAGAATGGTCTTGGCCTGCGGAAGGCCCGAGCCGCTGATCTTCTCCCAGATCTGGTTGTAAGAGAATCCCCTGGCGCGGGCCTCGGCCATCAGTGCAAGAATCTGCTCGACACTGCCGTAAATCTGGTAGATCAGCTCTCCCTTCTGGACGAACGCTTTTTCCTGGGACTTGAACTCCTCAATGGCTTTGCGCTGCAGCTCTATCCTGCGGTCCAGAGGGTCCTGGCGGGGCGCCACTTCCTCCGCCTTCACGAAGAAGATATCCAGGGCTTCACTGAAAGAGGCAAAGCGCTTCTGCTCCATATCCGCATAGAGCTTGAGCGGCCGGGACAGGACATCAAAGGGTTCACCATCCTTGAGGACGATGACGGGGTCGAGGGTCTTGTCCAAAAAGACCTCCTTTAGAGCTTTATGGACCCGATCGATCTCTTCTGCATCCAGATCGATCGCCTGCTTGTTCTTGTCCACTCCGGCTACCAGGCATACCTCTTCGCCGTAGGTTCCGCCCATGTTCAAACCCCGCACCAAGGACCTTACCAGATCCTGACCGGTTGAGGCTAACCAGAGAGCCAGGTCTTCTCTGGATATGGTTCTCGGGTCAAGCTGGCCTGGGTGATAGAGGTACAGTTCGCCCGCAGCCATCTTGCTTCCCCGGTAGAGCATCTTCCTGAGCATGCTGAGTATATGCCTCGATTCATCGAGCAGCACCATGCTGCCCTTGGGAAAGAGCTCGACAATGAGATAGTTACGAACACCGCTCCTCTCCACTGAGATCTCAAGCACGCGGTCGAAGTCGTACTGCTGGATGTCGACGATCCTGCCGCCGGAAAGGTGGCTGCGGAGCATGGTAGGAAACTGAGGCGGCGTCTTCGAGGCTGGGCGAACGCCCCGTGTGATGTGAACCCTTCTGCCTGCCTCTAAAAGCAGATCGAGCCGCCCTTCTGCCGGAGACTGGACCGACAGCCAGATTTTGTCTGAGGATTGCTGGTAGGCCTTGCCCATGAAGCCGCCCAGGATCCTGTCCCGAAGCTCCTCCACCATGGCAGCGACGTCCACATTGCTCATCGCCTTCTTCATATTTGTAGGGTCGAGATCAATCGATAAATAGTTGCGGATGCTAAAGTATGAGGGTGGAGCGAGAACGGGTTTGCTTTCTGGTGGATCTGATGCTCATGCGCCTGGGAAGGTGGCTGAGGCTACTGGGACAGGATGTGGCTAATCCAGAAGGCATCAGCGATGACGCGCTTATGCACCAGGCAAAAAGAGAGAACAGAACCATTATCACCAGGGACAAGGAACTTTACCAGTCCTGCCGGGGCGCAGGTGTCCAGTGCATACTCATCCGCTCGTCAAAAATTTCCGATCAGCTTATGGAGATGGCCAAACAGGGAGTTCCCCTCAAGCTCGATCCGAAAAGGTGCACGCTATGCAACTCACGTTTATGGGAGATCGAATCCGAGCCATCGAAGAAGTGGGAGTGTCCCGTATGTAAGAAGCTCTACTGGCAGGGAGGACACTGGGAAAAAATGGAAAAAATGCTGGAGGGCATTCGTTCCTGAAAGAGATATGCCTGGAAAGATTCCAGAACGACCCGTGAAAAGACCGAAAACTTGCCAGGGCAAGGGTTCCAGCCTTCTGTTGCAACTTAGATGGCCAACTTCACGGAAAAACGGTTTATGCTCTCTTTGGAGGGCTTCTTGTTTTCATGTAATCGACCATCTGCGTATTTATAGGTGCCATAGACCAGAGGTGAGTGGCATTAAGGCAGAACTGAGGCTGGTACTGGTATTGATTGCCTGGCAGCGTAAAGGGGTCGGCAAGCGTCAGTCGCGAGGGTGCACAATCCAGAGTGGATTCCAGAAGACACCACTGTCCTGCCTCATTCTGGTAGACGACCCAGGCATGGCCGTATGTTCCTTCCGGAGAGACGACCCGGCCCAGCACTACCCGCACGCATTGGTCGGAGATTCCGCTGGCCAGGAGTAGAGCGCCAAGCAAGAAGGCAGAGTCTTCGCAGTCTCCTTTATGGAGCATCAGCGTCTCCTCGGGGAAAAGCCAGAAGTCCTCCAGGCCGTAGCATGATTTATCCGTGATATATTGCACAGATTTTGCGACATAATCCCAGATTCTCCAGGCTCTAATATCGAAGGTGCCGGCCTCGCGTGTTGGAGGGAGACCTATCTCCTGCAAGGCTCTAATTATAACCTCGCTCTCAGTGCACGATAGCCAGTTCCGGATATCTGTAGGGATGAAAATGCCAGAGTTGCCGATAACGACTCTCTTATCCGCCATAATCGTATCCCTGAGAATTGTATCCCCTGCCCAGTTGTAGCATGTACCCATATAATACCCCACTCCCATCTAGAATAATAATTTTAGTTTGTTATATTTAAAATTGTCGATCTAACTGGTGTCTTAGACGTAGCAATAGTTTTCTAATATAAATTTGAAAAAAAAGAATATTTATCTGCAATGATTAAGTCGGAATTTGTAGCCGTCCGCAGGCAATAGAGGCCGTCCCAATCTCATCTATCCAGGCGAATGCTGGCCTGTGACGGTCTATCGATTGTCTGCGCGATACCAGGATAACAGGGCGGCTCCTCTATTCTTCTTCAAAGCTGAATTGTTTGAACTTGAGGGTTCTGCAATTCTCAGATACAGTCCTGATAGTCTTCTCACCTGCGCCCTCCGGTATCTCGGCCACTATCTCAATTGTAACTTTGACGTCTGCCCCGTTCTCTAGCTCAAGATGTTGAATTACCGACACAGCTATATTCCCTGCATCTCGACCGGCTCTCTTCGAATCAAGCTCCACAGTTCCATAGAATCGCTTCATTTTCGGCGTTGAAGGCGGCTTAGGCGATAGTGGCGGAAGTACAACGGGAGGATGAACTGGAAGTTCTCCTCCGGGCGGATTTATTGTTGGAGGCATCTCTCCATCCAACTGCCTCTGGGCCACATCAGGTTTGACTAGGACGCTTTGGCCGTCATTTTTATAGTGCTCCTCCCTTTTCCGAATACAAGGCCAAGGTATTTGCCGTCTTCATTTACTCTGTCGGGGCAAAGGTTCCACAAGAGAGGTATGAACGGCTAGAAGAGGATCAAAAAGATAAGCCATTTGGATTCACTTGGCTTCCGAGGCCAACCGGAAGTTAGCACCATCGGCATCAAAGGACCAGGGGAGACCTTTGGATGCAATCTCCGGCATAGGTTCACGATCGTGGTAAAGCAGCTCGCATCTAGGGTTGCCAATGCTGTCCTTATATGTTAGCTCTAAGACGCTAGAGCCGTGCCACTTCGCCTGAACTACTGTAACAAGGTCGTTGGGCAGTATCCCACTTACCAATGCTCCAACTGTCAGATCCTCAAGGTATGCCATAGCTAAGGAGTCGGTCGGCATTCAACCTTGATAAGAGTTGCCCAGCGAGATATTCAGGAGAGAGTACTGCAAGATTTCATGCGACGAGGCACCGGCCTGCCAAAGCTATGGCAGACGAGTAACTGATAGCAATTCTTTGCAAAGTTTTGTGAGTCTGGACGATCCGTCTGTGCGAAGGTTCTGGGGGCCGCATCCCAGGTCTTCACAGCTGTCCTGTCATGAAGATCCCATTCCAGACAATAGTCATTCTCCTGTTGCTGGCGGGGACATTTTCAGTATCTTCTCGCTCCTGAGAACAAATTCGTCAAGATCTGAACCTTTGCCCCTGATCTGACGCCTTTTTTTGAATTTGATAGTTTATTATTCATTATTTTGAATACCAGCAGCTTGCTGCGCGGTTGCGTCGCATGTCGTTTGATTCTTGTACTGGCGGCAAGAATAGTACCCTGGCATTGGCAGCAAGAAGGTGTATCTTTCTAATACATAACCCGTTATAAAGATAGGTATGGATCCTTTGTATGAGAAGGTAAGCCTTGCGAGAAGGCTCTTATACGTCATTATAGCAGTTCTGCTATTCATCGTCGGGCTGATCCTCATGCTCACCTTCTTTGTGATAATCACATTGCCTTTTGCTCTAGCTGCCTGGGCATGGGCCGCGATCTTCGTCGATTTGGCAGCAACAGGAAGGCCTTACAGCCACTTTGTAGCAGGGCTGCCGAGACTCTATCGATCAGGATTAAGGTCGAAGAGGGATAGAGACAGATAGATCGTGAAGCACCATCTATTGCAACCGGAGCTGCAACCGTGTTTTGCACCGGCTCGATTCTCAGTTGTCGATATGCCATTTTTTTATTCTATATTCAATCTTGAGGATAATAGTACTTCAGGTTCGCAGATCTATTTATTCTTCACCATTCAACGCTGTCCGCCATGAAGAGCTCATCCCTGACAATGGTCGTTCTCCTGTTGCTGGCAGGAATGTTTTTGGCATCTGCTCAGTCTGATCTGGAAACGGATAGCGGCTACGCTTGCTGGCAGTGTCCGGTCTGCGGATATGTCGTCAGCCTGACCCCCGCCCAGGCCGCGAGCATCAACCCCTATACACCCTGCCCCAACTGCTATTCGGCATACGCGGGCTACTTCATACCGGTATCCTGTCAGGATGTCCTGGAGCAGAGCACATCCGGGTACACCTCTCCAGAATATGAGCCGCCTGAAGTGGAAGACGGAAACGCCATAAACCAAGCCGTCTCGATCCCTGCCTATCCCGAAAAGAGATCGGAAGGCAGCTCCACTTCTGGGTCCTATGCATCTACCGGCAAAGGAAAGATCCTGATGGTCCTCTCGCCCCAGCAGTATCAGGAGGAGGAGCTGAATGTGCCTCGCGATTACTTCCAGAGCAGGGGCTACTCTGTCATCCTGGCCTCCAAAGGAGTGAAGACTGCCACCGGGATGAATGGAGGGAGCACCAATGTAGATCTTGATCTGAAGGGCGTCAAGCTTTCGGATTATATCGCCGTGGTCTTCGTGGGCGGTGAAGGAATCTACGAACTCAAGCTTCACGAAGATCCCAACTACCAGGCCCTGGCAAAGTCAGCCAGTGCACAAAAGAAGCTGATCGGAGCCATCTGTTTGGGCCCCTGGATCCTGGCAGACGCCGGCCTTCTCAAAGGCAAGAAGGCCACGGCATCGGAAACGGACCACATTAAATCCAAAGGCGCGATTGTATCAGACGAATCCGTAGTGAGGGATGGAAACATCATCACAGGAAATGGCCCCTCTGCCTCAGAGGAGTTCGCTGAAGCCATAGTCGCTGCCCTGGAGGCTTCCGGCAGCCACACCACTGGCGAAGGCAACCAAATGGGCATCCCTCAAACAGACGAAAGCTCAGCCCAGACGGAATCTGAAGCAGGGACCGTGGGCAGTGGAAGCTCACAGGCCACAAGGTGGAGGTGCACGGTATGCGGCTACATCTACGATCCGGCACAGAACGAGGGCATTCCCTTTGAGCAGCTCCCTTCCACCTGGAAGTGCCCCTGCGGCGCTCCCAAGAGCAAATTCGTCAAGATCTGAAAGCCTGTTCTACAATGATGATCTGCTAACATCAGACACATTTTTTTGTTTTGCACTTCCTGAGAGATCTCCTCTTGAAAATCGGGTGAACTCCCGAGATCCAATCGAGTTAAGTACATGGAAGTGCAAGCAATGCGACTTAGGGTTTTAGCTATTGTTTCGGGTGGTTCATGTCTGGAGATGGCAAGGATAATCAGGAAAGGGAGGTTATCTCCAATTGCTCTGCAACAACCGTCAAAATGGACTTCATACAACTGGCCAGAATTGTAGATTTTGTCCCGGATGCCACCTTGGCCATTGATCTTCAAGGCAAGGTAATTGCATGGAATCGAGCCATGGAGAATCTGACGGGTATTAAGGCCATTGACCTTCTGGGAAAAGGCGATTATGAGTATGCTTTGCCTTTCTATAATCGCAGGCGACCCATTCTGGTTGACCTGGTCTTAAAACGGGATGTAAAAATCGAAGCCGAATATAGGAATCTGCAACGAGATGGCACAAGTATCAGTGGCGAAGCGCATATCTCTTCTTCCAGGCAGGGTGGCTCCTACACTTGGTGTAAAGCCTCCCCTCTTTACGACTCTTCTGGAATGATCATCGGGGCAATAGAATCGATTAATGATATAACAGAGCATAAACAGATTGAAGACGATCTCAAAAGAAGCAGAGAGAAATACCACAATATCTTTGAAAATTCCATAATGGGCATATACCAGAGCGTCCAGGATGGCAGGTACATAAATGTAAACCCGGCTTTTGCGCGACTTTTTGGATATGAAACTCCCAAAGAGCTTATTGCTTCCGTTAAGGACATTGGCCACCAATTATACGTTAATCCTCGAGACCGAGACAGAGCTATAAAGACGCTTATCGATAACGGCTTCCTTGAGGGATTCGAACTTGAAGTTCAGCGAAGAGACGGTTCCAGGTTTTGGGTTTCCATGAACACCATAATAGTGAAGGATGAAGACGGCACGCACTATGATGGGACAGTTGAAGATATAACGAAGCGAAAAAATGCAGAGGATGCTCTAAGGGCATCGGAGGAGAAATACCGTCTGCTGTTTGAAAACGCAAACGAATCAATTCTGGTCGCCCAGGACAACAGAATAAAATTCGTCAACCCGAAATTCATTAAGGTTACAGGCTATTCGGATATGGATCTAAAGTCAAAGCCGTTTGCGGAATTCATCCATCCAGGCGACCGGGAGATGGTAGTCAGTAACTATCTGGGAAGGTTACATGGCGAGAATGTTCCTCAATTATATTATTTCAGAATAATCGATAAAGATGGAGCTATCAAATGGCTGGAAATTTCTTCAGTCCTGATCGTGTGGGACGAAAGACCTGCCACTTTGAATTTTCTGACTGATATTACGGATCGAAGACAGACTGAAGAAGAACTGATTAAAAAGGATATCCTGCTCGGTGGAGTCTCAGTTGCCACAAACATTCTTCTAACCGAAACAGATCTGAATTATGCAATAAATCAGACTTTGGAGCTTCTCGGAAAGGCCATCGATGCAGATCAGGCCTACATTTTCGAGAATTGTGGATTAAAAACAGGAAGGCATCTCCTGAGCATGCGTCACAAATGGGAACGCGATTTCGCAATTTCTCTGAAGGATAATCCATATTTGCAGGATCTTTCGTACCATCCTGCATTATCTCGTTGGTATGATGTGCTTTCTAAGGGTCATTCAATCAAGGGCCTGATTCGAGAATTCCCTGAGTCTGAGAGAGCGGTATTAGGACTGCAGAACACAAAATCGCTTTTGGCTATTCCAATTATGTCGGAAAGTCAATTCTGGGGTTTTATCTGTTTCCATGATTGCCATTCTGAACGTCTATGGATGGGCATAGAAGGTGCTATTCTTCAGGCCGCGGCGGCCTCCATAGGCGGAGCTATCGCCAGGAAACATGCGGAGAACGAACTCAGAAAGGCAAAAGAAACCGCAGAATCTGCCACAAAAGCCAAATCTGATTTCCTGGCCAATATGAGCCATGAGATACGTACACCTTTGAATGCTGTCATAGGATTGTCCGATCTTCTACAAGAGACTGATCTGACTCAAGAACAATGCAACTGTATAGAGACAATAAGAAGCAGTGGGAACCAGTTGCTTTCTGTCATAAATGATATATTAGACTTTTCTAAGGTCGACAGCGGAAAGATGGAATTGGAACTCCGTCCCTTTGATTTGAAAAAAGTGATGGATAGCTCTCTGAATCTTATGCGTCCAATCGCATCTAAGAAATGTTTGGATTTGACATATAACATTGACGAGACAACTCCTCAAGCAATCGTGGGCGATCCTGGCAGGCTTCAACAGATCCTTGCCAATCTTCTCAGTAATGCAGTCAAATTTACTGATAAAGGTAAGATATCTGTCTATGTGTCCAGCCAGAAGCTCGATGGCATCTGTCACAGGATGCATTTTCAGGTGCATGATACCGGAATTGGAATTCCCGGAGATAAGATAAGCCGTCTATTCCAATCATTCTCTCAAGTTGACTCATCAACTACGCGCAGATACGGCGGCACTGGACTTGGTCTGGCCATAAGCAAGAAGCTTGTGGAAATGATGGGGGGCCAGATCTGGGCTGAAAGCGAATTACATAAGGGTTCAACATTTCACTTTACAATACTGGCGGATGCAACATTCATTATGCCCTCTAGTATAATAATATCCGAAATACAGAAGGACAACAATATTGGAAAAGATCGAAACCAATTTCTTAGGATACTGCTGGCTGAAGATAATGCTGTTAACCAGATAGTAATGCAAAAAATGCTAAACAAGTTAGGCTATCACGCTGATGTGGCATCTAATGGTGAAGAGGTTTTGCATTCTCTCGAACTCAAGCCCTACGATCTAATTCTCATGGATGTTCAGATGCCAGAAATGGATGGATTTGAAGCCACCAGAGCTATCCGGGAGCACATTAGTTCAGCCGATTCGCCGAAGATTGTCGCCATTACCGCTCATGCACTCGAAGGCGATCGAGAAAAATGTCTTGATGCAGGCATGGATGATTATCTCAGTAAGCCTGTAAAGATCGGAGATCTGGAAGAGATGCTGGCAAAGTACAGGTCAAATGCCACTACATTCAAGGAAGCCAATTAAAATCTTTCTCATTGACTCGCATAGTATTCGCATCCTGCAGACGACCGCAAGGCGGCGCAATTTTTTTCCCTGTAAAATGATATTGAGGCCCCATATCCAATATATCTTTGGAAAGAAGTAGGATACAGAGCCATGGAGATATTCGAGCTGCTAGAAGATTATCTTATCGATGTCTCGATCGAGATCGAGACTCTTTCCCGTAGGTGAAAGATCGAGACGACGGATTGAAGAAAGCTATTGAACGATCTCAGCCCTTTTCCTTTGATCCTAACCAGACAGCTCGATAAAGTCCTCGACAATTTTGGCAAGCCTGTCAGGATACTGATACATCAGGCCGTGGCCTGCCCCTTCGAACTGAACCAGCCAGGAGCCGTTAATCCTTTGGGCCAGAATAAATGCATTCTCAGGAGGCGTTATGACGTCCTCCGTCCCGGTGACTACAAGGGCGAGCGATTCTATCGAGCCGAGCCGGTCAAAGGTGCCGGGCCAAGTTGCTATGGCCTGGGTCTGGCGTTCGATATTTTCTGGAAGTGATGTCTCTTTGGGTATAGGGAACCACTTATAGAAAGCCGGTTGCCTGGACAGCCAATCCTTTGGAAAGATCAGGTTGAATAGCCTCATGCCGCGCACTTCCGGTGACCCTGAGTTGTTGGCCAGATCTTTTAGGACCTCTGGAGAAGCCATAGCCGCCTCTTTTCCGCCACAGTCGCCCGCATATAGAATAATCTTATTCACCTTTTCGGGGTGGCTGATGGCCAGCTCCTGAGCCACGAATGACCCCATGGACCAGCCGAGTATGTTGGCCTTATCTATGCCCAGTGCTTCCATAAGGCCTGCTGTGTCATTTGCGAATTGAGCGATAGAAAAATTCCCTGGTGGTGCTGTGGTATTTCCCATACCGCGATTGTCGAATATTATTACCCTGTATTTGGTGGAGAGATTCTCCATTAAATGAGGATCCCACATATCCATAGTTGAGCCATAGCCCATGATCATCACTACCGGTTCTCCCTGCCCCAGGATCCTGTAGCCAATGTTGATATCTCCCACAGGAACACTCCCAGTTTCCGTTGTGCTGTGGTTCATCTCCTCTCTGTAATCCATTCCGATGCAACCATGTATCGCCAATAATAGTACAAGTAGCAAAACAAGGCTGGAAATCTGTGATATGCTTCTCATGGAGTAGGCTCCGTTTGAGATACTTGCACTCAAACTTATTAAATTTTTCTGGTATATCGAATAAAGAGACTGAAACGAAACAACTCCTCTTTTCGGTTACTCTGAGTAGCCTCCACGGAGCGTTGTCCTAAGACACGTGCCCCAAGCTCACCCCACGCAAATGAGATGGCCTTCTGGCGCGAGAACGGCGATGCGCGCAATATGCAAATTGGGAGGCCAGAGAAATTGATGCAAAGCTGCCATGGGAAAGGCCAGGAAAAGCGGAGGAGAACGCGGGCGGTCAAGTTCTAATTCTCTATGATCTCTGTGATTTTTGTCAGATATACCGTCATCATCCGAACCTCGGGTTTATATCTTAAGCAGGTGCAAAATAATTTCACAACTATATAAATGAGTATCCGCTAGAACAACCTTTATATTATCAGGACTCATTGAAGCGATTGAATGAAGAAATTGACCTTTACTCCACTATCTATTCTCGTTCTAATTCTCCTTTTCTCGGGCTCCTGCTCTTCTGAGACAAATGATGCTATCGCCTGGTTCCCAAAAATAGACACTGCTATCCTTTCAACTTCTCAGAACATTGATTTTATCCCCAATTTGACGGCCTACCAGCAGACGACAGACTACACCTGTGGCCCGGCAGCATTGCTTTCTCTGGCTAAATTCTATGGATTGCCTGATATTGAAGAAGATGCCAAGACTGAAATGCGAATAGCTCAAGAATTGGGGACAAGGGATTTGAATTCATCCCGCCCGGGGACTAAACCGCAGGAGATGGTTGCCTGGCTTGAGAGAAATGGCTTCGATGTGCAACTTGAGTTTGAGGACAGAGGCGACAGTACTGCATTGCAGCAGCTACGCGACAACATTCGGCAAGGCATTCCAACTCTGGTGGAATGGATAGATCTTAGCGGACACTGGGCGATAGCGGTGGGATACGATTATCGCAATGAAAGCGATCCGTGGGATGATGTCTTGATCCTGGCAGACCCTTATGACAAGTATGACGACAATTGCGATGGCTACTCCTACGTAAATGCTAATCGTTTTTACTGGATGTGGTTTGATGCTCTTTATTTCGACAAAATCACCTGGCGAACCATGATC
This sequence comes from uncultured Methanosarcinales archaeon, assembly GCA_963782455.1. Lineage (GTDB taxonomy): Archaea > Halobacteriota > Methanosarcinia > Methanotrichales > Methanotrichaceae > Methanothrix. Next base: position 52,392 of record CAWAJP010000001.1, read on the forward strand.
ACTGCCATCCCGAAAGAGCCTTTCGGGCAAGAGTCAAACCATACCGTGTCTCAATAACAACAATGCATGGCAGGCAGAGAGATTGTATAACGATATTTAAAAGTGCGATAATAATAAAATAATGATTACCAGAAATTCAATTTTGAGGAGTAAATTAATTATATACATCAGATAATCACATCTTAAATATTATTCTAAACAAAATTAGCCAAATTCTTGAGTTAGTTGACAATCTTCAAATATCAGGACCTTAACTCCTAATTTCAGTTTAGGAGGGAATCGGACGAGAAGATTTTTAATTTTGGCTGTATTTGTCATTGCTTTAATAAGCATGGCCAGTGCGGCCAACTACATGTACGAAAAGGCATCGGTCAAGGGCGTCGGATACAAGAACGTGGAAATGATTGTCTCCTCCCAGATCGGCTTCAATGGAACCAAGCTTGTCGAGAAGGAATCCGGCTCGGGGAATGTTATAACCGAGAATACCGAGCTTGAGGCTGAGAGGCAGATCGGAAGCAGATGTGATGATAATTACTACATCGAGGGAGAATTCATCAACCCGACGACTTGGAATTTCTTTGACACTGGTCCCTATGGCGGATGGGCAACCGGAGTCTATCCAATGGACTACATCAACTTCACCAAGGAAGCAGAGTTTGAGTACATGCCAATAAGCTACCAGACAGGGACCTACGACCAGAAGTGGGTGGAGAAGCTTTGCGTGCAGAACTACAGGATCGGAGCCGTGCTGACCGAAATGTACACCCACGCCGAGCACCTGCAAAAGATCACCGAGGTCAAGACCAGACGTTACGGCTTCTATGACCCTTCGCTTAATTTTCCCGGACAAGTGCGCTCGGGAGACGCAGTGCCTGTTCCGTGCTGCACCGGCGTTCTTGAGGCCAACCTGAATAGCAATGTAATCGGCGTTGCCCACATCGGATGGATCTCCAGGGATCCAAATGCAGATAATCAGCTCAAGGGCCGCCATGCCGAGTACGGCCGCTGTGTTGAAGACCTGACTGGCGTCTTCACCATCGAGAAATTCATCCAGCTCTGGGGCAATTCCACATGCGGAGCTATAAGCGTTGACTGGTTACCGTGCGTTTAAGAATTGCACGCATCTTTTTTCCTGAGTGTAAGAAGGAACAACGACGTCTGACCTGAAATGTCCTTGTGCCAACAAGACCCAGGAATTTTCTTATCGCTACGTTCGCTGACGGCGACCAAGATGTCCTGATTGGTTGAGCTTCAATTAGCATACTTCTTGCGAGAGCGGTAAAGTTCCTTTGCACGAACAAAGGCCGCGGGATCAAAACACTTACAGCCCCCATTTCTTCCGGAACTCGATCTTCTGCTGGCTGTCCATCCAATGGCTGCCGTCACAGTAGGGCTTGTTCTCTGACTTTCCACAACGGCAGAGGGTTACCCTGTTGCGGGATTCATACATGCTACCATCAGCCGATTCAATAGGAACACCGCCACGAGCCCAAATAGGGCCTTCACAACCTTTTTGTTTATCGTGAACCAGCACCAATGAGGGTTCGAATTCCTTCTCAAAGGGTTTGCCTGTTTTCTTATCCCACAGCACCAGACGTCCAGAGGGGCAGATCATGGCCTCTTCAATGGCGGCTTGTCGGGCTTCTGGATTGTCCGATCTTTCTATGAGGTCTCTTATACCACCAGCCCGAAGACAGAAACGGGAATGATCGCAGAATTCAGGTGCATCGGTCAGTCTTAGTTCAGGACCTTCAAGAGCTTCAGCTTTTTCTATGTATGGTTTTCTGCTGGCAGTTTCACTGCCATCGAAACCGATCTTCACATGGGTTCCATCACAGAAGGGCTTGTTTTTAGATGCACCGCAACGGCATAGGATATAGTTCTCCTGCAATGGATATTCTTTTTTATCGATCAAATCCCTGGAGTGGCCCGCCTCATCGGTTACTATTACCTGTTCAAACAATGGCAATCCTCCAGTAACTCGATATGGACCGTTTTTGATTATCTTAATCCGCATTTCTTTCTTTTTGGCTCCCATAGTCCTTCTAGTCTATCCCTGCACTTAAGAGGTGCGAGTGTGGAAAGATCTATCTATGCACCTGGGTCCAGATCGAACCAAACGAAGCCTCACAAGGCCCCCCTGTGAATACGACCTCCGGGATTGGCCCGGATCGTCTGGCATCTTCGCCTCGCCCCGACCTTGGACGTCTGTCATTAAATTCCCTTCATCGTAGATACAGAACTCTCCTTCGGCCAGCTCAACCCACCTCTGCTCAAGCACCGTTAAATGCATTGACCGCAAATCCCAGCAGAGCCAGAGCGAAGATCACAGAATTGGCAATTCTCGCCAGTTCGTGCTCTTTCCTGCCAGATGTGTGCAAGGCTTCTCGGATGTGAAGCAACGAAGCACACGAGATATAAAGACCATAGATCAATAAGGTCATTCCACAGGCCACTGACCCCCATCCCAACAAAGATGCAGCGAGGGCAGCTCCTGCAATTGATAGATTGGCAAGACCAACTTCAATTTGAAACTGCGGATTTTCCTGCGACCACCCCATACGTGACTGATCTGACTGATAAAAGACGGAGTGGCGAAGGAAGCTGAGAATGCCGACTGTACCAACCATCAGCGCTGTGGCGACTCGAACTGCCATTTCTGGATCGATAAACAGAAAGTAGATGCCAGAGAATATCCCTGCCGCCGACACGAGGATGGTGGCGGCAAATAGCCTGGATGCGGGCTCGGTAGATGTTTCTGGGGGCACGGCTATCACACTCACATTAATTATCTAAAACAGTTAGCATTTCATTTATTAGTACATATCTCTCAGGATTCAGAGTAAATAGAAGATCTGTTTACATCCGCATCTGAATCGTCTCTTCGATAAGTATGCATTATAAATTTTTTTGTGACGTGAGAAGAACACGAAGACAGGCCCAGAGAAGCACCAAACCGAAAGGAAATGCCAATCAGGAGAGATGCTGCTTGAGCACATCACTATAGAGCTTCTGCACATTTTCCTGGGTCTTGGTCATCTCCGGGAATCCATTATATTTCATGGCCTTCTCTGCATCTTCTGGAAGCATAAGCCTGTACTGGCTGCGGGAGAGGAACCAGCCCTGTTTAGCATAATAGCGAGAGAGGTACTCCTGCTCTGTCTGGCCAGGAGTAGGTGTAAAGAGTCCGTGCTTTTTGTCCAGCTCCGCCATCTCCATCATAGTAGTATAACCGGACCTGGTGATCAGGAATCTGGCCCGGTTCATAAGCTCTACCTTTTCCTCGGTTGAGAGATAGGAGTGCACGGTAGTGTGCTCGTCCAGTTTCCTGTGGAAATCCTTTTGAGGGCTTCCCAGGAGGACAACCTTTTCGCCAGGCAACTTTGTAACCTGCTTAAGAATTATCTCTTCGAACTTCGTCCTCTGTGGCTCGGGGCCGGATACAAGTATCAGGTAATCCAGGTCCTCATCCACCTTCATCTTTTTCGTGCTGGTCAATATCCCAGCGAAGTAGGCCTTCCTCTTGGTGGCCTCCAGATTGGAGCGGCTGAGCTTGCCGCTGAGATTGGGGCGGCCGCCATTGGGATCGATATCCGGCACAATCACACCGTCATACTTGGTGTGGAAGAAGCCATTGACGGGAAGGGTCAGCAATTCAAAAGGATAAAGGTAGTCCGGCAGGCTGAAGCGAAGCTGGTGAGTGATGAAGTAGCTCGGAATCTCTTTAGAATAGACGCCCATGCGGTTGTCGCTTATGATCAGATCGTACTTATTCTCGGATAAAATCTGTTGCAGCTTTTTTCTCTCCGTGGCCAGGGCCCTCAGAAGGAGGGGGATGCTGGCCACAAACTTGGGCAAAAAGAATCGTGAAGCGCTGTAGGGTGCGGGATAGTCCTTGAAGAGTATAAAGCTGCATTCCGGGCACTCTCTCTTCAAAAGAGCCAGAGCATTGCCGCTGGTACCGACCGTCACCTCATGGCCGTGTCTTTGGAGCTCCTCGATGATGGGAATGTCACGAGTGGAGTGGCCCAAACCCCAGTTAAGAGGGCTCAAAAATACTTTACCCATTGTGATGATGGGAGCGGCTGATGGTATAAAACATTTTTCTCGGAGGATGAATCATTGGATATTATGAATTATGAATCCATTGTTCTCTTCGATCCCGTGTGAGATCTGGTCCCGGGTTCCATCAGAATATCTGAAGTCTCGGCGCCGCATCCACATGGCTACCCTGTCCTTTCTATCAAGTTTCTTGGGTCCCAGGAACGCATAGTAAAAGAGCATCCAGATAGCTACGGAAAAGGCATAAATACGAATCCCGCACAGCTATGAATTCGTGTACAAACAGATAGAACAGGCCCTGAAAGATTTGGACGCCAAAAATGCGCCAGACCAGGAGAAGATCAGAGCCATCCTCAGGAGATACGTGGCGGAAGAGATTGGCCTTGACGAGGCCTACTACGACCTATTGGAGGAAGAGCTCATCCCTATGCCCCAGAGGTGCGGACTGTCAGCCAAGATACCTCACACGCCAGAGGATGAGATAAGGCTGAAAGAGAAGATAAGGGGCAAGCTCTTTTAAGATATTTGTAATAAGAAGCCGATAGCTAGTGGTAGTGAAGACATACCTTCAATAGACGCTTGACCGGGCGAGATCAGGAGACCTGAATTAATAGAACCTCAATTCTTCCTGGATCTTATTACTTGATCTCCCGGCAATGCATCAACAAAGAGATATAGTCAGTATGTACTATCCTGGACCATGAGCATAGTTGGCCGCATCACCTCTGTCGAAGTGAGGGATCTATTCTTATCGCTGGTAGCACTGGTTATAGCCTTCTCCGTGTTGGGCGAGCGAAAAATGCCCGGATGGGAGACGATTCTGATTTTGACAGTAGGAGTAGGCACCGGATTCCTGCTGCACGAGATGGCTCATAAATTCGTAGCATTACACTTTGGTTACTTTGCTGAGTATAGGGCCAACATGGCGGGCCTGGCGCTGGCTATTGTTATGGCCTTTGGCGGATTTCTCTTTGCCGCACCGGGAGCGGTCATGATAAGCAAATCCAATGCACCTCTAGAATCATATATGCAGGATTCCTTTGGACAGGAGGAGCAAAGGATCCGGGAAAAGAGGGAAATTTTGTTGATATCCCTGGCCGGGCCAATGACCAACATAGTACTTGCCATCTTATTCTTCCTGCTTGTTGTTACTCTTGTAAGCAGCGAATCCGGCAGCAGTCTATTGATGCCGGCAGCCAACTTCGCCATCACCATCAACCTTATTCTAGCCGCCTTCAATATGCTGCCCTTTGGACCGCTGGACGGCAAGAAGATCTTCGACGGCAATAGGCTGGTATGGGCGCTGGTTGGTGTGCCGACGATTCTAGTGGCTCTGCCAGTCTATTTGGGAATGATATGAAGGCAGCAAAGAGCAACGCTAACCTAATAGTCTAACCCATATCTGACATAGACCAAAACTGTGGCCATTGGAGAATAGCCTATATATCATTAAGATATAAATTTTCTTAATATGAAAAGGTTAATCGCTCATGTCTCGGGAAAGGTCCAGGCAGTAGGATACAGGTCGATGGTTGTGGTGATGGCCAGGACCCTGGACATCAAAGGATATGTCCAGAACCTCCCCAATGGCAAGGTGTTCATTATCGCGGAGGGGTCCAAAGAAGATCTATCTAGATTCGTCAGGTCCATCAGGATCGATAACACCAGGATAAAGGTTGAAGACATCTTTATCGACTGTAAAGATGCAAAGGGTGAATTTAAAGGCTTCTATAAATTAAATTTGAAACAAAAGGCAGAGGCGTTGAACGGCATCGATTCGCAGAACCAAAAAGAAGGTTTAGTTCCTGCAAAAGGCAAATACCAGGCAGCATCTTCCGGGCTGGAAAAAATCGACTTCGAGACTGAAAAAGTAAATTATGAGCTGGAAGAGATAGCGAAAGGCCAGGAAGATCTGTCGGATGAGATAGAGTCGAGCTGGGATGCGATTGGAATCGACCGAGAGGATGAAGACCGGCACCTCCACTGGAAAGTGGGTTAGGGCCATCTTGGGGATCAACTATATTTATTTCCTGATCCACAAGGAAAAAATGGACGTGAATGACAATGGCAGAAGATGAAGTTCTTCAGGAGATCTCAGAGACGCTTATTTCGATCAGCGACAGCCTGGAAGGAATTAATGCTGAGCTCGCCGATATCAGTATGTCGAGCAAGATGCTGATATTTTTCAAGCTGATAGAATTGAGGCCTGACATGAAAGACAAGCTCGGCCCCTTGATCAATGACCTGGCCGCGTCTATGGATTTTGATATGTGCGACGAGCCTGAAAAGGACTAACGCGAGAGCAACGCCCGGGGACCCAGGGCCTCTCTCGCAATGGTCCTGGGGCTGTATAACTGTTCGCTGGATGATAGTCGCGTGCAGAGGGACAGGATCTTAGCCGGGAGTATCTTAACCTGATGGATCTTAACCTGAAGATCTCAGACAGATGATCTTAGATTTTGAAGATCTTAGCTCAAGGTCTTCTTTGCTTAGGGTTGACTGGAGATAATTTGCGCATCTCTAAAGGCAATATCTGGAATTAGCTTGTATCCGATAGCGACTTTCGGGCGACGCAGACGAAAATTGGATATTTTATCTCCCGTCAACGACTTAGTACAAACTTTCTGTCTCAGTTTCATCCAGTTTTCTCAATTGTCTATCGCTCCATACGATTTGTGGAATTACACAGTATCAAGATTACGAAAGTTTTATCAGTATCTATGTTCATACATCAAATTTAGGCGTTATTGGAGATGGAGGAAGGATCGTGCAGAGGAGTAAACTGGAGGTACTCGGCTGTATTCTTGACATCTGCAGCGAGGACGGATCGAGCAAGACAAGGATCGTCTACCAGATAAACCTCAATTTTAAAAATGCAGGCATATATCTCGAATGGTTAATCCAACACGGTTATTTGACCAAAGAAGACAAATTGTACAGGACGACACCTTCAGGCCAAAGGTTGCGGGAAAATCTTAATGATGTCAATTCTATAATAAACGACCGTACAGTCGCTGCTACGACAAAAGACGATGGCTAGCAGTTGCTATTTTTGTCTTGGAATAATCTCAAATTAGATAATAATAATGTGGCCTAATACCGCCTTCTTATCATGAAGTCGGCCAGCTCCAGCATTGTCGTCTTGGCATCCGAGTCCGGCAGAACTTGCAGAGCTTTCTTACCCCGGGCCACCATCTCTTCAGCTCTGGAACGAGCGTATTCGATCGATCCGCTCTTCTCCAGTATAGAGATGGACTGCTGAATCTGCTCTGCGGTTGCTTCCTTTTTGCCGAAGACCGGAACAGGGACATCGTTTGCATTGGCATGAATGATGATCAGCGTCTTCTTCCCCTCAATCAGGTCCCCGCCCTGCCTCTTGCCTGAGACTTTCTCGGGAGTGGTAAGATCGATGACGTCATCCTGCAGTTGGAAGCCCATACCCGTCAGCCTGCCAAACTCATCCATCGCCGTTACCACACTTGGCGAGGCTCCGGCCAGAATTGCGCCCATACCGGCTGAAGCGCCATAGAGAACACCTGTCTTCTTCTCGATCATCTCCATGTACTCCGCTTCAGAGACGCTTTCTCGAGACTCAAATTCCATGTCCAGCCACTGGCCTTCGCAAATCGATGTGCAGGTGCTGGAGAGCATATTCATGGCACCCAGGATTCTCTCGGGGTCGCAGGGCGTCATGCCCAGAACCTGGAAAGCCTTCGAATAGAGCGTGTCTCCTGCCAGAATCGCTCCAGACTCGCCCCAGAGCTTATGGACTGCGGGCCTGCCTCGCCGTACATCCGCATTGTCCATGATGTCGTCATGGATAAGCGTGAAGTTATGGATCAACTCGATAGAGACGGCAGCGGGAGCGAGGGCTTTTGCCTCAACGCCCACGGCTTCAGCCGCAAGCAACAGCATAGATGGCCTCAGCCTCTTGCCGCCGGAGTCCACCAGGTGCCGGCTCGCCTCGTACAGCCCGCGCGGGTGCACCACGGGCAGCAGCCGCTCGATAGCAGCCGTCACCAGGGTGGCACGCTTTTCCAGCTCGTTGTCCATCATCACACTCATAAATCCTCTCTAGATCCTGATTTTTAGTGTCCGGTCTTTAAAGCTTTATCCCTGTTATCAATCGATGAGCAGCTCCTGGCCGTTCCTCACCAGATGGATATTGGATCCCAGAGAGTAGCCCGTCTCCTCTGCCATCATGAGGTAGCTACCGTGAGAGGGCAAAGTTCCATGGCTGGGTATGACGTGCTCTGGATTTATCATTCGCAGGAGCTCCCAATGGTCCTCCCGGCAGGCATGCCCTGAGACATGCACATTATCGTAAATCCTGCCGCCTCGCATCTTGATCTTGGTCACCACGGTGTGGCGGTTGGATTCGTTGAGGGGTTGAGGTATGATTCCTGCCGAGAAGATGACTTTATCCCCAGACTCGACCAGGTAATCTGTCTCGCCATTGGCCACCCGGCTCAATATGGCCCCCGGTTCACCCTGGTGGCCAGTCATAATGGGCAGATACTTGTCCTTGCCTTCGGTCATGATCCTCTTCAGGGCCTTGTCAACTGACTTCCTTCTACCGAAGACCGTTACCTCTCCCTGTCCGGCATAGCCAGTCCGCACGGCTGTGCCCCAGTACTTCTCCATGGACCGGCCCAGAAGCACAGGTTTTCGTCCCATCTTGTGAGCGGCCTCGATTATGGCCCTGATGCGGGCAATATGCGAGGAAAAGGTTGTGACCATGACGCCAGATTTTGACTCTTCCGTGCCGATGAGCACATCCATTACCAGATCCTTGGCGATCTTCTCGGAGGGCGTCTTTCCAGAGATGGAAGCGTTCGTGGTCTCGGTAATAAGTGCCAGCACCCCCTCCTTTCCCAGAGCTCTGAGCCTGGCAAAGTCTGGCGGCTCGCCCAAAGTCGGGCTCCGGTCTATCTTGTAATCATTAGCGTAGATTATGATCCCTTTGGGGGTATGGATAGCGGCAAATACGGCATCTACAATGCTGTGCTGCACGCGGACGAACTCCAGCTCGATATCCGGGGTGACCTGAAAGCGTTCTCCCGCGTTCATGGTCTTGAGTGGATTGTCCACTCCGAATATCTTCTCAGACTTGATTTCCTGATTGATGAGATCCGCAGTAAAGGGCGTGGCTACGATTGGAGCATGATACTTGTGGGCCAGTTTGGATATGGCCCCAATATGATCCAGGTGACCGTGCGTGCAGGCAATTGCCCTTACTTTTCCATCAATGTTCTCCATAATGCTGTCATCGGGAATGGCGCCCATGTTGATCAGGTCAGCGGCATGCAGTGACTCCACGTCAGTGTCTTCATGAATCTGCACACGATCCAGCCGGATGCCCATATCCATTACCACGATATCTTTTCCGATCCTTATCGCCGTCATGTTACGGCCAATTTCATTGTAGCCGCCCACAGCGATTATTGCAATGTCTTTCATCTTGCCAACTCTCTATAAACAGAAAATTTTCTCAAATCGAAACCCCGTGCATCCAGCCACTCTCTGGTCCTTCCTAGAACCACGAGAGGAACATTTGCCAACTGTCGCACATCCGCACATCCGGTGAGGAACATTGATATCCTCAGCGCCCGGATGTAGGCATTCATAGCTTTAACTACAGATTTTGTATCTTTTGTCGCAGGTTTAAGCATGGGAAGAGCAGTCCCTGCCAGACTGGCGCCGACAGACAAGCTTTTGGCTACATCCAGGCCACTACGAACTCCTCCCGATGAGATGACATCCAGGCCAGCAGCTTTGCACTCGATAATGCTTACTGGCGTAGGAATTCCCCAGCTCCAAAATAACCGTCCCATCTCTTCCAAATCATTATCTCCTGCTTCTGCAGCGCGGTAAGCCTCAACACCTGCCCAGGAAAGACCGCCTACTCCTGAGACATCAACTATCTTGACACCAGAGTTTGCCAGATCCCTGGCCGCCTCCAGAGATATGCCGGCGCCGGTCTCCTTGACGATGATGGGAACCCTTCCTCGGGCAGCAGACCCTATCGCCTCCAGAACGCCGGAAGCTTCTTTGTCTCCTTCCGGCTGAATGCTCTCTTGCAGGAAGTTCAGATGAACGGCGACCGCATCCGCGTCTATCATCTCTACCAGCCGATCCAGGACCTCCGGTCCTGATCTTTTCAGCTGTACGGCTCCAATATTGCCGATGATGGGAATGTCCGGAGCCACGTCCCTTACGGCAGAGAAAGTATCCTCAAGACTTTTGTCTTCGAGTGCGGCTCTCTGTGAGCCTACTCCCAGAGCGATACCCAATTCGGATGCCGCCTCCGCCAGGCGAACATTGATCTCCTTAACTAGAGGATGGCCTCCGGTCATGGCACCGATCATGAGGGGTGCGGATAGCCTTTTTCCTAGAAACTTACAGGTGGTGTCGATTTTGGCTTCATTGATCTCTGGAAGAGCCTTATGAATCAGCACCAGATCATCAAAGGGCCTAAAGTTCGCTTCCACGGTTTTCTCCAGGCAGATTCTGATATGGTCGAGCTTGCGGCTGGATGTTGTCAATTAGGCCTCCGGATTTTCGTTCCTATGGACTCACCCCGCATTGCTCGCACAATGTTTCCTTCTCTGGCGGCGTTGAATATAACTGAATCTGTACCCATATCTGCCAGATCCAGTAACTCCTGAAGTTTTCCTCTCATGCCGCCTGTGACGTCCACTCCCGTGCTCCCACCAACGGCGCTTTCGACTGCTGGAAGATCAAGCCTTGTAATCTCGGCGAGAGGCTGACCCGCAAGAAGCACACCGTCAACATCGCAACCCACGGCTACGACATCGGCCTGCAGAGCTTTGGCAAGATATGAGACGAGCTGGTCTCCGGAGACTATTCCTGCTTTTTGGGTTGCATCCATAGCTACATCTCCATGCAACACCGGCATGAGGCCATCTTTCAGCATAGCTCTCAATGGCCCCAGGGCAAAGTTATCTATTCTGCCTCCGGACAGGAGAAGGCAGGAGAGTGGATGAACCGGCAGTGAATCTACGCCCGCCCGGCTCAAAGCTTTGACTACAAGATCATTTAGCCTGGCCACGGATGCATGCGTCACTCTCAAACCCTCCGGGCTGAAGGTCAAAGGCAGACCGTACTTCATGGCGGGGAAGTGTCCAAAGGACCCTGCGCCATGCACAAGCACAAGGTCTTCCGGTCGGGCAGCAATCTCCTGAGCCACGCGCGAAATTTCCTTAAAACGGGCAGCATTACCGCGATTTTTATCTGTCAGGATGCTCCCCCCGATCTTCAGAACCCTAGTCACGAATCGCTCTCCTGCCTCACGCCTTCACATCCGGTTTTAACGGTAAAAGCTGATCCTCTTGCCTGTCTCAGAGCCGCTATCAATGCATCTTGGGTCCCTGGTTTTGGCAAAGCGATCATACAACCGCCGCCGCCAGCGCCAGTGAGCTTGGCTCCATAGGCTCCTCCAGCATTTCGCGCTGCGTAAACCAACTCACATAGCTCCCTGGTGCCAACACCGAGGGCTTCCAGCAGGCCGTGGTTGATGTTCATCAGCTCTCCCAGCCTTGGCATATCTTGATCTTTAATGAGGGGAATCGCCCGCGCCGATATGGCGCCAATGGCCTGGAATATGGGCTCAACCAAATCGGGATAGCATTCTTTGAGGCGCTGTACCTTCTCTACCTCGGAAAACGTATTATGAGGCAACTTTGTACACCCCACGATCATCTCCATCTGGGGAAGATCAAGAGGCCGTACCTTTTTCGTGATCCGGCAGTAGCCGCCAAAGGTGGCAAGAGCGGTATCCATGGGGCTACCCAGACCGTTTTGAACCCCTTTTTCTATGCGGTAGGCGGTGGATGCAATCTCTGTTCGAGAGAGTCCGAGCCCCAGGTGCCCATTGAGTGCAGCCACTGTGGCAACCACGATGGCCGCAGATGATCCCAAACCTGCCGCCAGGGGAATTTCCGATTTGATCTTAACAGATAGATCTCGTGCCTCAAATTCCCTGAGTGCGGCTGAGACGTATCTTGTAGCATGCACCGCGTTGGCAGATACAAGCTGGCCGGTGATTAGATCCATGGAGAACCCCCTCAAAACAAGGTCTTCGGTCTCAATAAGGACTTTACCGGCCAGATCCTGCAGTGTAACCTCTGCTCGCAGGTCTATGGCTCCGCCCAAAGCGGTAACGCCGGAGACGACGGCATGCTCTCCAAAAAGGATGACCTTGCCTGGAGCCGAGGCCGTTGTCATAAAAGACCCACCTCAGGTGAAGACAATCGCTCCGTATCCGACTACCTGTCCGTAGTCGCCGCTGACGTCCCCGCTGGTAGCATAACGGAGCAGCTTGCCGCTGACACTTCCCATGTCCGCTGCGGCCGTGATAGTTGCAGCTATTGGTCCATAGCCACATGCTGATGCATCGTAACGATATACTCTGGCATAAAGCTCCGGAACATCCATATTCAAAATGGCCTCTATCAATTGGGCATCCGTCTTTCGAGCGATCTCTTGCGGCTCATAATGAGTGAAATCGCTGCTGGCGATCACTGTACAATTTCGCTTCAGTTTGCGAATGGCCCGGGCTAGCTCCTTACCTACCTCTACGGCAGTCTCTTCATCCTGCATTCCCATGGAGATAGGAAGAATCTTGAAGTCCTGAAAACGTGACTGAAGAAATGGAATCTGAACCTCGATGGAATGTTCTTGCCGGTGAGCGACTTCATCCTGGTCGATAATCGTGCCCTCTAAGGCCTCCGCCAGCTCGAGGTCCGGCTGAACAACTCCTAGAGGCGTTCTCCAGGAGTCACGGGAGAGAGCCACGGGAGAGCCAAGTCCGTGATGATTGGGGCCTAGAATCACATAGGTCTCTCTTTTCGGCAGGCGAGAATAGACCTCGCCGGCAACACGTCCGGAATAGATATACCCCGCATGGGGGACCACACCGCCAAAGACCGCCATCTCTTCAGCCTGTGGCAGCATATCCTCCAGCTGAAGCTTCAGCTCTGCTGCGTTACCTGGATAGAACTGACCTGCAACAGCCGGAAGACGCATGGATCAAAACTCCATCTCGAAGTCCGAGATAGTGTATTTGAAGCGATCTTCTTCACCGCGCTCGCGCAAGACCTGACGGGCCAGGAGCCAGTAGATAAGCGTTAGAGCCTTTCTGCCCTTGTTGTTGGTGGGTATCACCAGGTCAACATTGGAGGTCATGTTGTTGGTATCGCAAAGAGCGATTACCGGTACGCCTATGTCCACGCCCTCATTGACCGCCTGGGCATCGCCGCTGGGGTCTGTGGCTATGAGAGCATCCGGCTCAATGAAGCCACGGAAGGCCGGATTGGTCAGGGTATTGGGCACGAACCTGCCTACGTTCGCGCTGGCGCCGATGGCCTTGGCGAACATGGTGGCCGGCCTCTGGCCGTACTGCCTGGCTGAAACGACCAGAATATTTGCCGGGTCGTAATTGGCCAGGAATTTGGCAGCCAGACGGATACGCTTGTCAGTGGACTGAACATCCAGGACATAGAGCCCGTCCGTCCTCACCCTGTAAATGTAGGGCATCATGTCATTTGTTTTTTGCTGAGTACCTATGTGCACGCCCGCTGCGAGGTACTCGTCGATTGGTATGAGAGTCTCATATTCTCCCGCTACCGTTATCACCTCATCTTCTTCCAACTAATTCACCTGCCTAAATTGCGATCGCGTTTTACTGTGATGGGAATTACGCCCAGTTTCATCTCTTCAAGCGCTATTTCGAGAGGGTCGGTTAAACTGGTATCGATCAACACTGGAGCGCCCATGAAAACTTGCAAAGCCCGTGCTCCTACAATGCGCGCACGTTCATATCTGGTATATTTCTCGCCCTTCAAATAGCCACCTCAAAAGGAAGAGTATGATGGGGTTGCTGAGATTCGAACTCAGGTCACAGCGTCCCGAACGCTGTAGGATGGACCAGGCTACCCTACAACCCCCTTCTACTGGTACCGCCTAAGCGTTTCCACTATCTCCACATGAGAAAGAAGCATGCGCCTGCAGCAGTATTTTTCTATTCCCAGGTCATCTAAGACTTTGCCGGGAGGCTCGGTCTTGATGCGCTCCCGGTATTCCTCCCAGACATGGGAGACAACTTTGCCACAGGAAAAACACCTGACTGGAATCAAGCCGTTTCACCTGTAGGACTTCTGGTACTTGGACCTGGCACCGAGTCCGCCGAACTTTTTCCTCTCCTTATGGCGGTGATCGCTGACAAGGAGATTTCGGTCGTATTCGGAGAAGGCCTCTTTCAGTGCTGTATCCCCGGTCCACTCCACTATGCCCTTGGCGATTGCAGTGCGGACGGCGTCTGTCTGGCCCATTGTCCCGCCACCGCTCACCACGACATCGATATTCATCCCTTTGATCAGATCTCCCGCGATCTGAACGGGTTCCTGGATCTTGAGTCTGGCCAACCGGGGCTCATGGATATCAAGGGGCACTTTGTTGATACGAACAATGCCCTTTCCTTCCTTCAGAGTGGCCCTTGCAGTTGCCGTCTTCTTCTTACCCGAGGTGTTAATTATCTTCATTGCGAACCTCTCAGAAGTTTGCTCCGAGCCTCTTGCTCAAGGCACCAAGCTCGATATATTTGTTGTTGCTCTCGGTTCTCATCTTTGCAGCATCAGGCTGCTCGAGTGGCAGTCCCTTGAGTTCTCTGGGGATGCCAACGTACGTCTTGAGCCGGGAGAATGCGTCTCTTCCCCGTCTCATCTTGTGGGGAAGCATGCCGCGTACGGTCCTCTTCAGAATCATCTCCGGTCTGCGGGGGAAGTAGGGACCTCTCTCCTTATGACCACGGGCCCTCGTTTGGCCGTAGTCGCCGAAAATGTAATCTTTTCCACCGGTAATGAGAACCTTCTCAGCATTGACAATCTTGATCTCTTCGCCAGCCAATAGGCTCTTTGCGGTTACACTCGCCAGGCGTCCAAGGACCAATCCAGTTGCATCTACTACTATCATCGCCTCACCTCAAAATCTTTATTCCCGATCCTTTGGGATGCTCTTGCACCAGCTTTTCGATCGGCAAGCACTTACCGCCGGCGCCTATAATCTTGGACATGGCCTGGCAGCTAAAATTGAGAGCGGCTACTGTGACGCTATGTTCCAGATCACCGGAGGCCAGAACTTTTCCGGCCACAATGACTGTGTCATTAGACTGGGTGTGCCTGTTGATCTTGCTGAGATTGACAGCAGCGTAGTTGCGACTGGGCTTCTCCAGTCTCTTGGCAATATCACGCCAGAGAGGAGCGCCGTTCTCGCGAGAGGCCGCCTTAAGATCGCCGATAAGGCGGGCTATTCTTGGATTTGTCTTCTCAAATGTCATTTAGATCCTCCGCATGGCCTCAATAGGGCCGACTCACGCGCCAAGCGCGCGTTCGAACCTGTCGGTTCATGCGCCCAGGGCATCCTATCCCTGTGCGGAATATGTAGATCGATAATGCGCCAGTATTTAAGGGTTTTCCAAGCGAATACAATGTGTTTCTGAAATTATTTCGCGCCCCCCCCTCTCAATTTTATTGTTTCGAATTATTTCATCATGCCCGTCATAACCTGAAACAATCATTAACCAATTACGAATCAGCACCGAAAGCGGCATTCTTCGCATAAATGCTAATTTTGGTGTCTTCATGCTTTGAAAATTATGCTTTCTGCGACCCCCCAGGTACGAGCATTACGACCTGCAAAGCTTTGTACTTTCTGATCAACCCTATTAAAAAGAAAACAGGTGAAGGCCAGGCGGCTCACTTCATCTTTTTCTCGAGCTTCTTGAGCTTTTTCTTGGCGTCTTGGCTACCCAAAGCTGCCTGCTTCGAGAGCTCCTCTGCCTTGGCCTTCTTCACTTTGTTCAGCTTTTCCAATTGTTTCTTACTCGTTGGCATACAGTCACCTCGCTATCCCTTTGGCTGATTATCTTTAGCTCTTTCCGTCTTAATGATATCCCTGTATCAAAGTTCCAACTATAAAATCTTTCTAATGATCGTCTCACAACTAAGCACAGGCGAAACGCAGACAACGTAAACGATTCAAAGAGATCGCGGATCAAGAAGGAGGACCGACTGGAAGACAGCTGAACCATAGGTAAAGCCGTGAGCCCAAGACAAAAGTAAGATATTAATACGGGAGAGTACTTCCTATAAATTAAAATAAAGTTTAGCGGGCAAAAGTTAATGTTCGACATCACCTGCATCGCACTTGTCCTCTGCGTAGCTCTGGGGTTTGCCCTGGGGATTCTGAGCGGCCTTACTCCTGGATTACATCTGAACAACTTTGCGGCTATGCTTCTTGCATTGTCGCCTACGCTCATCACGTTTGGTCTGACGCCCTATGAGATCGCCTCGATCGTCCTTGCCGCCAGCATCTCCCAGACGTTCTTCGACGCCATACCCGCGATCTTTCTGGGCGCGCCGGACTCCGAAACCGCCCTCACCGTTCTTCCCGGGCAAAGGCTTATGCTGGAGGGCCGTGGCATTGAAGCGATACGCCTGTCCGCTCTGGGTAGTGCAGGCTCGATCGTATTTGCACTTCTTCTGGTCGTACCTCTGTCCTGGGTCGTCTCTAACTACTACGATTATCTCACGAAGTACGTGGGAGTTCTGCTCCTCCTCATCGCCCTGATGATGATCAGGTCCGAAAGAGGACCCTGGATCGACGGCCAGGGCTCGCTTGTGCACTTGAAGTACAAGGCCATTGCTTGTCTCCTCTTTCTGACCAGCGGCCTGTTGGGCATCTTTGCCTTCGATCACGAGGGCATGATCAATTCGCCCCTGGGCCTGGAGCCGCAGGTGCTCCTTCCACTGCTCTCTGGAATCTTCGGCGCGTCGTCTCTACTGCTGAGCCTGTCCACAGATACGGAGATTCCCGAGCAAGAGGAGAGCCGGATCAAGATGCCGCCCCCATCTCTTGTCAAGGCGATATTCGCCGGCAGTCTGGGTGGATCTGTGGTGGCCTGGATTCCCGGAATCTCGCCTTCGGTCGCCTCCATCGCGGCGCGTTTGGGCGCGCAAGCCTCTGCTGAGGAGTTCCTGGTATCCATCTGCAGGAGTAAATTCCGCCAACGCTCTTTTCTCGTTGGTGGCGCTCTATGTGATAGACAGGCCCCGCAGCGGCGCGGCAGCAGCCATTCAGCAGCTTATGACTCTAGATAAGGACATGGTCGTACAGATGATAATGATGATTGTAATTGTGGCCGCGGCATCCTACCTGGCCTGCATTGGTGCCGCGCGCCTGGCAGCGCGGACCCTATCCCGGCTGAATTACCGATGGTTATGCCTGAGCGTGCTGCTATTCCTGGTGGCCATGACCTATGCATTCACCGGTCTCTTCGGTCTCTTTATCTTCTTCCTGTCCACTGTTGTAGGCCTGATCGCGCCAGTGGCCGGTATCCATAAGACGCACGCCATGGGGGTGCTGATGCTGCCGCTGATTGTGAGATACATTTAGTTAAGATGATAAATATTTAGATATGTAATATATTTTTTAGACATTATATCAACTTTTATGTTTGCAGTTCGCCCTGAGGCACCCTCTGCAGACTAATTCGCAAAGAAAATCAAAGAACGTGGGCTGGAAAAAATGAATCAATTTTCAATAGCTCTAACCGGCATTGAGATAAAGGGCGGAGTTCAAGCCGCTACTTGTATCTTGGCTATATACTCAATCAGCCCTTTTCCCAATTTTGAAGTCTTTTGGACCTCTCTTGTCATCTCATCTGTAGAGACACCCTTTTTGGCCAGGGACTTGATCGTATTCAATGCCTCGTCCGGGACCGTGAAGTACTCGTCAATATCTTTTCTATGGCCCCAGACATCGCCTTCCAGGAGATTGACTCCCTGCATCTCCAGGAATACGCCGATGGCTTTGGACACAGTCCTCATGTAGGAAGGCGGAACCTGGATCATCTGGAGTCTGGGAGATTTTTGAATCAGATTGAGGAAGTCCACATTGGATGGTCTGAATGACAGATGGATTGCTTTCTCGTTTGGTCGAAGAGAATTGATCTCTTCCCTGGAACTAATTATCCTAATCTTCATGACGTATCCCCATTACTAAATTCAACAAAACAGTGTACGACATTTAACGTATATAAATCTTTTGCATTGCGGCAAAAAACGTAAAGTTCGGTACGTTTTGGTCTCAGAACATCGAGGCTAGGCCCAGGTTCAGATCGTTTTCTAGCCCATCTCAAAGGATAAGTAATTTATCTGTCGATTGAATCCAACCTAATTATAATTATTAAAATTATTAAAGCTTTAAAAGTATGTTGTATGCTGGTCCATCAGGATTGCACAGACATTTGATTATTATGTTAGACCATTCCTCCTAACCATTACCAATCTAACCATTCCACCCTAGCCGGTCTGTAAAGCCGGTCTAAGTCTAAAGAACTGAGAACCTATCATGGACCACGATTCGTACAATGGTCGAAGTTCATAAAAATCGAAAATAATGTGGCAGCTCGAAAAAAAGGCACGAATCCGCGTAGACATCTTAGGGGACTCTTACCGCCTCTTGGGCCTGCCAATCCTGCCACTTATAGATTCTGGAGTCAAATCCCATGAGCTGCAGTGCGTACCAGACCAGAGAGGCATTCATGAGATCACTGGAGTAAACCGCAACCGTTTGGCCCCGGCTTAGCCTGGCGAAGGTCTCATTCAGGTTTGATGCTGCCTTGATCCTGCTGCCTTCCAGGAGACTCTCCGGGCTGACGAAGATGGCCTTGGGAATCCTGCTCTTGCCGAAATCCTGAAAAGTTCTGGCGTCCACCATCTGGGCTTTGCCGGACTTGATAAAATCATAATCGGACAGAAGCTCGGGCCTCGGATGAGGAACATAGACGGCTGGCGGCCGGATGTTCTCTTTCGTCTCCAAAGGCAGGCTGGCAGCTATCCAGTCCTGCAGACCGCCATCCAATGCCCGGACGTTCTCATGCCCCAGATAGCGAAGCGTCCATAGAACGAAGGTGGCCTCGCCGGAGCTGAAGGTATCCGAGTAGACCACCACAGCATCTTCGTCGGATATGCCGGCTTTGCTCAGTATTGCGATCAATTCCGAAACCGGGCGCAAGGTTCCATTCCCAAGGAGGAAACTCTTTGAGGGAATTATGATGGCCCCTCTGATATGAGCCTCTCCTGGAGTGCGCCGGTTGGATACATCCAACACAACCTCTTTTCCAGAAACGCTGTTCATCGGCATAATTTGCTGGGGAGCCAGAAACGGCTCGGTTCTGGTGTCTGGTTGAACATACTCCCCACCGATATTGGGAATCGATTGGTTTATGGTTGTGTTCACTCTTCCACTTTCCGGGACATTCACTTTGAAGCTGCTGGACGGCGTATTTTGGCTCGGAGACACGCCCACTATCGGGGCGTCTGAGTTCATAAAAGACTGTGCCGATGCGGCCCAGGAATCTTCACCTCCGCCGCAACCTCCCACGGTGCATACGCTGCCCTCTGCCAAGGAGATCAAGAGCAATGCTGTTACAATAAAACCCAAAATAGCAGGTAAGCGAATCTTCATCCAAACATCTCCGCCACACTCTCAAATCGATATTCCTTCTAATTACTATTTGTTCCTCGGAACCGCTATCTGCCCATCAATCAAAACATTGGCATCCTCTATTATAAAATCCCGAGTGCCGCTAATCAGGCTTGAATGCACTGACCTTTATGCTCACAACCGAATCTGCAACTTCTTTTTGCTGCTCAGGGGAGATGATGGGCTTCTCAGTTATTGCAGAGGCGGTTGTCTCCGAGATCAGCGTCTCAACTGGGAATCCAGACTGGGCCGCGACCAGCACATCTTGAAAACCTGCGCTCCTTATGATCTCAAGGTACTCATCTTTCATGATGGCTCCGGCCAGGCAGCCGATGTAGGCCTCGTTGGATCTCTTCACGAACTCCGGCAGCTCTCTGAGCAGAACAACATCAGAAACCGCCAGTCTTCCCCCGGGCTTTAGAACCCGAAAGGCCTCTCTGAAGGCCATCTTCTTGTTAGGGATCAGATTGATGACGCAGTTGGAGATGACCACATCAACGTAATTGTCCGCTACTGGCATATTCTCAAGGTCTCCCTGTCTGAAGTCTATGTTGGAATACCCGCATTTTCGTGCATTGGCCCTGGCCTTTTCAACCATCTCGGATGTGATGTCTACGCCAATGACCTTTCCCGAGGGTCCTACTCTGGTAGAGGCAAGAAAGCAATCAAATCCCGCTCCTGCGCCCATATCCAGAACTATCTCTCCAACACTTAAGTCCGCCAGAGCAACTGGATTGCCGCAGCCCAATCCAAGGTTCGATTCGGGAGGTGCCGCCTGAATCTCTTCGTCAGTGTAACCCATCCTCTTGCTGATATCTTCGGAAATATCGGCATCACCGCAGCAACTTCGGGAAGCATAGCAAGATGTAGCTTGCTTGGCTATGCGCGCATAGCCTTCTTTCACTGCTCTTTTGATCTCTTTTTCTTTCATCGTCATTATAATCCCACCAATCCAGAATATTCCAATTTTGACATTAACTTATGGCCTGGGCAAAATGTATCTTGCCATCTTGATCATAGGCTTTAATTAAGGTTTCTTTATCACGATAATTGGTGAGAAGAATGCAGTTGCTGAGAAATGTTACTTTGATGAAATGCAATTGATGAAAAAGTAATTGTTGTGAAGCAGGGATCTGTGAGTTGCGAGTTTATGGTGCTAAATAAACATAGAGCACCGCTTAACTGTCGATATTCAATGAGAATTAGCCATTTTCGGAAACTATTTTTTTCGAATACTCCGAAGCTTGCAGCCGGATGTGCCACAAGTAGTTTGGCTAGAATTACTGATATAGATCATTAAATAAGGAACGGTGTGAAATCAAGAAAAATTTAGGGCCCCATCAGTCTCTTTTTCTCGAAGGGCTTATAGTCGCCGATGTTCTTTATCAGCGTCTGATGCCTCATCCACAGGGCAATGATGACCGCCAGAGACAGAACCAACCAGACCGCAAACCATAGCCTCATAAATTTATCAGTCCAGGTCTGCTGGGCGTGGATAAAGGCTGCTGCGCCGAGCGTCACTATTACTGAGAAGAACATATTGGCAGAAGGAGCCAGGCTATCCCGATAGGAGCAGCAAAAACGCTCCCATTCTTGTTCCGCCTTTCCTGCCAGAGAGACAGGATGCCTGCCCAAAAAGATCCCTATTCGCTTGATCCTGGAATCGGCAGACATGATATAGAGATCGTAGCTGATGGACACCAGTGGAACAAAATAGATCAGCCAGAAGATATCGGCCATCTCAATTTTCATATTTACGGAACTCAGTCCAAAGAGAACTGTGACAAAGGCCAGTTTCATGGTGACAAGCTTTGCCCGCTCGTTTTGTGTTCGAATTTTTTCCTCATGAAGCGCGCGCAAAAACTCTTGATCGTTCTCTTCCATTGCCAGTTCCCCATTAGGAGATATGAATTCGATCTATTAATAACTTTTGTCTGTGATTTCTTTGTGTCTTTTTCAGAATGATGTCTGTCAAAAGCCATTTTTCCGACCATTTCTCCGCCAATCAGCCTTCGAGAAGAAGGAACTTTTTTAATATAGATATATGCTTTTGATAATATTCTGAATGAGTTTAAACTGAGGATTTAATTTTAGGAAGAGATTATTTATAGTAGATGGTATTTTTGAATTACATAATAAAAAAATGGGGTGAATGCAATGAAGGGGCGAGCAAGGGTACTGGATAGCAGATACCTGGAATTCATTGAATACTTGAAAAATTTAGGAGAGCAGCAGAATGTAACCAGAATGATTCATCGGCTCTCCAATCCGGAGTATGATGCAGTGGAAACCGTGCATATTGGCCTGGATATTGATATGGAGATGAGTGGTGCAGACAAAATGATGTATTCCTTTTGGCAGAAAGGGTGGATTGAGATTCGCGAGATGGAGAATAGGGGAAGAAATGGTCGCAGCAAAGAGTACACACTCAAGGTCCGCCTGGAAAAGATTGTCGACTATTTTGCTCAAGAAAGGCGGGACAGATCGGCCAGAGCAGAATTTACCTTACCGAGGCAGAGGATACCGTGTTGACTTAGCTTTTTATAGGCTCCTCTCAATCCTGCCGCGATCTTAAATTAGGTTGGATTTTCTGGGTGTCGGTAGCCATTAAGTATCATAAGTGATGAAGAAATCCCAGTATGAAAAACTTCGTAAATAGGCAGAGGGTTAGAAAGGCGTTGATTATTTTTTCATTCGTACTATTGCCGGTTACCTTTGCTTATATATCTTGTCCGATAATAATTGAAGGTGCATCAAAAGGAATTATTACCGGTGGCCTGATCGTCTTCATCCTCATCTTTATAAGCTCACTATTTTTGGGGCGGCTCTGGTGCGGATGGCTCTGCCCAGGTGGCGGTCTGCAAGAAATCTACTTTGATATAAATAACAAACATGTTAATATAGGGTGGCTAAACTGGTTTAAATATATCATATTCATTGCGATTATTTTTATCCCCCTCATATCTGCAATTCGCTCTTCAGGAGGATTAACAACTATCGATTTTTTTTATTATACAGACCATGGAATCTCGATCGCAAAACAGGGCGCATACACAATATTTTTGGTCCAAATAACTTTTTTCACCACATTTGCCATATTAGCGGGAAAACGTGGTTTTTGTCATTATTTCTGCCCGATTGCAGTGATAATGATTATCGGAAGAAAGATCCGAAACCTTGTCCGCTGGCCGGCACTTCACTTGTCGGCTGATACAGGCCTGTGTACGGACTGCAAGAAATGCTCAAAAAACTGCCCTATGGGACTCGATGTGAACATTATGGTCCGGCAGGGGAGTATGGAAAATACTGAGTGCATACTATGTGGCAGCTGTGTGGATATCTGCCCGAAACAAGCGATCAGCTATGTTTTGTAGAAATTGATTTATCCTAATCCGGCCGAACATTGAACAGATGAAACCGATGGATCAGGTATTGGAGACGGCTGAGAAGATTAGCAGCATGGAGATCAGGGGCGCCGGACGGATTGCTACGGCTGCAGCCGCTTCTTTGAGGGATTTCTCTATGGCCCAAAAGGCGCAAAGCCTTGACGAGTTCAATGCAGAGCTGGAGTGTGCGGCAAATCTGCTCCTCAAGACGAGGCCTACGGCCGTATCGCTCGCCAATGCCATACGCATGGTGATGAAGTACCGGGCAGAAGATGTGGATAGTGCCCGTCAGGCTGTGCAGCTTAACGCCAATAACTTCATCGAGAACTCCCAAAAAGCAGTAGAGAAGATCGGCCAGATAGGCAGCCGCAGGATCAGAGATGGTGATACCATTCTTACGCACTGCAATTCGCAAGCAGCGATATCCGTCATCAGTGCCGCGCATAAATCGGGAAAGAAGATCAAGGTGATTGCCACAGAGTCGCGGCCCAGGTTTCAGGGGATTACCACTATCGGAATGCTGGACAAGCTCGGAATCGAGACAGAGCTGATTGTGGACTCTGCCGCGAGAAGCGTCATGAATGAAGTAGACCTGGTGGTAGTAGGAGCGGATGTAATAACGGCTAATGGCACGCTTGTCAACAAGATCGGCACGGCTCAGATTGCCCTGTGTGCCCGCGAGGCGCGCACGAGCTTCATGGTGGCAGCCGAGACCTACAAGTTCAGCCCAAAGACGATACTAGGGGAGCTTGTCACCATTGAGGAGCGCGAGCCTGCTGAGGTGCTGCCTGACATTTCCAAATATGGACACGTTACGGTGCGTAACCCCGCATTTGATGTCACACCCCATCAGTACATTGATTTGATCTGCACCGAGGCAGGAGCAATATCGCCAGAGATGAGCTACTTGATTATCAGGGAACGCCTGGGCTGGAATATGGACGATGAGTCTTGAATTCGTCAAGAGGCTCCAGACGAAAATAAGAGAGGAGATTTCAGAATTCTTTAGCGCTTCATCCTCCGCATAATCAGAAGCAGGGCAAGAGACGCAGGCACGACTCCCAAAGCCGGTGTTCCCCTGGCCTCTGGCCCT
Organism: uncultured Methanosarcinales archaeon; assembly: GCA_963782455.1. Taxonomy (GTDB): domain Archaea; phylum Halobacteriota; class Methanosarcinia; order Methanotrichales; family Methanotrichaceae; genus Methanothrix. Next base: position 76,500 of record CAWAJP010000001.1, read on the forward strand.
GCGGTGGTCTGACTTGTCTGATTGACTTTTGTCTCCTCCAGTGCCTGATTAGTCTGCGACTGATTTTCGGACATATTCTGTGTCGTCTGATCCGTCAGATTCATCTGGGATTCGATCGATGCACTATTTCCCGCCGCTATGACATTCACATAGGCCGTCTTCTTTCCGGAGAGCGCTCCCTTAGCCGCTACGTCCACCACAAACGAATAGTTGCCGGGAGGAATATCCGCTGACTTGACAGAACAGTTGTATTTTGTCGTGCCGGCCGGGTAGACGTACTTGATCAATTTGTCACAGGTGGTATCGATTCCCTGGCTCTTGTTCAGGAATATCATCTGAACGTACTCACCCTGGCTTCCCAGGCCCCTAACCGATACCGTAAAGTTGGCCTCGCTGTTTGGCATCATGATTATCGGCGATATGTCCGTCACCTTGAACCAGTAGGACGCGCTGGCCTGGCCAGCCAGCAATAGAAGCGCGATTATTATGATAGAATGAATGGTTTTCATGATCAGTAGATTGTTTTGAAGATTTAAAGAGGTTTCGGGAATGGATATTTTTGGGGTGCATCAACAAGAAAACATCTCTTACGGAAATCATGCTCATTGAAATTCCAAATAAAAGATAAATTAGGTCAAGAGAGGAACCCTTCCTCTCTTTTAAAAGCCGGGGCTCTCACCACAATCGAAAACCAACATACCTGACAGCATATACCACACCCACAGCTATCACCAGCAGCCCGAAGAATTTGGTGGTCCATTTCCCAACAGAGATGTATCTATCCCCGATCCTTCCTCCGACGGTCCGAGAAAAGGTGGCTATGGGAATGATAGGCGCTCCGTGTCCGAGGCCGAAGAAGAAGAGCATCATGCCGCCAGTCAGGGGCGTTACGTTTTGCGATGCCAGCCAGATTAAGGCCGTCATGATCATGGAAAGAGCGCAGGGTGCCCATCCCAGAGCAAAGAAGATGCCCAGAGTGAAGGCTCCAAGGAATGCAGAATGCCTGGAGATGCTGACAGAGGCCTCGACCGCCCTTTGCAGAAGGCTTTTTTTCGTCTCACAACATTCACCACGGTTGGGTCGAATTCGTGATGTCACAGGCTCAAGAATCTCACCCAGAGGCTTAAAATTGCTGATGCCCAAAGTTATCATGACCATTCCGGCTATCAGGTCGAAGAGCTTTGAGTCACTGACGAAGGTACCCAATTGAGATATGAAAAGCCCCAGGACAAAGAAGACCAGGGCCAGGCCAATGGTGAACGCAATCCCCATCATGAACCCCTCTCTCGATGTGGAGGCGCTCTTCGCCAGGTACTCGTCCTTCCTGCGAACGGTCATGACGTAAGAAAATACCGCTATCATCAGGGCAATAGAGCAGGGCGCAATAGAGGTCAGGATGCCCAGGATGAACATTCCTACAACAGTTACATCCTTCCTGGAGACTTCGTCTTCCAGCCATTTCCACCAGAAGGCAATTGTGCTGCTTGCCAGATCCGTCTCCTGATTCGTCTGGATGGCTCCATTCTCCCACCCACTCCATTGGGTCCCATTCAGGTTTCTCAGCATATCCTGAAGAGCCTCAGCCTTTTGTACGCCATCTATCTCTCCCTCGCCTACCTTGTAGACGTGGTAGACTGCGGCGACGTTACCATCCTTATCAATCAGGATGATAGTCGGGTTGGAGGTTCCACCTCTCACATTCAAGTAATCGAGATACTTGCTGGCGATCGTATAGGGCTCAATATCCTCAGTCCAGGGCCAGGTTATATTGACCTTCCACCATTTTTCCGCCAGCGACTTCCCGTCCTGAGAATACGGATTCTTCCGGAGGTTCAAGGTGACTATCTGGACTTTGGGGTCCATGGACACAAGTCTCGCCAGCTCTTGCACCTGGCCCTTCAGTGACTTTTCGCACTCAACGCATAATGGGATCTCGATGTTGGTAATATGCAAAACCAGCGGAGCCCCACGAAAATCGCTCAGGGAAAAATTCATCCCGTCTGTGCTCGTGGCGCTGAAATCCGGAGCCTTTATTGTTTCAGAAGAGACGGGGTTGACGAAGAGGCAAAGTGCAGAAAAGAATAAAAGAAAGATTAGAGCGATTGTTTGCTCCTTTTTTTGGTAGGGCATTATATCCCACTCACTTCCATCCTGCCGCATTCTGTTTATAATAATAGATGGAATCCGATACAAAGGAATTTATCTCGTCCTCGCTCATTGCATCCAGCTGGCTGTACCAGGCAACTTCCACCTTTCCATCAGAGCCTTTGATCAGCGTCACAAAGATCGTCGTGGGCACATATTGTACTCCTCCTGTTGGGTTATAGACATCCAGGATACCAACTGCTTTTTGATAGCTGCTTCCTTCAGCAAGTTCATCGAAGTATGAAATGTCGCCGCTGTTGCTCTCTACAGCGCTCTCAATTCTCGGTATCTGAGTCAGGCATGGTACGCAGTTGCTGCTGTGAACCAGGATGAGCACAGGTTTCTCTTTGAGGGCATCCAGAACCCAGGATGGGTGATCTACAGATGAGCCGGAATTTTCATTTTGATCCGGGTATGCCGTCCACCAATCACTATCTCCGGATCCAAGTGTGTGGGCCGGACTGTAGCTGCTCCAATCTTCAGAAAGGGCGACATTCGTCATAGCTAATGTAGCCAATACCAATAATGCCAGGAAGTCCTTGAATCCATTTAGCATGATTTAAACCTCTGAAATATCCTACGTTCCATTAGTCCTTTTATATTTAGAGTTTCTCTTCAATTAATGTCAGAACTCTATTCCGCTTGATCGTATTTTCCAAGACGGAACTGTAATTATGAGAATTCAGCATAGTCCGAGATCGTTGAAAGGTCCTTGGAAAATCACCAGTCTCCTGATTCTCTGGCCCCTTGCTTTTATCGCATAGAACCATTTATGAGAGACCCTTGTGATAATGCTTCATATTTATTGTTTTTGGCGGGAATCGTCTATTGTCGACAAGCCGCAGAATTGTTTATGTTTCGAAAGTTGAGCTATGATGATTAGTGGTAAACCGAGAGACCAGGATGTCGTATTCCTGGGCTCCAGTCGATGCCCAAAGTTTAATCTTTTTGGAGTCGGGCAATGATACACTGATCGACATACCTCTTCGGTGCTTTGGTACCGAAAAACCTTAAATTCAAAGAAGGAGTATTAAATGTAGACACATAAAAGGAGGATTTAATGGTGGCAAATGAAACTATGAAGAAAGTAAAGGCCGATGTAAGAAAAGGGATGGCCGGAGTTGGGAAGACGGCGGCCAACTTGAAGGCTGGTGCAAAGGCTGAAGTTACCAGAATCCAGGTTGCTGGTGCTGATGCTGAACAGCGGCCTGTTTCCGGCAAGAAGATGGATACAGAGAGAGCGAGCGAGGACGTTGAATTGATTTTCGGCATCAATGCCGGCATTGTCTGGAAGTCGCTCAATCAGAAAGGTCCAATGACCGTAAACGATCTCGTAAAGGCTACAGCTTTGCCTCTTGAGGAGATTTACGGCGCACTGGGTTGGCTTGCCCGCGAGAATAAGATCTTTGTAGAGCGACAGGGAACAGTAAGAATCTACTCGTTAAGGCTATGAAAAATTGGAGTTGCTGGACGATAAGGATAGCTCTTTGATTTTGGTGGACTACCTGCCTGCAATGTTCAAGGGTGTCGGTTCAGGGGACAAGACCATAATCAAGTCAGCGGCAATTTGTGCTGCGAAAGCGGCCCGCATACTGAGCGTCCCTGTTGTTTTGTCGTCCATCCATCCCCAAGCCATGGGGGGTTCATTCCGGAAATTGCCCGTCTGTTTCCTGATCAAAAGCCTATTGCAAGAAAGGTATGACCGTTTATTGAATGGCGGAAAAAATTGAGATATTTCATATCATAGCTTGGCCTGCCTGGCTGTCCATCCGTATGCTCGGCCAATTACATTCAGCTTCCTTATCCCTGCGATTCGATATAGCGATCCGAAGCCTGTCGCAGCCGATCGAAATTCAGTGTTTACCTGATATAACAGGCAAATAGCTCCGAATGAAACAATACAATTGATAAGACCAAGAGATTATCCCCTTGTATGCTTCATCCAATCTATTTTTGGGTGACAATCCATATTTGCCGTAGCTGTTGTAGTCCCGAAATCTCCCGTTTTCTCCATGAATTATGCACTCTGCGCCTTCGTTCTTACATATCTTCCGCGCAAGTGAAATAGCTTCGGCTTTTGTCCCGGCATGACTTGATGCTAGTTGTGCATGAGGCTTCTTAATGTCCCAGCCGCTTTCCGGATTCTTTACAACATGTCTTTCATTGCGAGTCATGGAGTACAATATGGTATTTCAAAATATATAAAAAATGTGGTCCAAATTGAATGCCGTTTCGACAATATTGACGGCTCTATCTGCATTCAAATCGAGAAATGTTGCTCTGTAAATCGCTAATGCATGCTGATTCCTTAATAGTACCCATAAGTTAATAATCTTTAAGCTATACGTATTGTATGCGATTTATAGGAGTTGTTATGATGAAAAAAATACAAAATATCTATCTTCTAGCAACGATGATGGGATTGCTTATGTTGGCTGTTGCCGTTCATCCTGCCAGCGCTGCGGATTTGGGTCTTGGAGCGCCGAGCATCCAGATAACTTCACCACTTGAGGGCGCAACAGTTCCAGAGGGTAATGTCACCGTTATGGTTCATGTTGATGATTTGACTCTGGCGAGCAAATTAGGACAGGCGAATAATGCAGGCGAGGGTCACATACACTACTTCATGGATGTTGCTGCTATTCCGACCACTCCAGGCAAGCCCGCAATCTCCGCTGCCGGCACGTATTATCCAACTGTCAATACCAGTTACACATGGACCAATGTAATGCCCGGAATGCATAAATTTGCCGTAGAGCTGGTTAATAACGACCATACTCCCCTAGTTCCTGCCAAATACGCCATGATCAATGTAACTGTCACCGGTGCGGCCTCTGCAGCAGCTCCCGCAGCGGCAAAGTCTTCCATGGGTTACTGAAACGGGTCCATTCCGGCCGATCCCCTGATCGTTCGATAAAAGTTCTGTTGCAGTGAGGAAAAATGTAATCTGGGGCAGAGGGTTTATCAGCCTCGCAGTCTCTTTTTAAATCATGAATGTAGATCGGGAAAAGATCTTTGCATCAGGCTTAAAAAAGAGTTTTATTTTTTGGCCGCCACAGCGCCTGTCACCGCCGTTAAAGCCTGCTAGAAACCGTAGGACAGCGGTGGGAAGAAATCAGGCGGGTCGTCTTGGATATAATGGGTGGTTACAGGAGCGATACATACGTAGATAGTTGTGTCGCCTATAGTCTCACCTCATAAATATATTGTGAGCTATTACTATTTCAACTTATTCCCAAAGTTTTGAGGTGGGACTGCGAATATCTTCCCGGCGTTGCCCTGTCTCCGGATCGTACCATTGATTCCAGCTCTCAAAGGAGACGAACTTCGCCTTTGCGTACTCATATTATCATTCTCAGAGCACCCGAAACTGAACTTACTCCATACCACATAGCCGTAACGATAACTCCGGCGACAAGGACGCCGGCCGCGATGGCCGCGAAGGCATGCCAGAAACGAAAGCCGAGCAGGAAAGCAACCAAACAGCCAGTCCAAGCACCGGTAATCGGCAGCGGAATGGCGACAAATATCGCTAGCGCCGTAAGACCGAAGTCTTCGTGGTCCTGGATGTACTTTCTGCGCGTGCGGGCGAATAGCCAGGTGAAGAACCTATCCCCTATGGCAAAACGCCTCAGATAATCTGAGACCGGGCCCAGAAACAAAAGCAAGGGAATTATGGGCAGCAGATTGCCGAAGACTGATAGCAGGTACGCTTGCACTGGCGATAATCCATAGAATCCTATGGCCAGTGGTATGGCTCCCCGGACCTCAGATATGGGAAGGGCTGCCGCGATAATCGTAATCAACCACGCAGGAACTATAAAGATCACCAGAATCGTCTATTGAATCTATCGATACTATCAGGCCCCCACAGTCCCCTTGATCTCAACCTTGAATACCGTCTCCTGCGCCGGAGAAGACACGGAGATGGTCAGATCTACCGGGATCTTTCCGATGGCAATGGACAGCGGAGCTTCAGAATTGGCAACCTCTATCTTGACCCCCTGGGACAATTTTGTGAGAGCGTCGACAATGGCACCAATATCGATCGTCTGCGATACGACTCTCAAATCGGGAATTATGGTGATCGGTGCAACCTCGATGGGCTCGATGGCGATTGGATTCTGGGAGTCGCCGGACACTCTGGCAGATATGGGACTTTGGCCCTCACCTGAGACCTGGACATTCAGGGCACCATCTTTTCCTGTCCCTTTAACCTTGGCTACGATCGGGTACTTCTCCTGATCCTCTGATCCCTGCACTTTTGCCCTTGCATCAGCATCTATTTTGAAGGTCACCATCATATCACCGCAAATTGCTTTGCCTTTTCTCAGATATAAAGATGGCAGAGGACTTGGCAAGGCTCAGCCAAATCTCTGAAGAGCAGGCCGGCCGAAAATGATGAGTGAGAAATGGATCAGCAGAGATGGCCTGGCCATCGTTATCGTTATGATTATAAAATATTATTTAGAGTATGGAAGCGAAAGCCTGATATCTTCATGCGACACTCATCGGGTTCTGATGCTTGAAATTGGATATCTACATATTGATAATCCCGTTGCCATCATTTCTTCTTATGACCGGTTGGATTCTAACAATTCCGCTGGCTTGCTCTTACTGGAAGGCTTCAATCTGGACGAGATTCCCATTACGGAGATGCAAGCCTGCCTGGATAAATTGAACGTAGATCGGAAAAGGAAATCAACAGATGGATCATGCGGATCAGACCGATCAAACATATCGGGAGCATTTGGCCTCTCCGTTACCAGTTCAGAAGATGAGCCGCTCTTAGAGGCAGCCAGGATCGCGAGCCGAAATCTCTGCATGCTCGAGCTACGCATGTCTAAGATCCGAGATCCGATCCGGCTTTTGGAGCTGATCCCAATCCTGAAACGCTGTGGAGTCACACTTTCTCTAAGGATCAGGCCGGAAGATCTATCCGATGTTCTTTTGCAGAAACTCAATGAGACCGAGCTGGATATAATTCACCTCGACCTGAGGGGATTGAATGGAGCGAGCCCCAAAATGGTAAAGAAAGCTGCAGATATTCGCGGTCCGGTGGTTATGGCGCTGGCAGATGTGGGCGAGTTTGAAGATGCCAAGAATCTTCTGGCCATGGGAGCGGATGTGGTGTCGCTCCGTGGAGCAGACCCCGAGTTTGCGGAATGGCTTGCCGGGGCATTAATGGAATACGACTCATTGAGCGGATGGTGCAATGCGCCCAAGCACATATGCGCTGGCGGGGACCTGCGAGGCCTGGCCTATTGCTGCCCTCCAGTCAAGCACTGTGCCATGTTTGGAGCCCTGAAGAAAGCGGGCATGACACCGGAGGAGTTCGTGGAAAAGAAGCTCTCCTTTGCCAGAGGCACGCCACTGGAGAAAGGGGACGGCACATGCTTTGGAAGTCTGGTATGGTGCTGCAAGATCAGCAAACTCTGCTACCTTCGAGACGCGGCGCTATCTAAAATCGGGCTCTCTGGAAAAGAGTACATGGAACTGAAAAAGAAGTTGGCAGAGGATCTGCTCCGCAAATCCTCTTGATTGAGATTGGTTATGAATGACCCAGACCGCGCTGCCCAGTGCGCAGTGCTGGCCATGCTCTTCGAGCTCTCTTCCAGTCCCAAGCCCGGTAACGTCGACCGCTGCCACGATTTTTCTGAAATCGGCTTTCATCACTTTCTGGCAAGCGCCGTTTCTTCTTATCCCGTCTTCAGAGAAGCGGCTCTCGGCCAGGGTCATCCTGGCTCCCTGATTCTGGAGGGAGTGAAGGCCTGGAGAACCTGGGGCCTGAGCAGCAATACTCACTTCGGCTCCCTGGTGCTCATGATTCCAATCGCCTTAGCCACGAGCAGGCCAGGATGTCTGGAAGAAGAGCTGGCTCGTGTCCTGGAAACGACCACCGTCCAGGATTCTATCGACTTTTACAGAGCCTTCGAATTGGCCGGTGCCAGGGTGGCAGAGGTAGAGGAGTTCAGCCTGCTGGAAAATGGATCCGAAAAAGCCCTGCTCCAGAGCAAAAAAACATTGCTAGAGCTTATGAAGCTCTCCAAAGATCACGACATTGTGGCTCGCGAATGGGCTACAAGTTACAGGCGATCTTTTTTGCTCGCAAAACGGCTGGAGGAGCAGACTGGAAAGTTTGGCCTGAATGAGGGCGTCGTCAGAACTTTCCTGGAAGCGCTGGCAGAAGTGCCGGACAGCCTGATTTCTGCCAAGTTCGGACCCGAAAAGGCCCTCCAGGTCTCCCAGCAGGCGGCCGGGGCACTGGCTGACACTACACTGGAAAAGGCCCGTCAGATGGATTGCGACCTCCAGGCCCAGGATATAAATCCCGGCTCCACTGCAGACCTCATTGCGGCATCTTTATTTATCTCCCTTCTGAGGGACTTGAGGTTTTGATCATGCTTTACGGCAATGAAGCTCTGGACGAGCTTGGCATACTGGACGGCATAAATGAGGTGATCGCGACAACTGAGACTCGCGATCGAATCAATGCGGCGCCTCTGGGCATTATCAGAGACGGCGACAGCCTATACGTCCGTCTCTTCCTGGGAACTCACACTTATGAAAACGTTCTGACCAAAGGGTGGTTCGTGGCCAACATAACTCATGATGCCTGGCTTTTCGCGGAGACGGCACTGGAGGACCTTCCACCGGAATATTTTGTGAGGCGCGAAGATCTGCCCGTGCTGAAGGATGCAGAGGCCTGGGTGCTGTTCAAATGCGAGGCTTTTGCCTCGGATATCATCATCGCCAGAGTGGAACCGGTGAAAGGCGAAGTATTGAGAAAGGACTTTCGCGCCTGCAACCGGGGAGCAAATCTGGTGATAGAAGCGGCCGTGGCTGCAACCAGGTATATGGCTCTTCGCACTGATTCCTATTATGAGGAACTGATGAAGATGCAGAGGATTATCAACCGTTGCGGCGGTCCCAGGGAGCGGGAGGCAATGGACCGTCTCATGGAAAGGATCGACGACTTTTCGCACAAGAGATAGAATGAACATGCTTGAACGCTTGCCTTCGGGCTGCCAGAGCCTGGACCTCCTCCTGGGTGGTGGGTTTGAATCCGGCGTAATAACCCAGGTTTACGGGGAGTCGGGCACAGGAAAGAGCAACATAGTATTGCAGCTGGCAGTGCAGGCGGTAAGCCGCGGCTTACGCGTCATCTTCATAGATACGGAGGGCTTCAGCGCCGAGAGATTCAAGCAGATCGCTGGCCCCGGCGCAGAAGAGATGGCGGCAAAGATCATGATCTTCGAGCCCATGAGTCTGGAGCAGCAGGCAATAGCCATCAGAGAAGCCGCCAAGATCGCCGGCCGGGATCTGGGGCTGATAATTCTTGATTCTGCGACATCCCTTTACCGTGTGCTCCTGGAAGCGGATGATAACCGGCAGGTGCGCCGGACTCTGACCGTCCAGCTCTCCGAATGCCAGGAGATCGCACGAAGGCACAGAATTCCCGTAGTGATAACCAACCAAGTCTATACGGATATCGAGAACAAAGCGCTGAGGCCAATAGGCGGCACGTCACTCGAGCATATGTGCAAAGCGATCATTTCTTTGGAGAAGAAGGGGGAAGGACTGCGGAGTGCCAGGCTGATGAAGCACCGCTCTCTCCCAGAGGGTGGATTGGCGGAGTTCAGGCTGACGGCACGAGGCGTGGAGTAGCTAGATTTAGAGGCTCTGGGCTGTATAGGGTGGCAGAGGAATGCTTACGGAAGAAAACCGCAGAGGCGCAGAGCGCACGGAGGACGAACGGACGGAGACGACGATTACACAGAAGAGACGTGTGATTCTTTTTTTCAAGTGCGTTTAATTATCACGTCTCTGCGAAATCTAGAGGCGGAGCTTCATGATGATGGCCGCCTCGCCATCGGAGTAGTATGCTGGGACTATGCCGATCATCTGGAATCCCAGTGTAGAATAGAGCGCCTGGGCCTTTTTATTGCTTACCCTGACCTCAAGTGTTGCACTCAGCGCACCCATATGCCTGAAGATCTTAAGAATATCCAGCATGAGCCTCATGCCGATACCGCGGCACTGATAGCCCGGCTTTACCGCCAGCCAGAAGACCCTGCCCTCGAAGGGTGCATGCTTGAATCCTAAGATGAAGCCTGCCACCTTTCCGCCCACTTCGGCAACGAGAGTGCTGCCGGGATGGTACTCATAAAAGGCAGTAAAGATGTTCGGATCATATCCCCCGAAGACCTCCTGGTCGATCTCCAGGGCTGGAATCAGGTCGTCAGGTTCCAGTCTCCTGATTATTACGGCATCCTTGAGGATCGCTTCACCGATCCCATCCTTGAGCCGCTTCTGAATCAGTTCCTCAGGCCACATTCTCTCTTCGCATTGGATTTTTCAACGGAAATAGTTTATCCGACGGAAGTTGGGGAAAGTTCGTCTTCCTCTGACAGGTAAGCAGCACTGTCATCCGAGATACCATGTTGTGTTCAGTCATGAGCCCTCCAACTTTGGCAGAGCTCCAACCAGTCCACCGATTTCTATCCTCTGAAAACCGCCCTCGCATTTCATCTTTTTTCGTTCTTTATAAAGTTAGTTTTAAATCCTTTCAGATAAGACAGAATGCCCGGCAATTGCTGGCAGGTGAGGTAGATATGAGAATAAGCGCGATTTGGCATTTAGCGATCCTGCTGGCCCTGGCAGTCCTGATGGTTACAGCTGGAACAGCCCAGTCTCAGGAGATAGCGGATCTTTACTCCAGTATGGACTCTGCTGATGTAACTCTGGAAGGAGACGTATCAGGCACGGCTTTGCAGCTGGATCTGATCTACGGAGGAAAGCCGATCATGACCCGTAACCTGACGCCTGACGGTCCGGGAACCTTTGTCATTAGCTGGGCACCCTTCGAAGCCGAAAAAGGGAGCTATGATATCTGCGCCAGCTTATGGAAAAATGGGACCGTGGTCTCCAGGAAGTGCAATAGCTTCTTTTACGGTGGGGTGGAGCCCATAAGGTTTGATGTGCGCGATTTTCGTGCAGACTCTCGCGGCATGCACCTTGCTATCAGTGCCAATGATCCCACGGTTGTAGATATTTACTATATGCTTATCGACGGGAACAAGGCCGTGTATGTCACCAGAGAACGGGCAATACCCATTTCGGGAAGCTTTTCCATTCCGATTACGAAGGACTATGCCTGGAAGCAGATCCTGGAAAACGGGCATGAGTATGCGGGCCGGGTGAAGATTGTGGAGCTGAATCACAACCAGACCAGAGCCTTCATGAATTCCTTCCGGGCGGTCGATGATGCCATGATCACCGAGACCTATCAGGATGAGACCGGCGCCAGCGCCACAGTCATAGGCAACTCTCGCGTTCCTTTTGAGGGATCTTTGCAGTTTATTCTATCTCAAAACGATTCAATTCTCTATACCATCGAGAAGAGGACTCCAGTCCTTCTTACAGGAGACGATGAGACTGTAGAGATCACCTGGAACAAGACACTTGAGCCAGGCATCTATTACCTACGCACCGTTTTGCTCGGAAAGAATGGGGCCGTCAAGGATTTGGAGGAGAATGTGATTGAGGCCAAGCCACTGGTCAGGATCAACGCCACCGGTACGGCAGAGAAAGCAGACTTTCCGGCAGGATCTGCAGCATTAGCCATGCTCATGATCGTTCTTCTCAGGAGACGGAGAGGCAAATACGAAGAGGTGCCTCGATAAACTCTGGCCCAGTGGAGGCGAAAGCCAAGTGAGTGACGAAATAATTGTACTCAAAGACCTGAGCAAGATCTATGGAAACGGAGTAGAGGTACGGGCTTTAGACGGGGTCAGCGTCAAAATAAAAGCGGGCGAGTTTGTATCCATTGTGGGCCCTAGCGGCAGCGGTAAGAGCACGCTGCTCAACATGATCGGCCTTCTGGACACTCCAAGCTTAGGCCAGATCTTTCTCAAAGGGATAGATGTCAGCCAGGCAAGCCCGGAAGAGAGAGCAAGACTTCGCAATCAAGAGCTGGGCTTCGTCTTTCAGTACCATCACCTCATCCCGGAGTTCTCAGCCCTGGAGAACGTCATGATGCCCATGCTCATCGCCAAAAAGAGCAAGGCTGCCGCCAAAGATAGGGCCCAGGAACTCCTGTCTGCGGTGGGCCTGGCCGATCGGCAGGACAGCCGGCCCAATCAGCTCTCCGGCGGCCAGAACCAGCGAGTAGCCGTGGCAAGGGCACTGGCCAACGGGCCGTCCATAGTGATAGGAGATGAGCTGACCGGCAACCTGGATACAAAGACCTCCGATCTCATCTATAACCTGCTGCGGGAGCTGAACCGAAAGATCAACCAGACTTTCATTTTAGTGACACATGACATGGCTCTGGCGGAGAAGACCGACCGCATCCTGCGCATTGTCGACGGCAAGCTCGTCTGTGAGCTCGGGCGCGAGGGGGATAGCTTCGTCAGCAGTGAGATCTGTGACCTGGGTGAGGATGGCGGTAGGATAAAGAGAACGTAGGATTGACAAGCTGTCAAGCCGTGCCATTCAGCCGAGGAATTATGCGAGCAAAATCTTTAGAAGAATCTTTTGAATTTAGAGTTATACTACTTCTTTACCGCCAGCGTCAGATTCCCGTGAGGCATCAACAGCATCCTCGCATCCTTGCCCTGCCGCTCCCTGGCTAGGGAAAGAGCCTCTTGCAGAGTTTTAGCGGGAGTCATGAAGCACATCTCAACTTTATCTCTGGGCAGCGACGATACCAGTATCAGGTGATGCCTTAGGGACTCCCTGGCCAGAAATGCCGCCTTATGCCCTCCGAACTCGTACTCCCGCCCAAATCGCTCCCAGCAGTCCTCGGCAGACGCGGCTTCGCTTGCCCAGCGCTCGAAGACCGGGTGGCCCAATCCTTCGCAGCACTCCGCCAGGAGTATGATGGTCCCTCCGGGCAGAGCAGCGTTCTTGGCGTTGTCCAGGGCCTTCTGGGCCTGGAAGAGGTTGAGGTCCTTGGGCCTGCCTCCGGCACAGGTCACAACGATCTCAGCAGGATTGACTGCGCACTTATACATCTGATCCACTGCTGCAGCTCCTTTCCGGTGCGCCTGGATAAAGTCGCCCGCAACCGATAAGACGATCTCTTTCCTGCTGTTCAGGACCGTATTCAGGATGAAATCAAGACCTGCAATCTGGGCGGCGTCTTCCATGTCCTGGCGAACCGGGCTGTCCAGTCGTCCTGTTACCGCTGCAGGATCTCTCATAAGCTCGTGATTTTTGATCACCGAGGCATCAGAGCTGACTCCGGGCAGGACGGCCTTGGCTCCTCCGCTGTAGCCTGCATAATAGTGGTATTCGATATTTCCTGTGGCCACGATCAGATCAGAGGAGGCGACGCTCTCCAGGATCTCCACCGGCGTTCCGCGCTTTGTCCGGTCCAATGAGACACAGGCTTGTGGGTCGTGCTGCCTGTGGGGCAGGCTCAAACAATCCTTCAAAAGATACGCTTCCTCCTGGGCCGTCATTCTTCTGTGCGTGCCCAGAGCGAAGACTATTTCCGGGTTCTTGATGCCCAATTCCCTCATTCTTTTGATAAGCGGAGGAAGCATGATGTGGCTGGGTGCGGGCCTTGTGATATCGCTGACCAGAATCGAGGCCGACCGGCAGCCCTGGAACTCGTCCAGGCTTTTTCCCAAATATTGGTCAAGAGACCTCTCGACCTCGCCCGGACGGGCCGGAGGTAGCTCCTCTGGGAGAACTACCTCTGCCGCTTCATCCGCCAGCATATCGATGCATCCCTGGCCGTAATCAAGCTTGATATTTCTGATATTCGATTTTGTTGTACCTGCATTTGATTTCATGATATCTTGTGCACCATTTTTCCGGCTTTATGTCTTCCAGATCACGGCTCTGGTCAGCATCTCCGAAAAGGCTTCAAAGATAGGTCGATCCGTTCGGAAGAGGAAGTAATCCGCACCAACCTGGCTGCACGCAGCTCTGATGGAATCGTTGTGCTCCTTCATCCTACTCAGATAATCCGAACGCTCCCCTTCCGTTACGCGGGTGACTAGCGGGATCCCCGTCTCCAGATCAACGAACTTCACATCCCCTCCAAAGCCCATTTCTATCTCTTCTGATGCCAGGACCTGAATGACAATCAGCTCGTGCGCGGATAGCCGAAAGATGCTGGACAGGACCTCTTCCGTGTCCTCCAGAAGATCGGATAACACTACCACCAGGCTTGTTGTCTTGACAAGGGCATCGAACTGTTCAGTGACATTCTTCAGGCTTGTTCCACCCCTGGGCACGGTCTCATCCAGCTCCTCGATTGATGAGAAGAGATTTCTCCGCCCGCGTTTGGGCTCACCCGGATAGAACTTATTGCAGAAGAGAGATACGGCATACTTCTCGTTCTCCATTGTGGCAAGATATGCAAAACCTGCAGCCAGACGCGAGGCATAAGCGAACTTTCCATCATAGCCCATGCTGGCGCTGCCGTCCAGGAGAATATGGACGACGAGGCTTCTCTCCTCCTCGTGCTCCCGAATGTAGAGCTTCTCTGTCCTCCCGTAGACTTTCCAGTCCACAAGCTTGAAGTCGTCTCCTTTGCGGTACTCCCGGTAGCCGACAGGACTTATACCGTGACCGAAACGCAGGGATTTCCTGCCTCCGCTGTAGGCGGTCGAGACGCGCTTCTTGACAAATAGAGTAAACCTCTCCAGCTCTTTGAAGAACTCTGTATCCATAATTAATCCTATAAGCCCGTCTTTATGCTCTCTCGTGGCCGGGTCCTGCAAGATTCCTTCAGATGGACAGACTCCTCAAGATGTCTGTAACCACCTGGTCTCTTGTCAGCCCTTTTCTTTCTGCCTCGAAGCCCAGGATGATTCTGTGCCTCAAGACAGGATAGGCCATGACATGCAGATCCTCCTTGGAGACGTAGTTTCGTCCTTGCAGAAAGGCTCTCGCCTTGGCAGAGAGTATGAGACCGATGGAGGCTCTGGGACTGGCTCCGTACTGGACGCCTTCCCACTTGCGGGTGGCCAGGACAAGATTGACGACCGCTTTTTTCAGATCGTCGGAGACAGGTATATCGCGAGATAGTTTTTGCAGAGCGATCACCTCTTCTTTGCTGACCACTTTTTCTACATTTGGCTCTCCGCGAATGGTATATCTCTCCAGGATCTCCATCTCCTCTGATGGAGTGGGGTAATCCATGAAGATCTTGAGCAGAAATCGATCCAACTGCGCTTCCGGCAAGGGAAATGTACCTTCCATCTCTATGGGGTTTTGCGTGGCCAGAATGAAGAAGGGCTTATCCAGAAGATAGGTCTTGTTTCCGACAGTTACCTGTTTTTCCTGCATGGCCTCCAGGAGCGCGCTCTGGGTCTTGGGAGACGCCCTGTTGATCTCATCCGCCAGGACGATGTTGGAAAAGACCGGCCCTGCCTCAAACCGGAACTTCTTTCTTCCCTCCGTATCGTCAATGATGGTGGTGCCGGTAATGTCTGCCGGCATAAGATCCGGTGTGCATTGAATCCTGCTGTAGTCAAGTCCCAGGCTAAATGCGGTCGTCTTTACCAGTAGTGTTTTGGCAAGTCCCGGATTGCTCTCCAAAAGTGCATGGCCTCCTGCGATAATGGCGACCAAGAGCTGCTCTATGGCCACGTTCTGGCCGACCATGACTTTATCGATCTCGCGCCGGAGCTTCTGGAAGATCTCCGGAGCTCTGATATAGACTGATTTGAGGTCCTCCGACATCATTCTCTCCTTTTATCATTTTCTGGAGGTGTTAATGGTCTAATTATACCTTTTCCAGGATTTAGTGAACATCAATGCCTGATAAGCCTTACTGAGCACTCATAACCGACCGACTTCAACCAAGTCTTGAATATTGAAATTGATATGACACTCACATTCAGAAAGATGTAAGTATAAAGAGACTATAGTTATTAACGGAGATATAGATGACCGGTGTTGATGCCATAAAGACGACTGTGGATGAGCTTATCAAGGCTCTCTCGGCCAGGAACATAATGGGTGAGCCGATAGAGACGGAGGACAAGATCATCATACCCATTACTAAGATGGGAATGGGCTTTGGCACCGGCCAGGGACACGAAGATGCGAGTAAAGGCGTCTTAACAAGTGGGGCCGGCGGTGGTGTGGGGGTCTTTCCTGTGGCGGTTGTGATCGTCTTCAAGGGAATTCCGGGAATTGATGGTGTGAAAGTTATTCCTTTATCGAGCCAGAGCGCTATCACGGAGCCGGTAACCAGCCTCGCGGATAACATTATAGAAAAGGTCGCTCGTTATTGGGAGAGCAGAGAAAAGAAGCCATCACATACGGCCGCCGTTGACATAGAATAGATTGGAGATGAGGCTAACGGGATGCAAATTCCTTTTCATCTAATGGCAGAGGCTTTGTTTCCTGCAGTCCTATTTCCTGCCGCTCCATCTCCTGCCGTCTCAATCATTTTGCTTCTGATAATTCTCCTATTTATTCTTCTAATCGTTCTTCTATTCGTTCCCTTTCACTTTTCCTTGAATTTCAGTAAAAATGGGCCACTAATGCAAGGAAGTTACAGGATAGACTGGCTTGGCATCACTTTGAAGCATAAAGGAATTATGTCACAATCGGCCGCGGATATAATGGCTTCCACTTTGAAAAAAGATGATACGGAAGATGAAGACGGGGAGGATGACGACCGGAAGGAAGAAAAGGTAAAGCTAACCGCAGAAAAAGGAAATGAAGGAAAAGTCAAGCCGGATGGAGGAACGGAAACCGAGATTACTAAAGATGAACGGGATCATGACATCAAGCGATCGCCTTCACCCGGCACGCTACTGGATGCTGCACCTGCCATCATAAATTTCCTTCTGGATCTTCTCAAAACAATCGTCCTTGAGAAGCTCTCCTGCCGCCTTTGCTTTGGATTGAATGATCCAGCAGATACAGCAGTTCTGAGCGGCTACTTCTGGTCCATGGCGTCGACACTTGGCCTTTTCCGGGCAAACGTCTTCATTGAGCCCTGTTTTGAAGGAGAACGGCTGGAGGGAGTCTTTGAGGCTGAGCTAAAGGCCAGATTGATCCATATAGCGTTGGCCGTGATCAATGCCCTCCGGGAAAAGGAGATAAGATCGCTCATAAGAGACGTAGCAGGATGGAGTTGAAGATGCCGGAGCTAAAGCTTCCAAAAGTCGAAACAGAGATCCAGGTAAGCAAAGAGATGGAGGCGGGCGTCAGAACCATCTTCACAGTGATCAGGATCTCTAATCTTGCAACCGATGATGGTACGATACTGGGAAGCTGGATGGTGCCCCTTGCTTTTCTCATCATCGAGCCGGGAGAGCAATATGCAATCTCAATCAGTGGCGAGCGAATGAGCATTGAGGCAATCCTTGAACTGGCTCCTTCTCTGAAGGAAGTAATCGAGAAAGCCCGCGGGATCCACAGAATAAAAGTGGATTAAAAGAGAATCACAACGATTACTATGCCTCTTCACCTCAACAAGCCCGCCCTGCGGGTTTTAGGAATCGCGGAGAGCTTTGCGCGCTCCAGTCCCATCTCTATTCTGGCAGGTGTAGTCATGCGCGCAGACCTCCGCGTGGACGGACTGGCCTATGCCAGGGCCACCGTGGGAGGTGATGATGCCACAGAAGCGGTTCTGGATATCTATCGCCAGCTGGACCGGACCGATGTGAACGCTCTACTCTTGAGCGGCCTGGCCATGAGCTGGTTCAATATCATCGACCTCATAGAGGTTTCGGCTAGGATTCAGAAGCCCGTGATCTGCTTGACCTATGAGGAATCGCCAGGCCTGGAAAACTACATTCGCAAGTATTTCCCCCACCCGGAAGGGAAGCTGAGCCGCTATGCTTCCTCAGGTGAGCGCACTTTTGTGCTGCTGAAGACCGGGTTTGAAGTCTATGTGCGCGCCCTCGGGGCGTCCACTGACGATGCCAGGATTCTGCTGAATAAGTTCACCATAGACGGCCGGGTTCCGGAGCCAGTGCGCGTGGCAAGGCTAGCGGCAAGAGCCGGTCTCCGATCAATTTTGTCCGACGCACATGATTCACCTTCGGCTAGCTCATAGGATCCGCCATAATATATCATTCTATGATGACAGTCTTTCTGTCGACATATCTGTGCCCCGGGCCGGCGAACTCCAATCAGAGGGTGCATGACGATACCACGGACGATGCTCATATTTTTGCCCATCTAACCGTTATCTTTTAATGCAATTGAGTGAGAAATGCGAGTCACAAATCCTCATCATAGTCGGAGGATGGATTAATAATATATTTCGATGTCAGTAGTAGTGTTAAATATAATCCATCTTTTATGGACAATGGAATGCAAGGCAACGATTCGCTGCAGAAAATCTCCCAACTTCGCGCCCAATTAGATGGTCTCAGGTTCCGGAGCCAAGTCGATCTCGATCCCGATCTTCTGTCCAGTACGCTATCTCATGCCTCAACTGAGCTGCAGACAATAGAGAGATTACTGACGGAAAAAGACGAAAAAGAAAAAGGCAAAGAAGATGAACTACAGTTTTTTGAGTCCCAGGATTTTCTGGACAAGATAATCAATTCCGTTGCCGATCCGATATTCGTCCAGGACAGACAGCACAGGTATGTATTAATCAACGCAGCAGAATGCAGCTTTATGGGTCTCCAGCCGGAGGAGACAATAGGAAAGACGTGCTACGATCTATTTCCCAAAGAGCAAGCGGATATATTCTGGGAGAAGGATGAAGAAGTTTTTGCTTCGGGAAGAGAGAATTCGAATGAAGAATTGGTGACCGATTGTCGGGGCATAGTTCACGTCATGGTCACTAAGAAGACACTATTCATCGATAAAGCCGGCAATAAATTTCTGGTCGGGATGGCAAGCGATATTACTGGACAAAAAAAATTAGAAAGCGTTTTAAAATCTGCCCACGACGAGCTGGAACGGGGGATCTGCGAGAGAACGGCAGAACTGGAAAGAGCAAATCTTGCTCTCACAGACACCAGAGATTATCTGGACAAAATAATAAATTCTATAGGAGACCCGATTCACGTCAAAGATCGGCATCACCGTGTGATTCTGGTCAACGATGCCGCCTGCAAGCTCTTCGGCTGCTCAAGGGAGGATATAGTCGGCCGGACCGCTTATGAGCTGTTTGCATCTAAAGAGATGGCGGATATCTCCTGGAAGAAGGACGAGGAAGTATTCACCACCGGAAAGGAGAGCGTGAACGAGGAGACGAATACCTATGCTCCCGGCGTGACACGAACTGTCCTTGTCAAGAAGAGCCTTTACAGGGATAAGTCAGGAAACAAGTTCCTGGTAGGGATTACTAGAGACATCACCGATAGCAAGAAGGCGGAAGAAGCTCTTCGGGAAGCCAGGGATTACCTCGAGAATTTGATCGACTATGCCAATGCACCTATCATCGTCTGGGACTCATCCTTCAGGATTACGAGATTCAACCACGCATTCGAGAGGCTCACCCAAAAGAACTCTGCACAAGTACTGGGCAAGCACCTGGAGACCCTGTTCCCAGAGAGCAGCAAGGTGAGATCCTTAGAACATATTAAACGAACATCTTCAGGAGAGCGCTGGGAGGTAGTGGAGATTCCTATTCTAAGGGCAGACGGCTCCGTTCGCATAGTCCTATGGAATTCAGCCAATATCTATGATAAAGACGGGACCACTATCTTGACGACGATTGCCCAGGGCCAGGATATCACGGAACGGAAATATTCTGAGGATGCAATCAAGGAATCTGAGAGACGGCTGACGGATATCATAGATTTCCTGCCGGATGCAACCTTTGTTATCGATAAGGAGGGCAGGGTAATAGCCTGGAACCGGGCCATTGAAGCCATGACCGGGATTCGGGCGAGGGATATTCTGGGAAAAGGAAACTATGAGTATGCCATGCCGTTCTACGGCGAGAGGAGGCCTGTGCTGATCGATCTGGTGCTCCAACACATAAAAGAGATCGAGGATAAATATGCAAATGTCGAGAGGAAAGATGAGGCTATAGAAGGGGAAGCTTACATGCCGAACATGAAAGAGGGAGCCGTCTACCTCTTTGGGAAAGCGGCAGTGCTATATGATTCGGCAGGAAATCTTTACGGCGCAATCGAGTCGATAAGGGATATCACGGAACGGAAGAGGGCAGAGGAGGCGCTGGCTCAGGAGAAGAACAAAGCAGATAATGAGAGACGGCGCCTTAAGGCGGTACTGGATGCGCTGCCAGTAGGTGTGTTCATAGTCGACAAAGATGGAAAAATCGCTCAAATAAACGAGCAGGCCAACCGCATCTGGTGCAAATCAGCACCGACATCCGAAATTGCTGATTGGAGGAAGTACAGTGGTCGCTGGGCAAGTTCAGGAGAGGCTATCAAGTTTGAAGATTGGCCTCTCTACAGGTCACTGGATCGCGGCGAGACCATCATCGCCGAGGCCATAGAGATCGAGAGGTTCGATGGCAGCCGGGGAACAATACTCTCCTCCAGTGCTCCCATTAAGGATGATTGGGGAGAGATCACAGGTGCGGTCTCCATCATACTGGATATAACGGAACGGAAGGTGATGGAGGAGGAACTGCAGAAGGCCAAGGAGGCTGCAGAGGACGCAGTCAGGGCGAAGTCCGAGTTCCTGGCCAATATGAGCCACGAAATCCGCACTCCGCTTAACGCCGTGGTAGGCCTCACCGGATTGCTCTTGAGTGCGGATTTAACTCTGGAGCAGAGGGATTACGTGGAGATCGTGCAGAGCAGCGGCAACTCTCTTCTCTCGGTTATTAATGATATCCTGGACTTTTCCAAGATCGAGGGGGGCAAGATGGAGCTGGAAAACCAGCCCTTCGATTTGCGTCATTGCATTGATGTGGCAGTGGATCTGGTGAGAGCAGCGGCACTGGAAAAGGGTCTGTCTTTGACATACACTCTGGATGAATCCCTGCCCACGGCCTTCAAGGGCGATGTCACAAGGCTTCGTCAGGTGTTGGCGAACCTTCTGAGCAATGCCGTCAAGTTTACGGACGCCGGGATGGTTGTGGTCCGGGTCACTGGTAGTCCCGTCGAAAAAATAAAGCCAATCAAAGAATATGAGCTTCGTTTTTCAGTTACCGATACCGGCATTGGAATTTCAAAAGAAAAGCTGGATCGGCTATTTCATTCCTTCAGCCAGATTGATTCGTCTATTACACGAAAATATGGCGGAACTGGCCTTGGTCTTGCCATCAGCCGCAGGCTTGTCGAGCTGATGGGCGGCAGTATCTGGGTGGACAGCCTTCCAGGAAAAGGCACCACCTTCTACTTCACGATTCTTGCAGAAGGAGCACTGTCCAGCCAGATACCAGCCGAGACTCATGCTCAGCCTAAAATGGCAGCATCGCGAAATGTGTCCAGACGGCCTCGCATTCTGCTGGCAGAAGACAACGCCATCAACCAGAAGGTCGCGATTCAAATGCTGAAGAGGCTGGGCTACAGTGCAGATGTAGCTGCCAATGGCTATGAGGTTTTGCAGTCGATTGAGCGCCAGTCCTACGACATAATTCTCATGGATGTGCAGATGCCGGAGATGGACGGAATGGAGGCTACCGCCCGAATCCGAAAACGTTGGCCCAATGGCCCCAAGATCGTGGCCATAACCGCCTACGCCATGGAGGGCGACAGGGAGAAATGCCTTGCTGCCGGCATGGATGAGTACATCAGCAAACCCATTCAGCTCGATGAATTAAGAAGCGTTCTGGAGAACTTCGATTAGGGAAAATGAAAAAGGTCCCTCGCTGTTGGTGCAAACTTCGTGCGCCAGTCGTCAGGAGACGGGACATCTCTTCCAGGTCCTCAGCGCGCTCTGCGCCTCTGCGGTTCTATTTTGTAAACCCTGGCATAATTATTCCGCTATGATTATCAATACTAGAAAATGAAAATGGAATTAAATGGCATGAAACTGTGTGCGCATTCGAATTTCTTGATTGAATGGCAAGAGAAGCCCCCATCCGATGCCGCTCCTGCCAGGTCGGTAAGGACAAGTCCCCACTCTCCCACCGCGCCGATTAGTTGAATATCGCCGAAGTTAATAATTCTTTTTTTCATGTAGAGCTTATGTAGGTCTGATATAGGTCATTTATGATCGAGATGAAATGATATATTGGTTAAGCAATGCCTCGATCTGATTTTTTGGCCTCTATATTTGCACAAAGAGGAGGACCTAAGGGGACCATCCAGGCCAAATTACGGACCGAATAGTATTTCTACAGTATCTTAAATATGATAGAGTATGAGCAAGCCATTACATAGCAAACGGTCGCTTATTTTTCTTTTGATACTTATTATTTTTTCTCAAATATGGATATTCAACGCCTATTGTCTTACCAACCTGGACTACCACCTGAGCAAGTCAAAATACGCAGACAATTCCGTCTCAGACCAGATTGGTTTTCACGGCTCAAATTCTGCAGATCTTTCTGTTGACAAAAAGGGTACTTACACCAGGATATCGATCTACCTGGACGATCCACTGCCGATGGAAGAGCTTGATCTCTTAAGCCTGTGGGTTAACCCTCAGTTGGGCAATGGAAAGATTCAGATCGAACTCTTTCTTGATGGCGATGGAAGCAACAGCTATGACAGCAAAAATTCCCAGGATGCGAGGGTCCGCTCCATAAGCCGATCCTGGTCAGATCTGGGAATGTCTCAAACGCAATGGAATGAGATGGACTGCTTCGACCTGGATTTTGAGAAGTACGGGGACAAGTCCGTTCCCACTGGATCTCTGGACGACTTCAGGAACAGGATGAAAGGCAAGGGAGTCGTTCGGATCTATATCACGCTCAACAAAGACCCGAAAGTGCCAGAGACGACGGCCTTTATCGATTACATAAAGATCGGCGATGAGATCGTAAGCTTCGAGCCACTGGAAGATGAGGACGTTAAGGACGGCCCGAGGACCGCAACTCCAGGGGGCCAGATAACTTACATCATAACCTATGGAAACAATGAAATGCAGCCGGCGAACCTCGTCGTCAGTGAAGAATACGATTCAAGAACGGTGTTCATAGACTCCTACCCCCGCCCCGATCCCGGCACCAATAACATTTGGACCTTCCGGAATCTGCCCCCGGGCGCTCACGGCCAGATCAAGATCATAATGAGGACAGTAAAGCCTGCGGCAAAGGCAAATATCGATAGCAATGTGCAGGGCAATGGACTGACATCCACCAAAGGTGTGCTCTCTACAAATTTTGTCGGCTATCTGGTGACAAACAACGTTCAAATCTCGTCCGGAGAGCTCAACTTCACAGATTCTGTTACTACGACAGTGAAGCCAATAGTCGGATCGACGCTTGTCTTTGGCGAGCACGGATCAGGCTCTTATCAGGCAAAAGCGGTTCTGGATTACAATTCAGTCAGCATATCGACAAAGCGCGATGTCTCTATGAGCTTTTCTCAGGGACGCGTCAACCTCTCCAGGCGTTCCATTCCCCTGAGGGAAGATTGGTCTGGCGAACTTAAAGCTGAGAACGATTATCGAGATCTCGTCTGGAGCGACAGATACTTCGAGGCGGGCCTGCTCAACCTGAGCTACAAGACCAGTCTCGGCAAGACGCTCTCCTACCTGGAGACGTCCGGCCAGATCTCCGGAATCGCGGATAGGAGCTACAAATGGCCGGGCGGAGTTGCCGATCAGCTTCTGGCCGGGAACTTTACACTGCAGGGGAGCGTCAGATGGAAGAAGACAAGCTCGAGAGTCAGCCCTTCGCCGCCGAAGGATGAGCTGGAGTGCTGCTCTATGATCCAGGAGCCTTCTACATTGGACGGGATCTGATATGGCAGAAGAGATGGGGCGGGCTGACTCCTCAGTCTATTCTCTCTCCCGCTCGCTCGTCCGCCTGCACAGCCGGGCCCCTCCATGCACGCGCGGGCACGGGAGGCTCGATGATGACGATCTGCGGTACGGCCGCTCAGGAGATGTTCCGGAATCAAACTAAACCTTCTCTACGGTTTTGTCCAAGCCTGCCCGGCGTTGAGGGCGCCCCTTCCCATAGCGTGGGAGGCCCGCAGGCCGACTCGCGGCACCCCATAAGTATGCGATGATGCTGTCCTTGTTTTGCATCTACATAGTCCAGTCTGCAATTGAATGAATTAGCTATCTTATAATTTAAGCACAAAAGATCTAACAACTTCTTCCGGGGTTCCGCGCGGCGTTACGCGCTGGGGGTGACGGGGTCCACTCCAGGCCGTGGCGGCCCCCCTGACCCCGCGTCCGCGGGGAACAATCTATGAAGCTCTGCCCCCCTTATGCTTGAACATGTTTGGGAAGACTTCAGACGGAGCACGTATCCAAACAGCTCAGATTGATGAACATCTGCCGCCCACCGCATCTCCGGCGCTGGGCCCGCCCGGCACAAACTATTTCGCCAGGGGGAATAGATACCCCGAAATGGAGGAATTCGCATCATCGCAAAATTGGCTCTTATTTTAATAACTTTAGCTATGCTATGTGCCCCGGCATTTGGGCAAACGACAGCGAAGGATTGGATCCATAAAGGCGTTGATCTCTATGGCCAGGGCAGGTACAATGAAACCATCCAGGCTTTCGACAGGGCTATTGAGATAAATCCACAATATGAAGACGCCTGGAGCAGAAAAGGCATTGTTCTCAGCCAAATCGGCAAATACGAAGAGGCAATTCAGGCATTCAATAAGTCCATTGAGATCGATCCACAATCTGCAAAGGACTGGTCTGACAAAGGCATTGCGCTCAAAAATCTTGGCAAGTATAATGAGGCCGTAAAAGCCTTCGACAAGGCCATAGAGATAAATCCACAACTTGCAAAGGCCTGGACCAACAAAGGCATAGCTCTCAAAAATCTTGGCAAGTATAATGAGGCCATCAAAGCATATGACAGGGCCATTGAGATAAATCCACACGATGCAATAGCTTGGAGCAACAAAGGCACTATCTTTGGCAAAATAGGCAGGTATGATGAAGCACTCCAGGCTTTCAATAATACAATCGAGATCGATCCACGACTTGCAGATTCCTGGTGCAATAAGGGCGCTATTTTCGGTCTGCAAGGCAAGTACGATGAGGCACTCCAGGCGTTCGATAAGTCCCTTGAAATCAATCCACAATCTGCAGTCGCTTGGGCTGGCAGAGCCTTCACTCTTCAGTCACTGGGTCGCACTGCGGATGCCGATGAAGCCTTCGCAAGGGCCAAGGAGCTGGGTTATGTTTAAACCAATTCCAATTGCGAAATGCCTATAACTTCAATTTGCCCACTTGCCGGCCAGAGGGGGCGCATGCATGCGTCTCCAGGTTGGTGAGGGGATGTGCGGGTTCTTCCAGATGGACACGAGTCTGCAATTGCGGAAGATCTTCCCCGTGTTGTTTCCGGCACCAAGTTCCCCTGCAAACCATTTTCGCCAGGCGGTACGGATACTCAAATAAGTAGGGGGAGATCTATTAGGGCATGATCTGTCCTTGTTTCGATAACGTTGGCCATGCTATGCACTCCGGCGTTTGGGCAGACAACGACAAAGTATTGGATCTTTGCACAAAAAGATTCGAGGAGACTATAATTTTAAATATCAATCGATTTTAAGGTATATCATTCTTGAGAAAGAAATGAATGGGGAGTGAATGACTTATGGATAGAAGGGGGATAATTCTTTTGCTGCTGGCGATTATGCTCGCCGGCAGCGCGCAAGGCACATCGACCAACATTCCCGCCGCCCAGGACGTCTACATCAGCCTTGGCACGGGAAATGAGATGGTATACAATCAAACTGATACACTTCTTTGCAGTATCAATGTAACAGAGATCAACAATACCAGTGTGAGCAACTATCCGGGGGATCCAATAATCCAGTTCGACATCTCCGGCATTAATATCACGGATGACGATGTCGCGATTCTCGTGCTCAAAGCCGCAGCTATACTGCAGCCAAACTCGTCCACTATGGTGGCTTTGATGACCATTGGCTCGGATTGGAATGAAGAATCGGATCTGACGACCTTCTTGGTCAATATCCTTCCTGCCTGGAGCATCATTAAGAAGAACGACCTGACTCTAATGAGCACTAACACCGATGGTGATAAGATATTTGCTTTCGACGTATCCAAAAAACTGATGGATGCCCAAAAGAAAGGGGATAAGATATCCTTCCTCCTGGAGGCCATCAGCAACAGTAGCTCGGAAATCTATTTCTTTTCCCGGGAAAGTGGCCAGGGACCGTATATTATGATAATGCCCTACCCCACCAATCTGGTGTCCAGTCAGACCGTTCCGGCTAATTCAGCTCCACAGATCCGCCAAACCTTTGGGCTGGCAGCGAATGCAAGCCAGACGGACGAGACGGCACCAGACGTAACCGAACTGAAGACAGACCTGAAGAGCGATGGGAAGATCAACCAGAAATTGATCTTGCCCTGATGGAAAAACGATTCAAATTATTCCATCTTTTACTATTTTTAGTATTTTCTTGTCTTCTGTTTGTGTTTCGTTTTATGTCCTGCAATTTCAAGTCGTGGTGAATGTTACTGAAATTTATAACCAGGATAGAATGCAGGAGGTTCATTTTGGCAGTTGGCCTTTATTGTATTGTTTGCTAGCGTTTTTCCGTAGCCCAGTACGCGATCCAATTTGAATTGAAAATCCAGATCAAGGCATACTTCCTAATTCTTGATTTGATTCTTCGCTCCGCAAGACAAAAATAGATGGATTGGTGAGTACCACCAATACTATGGACTTCTTTTCCCATGCTGTACTGCCTTATCTTCTGGGCAGCTTCCTCGGTCTTAAAAAAAGGTATCTAGCTGCCCTGGTGCTGGGCGGGATCGCTCCGGACCTGGATGTACTGGTGGTCTGGATCAATTATATCCATCCAACCTCCCTGCTCATAGTTCATAGGGGATTTACACATACCCTATTCTTTGGCTTCTTCATCGCCGCATTTATGCTCTATCTTGCAACGCGTGAACGGGTTTTGGCCAGAGCACAGAGATTTATTAATTTAGATCTTGACTTTTCCGCAAACTGCCTTGCCTTTGCTTATGCCGGTATAATCAGCCACCTCTTTCTGGATTACCTGACCACGAGGGGCGTTCCAGTCTTCTACCCATTTGTTGCTGCCAGATATTCGGCTGAGATCTTTTCTATGATAGAGATAAGCATAATGATTGCCAGCCTTCTGGTCCTGGCAGAACTCTTCCGAGAAAGGTCACGGGCGAAATTTAATAAAAATTTATTCATAATATTTGTAGCCTTTCTCTTGATCGTGAGCGGCATCAGAATCGAAGGTAAAGAGATGGCTTATGACTTCTTTAATGATAAAAGCGCTGAGGTTTACCCGGATTCCAGCCTATTCCAGTGGGCCATCCTGGAGAATGATAGCGAACGCTTCCGGGTTTATGAGTTTAGCTCCCTCGATGGAGTGAATCCGCAAAGCAACTCATTTCCCCTTCTGAACATTTCGCCTGCGGCGCATGGGTTCGAAAAGGCATTCCATCTGGCTGAAAATCTCCCTCAGGTCAAGCTCTTCCGGTGGAGGGCTTACGCCGTGGCTATGAACGCTTCGGAGCAAAAAGGATCATGGATTTTTGAGTACTACGATCCGGTTGTAAAGCTGGAGATGATAAATGCCGGGCGCATAATAGGTGCAGCATCAAGAGGCTATGGATCGGTTCAGGTAAAAGTGGAAGACAATGAGGCGCATGTGGTTTAGCATTGGTTTAGCATCCTGACATTTGCTGTTGTCTCTTGCCTGCCAAACCAGCCTCAAATCTGCCATATCTCTCGGGGCATGTTGGTTAACCTTTCCGCTCCGCCGTTGATGGTTAAGAAGGTATCTTCAATTCCCAGGACGCCTTTGTCAGGATATATCATCTTGGGCTCCACTGCGATTGTCATGTTTTCAAGAATTTCGTGATCCAGAGGGCCCAGTACCGGATACTCGTCCAACTCGAGCCCTACGCCATGTCCCACAAAACCGCATTTTCTGCCATTGGGCCCTCCCAGGAAATCTTTGTAGCCCAGTCTCTCTCCTTCAGCTTCCGACAGTTCGAATAGCTCCCTTCCGGTCTTGCCGGCCACAAGCTCGCGGGCAACGGCTTCCTCTATCTGGCAGGCGGCGCTATAGGCTTCCTCAAGCGATGCCTCCAGCTTGCCGAGACTGAATATTCGGGTGGCGTCGGCAATATATCCGTTGTAAATGCCAACAGAGTCCACAAATATCGGCTCATTCCTCTTAATCTTTCTAAAGCTCGCCCCCTGGGGGAACACGAGAGAGGTTCCCCTTCCACCGGTGGGCGAAGCCAGGAAGCTCGGGAAGGCAGCCTCCGGGCCGGACATGACGTGGCCCAATGGCACAATGCTATTGAATCTGCGAAAGCGCAGTGCACCCTGATGCCCCATGGATCGCATTGCAGACTCGAGGCGGCAGATCAAATCCACCTCGGTCATCCCCTCTTTTACACAATCAGGAAGGGATGAAAATCCTGCTTCCAGAATCCGGGCAGCTTCTCTGATCAGGCCCAGCTCGAACCCGGACTTGACAGAGCGAATGTGCTTGATCTTTTCGGCAACATC
Organism: uncultured Methanosarcinales archaeon; assembly: GCA_963782455.1. Classification (GTDB taxonomy): domain Archaea; phylum Halobacteriota; class Methanosarcinia; order Methanotrichales; family Methanotrichaceae; genus Methanothrix. Next base: position 105,184 of record CAWAJP010000001.1, read on the forward strand.
CACAAAAGCAGCATTTCCAAGGGCCTTGGCAACACGAAAATAGAAGCTGCAGGGAAGTACATCGATCTCCAGGCCGATGGTAGCATTATCCGGGATGCCAAGGTCCGATTTGAGATTTCTCATGTTCCGAAGCTGTCTGACCTCCAGCGGCGATTCTTCCTGTGCTCTCTCCAGGCTTCTTTTCATCATCACCACCGGCTCGCCATCTTTTGGGATATAGACCAGCCCATCCTGAGCGGTGCCGGAAAAGTAGCACATATCCACAGCCTGAAATAAAAGTGCTCCATCCATACCGTCCATCTGCGACTGGAGCCTTTTTATCCTGCAATCGACCTCCGACTTGGGGTGAAGAACATACTCCATTCTTTCTGCCTCTGCCATCTATCAATACCTGCCGTCCATTACACAAGATTGGAATGGTATTTGCTGGTAATCCACTCCTTTATTTACCTAACTGAAAGGATATCCGTCAGGCTCACTGCCTGGACGGCGGACCAGCGGCAGCAGATTCGTGTCCCGACAGCGGAATGCACCGTACAAGCTTGCCGGATTGTGCAGCTAGCTTGTCCGATAGATAAGGCCAAATACAAAGAGCTATGAATTTCTGTCAGATGAAGCGGCTCACTGCCTATGTCTCAGGACAAATCCAAAAGGTTGGTTATAGGAAAAGAGTCATAGATACAGCGAGAGCTTTTGGCATCAAAGGAATGATTGAGAACCTGAATGATGGCAGGGTGAAGATCATTGCCGAAGGCGATGATGAAAAACTGAAATGGTTCGAGAGCGCTATTGACATAAAGAACACTCTGATCCAGGTGTCGTCCATCGAGAAGGCTTACTCCGTGGCATGTGGCGAGTTTAGCCAATTTGGCAAATTTGTAGAAGAGGGCGAGACAGATTCCAGGTTGGATAAAGGTGTTGAGGTCATGAAAGAGATTCTTGTCGCCATAAAAGGTGTAAATAAGAGTCTGGATGATATGAACTCAAATCTTGGTGGAAAGATCGACACTCTTGGTGGAAAGATCGACACTCTTGGTGGGAAGGTAGATTCCATTGGAGTGAAGATTGATGCTATTGGAGTGAAGATTGATTCTATTGGTGGAAAAATCGACACTCTTGGTGGGAAGGTAGATTCCATTGGAGTAAAGATCGATAGCATCGATGGTAAGATGGATCGGAATCTGCAAAAGCAGGACGAGCTTCTTGTCGAAGTCAAAGACATGAATAAAAGTCTCAACGATAAAATGGACCGAGTTCTGGATAATTCGGATGTTGCGGATCTAAAGAGCGATATGGCTGAGGTGAAGACCGCTTTGAGGGCCAAGGGAATAATCTAGACGCTAGAATCCTATCCCGCCAAAGACCCCAATCATCTTCAGTCCTATGAATATCATCAGCATAATAAAGATGTTTTTGAGCTTCTCTACAGGCAGCCTGTGGGCGGCATCAACTCCGTACCTGGCTGCCAGTACGCTTCCACCGGCCAGCAGGGCAAACTGCAACAGGTCAATGTAGCCAACAGAATAATCCGGAAGCCCGGACATGCCCCATCCATTGATGACATAGGCGATTATCCCACCCACTGAGTTGAAGGCAATCGTTACAGAAGAGGTGCCGATAGCCTGATACATTCCGAAACCAAATGCAATGACCATGACTGGAATCAGGATCACGCCCCCGCCAATCCCGGTCAGCCCGGACACAACGCCCACAGCCATTCCCCAGAGGATGTATTGCAGAAGGCTGTCTTTTGACCTGTCTCCCGGGGTCTGTCTGGACTGCAGGTTCCCGGCAAAGAGCAGGCGCAGGGCTCCCATCAAGACCACAAATCCGAAGACCATCCGGAGCAGATCGCCGGGTGCATGAGCCGCGATCGTTCCTCCTAAAAAGGCGCCAGCAAGGCCGGCCAGGCCCATGGCGATTCCCGGCCGCCACAGGACCACACCCCGGCAGCTATGACCATGGCACCCGCTCAAGGAAGTGGGCAGGATGACGGCCAGGGATGTTCCAAAGGCGATCCTGGTAGCGAGCGTTGGATCGATTCCCATGGACGTCAGTGCCCAGATCTGCACAGGCACCATGATGAAGCCGCCGCCTACTCCCAGCAGGCCGCAGGCAAATCCCACTATTATGCCTGTGGCCAGCAGCACAAGAACATAGATGGCCAGGGATTCTGAGATCAAGCTTCTCTCAAACGATCTTCAGCTCCCTGTGCTTTGCCAAAATCTCATCCGCCAGCCGGTCGAGGGCCCTGAAATCAGCCTCTTTGGGGTGCCCCTTGGCCACCACGGGATCAAGAAATTGCAGCTTCAGATTGGGCAGAGCCAGTGTTATCTGCTCCAGCATCTTGCCTCCCCAGCCAAAAGATCCGATGATGGATGCATACCTTGTCTTTGGCCGCAGAGCATTGGCGAGGATGGCGGCATAAAGAGCCAGAGGATGAGCTCCGGAGAGAATCGTAGGTGTGCCTATGACTACCGTCGCTGCGTCCACCAGTGCCTCCGCCAGTTCACCTGTATCGCTGTTGGTGAGATCAAATCGCAACACTCCGATTCCTCTGGAGATAAGAGCATCAACGAAGTAGTCCGACATGATCCTTGTGGCGCCGTGCATGGAGACAAAGGGCAGAACCACCTGGTTCTTGACATTATCTGAGGACCAATCCCGATAAGCGTTCAATATGAACTCGGGCCTGTTGTAAGCCGGTCCGTGACTGGTGGCGATGATATCAATATTCAGCGTGGAGATTCTTTCCAGGTGCTTTTTAATGTGCTGGCGGAAGGGCATCATGATCTCTGCGTAATACATCTTGGCAGCTTTGTAGACGGTTGCCTCATCCGTGGCATAAAGGTCGCTGGTGGCCAGATGCGAGCCCAGAAAATCACAGGTGAAGAGTATCCGCTCTTCAGCTAGATAGGTGAACATCGTGTCCGGCCAGTGCACCCAGATAGCGCTGATGAACTGCAGGGTCTTGCCTCCCAGATCGATCGATTCGCCATCTTTCACTTCCTGCGTTCTGTCTTTGCTCACGAGGTCGAACTCCATGAGCAGCTCCAGGCATTTGGCTGAGCCTACCACCTTGGCTTCGGGGTAGATCAGGGCGAGCCTCTTCAGTGTTCCGGAATGATCCTGCTCGGCGTGCTGGGCGATTATGTAGTCTATCTTTTTAATGTCCAGTGCCTTCAGATTATCTATCAGAACATCGGCCATGGTTACGTCCACGGCATCTATGAGTGCGGTCAACTCCCGTCCTCGGATCAGGTAGGAGTTGTAGCTGGTCCCTTTGGGCAGGGGAATCAGGGCATCAAAGAGCCTGCGGTCCCAGTCTATTGCACCGACCGACAGCACTCCTGGCTTAATCTCTCTTATGAGTGTCAACTTTTTTCCTCCTCTTTCAGTTTCTCAATTTCAGTCTCTCAAATATTTCAGATGAGCTCTTTGAAACTATCTTTCCCAGCGCCGCATTGCGGGCAGGTCCAAGAATCGGGCAGCGCCTCGAAAGGCGTGTTAGGGGCTACACCAGAGTCTGGGTCTCCTTTCTCGGGATCGTAGATATAGCCGCAAATAGTGCATTGATATTTATGAGGCATGTGAATGACTTCCCTTTTGCTTTTATCTGATCTTTTGGTCTGCAAAGTATTTAGGTTCCTCGCTATTCTGAGTGGGTTGGTGCGCTGGTCAAATGGCAATTTTCTTCTCAGCAAATAGTTGTCTCCATCCGTTCGTCCTCCCTCGCGCTCTGCGACTCTGCGGTTTTCTTCCGTAACTCCATGGTTTAAATTATCCAGCTACAGATATTAACCGCAGAGCCGCAGAGTTCACAGAGTTCGCAGAGAAACGGAGGCATGGACGAGTATTCCTTTGCCCATTCGATACAACGAAGAGCCGCTATTTAGTTATTATTAGTTATTAGTTAGATCGTAGCTTTCAGCCAGGGATGGAATCGCCAATTTAGATAGCGGAATAAACCGGATCATTTCTCATATTCTTCGAAACATCTGCCTATGTACCCAACTCTCTGGGTGCGTTCTGGCGGGCAACAAAAAAGCTAAATAATAATGAGTTTCAATCCATGATATCTATTCGAGGTGTTATAAATGGCTGGCACCGGATCTAATAGAGAAGGCAAATTCAAATGCAAAATTTGTCGTATGGCCTTTGAGTCAAAAGAAGAACTGAAATTTCACTTGATGGAGGATCATAACGACAATTGAACTGATCTATTCGCATTCATACCAAACGAGAAATCCTTAGTGGCTGGCCTTGGAGATCTAAATCGTTTTCATTATTTCATTCTTTTTTATGAGGCCAGCCCAGTTTATGCTTTTTACTACGGTTTTCTTTTAGTCCAACCGTTCTTCTATGCCATGACTGATTCAGCCAAATATGCATCTCCTTCTGCATTATTCCCTATTCAGGTGGAATGCACTTAATGAATTCTCTGGCGATCATCCAGTGATCCTGGTCTTGCATACTCGGACGCTGCAGTTCTGAGAATGCCTTCACCAGCACCTCATTGATGGTGGGATGGATAACCTGTGAGTTTACAACCGGCTTGAGGTCTTCCTGATCGGTGTTCATGAGGTAGACCACCTGCTGAACGAGCTCTGACGCACTGGAGCCCATCACAGTTGCGCCCAGGATTCGCCCCGTCTCCTCCTCCAGGATGACTTTCACAAAGCCATTCTGCTCATTCATAGCCGTGCCCTTGGCAGTGTCAATGTATTTGGCCCGGCCCACCAGCACCTTCAGGCCTGCTGCCAGGGCATCAGCCTCTTTCATGCCCACGCCTGAGATCTGCGGATGAGTGAAGATGGCATAAGGAACTGCGTGGTAGTCGACCTTTTCCCGATCGTCCTTTTTTTGGGCCTCCAGCAGGTTATGTATCACCACTTTTGACTCATAGTTGGCAGTATGGCGGAACATGTGCTTGCCGAGGGCATCTCCCAGAGCCCAGATGTCCTCTTTTCCAGTCTCGAGGTAGTCGTTCACCTTGATCCAGCCGTGCTTATCAGTCTCCACGCCCGTCTTCTCGGGGTGGAGCATGTTGGCATTGGATCTGCGGCCGGCTGCCAGAAGAATCTCGTCCGCCTCGAACTGGCTGACTTCGCCGTTTTTCATGTCTTTGGCCGAGACGACCTTCTTCTCGCCTTTTCGCTCGACAGAAATGACCTCGTGGCCAGTGACCACGTGCATGTACCCGGAGAGCACCTTTTGCAGCAGTCCTGAAGCCTCCGGATCCTCGGCTTTTAGCACCTGTGGGCTTCGCCCTATGAGGGTGACGTCCGTCCCAATGGCCGAAAAGAAGTGTCCAAACTCGCAGCCGATGTAGCCCGCGCCGATGATGATCAGGCTCCTGGGCGGCCCCTCCAGTTTGAGGAGAGAGACATTGTCCAGGAAGCCCGTCTCCTCCAGTCCCGGGATAGGCGGAACAAGCGAGCGGGCTCCTGTAGCGATGACAAATTTGGGGGCAGTGATCGTCCGTTCTCCTACTTTTAAAAGATAGTCACCGGTGAACTCCGCTTTTTCCTGGTAATAGGTCAAACCCTTCTTGGCGGCAATCGCCTCTTCGAGGTCGGTGCGCGTCCTATCCACGACCTTATGCATGCGGCTCATTATCTTTGGAAAATCGACCTTGTCGACAGAGGCGTACACGCCTACGGCTCTTGCCTCTTGCATAGTTCTGATGACGTCTGCCGGATAGATGAGCAGCTTGGAGGGAATGCAGCCGGTGTTCAGGCAGGTGCCACCCGTGGGGCCAAAGTCCACCAGCGCGACCCGCATTTCATGAAGCACAGCTTGAGATGCGACATGCGTTCCTGCTCCTGAGCCGATTACGATGAGATCGAATTTATCCATGATATCAAGATTCTAGATGGGCTTTGATTGGATAAATATTTGCGGGATTTGAGTAAGTCCCGTCGCCCCAGCGCTTAACATTAGTGCGAGATCCTGAAGCCGTTGTTAGATCTTGTGCATCTGTGCGCTTAATTATAAGATATGCTGATGTCATTCAATTGCAGACTGAACTATGTAGATGCAAGCAGGGACAACATCCGCACACTCTTCCGGGGTGCCGCGAGTCGGCCTGCGGGCCTCCCGCGCTACGGGTACGGGGCGTCGCTCCAGGCCGCGACCGGCCAAGCTACGACGATGAAGTTGCAGACCTATTGTGGGCAGAAAATCATCGATAAACCCCTTTCGTCATGGATGGTCCACCGTCGCATGATTGGCATAATCTAATCATATCTTTTTTCCGGTCCCAGCCTTGCCTGAGATTTCTTTCTCGATCACACTCAAGGAAAAAGGCAAAGCTTCGTAGATTGTTCCCCGCGGCCGCGGGGTTAGGGGGGCCGCCACGGCCATGAGTGCGCCCCGTCACCCCAGCGCGTTTTATCGCGCGGGACCCGGAAGAAGTGGTTGAATAAATTTTTGCGTATAGATAAAAGATATGCAAATGTCATTCAACTGCAGACTGAACCATGTAGATGCAAACAAGGCTAGCATCAGAGCATTCTTCCGGGGATGCCGCGAGTCGGCCTGCGGGCCTCCCGCGCTATGGTACGGGGCGCCGCTCTAGGCCGCGGCCGGCCGAGCGACGGCGACGAAGTTGCAGACTAATTGATGGCAAAATGTCTTTTCTTATCCTTGCCAGTCCGCCAATTTTTGCCGCACCTTCTCAGGCGCTCGGGCTTTCGATCTCCTCGAAAATCACAAGTGCCGCCTTTGCATGGTCGATCGCCCCCGGCCGCTGGCCGAGCTTTTCGAGTGCCAGGCTCATGTTGAATAGGGCATCGGCTTCTCCCCGGCGGTATTCGATCTTGCGGGCGATATCCAGCGATTGCTCAAAGTGGTCGATGGCTTTGCGCACCTCGGCCAGATCTGCTTAGGACAAAATACCTATAATATTAATAACCTTATGCTAAACCAAGCAGCTCAGGAAAAACCTAAGAAGAAGTGAAATGGGTCTTGCCTTCGCATCTTCCTGATCATGAGGAAGCGCTGGCGTGATCTTCTCCGAGAATTGGCTCTATTATTTCGCTAAATTGTATGCGTCCCATGCACAGGCAATCCAGATTATTGGTGCAGCGATAAAACCTCCGATTCCTGTAGCCATAGCTAAGATTCCCACGGCCAAAATGCTACCGAAGAACCATGCTACTGCCCTCCAGAAATGTCCTGCATAAAACTGTCCCAGACCTATAATCAACAGAGATAAAATCGCCGCAGTTTTCTTGCCCATCGATCCCGCCTTCAAATCATTTCATTGCCATTCTAAAAAGTTGTAAGCAAATAACTCAAGAAGTTAGACTCTCACCTGCAGCCGCACCCGCATCCTTTCGGAATCTCATTGCCCAGATACTTGGCCGGATTCTCGTCAAAGACCTTCTTGCATCCTGGCGCGCAGAAGTAGTAGGTCTTGTCATTGTAGTCGCTCTTGAGCTTCGCCGTCTTCTCATCGACGGTCATCTTGCATACCGGATCTATTGCCATTTTCTTTTATCCTCCAATGCTCTTATTCTTAGTCGCTGGGGGTATATACTTTTTGAGCAGCAGCGAGAGTGAGACCACGGTCACAGAGCTCAGGGCCATAGCGAGACCCGCCAGCTCCGGCCGGAAGGTTATGCCAAAATTTGGATAGAGCACGCCTGCCGCTACCGGAACCAGCACCGCATTGTAGGCAAAGGCCCAGAAAATGTTCAGCTTGATCCTGGAGATGACCTTGCGGCTGAGCTGGATGGCAGCGACTGAGTCCCGCAGGTCGCCTTTCATCAGAACGATTGAGCCCGTCTCAATGGCCACATCCGTTCCGCTGCCGATGGCAATGCCCACATCCGCTTCAGCCAGAGCTGGGGCATCGTTGATGCCGTCTCCCACAAAGGCAACTTTGTTCCCGGCTTGGCGCAGCCTCTTGATCTCCATAGACTTTTCTTCCGGCAGAACCTCCGACAGAACCTGATCGATGCCAAGCTGGCTTGCTACTGCCGCAGCGCTGCGGGCGTTGTCGCCGGTGATCATTACAACCTCGAGATCCATTCCCTTCAGCTCAGCCACCGCCTCCACTGCCGAGCTTTTGAGCTGGTCGGAGATGGCCAGAACTCCGCTGGCCTTTCCATCCAGCGCCACCAGCATGGCCGTCTTTCCCTGCTCCTCATAGCCGGATGCCCTTTTGAGCAGGTTGTCATCCAGATCGATCTTCATCTCTTTGAAGAGCATCCTGTTTCCGGCCACGACGCTCCTTTCTCCAACCTTTGCCAGCACGCCTTTTCCTGGCCGGGCCTCGAATTGAGTTGTGGTTGCGCCGGCTAGATCTATCCCTTCCGCCTCTGCTTTGCGGACGACGGCCTCCGCCAGGGGATGCTCTGACGGCTTCTCTGCAGACGCTGTCAGCCTCAAAAGCTCCTTTTCATCTATGCCGAAAGCAGCCAGGTCCGTAACATCCGGCCTGCCTACTGTCAGGGTGCCGGTCTTATCAAAAGCTACCACATTGAGCTTGTCCGACGCCTCCAGGGCCTCGCCGCTCTTGATGAGAATCCCGAGCTCCGCACCCCTGCCGATGCCGACGGTTATGGCCGTAGGCGAAGCCAGGCCCAGGGCACAGGGGCATGCGACTACTAATACGGATATGAGCGCCGTCAGGGAAAAGAGCAGAGTATTGTGGGCTACGAAATACCAGTAGACGAATGCAACGGCGGCTATGGTGAGAATGGTGGGAATGAAATAGGCAACTGCTCTGTCGGCAATCCTCTGCACAGGAGGTCTAGACCCCTGCGCTTCCTCTACCAGGGTTATGATCGCCGCCAGAACAGTGTCCTTACCCACTCTGGTAGCCTTGAACGTGAGTGACCCGTTCTTGTTGAGGGTGCCTCCCACTACCTTCTGGCCCGCTTCCTTCAGCGCCGGAACCGGCTCCCCGGTAATCATGGACTCGTCTACATAGCTCTGCCCCTCCATCACAAGGCCATCGGCAGGAACCTTTTCACCCGGCTTTACCAGGATCAGGTCGTCCACCTGAACTTCTTCCGCCGCCACCTCGATCTCTTTTCCTTCCTTCAGAATGGTAGCCCTCTTGGGCTGCAGGCCCACCAGCTTCTTGATGGCCTCAGAGGTGCGCCCTTTGGCATTGGCCTCCAGATAGCGGCCCAGCGTCAGGAAGGAGGCAAGCATAACCGCAGTCTCATAGAACATGAAGTCCGGAGTGAGCACGATTCCGAAAGTTCCCATGATGCTGGCTACATAGGCGACGCCAATGCCCATGCCGTACATGACGTCCATATCCAGACTTCTGTTCTTGAGCGCCCTTATGGCGGCCTTGAAGATGGGGTAGCTGACATAGACGAAGACGGGAGCTGACACCACCAGCATGAACAGATTCATGAAATTGGGAACAAACATGAGAATGCCCATAGGAATGACCTGATGGACCGGCAGATACATCACGGCCATAAGAAATAGGCTGGTGGCAAAGCCGATGATTATGCGCCGCCTCTTGTCCCGCAAATCCAATTCACGTGCCTCTTTTTCCTTATTGGACGCGGCTTCATCGCTGGCAAGCCCGAGGAACTGATAGCCCGTATCCAGAACTGCCTTCTTCATCTCCTCCAGGCCGACCATTCTGGGATTGAAGGTGACATAGGCCTTTTCTGCGGCCAGGTTGACGCGCACATCGACGACCCCGTCCAATTTCTTGAGGGCGATCTCAAGCGCTCCCACGCACATGGCGCAGACCATGCCGCCTATCTTCAGTACTACCTTCTGGTCGACTACGTCGTATCCTGCATCCCTGACCGCCTTTTCGAGATCTATGAGCGTGATTTTCGCCGGGTCGTACTCTACAGATGCGGTCTCTGTCCCCAGATTGACCTCTGCCCTGGAGACTCCATCCCGGTTTTTGAGAGCCTTTTCAATTGCTGCAGTGCAGGCGGCACATACCATTCCCGCAACCTTCAGCTCCGCAATCTTTTTTTCCGCCATGAATTACTCTAACTTAATTACTCTAAATGAACCGCTCAAACCTCTCTTTTCCGGCTTTGCAGATAGGACAGATCTCGGGAGGGCCATCACGGCCGCAGAGGTAGCCGCAGACCATACACCTCCAGACTGGCTTGGAGAGCTTCAGATTCACGCCCCCAATCCCGGCCTTGATCTCCGCACTGGATGCCGGTGTCGGTGCATGCTGCTGTATCTGCTCCTGTGGCTGTGCCTGTACCTGTGGCTGCAGTTTTTGCCGCTCTTCCAGGGCAGGCCTTCTTTCTGGAATAGGCCCTAACTCCCTGTCTCCTTTGAGGACGGCTCTTGAGACATAAAGCGCACAGTAGCAGGCGCCAAATTCCGTGACATCCGCGTCTCTGTAGTAGCAGGGGCAGATTATGTCCAGGTCCGCAATCTCATCATCAGCAGCCAGGCGGCAGGGGCAGGCCAGATATCCGTATCGCCCCTCGTTTACAAGCAGGCCCTTCACCAGGCCTCTGACAAAATCCCCGTCGGGATTAAGGTAGTATCCGCCCTGCCTTGCATCTTTCTCCAGGCGCGAGCAAAGTCTTTCGATCTCTTCAGTCGAGGGCTCAGGATAGTCTTTTTCCATTTTAACCCAGAGCCTCCTTGATCTCTTTCTCTCTGAAGCCTATGATTGTTTTCTCCCCTATCACAACCGTCGGAAAAGATGCGCCCTGATTGTATTTCTTAATCTCATCGATGGCCTGGGCACGGTCGTCTCCTTTCAAAAGATCCACATAGATGTAGTCAAAGTCGACACCTAAGGATTGCAGGAGCTCTCTTGTCTTCTTGCACCAGATGCAGGTGCTTAAAGCATAAAGCATGATTTTGCCATGATCATTTCCAGCCACATGTTCGAAATTCGTAAAATCACCAACCATAAGATTATATTATGAGGTTATACGTTCTTGACGGATAAATAGGTACTCAGGGAGAATGAATTTTTAAAAGAGAAACGTGCTCCGGAAATTGACTTATTATCAGTAATGTGCAATGCAATGTCTAGCTGTAATGTGCGATGTTTTTATAATTTGTAAATGATATCAAAAAAGTAGACTGCCAGGGGTTCCTAGCAGTCTATGCCTTCACAGGGAGAATGCATTTGTTCCGGCACAGGGTTCTCATGGAACTTAATGGTCTTCTCGGCCTCGAATGTTCCCGTGAACATCTCGTGAGCCTTGATATCCTTGTAGAATATCTTGTGCCACTTGGCATCCGTGCCCCATGTACCGTTGAAGGTATTCTTGGTCTCGAGTCCGATAAGGTGGGCCGGATCATAGACGCCATTTTTGGCTGTCATGAGATCCTCGACCGTTGCGGTGTCCCTGCCTGCATCCCTGAGTTTGCCGATCAGATCCTCAGGGCTGACGTTATCCTGTGGCTGATAGGGCGTCGTGGAGGCAAAGTAGGCTGTCTCATCCTTCTCCATCTCATTTACGGAGAACATCTCCTGAACATCGGCACCGATGCCGCCGTAAAACCCTTTGGAGTTCAGGTACTTGCCGCCGGTCAGAGGCGTGTCGCCTTTATATGTCATCTTTGTAGTCTCGAACATATTTAGGGCAGACTCGTCGCCGCCGTTCACGGAGCTCACATTTCTCTTGAGCTTTTCCGGATCTTGCGAGTAGGTGTGCTCAGAGTCGAGCTCCAGATCGCCGTCTCCTGCCATTGTGTTGTAGTACTCGAGAGCGATCTTCTTGTCGACAATCGATGTGCTGACATCGACAATCCCCGACCCGGAGACCTTTTGATTCTCACAGAACTGCTCGTATTGCACCGGTGGGACCACCGGTGGATTGGCCAGCACTGTACTGCAACCCCCTATCAGGGCAATTGCTAACATAAGTGCTACTATTACTACTCCCTTCATTTTCTTTTTCGCCCCCTATTTTTTTAAGTATCTAATATGAGCTAATTTTGCTAAATAAGCTAATTAAGCTCAAAACTAATATCTTACATCTATATTATATAAATTTATCCTTCAAAACACTCTCAAAAAACTGGCCTTCTCTAAAGATGGAAATGAGCCAGAAGAGCCTTATCGATCAAAGGAATGGTGAATTGAGAATGAATCTCATTTGATTGTCACACGTTTCGATGAATGAGTTTTCTATTCATGGATACTGGTTCTTGGTATACGGACTGATAGAAACGATTCGTAAAGAATACAATGAATAAATGAATAAATCCCATTTTTAAGGGATAACATGACCAAGTCCGTAAAGAGAATTTTTGAGGAAAGGCTCACAGTCCCATTTCAGTCATCCTTGATAGTTGAAATTCGGGTTTCATGAGCCCGGTCTATTTCGTGGAAGATCGGTCTCTTACTAAATTCTCCTTTTCTTGTTAATGCTTTGATATCCTCATGACGCATCCGTCTTCCGTATGCTCCACAACCATCTTCAACTTCAGATCCGAGAAGACCTTTTGCCAGTGGCTATCCACACAGGTCTTGCAATGCTCCTTGGCAACCAGGCTGGCTCCCACTCGTGCGAAAGATTTGGCGCCTTCCATCAATCCGCAGCGATGGCGTTTGATCTCTACGAAGCCATTTCCAACTATAACCTCCACCACACTTCCGAATAAGTTCTTATCATTGGCGGCGACGGCCAGTGCCACTGCTTCAGGATCTGTCAGCCCAAGCTGCTTGAAGGTGGCAGCTACCTGGCGGGCACCAATATCCTGAAACTCCCGCAGGCCCTTTTTGCCAAGCTTTCGAGCTACATAGCCGCTGCTCCCGTAGAAGCTCCCCATCCACATGGCCACTACTCGCTGCTGTATCTGCTCCAGAGGAATATCAGGGACATCGGTCATGCATTTGGAAACGCTGACGAGCATTATAATACTTCCGCGCCCCTAATGCAGATAATGCAGACGGCAGATACAAGAAGGCAGGATGAATAGATCAAATCAATTCCAATAGGCCCGAACTGAATGGTGCGTGAAGATATGCCAGAACTTCCCGAAGTAGAGGCGGCTCGAATATATTTGGAGGCTACAGCACTGCACCAGTCTATCAGAGCAGCTGTGGTTAAGGACAGGCGAATTCTGTCTGGAGTCACTCCCGAAGTGTTGGAGTTCAGTCTGGCAGGAAAGCAATTTTTATCGGCCCAGAGGCACGGAAAACGGCTTTTTCTGAAGCTGCAGGATGATCTCTGGCTAACGCTCCACCTCGGCCTCACAGGAAGACTGGTCTATCTCCAGGCCGGAGACGACAAGCCCGGTCATACCCGCCTGTGGGTTTTATTCCAGAACGATTGCCGTCTGGCCTTCGACGATACGAGGATCTTTGGCGAGGTGGGTCTGACAGAAAGCCCGTCCATCTTTCTGGCTGAGCGAAAGATCGGCCCGGACGCATTGAAGCTAAAAAAAGATAGCTTTTTGGAGATCATGCGTGGCAGGCGGGGCATAATCAAGGCCGCACTGCTGAACCAGAGCCTAATTGCGGGTCTGGGAAACCTTTACGCAGACGAATCCCTTTTTCAAGCGGGCATCTGCCCTCGGTCTCGTGGTCTGGATGAGACCGAGCTTGTTTCTCTCTTTTCATCTATTCAGGAGGTGTTGAAGACGGCCCTATCCACCGGAGCGAACCTTGCCAATCTGCCTGATTCCTATCTCTTAACGCACCGCCATGCTGGTGGAACCTGCCCCAGAGATGGCTCTCAACTCCGGCATGAGAAGATCGGAGGGAGAACCAGCTATTACTGCCCGAAGCATCAGAAAATGGTGGGTAAATAAGTAAAGCGAATGTTTTTGAATCGAGGTTCAGCCATCTGCATTTCGGCTTCAGCTTGAAGCTCATCATCCGAGGTGCCGCGTGCCCGGAGCTAGCGCCTCTCGAGGCCCAATGTCCATTCGCTGCCTTGAGCGACGCCCCGGACAAACAGCGAGAACCGCCGGGCCTGCTCGCAGCAATCCGGAAGAAAGAGCGAAAGCGGTCCTTGCCTAGCATCTATGAAGCCTGCTTTCACTCAGTGCCCCGGGTGTTTCCTGCAATCCATCCGGGGCCACCTGTTCGTATGAGCGGGCGGTTGGCCCGGAAGCTGGATCAAAGAATATTGGAAAATTTATAAAATATTTGAAGCTGGCTGGCTATGAGGCTCTGCAGGCTCGCCTTTGAATTGAGAAGAAAAGGTCCTGCTAATTCAAAGTGAAGCTTATTAGATCATAAGGGAATAATCGTATTGGTGTTTCGATGGAGGAAAACTCGAAAGATTCAGTCTCATCAAAATTAGATCCCGTGAATTCTGACTCGCTAAAAACCTACTGGGGGAAGAGGAACTTTGAGGTCACAACTGAGCCCTCAGGCGGCGGGGCCACGTCCGTCGGTCATATCTTCGTGGTGCAAAAGCATAGCTCTCACAGCCTGCACTACGATCTGCGCCTGGAGGTAGACGGCGTCCTGAAGTCCTGGGCAGTTCCCAAGGGCCCCTCCACAGATCCAAAGGTCAAGCGCCTGGCTATACAGACCGAAGACCATCCGCTGGAATACGCCTCATTCGAGGGCACGATTCCCGAAGGCCAGTATGGAGCCGGAACCGTGATCATCTGGGATACAGGCTCCTTTAAAAATATGTCCAAGAAAGACGGTCTGGATATCACTCTTGCCAGGGCTCTGGAGAACGGCCACGCTGCAGTCTGGCTGGACGGGAAAAAATTATCAGGCGGTTACGCTCTCACCCGAACCCCGCGAGGATGGATCCTGGTCAAGATGAGGGATGAAAAGGCGGACGCTTCGCGCGATATCCTTAAGGAGAGTCCGGGATCGGTTCTTAGCGAGCGGAAAAAGCTGCTGTAAAGTTGTAAGCTGTAACGCTGAAATCGAAGTAAACAGGCTGGAAAGGTGATACTGAGATCGCCCTCCGGCTCTCTATGGTTCCCGGTTTCTGCGGTTATCACTTCATCCGGGCATAGCAGCAAAAAATGCCGCGGGCACCTCTTGAAGCTACTTTTTGGGCTTATTATCCAGTGCTATTTCTCTTGAGACAGATTCCGGGCCTTCTTTCCTTCTTCGATCAGCTCTTTGACCCTCTGGCCGCCTTTATGGCCAATCTCCTCATAAAATTCCCTGCCATGTGTCTCAGCGGTCTTCATGCCCCCTTTCTTGCCTGCCTCCTGCACAGTCATTTTACCCTTTTCCTCTTTTCTGGATCTTATTTTCTCTTCCGCCATTTTTCCTTTCCCTCCCGTACATTTTCCTTTCGATGATGCCCGCGATCTTTGATCTCTTTCACCCGGGTCTTCGATTTGCCAATTGATCTATTCCCTGCTACTATTATTTGTTATATCTTCCTTAAATATTTATGTTTTACGCACTATCCGATTTAGGGAATGAATAAACATTAGCAGGCCGGATTCCGGAGAATTTATGGCCGTGCATATCAAATTAAATCATCAAAAAATCAAATATGTATGGCTGAATTCTGATCGAAAGGATAACCGTTTAAGAGCTAGACCTGGAGACTTCCGAACAACTCCCTATTTCAGGGTTGATCAGTATCCGGGTATCCGATTCTGGTCACATTCATCTCTCTGACCAGAGCTCTGGCGATATTTTTCAGGCCCAGATCTTCTTCTGCCCTGAGGATCTCATCCTTCTTGGCCCTGGTCATGGGCTTGTTGGGGACAGCGGTACAGGACTTGGTCTCCTCCGTCACCTCATACGTCCCAATCATTCGGGCCAGATCCATTATCTCGGACTTATCCATGGCAATAAGAGGATGGAAAACAGGTACTCCTATCGCCGCCTGCTCTGCCAGGATATTTTCTGCAGTCTGTGATGCCACCTGGCCCATGGAGTAGCCGGTCACAATTCCCAGGGCACCTTCTTTCTCCATGACCTCTGACGCTATCCGGTACATCAAGCGCCGGCAAAGAACACAGGTTGCCCGGGGATAGTGTGCCTGGATCTTCTCAATACCCCTCTGGATGGGAATGGTGATAAAATCGATCTTGCGGCCGGATGTCCATTTCGCCAAAACCTCGGCGCATCTGATGGACTGGGTCATGGCATCGGCATAAGGCCGGGAATCAAAGTGCAGAAGAGTGACGGGGCATCCCCTCTTCATCATCATCCAGGCGGCAACCGGCGAATCGATGCCTCCGGAGAGGAGCACCAGCATCTTTCCCTGTGAGCCCAGAGGCAGGCCGCCGAGGCCCTTCACTACCCTGGTAAATACGTAGGTCCTGTCCTTTCTGGCCTCGATAAATATCTCAAACTCCGGCTCATCCAGGTCCACAGAAGCGCCCGTGGCCAGTCGGACGGCCTCGCCCGCTACCCGCCCAATCTGTTCGCTGGAGAATGTTACACCAGTGCGCCTGGGCCGGATGGCAAAAGAGGCAGGCATTGATTGCAGGGCAATTTCTACTGCAGCCTGGCTCATCTCCAACAAGTCGGAAGCCACAGTTCTGGCTGGACTTGTGGAGACGACGCCAAAAACCCGTGCCACGATCTCGCTTGCCCTGATGTCAGGGGTGTGGACGAAGATCCTGCCTTCGCCCCTGGTAACCTTATGCTGCACCCCTGCGCTATGCAAGGAAGAGGCTATATTGCTCGCTAAAATGCGTTCCCAATTCTGCCTCGTCCAGCTGTCCTTGAGTGTGATTTCCCCGTAGCGTACCAGAACTACGTCCTGGAAACTCATGCCCTAATCTGAGTTGCCTTCGCGGATCTCTTTATCTTCTTGACTCTGGAACCTGATGCTGTGTATCTCTGCATTGGACCGGGCTTTTTGTGGGTAGCCTCGGCCTTGGTTACCTGCCTGACCTGACCCTTTCTGCCCTTGATCTTGACCCATTCTATGCTTCCTGTCTTTCCCATGAGGTCTCCCTTTTAAAGCAGGATTTAAAAAGGTTGTGATGAAACAGGGCACATGGCAGCTCGACTACTTGCGCGGCCCCCAGATCGCGAATGCTGCTGACATTAATCTCCAAATTACGTTTACTGGAAGTGAGAGACTGTGCCCGGGCCGAACTTTCAGAAAGCCCGGGTCCGGACGGAATATTTTTAACCATCGGTTGCTTTGACCAACCTGTGAGTGACGAGATAGAGCTTCCCACGATCCGCCCGGGAAAATCAATAGCTTTGATTGCATTGGGCCTCGGTGCCTATTTCCTCTATCTATCTCATGTGGGTTACCAGGAAGTGATTGGCAGCCTCAGAAACGTCAATATTACACTCTTTTCCCTGGCCGTGGTATTGGCGCTCTTCGGCGTGCTCTGTGACGCCCTGGCATGGAAGGCCGTCGCACTCAAATTCAACTACAAGGTGCCCCTCTGGGATATATTTCTCATCTATCTTTCCTGTGGTTTCATGAACAACCTCATACCTTCGGGCACTTTTTCAGGAGAGACGGCGCGGGTCTACTTTTTGGAAAAGCTGGACGGGGGTTCGCGAATCGATCAGTCTTCAGCTACGGTCGCTGCAACCCGCATCATCACAGCCATACCTTTCTTTCTGGGTACGACGATTGGCCTTGTGTATCTGGATCTGGCCACTGATGCACCTCTCTGGGCTCTGGCCACCTGCACTATAATCACCCTTATCCTGCTATTCCTCAATGCCACATTCTTCGGCATCTGCTTTGCGGACGACTGGCTGGAACGAATCATCTTTACTCTGATTAATTATGTGGAGAAGATCTTCCATATCCATGTGGACAGGATGCAGTGCAGCGGCATAATGGACCGATTCCATCAGTCCATGAAGGTACTGGTCGAGCACAAGAGAACCCTTTTCATCAGCACTTTCTGGGCAGTGGTAGGCTGGCTTTCCATGACCATGGTGGCCGTTATCGTATTTCGTTCTATGGGTGTTTCAGTCCCCCTCCGGGCCGTATTTGCCGTATATGCTGTTATGATATTCCTGCAGATGCTGCCCATATTCTTGCCGGGCGGAGTCGGATTGGTGGACATAGTAATGAGCACCCTCTTTACTGCCATCGGTTTGCCCACGCACAGTGCTGTCGCCGCGAGCATCCTCATCAGGCTCATCCAGCTCTGGATGCTTACCGCCATCGGTGGCCTGGCGACGGCGTATCTGGTGAAAAAAATAAATCACAATTCTTTGATGGCTGTAACCGAGAAACGATTAGCAAAAGGCTTTTAAAGACCTGTGTCCAGTAGGTGCACTTGTTTTGGGACAGTGGGGTAGCCTGGTCTATCCTCGAGGGTTTGGGACTCTTGGACCGCGGTTCGAATCCGCGCTGTCCCATTATTCATCATTTCTCTAAACTATTACTACCTCTTTGCAGCGGCTGCAAGCCCTCTCCAGTTCCTTCGTCTCCTGGCCGGGAAAGTGATCGATAAGACAGAGGCCAGCAGGCCGGGCTCGCTCAAAGAGCCTTGTCAGATCCCCATGATAGACCTCGATCGCGCACGGGCCGCTAGCGCGACCTACGAGAACTGGTTCTCCTCCCACCATCCCAGCAGGCCTTTCCGGATACTCTATCTCCTCAATTCCGAGCAGGCTCCTGTTGGCCTCCATATTGAGGAGAACATTTTGCACTGCGGGAAGCCAGGCATCGTTCAACACCACACGCTTCGAACCCGCCAGGGCGCACATCAGCCCCAGAGTTCCGGGACCCGAGAGTCCATCCACAACCTCAGATGCCATACCTCGCAGGCAAAGCTGCTCCAGAATCCTCATCTTGGGAGCACTCTGTCTGGAGAACTCGATATGTATTTTAGACTGGCTCTTGTAGATGACCAGCTCCCCGAAGAGGCTCTGACAGATGTCGGCCCGCAGGTCGCAGCCAGCCAGAAGAACATTCTCCGAGGGCTCTGTCCCTGGCCTGGTCACGCCAGGAACGCCTTTGGAGAGAATTACTCCTTTAATCTCCGGGATCCTTTTTTGCATAGCCTCTGCCGCCCTTTTCGTAAGCCGATCTCCTAGAATTATCAGGCTTCTCTGGCCAAGGCGGGGCGAATAAGCCAGTGGATAGCCAATGTCTATGAGCGGTGTGCCGACGCTTCGGAGAGTCTCCATATTGTCGCGCAGACCGAACTCCTGCAAGACCCTCAAGGCATCCAGCATTACCGCATCCAGTGTTGCTCTGCCGCATGACCCGCACCGTTCTATCTTTTCAGGCAAGCCTGCAAGTTTCATAGCTTTGTCCAAATTCGGCTCAGGCGTGCAATCAGTGCAGGCCAGGTACCTCTGCTCTATCCCGGCCAGGACTTCAACTGCGGGCTTCACACAGGAATTTTCGCATGCAGGACACTTCATATTATGCAAATCTCATTTGAGTACTTCAACATTTGCCCGAATGGTCACTTCTTCAGCTCTAGAAAGGTTTGTAAATAAGAAAAACATTAAGGCGGCGAAGGTGGTTTTGGACATGGCACAAAGAGGCATCAGGGAGTACGATGCAAAACGTTTGTTGGCCAGATACCTTCCCGAGTACCTCAATGATTTCTCATATAGCGGGAATCTCGCTTTAGTGGGACCAAATACGGATCTGGAGGAGCTTGCATCTTCTAACCCGTGGCTGAAGACGTCAAGGCTCGTGGTCAAGCCTGACCAGCTCTTTGGAAAGAGGGGCAAACATGGGCTGGTTCTGTTGGACTCGGATTGGGACAGGGCGAAGGAGTACCTTAAAGAGAATATGGGCTCAGAGGTGGTTGTAGGAGGCATTACCGGCAAGCTATCTCATTTTCTGATTGAACCCTTCATACCCCACGACGAGGAGTTCTATGTAGCTATCAGCTCCGACTATGATGGCGATAACATATTCTTTTCCACGAAGGGCGGCGTCAACGTTGAGGAGAACTGGGACAAGGTAGTCCCGCTGCATATAGACGTCCTGGCAGAGATCGAGGATATAGATATCAAATCCAAGTTGCCTCTGAGCCTCGGGGAGAAAGGACTAACTGTAGAGAATTTCATCAGGGCGCTCTGGCAGTTTTACAAAGAGATGGGTTTCACGTATTTGGAGATCAACCCCTTCACGTTCCATAACGGCGCTATTGTGCCTTTAGATATGGTGGCCAAACTCGACGACGCTGAAGAATACTGGCAAAGGAAGCGGTGGCTGGATCTGGCCTTCCCCGAGCCCTTCGGCAGAAGTCTCTCCAAGGAGGAATCTTTCATCAAGGATCTTGACTCCAAGACAGGAGCCTCTTTGAAGCTGACTATTCTCAATCCGGAAGGAAGGGTTTGGACAATGGTTGCAGGCGGCGGCGCGAGCGTGATCTATGCCGATACTATCTGCGACCTGGGCTTTGCAGAAGAGATGGCCAATTATGGCGAATACAGCGGAGACCCTAACACCGAGGAGACTTACTACTATACCAGGACTATTCTGGACTTGATGACGCGCCATAAGAACCCCAGAGGAAAGGTGCTGCTCATTGGTGGCGCAATTGCCAACTTCACGGACGTTGCCAAAACATTCAAGGGCGTAACAATGGCTCTGGAGGAGTATAAGGAAAGGCTTCAGGAAGCTGGTATCAAGATATATGTGCGTCGAGGCGGACCCAATTATGAGCAGGGCTTGAGGCTTATGCGCGATCTGGGCAGAAGGCTTGGCGTGCCCATTGAAGTTCACGGACCAGAGACCCATATGACGAGAATTGTTCCCCTGGCACTGGAGGGTGCATCTAAATGAGCCGGAATGAATACGTTCTCTTTGATAAAAATACTAAGGCATTCGTCTACGGTTATCAAGTCAATGCCATACAGCGCATGCTGGACTTCGACTACATCTGCAAGCGTGTCTCTCCGAGCATCTCTGCCATAATTAATCCCAACAGAGCCGGCATCCATAAGGCGTTCTGGGGAACTAAAGAGATCATCCTGCCCATGTACAAGAGCATCTCAATGGCGGCCAGGGCCTATCCGGAAGCCGATGTGATGGTGAACTTCGCCAGTCACCGTTCCGCCTTTGAGACCACTATGGAGGCATTGGCAGAGAAGACCATTCGAACCGTGGCCGTCATCGCCGAAGGCGTGCCTGAGAGGCAGTCCAGAGTCATGAGCACTACAGCCGGGAAGCTCAATAAGATCGTCATCGGTCCTGCCACAGTGGGCGGCATGGCAGCAGGAGCCTTTCGTATCGGCAATACTGCAGGAACCATCGAGAATATAATTGCCTCCAGGCTCTACCGGCCGGGATGTGTAGGCTTTGTCTCCAAATCGGGAGGCATGCTCAACGAGGCCTTCAATATCATCTCCAGAAATTCGGACGGCATCTATGAGGGAGTGGCAATCGGTGGAGATCGCTATCCAGGATCGACCATGCTCGACCACATCCTGCGTTACGAACACAACCCTGCCGTCAAGATGATAGCCTGCCTGGGGGAACTGGGCGGAGAGGACGAATACAGGATCATCCAGGCTCTAAAGGAGGGGAAGATCACCAAGCCGCTGGTAGCATGGGTAACGGGAACCTGCTCTCCTGTCCTTCCGGCCAGCGTTCAGTTCGGCCATGCCGGCGCCAAAGCCGATACTCATAAGGAGACGGCTCAGGCCAAGAACGATGCCTTCCGTGAGGCGGGAGCCTATGTGCCGACGTCATTCGATGATTATGGCGAGGTGATCCGCAGCGTATACGAGATGTTACTGACGAAAGGTGCGGTTCTGCGATTCGAAGAGCCGGTCGTGCCAAAGATTTCGGCGGACTACAGCAAAGCGCTTGCATCCGGTGATATTCGCAAGCCCACTACCTTCATTTGCACTGTTTCCGATGATAGCGGAGAAGAAGTGCTCTATGCCGGCAAGAGGCTCTCCGATGTTCTTGACCAGAAGATGGGCATAGGAGGCGTTATTGGCCTGCTCTGGTTCAAGAAGGAGCTGCCTGACTATGCATCTCACTTCATAGAGCTGGTCCTTCAGATCGTGGCCGATCATGGTCCGGCCGTATCCGGAGCTCACAATGCCATTGTGGCTTCATGCGCCGGAAAAGACCTCATCTCGTCCCTGTGCAGCGGTCTCTTGACAATAGGGCCGCGTTTTGGCGGGGCCATCGATGATGCAGCTCGCGAGTTCAAGCTGGCTCGAGAGATGGGTCTTGCCCCTGAGCAATTTGTGAACGATATGAAGAAAAAGGGCATCAACATCCCTGGCATCGGCCACAAGATAAAGAGCGTCAAGAACCCGGACAAGCGCGTCCAGCTGCTCATAAATTATGCCCGGGCTAATTTCCCCAGCACTGAGCTGCTCAACTACGCCCTGCAGGTGGAAGAGCTTACCACGGCCAAGAAGGGGAATCTGATCCTGAATGTGGATGGCTGCATCGGCATTCTCTTTATAGATCTGATGGGCTCATGCGGCGCCTTCACTAAAGCGGAGATCGACGAGGTCGTGCGGCTGGGTTATCTCAATGGGCTCTTTGCGCTCGGTCGCAGCATCGGCTTGATAGGGCATATACTGGACCAGAAGAGGCTTGGCTCAAGGTTGTACCGGCATCCGGCAGACGATATCGCCTATATGATGCCGTCCGAGGAAGATATTCAGTGCAAGCGTCGAGCTTAATAGAAAGAATCGCTCTTTCGAAAGTTATGCTGAGGCGGAGTGAGACGTGGCGACTATAAGCCAGAAGATCTTTTCGCGGGCCTCCGGTTCTGCCAGGATGGTTGAGCCGGGGGAGATCGTTGAGGCAGACATAGATTATGCCATGTCTCATGACGGAACTTCAGTCCTGGCCATCAAAGCCTTCCGGGAGATGGGGTCTGTCAGTGTATGGGATCCTGATAGGGTGGTGGTACCCTTTGACCACATAGTTCCGGCTAACAATGAGACCACCGCCGAGCTGCAAAAAGAGGTGCGAGCCTGGGTCCGGGAGCAGAAGATACCCAACTTCTTCGACTGCGGCAGTGGTGTCTGCCATCAGGTCTTCCCGGAACAGGGATTTGCATTGCCGGGCTTGCTGGTGGTTGGAGCCGATTCGCATTCCTGCACCTATGGCGCTTTTGGAGCTTTCGGCACGGGTGTGGGGGCAACGGATATGGCAGAGATCTATTCGTGCGGAAGGCTCTGGTTCAAGGTGCCGGAGACGATAGCAGTGAGAGTGGGGGGCACTCCCAAGCCGTTCGTCTCTGCTAAAGATATTGCTCTCATGGTCATAGGCAATCTGGGCGCGGACGGTGCAACCTACAAAGCAGTGGAGTATACCGGCCCCGCCGTGGAAGCCCTCAGCATTTCGGGAAGGATGACGCTCTGCAATCTGGGAGTAGAGATGGGGGCTAAGGCGACAATTGTTCCGCCCGACAAAAAAACGGACGAGTGGCTCCTTGGCCGGGCGCGACGGCCCTACACGTCAGTCCGTTCCGATCCCGATTCGTACGACTGCGTATACGACTATGATATAACCGATCTTGAGCCTCAGGTGGCAGTGCCATTCCGGGTGGACAATGTTCGACCCGTTTCAGAGCTGGCGGGCCTGGAGGTCGACCAGGTGTTCATCGGCACCTGCACCAACGGGAGATTAGAAGACCTGGAAGTGGCGGCCAAAATCTTGAGAGGAAAGCATACAAAAGTAAGGACTATTGTCATTCCCGCTTCACAAGAGGTTCTCCTGGAGGCGCTGAAGACTGGAATCATTGAGACTCTCGTCCAGGCCGGTGCCACTATCGCCCCACCGGGATGCGGGCCGTGTCTTGGCGCGCACATGGGCGTGCTGGCGGAAGGTGAGGTGTGCGTGTCCACCTCCAACAGGAACTTCCCTGGAAGGATGGGCAAAGGCGGACTGGTTTATCTGGCAAGCCCTGCGACCGCAGCAGCATCGGCTCTGCAGGGATCTCTCGCAGTGCCCGGGATTTGAAAATGAGATTTGATCTGCACGTGCATTCCAATTGTTCCGACGGTCATGATGAGGTTAAGACCATCCTCAAGGCTGCCGCACGGCGCAATCTGGCCGGCATCTCCATAACCGATCATGATACAATGCGGGGTTCCGAGAAAGCCCGCAAGATCATCAAAGAGCAGAAGCTGGACCTTATACTAATTCCTGGGGCAGAGGTCACAACTTTGGAAGGCCATCTGCTGGTCTATGGAGTCAGGGAGATCCCGCCCCGGGGGCTCAGCCCGGAGGAGACGACGGATCTGGTGCATGAGCAGGGAGGCATTACGATTGTGCCCCACCCTTACCATCCCTTCCGCCATGCCATCGGGCGCATACCGAAGTGTGATGCAGTAGAGGTTTACAACTCCAAGCACCTCTTCGGCATTGCCAATGCCCGGGCCCGCAGAGAGGCGCAGAAGCGCGGCCTTCCTACGGTAGCCGGAAGCGATTCACATTTTGCTGCGACTGTGGGCCTGGGGGTTACAGATATTGATGCATCGGATGCAATTGAGGCGATAGAAGCCATACGTTCCGGGCGCACTCGCATAATAGGCAAGAGGACGCCGCCCCAGTTCTTCATAGGCAATACCGTCCAGTCGATCTTCCTGATTGTAAGGAAGGGAGTGGGGAGAAGGCGGAAGGTATAGATCTGGGAATGGCCAAGGCCACAAGGCTGTCCGTTGAAAAAGCAAGTTCAGGGCAATGACAACTCTCCATTACAGGATTCTTCTCAGAAAAGAGGAAGATGGGACATATACCGTGATTGTACCATCGCTCCCGGCTGCCTGACCTTTGGGCACACACCTTAGAAGAGGCACTGGAAAAAGGGCAAAGGAAGCGAATGAGGGCAACATATCGTGCATGATTGCCCGTGGCGAGGAAGTTGCCGGTCGAAACAGATGAAGCAATGATATGCACTATTGCTGTAGAAGCCATTTGCCCAAATTGCCCTGCATCACGCCGGAAAAACTGGACCGAGTGCTCGAAAAATGTGGTTTTAAGCCGAATAGGATTAAGGTAGCCATCACTTCTACAATACTCTTGAAACAAATGATCGACGTCAAAGCCTAATGGTCATCCTCAGGCCAAAGCTCCATCCCTTGAGGTAATTTCCTGATTTTCAATTTCTTCGTGAGCGCGGACCTAGCCTCTTTTTCCGATGCAGCCCATGCAAATCTCAAATCAACTGCACATTCCATTCCAGGATATTGAAATCGCCACAAGGAGGATTTGATCTTCATTCTACGCCTCGTTTATCAATGGGTTTGAATGCACCCCTGATAAAACAGATAGTTGAACAACAGTATTTAAGGCAATCTCTATTTCTTATCGATCCGGGGCTTATGGTGAGTTAAATACTATTCACAGTGCCGCTGCCCACCGATGTTTCGCCCGCCTCTCTACAACCGATCATGATGCCCCGAGAGGGCCTGATAAAGCTCGCCTGAGGTGTCCAATAGCTGCTGACCCGCGGCAGAAGCTCTCGAAGAGACGTCCGGGATGGCCATGAGCAGGAAATCACCATCCTTGCTATCCCTTCCCCGGCACGTAATCGAACGCATACCCGACTGCGATGATATGGAGGTCTGCAACTCCAAGCACATCCCGGGCATTGCCAATTCCCGCGCCGGCAGAGAGGCGCGAAGGCGCGGCCTTCCTACGGTAGCCGGAAGCGATTCACATTTTGCTGCGACTGTGGGCCTGGTGGTTACAGATATTGATGCTTCGAATGCGAAGGAGGCAATAGAGGCCATACGTTCCGGGCGCACTCGCATAATAGGCAAGAGGACGCCGCCTCAGTTCTTGATAGGCATACCGTCCAGTCCATCTTCCTGATTGTGAGGAAGGGAGTGGGGAGAAGGCGGAAGGTGTAGATCTGGGAATGGCCAAGGCCACAGGGCTGTCCGTTGAAAGCAAAATAAAGCAATGATTATCTTCTTTACAAATTCATCTCAGGAAATGCCTCAACCAGAGGATGTATCACTTGTGTTATCTATACTAGGCTTCTCTGCATAGCTATCACGAATCTTTTTCCTCTGACGAAGACCTGACTCAGATGGAGCAAACAGGCAAAATTCGTCGGGATTTTTGGGCTCATTTCATGCCAGGTGCTCTGTATGTGATAATATCTATCATGATAATGTGAATCGCGATTTATTTCTAATAGCAAAAATTTTAGTCGCAGTTTCCGTACTCATTGCACGGTTCCGAGCAGCATCTGTCTTTGCAGGAATACTGCCACGATAAACATGCTTCCGGTGGGATGCAGATATTTCTGAAACTCGAAATCAACTGTATCGACTTGAATGCATCAATAAGGATGGGTGCATCCACATCGAATTGGTCCTCGGGAGCATAGACCCCGACTAGAAAATCCACAGTTGTACCATAACCCATCAGATCGCTGGTGACTATAGTAAAAGATCCTTTTGCAGGTATGCCATTAACCGCGAACGAACAGCGCATCGATTTCCCAGAAGCAAAGGAGCCTGTATATGATGCGACTGCATTTGCCAAATCCTGGTCATCTTCGTAGCCGGTAAAACTCATGTCTGTTACAAGGCTATCTCCCAGGCTGAAATCCTGGGGCATGTAGCTCTCCAAGTAGATCTTTGGAGTAGTATAGGCTGGTAGCATGTTGAAGCCTTGGTGTAAATGGTTCAGGGCTACGATTCCTCTTGCCGGGTTGGCTGAATCTGATGCTGCAATCCCGCAACAACCCACGCCAAGGACATTCCAGCCCTCTGGTACGGAAATCGTATAATATACTTTACCCGGGGGACAATCCATGTCTCCAATGGTTGTGCCCGCAAACGCCATCAAGAGCATCAATGATAACAGGTATTTCATGGATTATCCACCCTATGTATTCCTCCGGCAGATATCCTCAAAATATATATTTAACAATATCGGTACCGATAAAGACTTTAATAACGTGACCAGACAAATGCTTCAGGCGTTTTCAAATTTCAGATGGTGTGTAGATACGGTAAAGATCAGTTTAGCGAAAGAAATATATATCTAAAGTGAATAAGATCTACATATTGGAAGGGCATCTTGTATCGACCTAAGATTATTCCCTTCAAAGATGCCTGTTCCATAATATCCTGGCGAGAATTTGTTGGGACGTTGGAACTATTCTTACTGCCAGGTCTAAAGAACAGCAGGTGCCAGGATTGAGCTATTCATTGCCATATCAAAAAAAGCTATAGGAAATGATCTGGAAATGATCTCCTGTAAAGGGAAAAAAATTCTGCTCAGGCTCAGGCAGTCAACTTGGTCCTGGCAACGTACTTGATAAGGTCCGGATTGAGTCTGGTTTTCTTCTGAACCGTATCTGCTACCTCATCCATGCTGACACCACTGGCTGCCAGGGAGCGAATCTCTTCTATGGTCGCGTCTTCAATGGTGAAGTATTCATCAAGATCTTTCCTGTGACCCCAAACATCCCCTTGCAGAAGTTCAATACCCTGCATGTCCAGGAAGACCTGGATGGCTTTGGATATGGTCTTCATGTAGGAAGTGGGAACTTGCACCATCTGCAAACGAGGAACCTTCTGAATCAGGTTGAGAAAGTCGACATTGGATGCTCTAAACGCCAGATGGACGGCTTTTTCGTTAGGTCTCAGCGAGTTAATCTCTTCTCTCGAACTAATTATTCTAATTTTCGTATGTTATCACCTTTTACTAAATTTCAACATATTCTATAACGACATTAAACGTATATAAATCTTTCCAATTAAGGTGAATGACGTAATCGTTGAAGTAAGAATCTATTTTTGGATGGGGTACTCGTGAGGTGGCCAGGAGGCGAGCAGGCCTGTGGAACCCGAGGCAGGCGGTCCGCCACCAGGTCTGAAGTTGGGAAAAGCAAAGGAAGAAAGAAGAGTAGCGAGGAGTCGGGAATCTCGCTGTCGTTCCGAAGCATTGAAAGATCTGATTTCTCGACGCTTGCGGCCCTTATTTTCTAATTTTTCCACATACTCCATTAAATCCGTTCTCTTCCATCGATTTGTCAGACCATGGGCTTGTGCGGCTTTCGACTCATAGGTTGCCTTTGAGCAATAGATAGACGAAATAGACAACTATTACGAATATCGCCAATCCAGCCAAAAACCACACGGTTCTCCAGAGAGCAACGACTATTATGATTGCCAGAATCAGTAAAAGCAAGTTCTTTATACTTCTCTCAATAGCCATATCTTAAATAACGCCGTCTTCAAATAAAATCGTTTCGACAGAAGGCTCCAACTCGGCCTGCAGTCTGTAGAATAGCGGCATGTTCCCCAGATGAAAGACCACAAGAAGAAACGGTAACTATAACAGGATTACACTCTGATTGACTTGAGGTGATCGACAACGGACACTATCGACTTTGAAATCTTGAAAGCAATAGCCGGCCTTAAGGTCCCTTACCCAAGAGCTGACAGGATCAATTCTCTTGTAAAACTCGATCCGGAAGAACTTGGGGCACGCCTGGGGGTCCTGGAGATGCAAGGATACGTGAAGAGCCAGAGCGGCATGAACACCGAGGATGGTCTGCCCAATGGAATGTATGCTGCAGGGCTGACAAATCTTGGGAAACGGGCACTGGCAGGACCGAGATGGTGAAATGAAGAACAATGGCAATCGAAAAGCAGACGGACTTGGAATCGTTATTGGCAAACCGAGTGCAGAGAAAAATAGAAGAACGTAAGTGCTTGGCTTGTACGTTGCAGCGCCGCGCTTATGAAAATCCGTCACGTTACAGTGTACTGTATCCAGAGCCGTTCCGGACCTGCATCCCATTGCAGTTTCTCCCGGAATGATTTCCATTCCTGATCCGTCGCCTCCAATGGTTTGCTTATTGATCCGCCTTCCGGAATTCGGTCACTGCGAAGCACTCTGCCCCTGGCTTTCTCCATTAGCCTCGCCGTCAGTTTCTCATCGGGGTGGTCCCATTTCATTACGTCCTTAGCCCATTTCTCGTCTACCGGGATCATGGCAACCAGCTCGGTGCTATTCATCATCTCCAGCCCATACCCTTGCAAGGTTGCGTTCCGGCTTCCGTGATGCCCTACCTTGTAGAGCACAGTTCTGGCGATCAGCTCGGCTCCGGTCAACCTCTCATTTCCTGCTTCCATTGCTGATCCTGTTGCGGATCCTGCCTTCGCCGTATCCACCTTATGCGGCCACTTCAGCTTCTGCCAGGACAGCCAGTTGCCAACCTGAGCATCACCTGTGAAGAGGAGCACTTTGGAGGGATTTGTTTCTAACTCAAAAGCCAGCACCAGGCTGGTGTTATTGGTCATGCTGTTAAGGCTCAGAGCGATCTGGCCGGCCTCATCCAGCCAATCCGACTCAATCCTTCTCCACTCTTGATCGCCTTTCTTGCCTTTCGAAAAGCCGTAATGCTTCACGAAAAATTTGCCGAATTTTGGATGCCTGATCGCACAGTTCTCAGGGATGACAAGATTCTGGTCGAAGGGATTGGAGAGGTTGAATAGATCGTTGTCCTCGGATGATGTAGCACCAGTTGCGGCTAATGCCGCTGCCATGAAAGCAGTATCTCCATCTATCGCTCTTTGATGGAGATAAGTCTCCCTTGTCCCTTCGAGCTTCTTGAGCGACCCGATATCCCTGGGCGGACCGAGGACATAACATTTGACCCCCTTTACGCCCGGCAGGGTTAGGGGCGCCTCACCCGGATTGCGATAATCCTCGGGCCTTTCCAGCTTCTTGTCGACCCAGGATCGCAAAGCACCCAGAGCATTTGCGTTGCGGCCCAGGGAGAGGGATGTTGCACTCGCTAATGCCGCATTTTCACTGGTGTGACCCTGGTTTTGGCCGGTGTTCTGATCCGGTTCCAAATCCAGATCAAAATCGAGAATTCCCTCCAGTCGTTCTCCAAGTGGATTTCCTGCCAGTTTCAGCCGGGATACGGCCGCCCTCAGGGCTCGGATCTTTACGCCATACTGCGCTTTGAGCTGTTTTGCTGCCGGATCGCTGGGGTCCTCTGTCCAGGCCAGCCAGAGATCGTCTATCCTCATCTTCCCGAATGCAGACTCACCTTGCAGGAAACCAGAGATGTGGTCCGTATGCTCATGGGTTACAGCTACCACATGCAAATGATTGTTTGTGGCTCTTGCGATATCCGAAGCCACAAGCTTCAGCCTCTCCTTGCCACCCGCCCACCTTTGATGAACACCACAATCAATGAGCACATAACGAGCCTCACCGGCCTCTGATCGGAATGCGAGAAGGAAGCAGTCACCAAAGCCGGTATTGTACATTCTCACAGCAGCGCCGCTCGCCGGTGGATCCATTGCAGTACCTGTTGTGGCTGCTGTCGAGATATTTCGACTGGCCGGCATCACATCTCCTCCCCAGGCGTACGATGCAGGTTTGCGAGTGGCTCCAACCTCAAACCATGGTTGCAGCTGTTTTGAAAATATTCTCTACCAGGGTCTCCCAGATATGTAGCCTGCAAAGACGAACCTGCGCCTTCCTGAAGATATCTGCGCATCCTGTCGATGCGATTCTGGCTAGATAGGTCCTTGTAGATGCAGTACCTCACCCTTGCCGTCTTCAGGTCAACCAGGAGAGTGCAACCGCCTCGCAAGATGAAGTTGGGCTCCATTGGTGCCAGCTCGCCGCTTTCAACCTTCCTTTGTATATCCGCGTCGAAGTACCCCCGGCGGCGTTGAGTCATCTCTATGACAAGCTCGGTGACGGTCTGGCCATCCGGCCCGATTCGACGCGCCGGGCGAACTGAGTGTACTTCCAGCTCAGGAAGACCGTTTTCATCTCGATAGACAGCATCAGTCTTCTTGCCAAGATTGTCCATCAAGAGGTGGGCCGCCCCGGCAGCAGCAAGGGCCTGGGGGTCTATGAACCACTGGTGCAGAGCCCTCCTGCATTCCCTGGTTTGAAGGAAGACTTTTTCGGGATCTGACCCATTGTCCCAATGCGGGAGCAGCTTTTGCAGGCCTTCTGGGCCGTGGAATAGCTGTTCGAAATCCTCTTGCTCAATCTCCGTCGGTTCATGCCAGAGCAGGCTCTCTACAGACAGGTTACGGACATCATGCGGATAGATGCCACGCCTTCGGAAGGCATCGATGATGGCGAGCCGGTAGTTTTGGGGATCGTATGTGACAAGGCTCTCGTCTGCCGTGATCAGAGCCCGAAGATAATCGCCGAAATCTGTATCCACCGGCGGACAATAGTCCAGGGCTCGAATGCAAATATTCAGGATGTGTCCGGCCGTCTTGGAAGCTTCCTCTGCCAGCCGCTCTACCAGGTCGGAGCTGATTTCGCCTGGGTTAAGGATGCCGGTTCCGCTTGACGCTAGCCGCAGAAGATCCCGGATCCGCGACTTGTAGATGGTCAAAAATGCATCGAAAATTGCTGCCACAAAGATCGCGCCGCGGTCGTGAGGCTCGAGTGCTTGCTGTAATTCTACAGGGTTTGGCAGCTTTGGCGTCCACTTCTTCGTCAGGGGATCGATGCTGCCTATGGCGCTTCGCAGGGCACCGTACTGCCCAATAGCCTGCCCAAACTGGAAGGCCAGCTCCCCGAGAAGGCTCTGGTCCTGAAGATTCCCTCTGGTGCGGGCAATTTGGCTTTTCAGAACGCCTGGGTAGGTGAAATGCTGGAAGAGTGCCACCACATCTGCCAGCGCCTCGTGCAGAGCCAGAACATCTTCGTTAGAGGGCTCCATGAACCTGGGGTGAAGGCCATCTATCAGGGCGTGAGTAGTCTCGTGGGCCACAATATCGTGAGAGAGGCAGGCGAAGACCGTCTCATCTGGCATGCTCTGACCATATTTTGTGGACGATGCCGGGAAATAGCCGAACAATAGTGCCTTTTTTGCGGAGCTGTAGTAGGCATTTGCCTCCCGGAGCGCATGGGGATAGATTCTGAGGCGTTCCACGTATTCCTCCTCATATCTCCCGTCCACCAAGGTGTGCCGGCTGGACCAGAGAGCCCGGCGGCCCAATGCCATCTCGAAATATTCAATGGTTCTCCTGGCAACAGCATAGACCATCTGCTGGTGAAACTGCGGATTTCCTTCTGATGGGGGGAGCCCATCCTGGGCGAGCAGCTTCGGTTCATTCAGATTAACAGGTGCATAAAAAGCCTGGCTGGCAGGATCGTGGTCTACAACCTCAAGATAACTGTCTGTCGGCCCCAGGTCCACATCCTCCTCCCAGGGGACCTCGATGGTCACCAAATTGACCTCATAGGTCTCTAACTGGCGGCTCAGGATAGGGTCGAAGGCAAAGGCACGCAGCCTCCGGCAAGGCGGGATTGGCGTTTTGACTACATCCAATAGCGGCGTCGTGGAGGGCTGCTTCTCACAGGGTTCAGGCATCAGACAATCACCAACTGATAAACATGATCTGTATATGTTTGAACTGTTATAAAAACATATTTTACGGAGATGTGTTGCATATTTTTATTCAAACTTTATAATTTTTTCCACTGGCATTTGCTAGCACAAAAATACTCGTTCTTGAGGGTCCTGAAGGTGCACTCTTCAACCTTGTAACGGCTTCCCAAACCCTCGATCATCTCCCAATGGGCATGAGGATCTTTAAGGTGCATATAGAACGCAGGAGGAGAGGCTGCGCTGACCTTGGTCAATCCTCATTCTCTGCCCCACATCTCCACGCAGCCTTTGTAGTATGAGTCAAAAATCCACATACCGCATCTCCCGAAGGCCCTGGATGGGGCCTGCTTTCTCCCAGCCTATCTACTGCAAGTGAGATGATAAGGATGAGGAGGGTGGAGCGAATGTGATAGATGGTTCATGTCGAAGGGCTTTTAACCCGCAGGCTCCAATCGGCGACATTATGGGGATTAGTGTTAAGCATACGATCTTGTTTCTGGTGGTCATATCATCCGTTTTCATCTGTCTTCCTTATGCGAGAGGAGGTTGTGGCGGATCTTGTGCAGTCTCTGGTGGTGGGTCTTCTTACGACTTCATGGGCGACCCTTCGGTCAACATGGACATGTCCAGTTTTGATGAGTTTTACAGGGCCAATCTCGGCGATCATCAAACTACATTACAGACGAAATCGCTCTCTCAAGATAAACCATTAAACGCCAATTCAACCCTAAACCAAACCAGCAATGGCAATGCAAGTCAGAATAGCATTGTAGTCCCTACTATAATCAATAGCCAGGGAAACACGACATCTGATAATGGGACAGTTAAATTGGGGGGCTCAGGTATGCAGGATAAGAGATTATCAACTCTGGCTTTTACTGCTTTCAACAACAATATGTTCTAGACAGAACCCTAACGCAACTATATGATGGTTTTGCGCCCATTCAATCCTCTCTTGGAGATTCCTGTTCAACCAGCGTGGGTGGGTCCAAGCCATTTATTACCTAAAGAATATGATTGGTGGTATTTAAATTTTATTATATCTGTATGTGTTGTCAAATATCTCTATATTTATAAGTGAGTTATGTCCTTTTGCCATGATTCACCCATATATGAAATTGAGAGGAAATCGAAGCCAATAACACATTTCTATTTGGCGAAAAGGGGGCCAGAGGCCCAGGGTATAAGGGATAGCTGTAAGGGAAAGACCCTGAGCCTTGGTGAGGTAGCATTACTACCTGATATTAATAATAAACGAGTATTCGTAATAGTATTTAAATTTTTCTGAAAGAGCATCTGCTCACAAGCATTTTTTTTAGCCATCGCTGTTCGGTAACTGATTTATACAATCAGCATTATCGAATATTATCAAATCTTTGGTGTAGGAGGAACATCATGGTTGAGAAAGAAATGAGAAACTTTACCCTCCGGGATAAGGATGGCAACGAGATTGGCGTCTTTACAGGAAGGTAGCCCAGGCAGGCGGCTCTAAAGGCTGCGAATCGGGGTCATACCGATATCAAGTTGAGAGAGCGGGGGACCAAGAAAGTGCATATCTTTACCGGGGAGAGGAAGCAGGTAAAGAAACCCGAAAGCGCACCAGCTTGGATGCCGGACAAGATCTGGAAGCCAATAGTCAAGAAGATTGGCATCGAGAAAATAGAATAATCTTGACGCCTTAAAGAATTTGTATTGGATGTGTCTGATGAGCAACTATCTTGCGTTTATCATTTTAGCAATCTGTTTCGGGTTAGTCTTTACTGGATCTGCTCAAGAGTTCTCGCGCACATTGCCACAAATCCATGGGGGCAAGAACTGGGCTATATGAATTCCTTTTACTCCACTTATAATTCCCTTGCATATTGGAATTACCCGTATATCCCGGCTAAGAATGCTGTCCAAGATGCAAAAAAAAACGTCTCTATGCGAATAAGTACATGAATCCAGACTCTGCTTGGTGGCAAGTTCAAGAAGCCAAAGAACGGCTCTGGACGGTCAAGAACCCATGCTATGCCTGTTGGCAGGACCAAGAATACGGCTGGAGAGGGCATAAATCGTTTCGGAGATAGCAATACTAATTCCAGGAATAATATTTTTCTGAAAACCACTAGGAACGGCCTATGGAACCGACTCATCCCATAATGTTACATTCAGATGATAAAGGACATACCCTGGAAGAAGTGAAAGATACTTGGCTAAGATAAATCAGGCTTCAAATCGTTCGGTAGTGGTCAACATTATGATTGATGGGGAACAAAGCCCAATTGCACAAAATTTATCTCCTCAAGAAGAAGTGTCTTTAGAGTTAAGTTCTTTAGTCAAAATGCTTGAGGATATTGATTCGAGGGGCATCAATGCCACAGTTTATTTCACAGGCGATTTTGTCTCAAAGCAAATTGGAAATGTTTCTTATGCGGATTTTGTCATTCAAGTGGCATCTAAACCAAATCACGAAATTGCTTTGCATAGCATGACGACAGCGGACAAACTCGGGCACATGTCCTATGAGCAGCAGTTTTCATTGCTTACTCGGGCAAAGGCCCTTATTGAGGGAGCATATATCCGAGATAATAAATCTTTGATTATAAAGGGTTTCAGGCCACAGTACTTCAATCAAAGTGGAGACACATATAGAGTCCTGGACGAGATGGGGATGGCATATGATTCTGGATATAAAGCAGGCATTCTCTACTGTCCGAGTCATAAGAACGATACCTGGCCCTATCTTGTGGAGAATCATAGCTTTTATGCAGTACCAGTGAGCACTCATAGCATAGCAGGAAAACTGGTTCATGCTTGCGACCTCTGTTCCAAGCAAGTGTCTGGATTAAATGGTACTCAGTGGTCCGATCTCCTGGTCCGCAAATTTCAGGAATGTGCAGACAGTGGAGATCCAATGGTGGTTCTCTTTCACAATTTCGTGTCCGGGGAGGATAGCGAATACATGGCGGCCTTCAGAGAGTTCGTTGATTTTGCTGTATCCAAGAACGCCACCTTTGTGACCACGATGGATCTGGTCGAAATGGCAAAACGAAATCATCCAAATGACCAGAATTAGCCCGTCCAAGGATCGAAAAGAAAATCATTCTATTGGTGCGAGCAACTTTAAGGAGATCTCTTTGATCGCCTTTTGCTGTCAGCCATGTGGATAATTCTATAAAGCCACTATTGGCTGTTTTTGTACCGCCAGCGACGAATATGGAGAAATTAAATCTCTTCTAAACAGCCTTCAATGCAAGGTCACTAAAATGCTCCAAAACGTGCATATTTTCCTTCTGACATAAAATTGTGCAGATTTAGATTTGATGCGGTTATCTTTCAAATTTTGAGGGTTTATGGGCATTTTTGAAACTCATGTTGCGTCCAGAATTACAGGTGATATCTTGTGCTCGAATTTAAGAGCCTCGTCCTCATATGGACACTTCGTCTCTTTTCCAGACCATTCGACCATTGTTGTTCGTAATTAGACAGTAGCCTAGCTTTCTGAGTTCTACGCGTACACAATCCGTTTTGAGTCCCAAATTATTTGCTATAGTACGAATCTCTCTGCTGTCATATACAAAAGATTTGAATCGGCCATTCTTTGAAATATATGTGCCGACATCTACTGCATGCTGGTCGTTGCTTTGAGCCATCTTTTTGCGCCTCCCCAGTTCGCTCGCCTGGTTATGCCTCGATCTTCACATTGTGCTTCTCGAAAAACTCTATCAGGGCCTCTTCGATCACCTGACTTTGAGCACGCATACTGCTTCTAGACTGTACAGCGTAAATCTTCAATGTTTTGGCTACTGGTTCTGATAATGTTAATGTAGTTTTAGTCATGATGCTCTAGTTGAGTCCATATGCATATATATCTTATGGTATTATAAGATTTAAAGTCTAAAATCCTTTAATTTAAAGACATCATACATATTCCAGATGGTCCCAGGAAAGAAATCTGTGCCTTTTGCAAACCCCCTTTTTGGTCAGTTCGGATAGGTTTCAATATCGAATTTTATATGCGCATAGCTTATAGCACTTTAATATTTTAGTACCAAAACATATTTATTCAATAGCATCAATTAGCGAATTATGAAAATGAACAGGTTATTACCGACATTATTGGCACTCAATTCTATTGGCATGTTTGCCAGGGTTCAAGGACAATATGTGACCCCCGTGAGCGGTTCAAGCACCATGCCAAGTGCTGCACAAAGCACTTCGCAGTACTCTCAATTCTATACTGCGCTTACGGGATCTGTCCCATGCTCACATATTCTGCCTCCTGTGCAATTTAATCTCGCAGGCAAGACCCCTGGAAATGTCTACTTCGGCACCCAGATGCAGCAGGTTCCTTACTCTCCATATCAATCAACCGCATCCGGCAATGCCCTATGGATACAGTGAGCAACAGACTGGTCGCAATACGCTGTAGTTCCACAGGGAACGATGGTATCGTTATTGGCGATCATTCCTAAGGAAGGCAGCAGCAACCTTATTTTGGTCGATTTAAGTGGTCAGAACAATACCTATAGCTACTTCTTCTATCCCACTAGCCAGCCTGGCTTCTATGCAGATGCTCCCGGACGGCCTCTCTCAGGCATGCTCTCACTCCCGGATGAGCATACTCCTATTCAAACTTGTACCGTACTATAGAGGCATCCCCCACATGGGGTACCACTTGGCCTCATCCTTCTCTATGGGCAGCTCCTTTTCCATCAGAGACCTCAGCCGGAACTCCCTGGATGTGTCGCGCTTCTGGACGCTTTGCGGCACAAAAGGATAGTAAGACCCCAGCTTGAAGTTGTAGATCCAAAATACAGTTGTGTCTCCCTTGAAACGGTAGACCGCAGCCAGAAGCTGCGTTCCGAAGCCCTGCTCCATCAGAGTCTGGCAAACCATCTGGATGTTGGTCACCAGATCCTCGAAATCCGGGTCCGACAAAACCACCCAGATGTAATTGTACTCATCCTTCTGGATGTTATACAGGGTGCCCGTCTCCTTGAAGCTCAACTTGAGCAGATCTTCTATCTCCACTCTCGCAGCTTCGTAACGCGAAGACTCCATGGGCTTGATGCAGACGCCGGCTTTGCCATCAGGCTTCAGCCCCAGGCTCGCCTCCAGTGTCACCGCAGCCGTGGAGATGGCAAAGAGCCGGTCTGTCTTGGCCTCAGGAAGACGGGTCTTTCCCAGGATGGAGTCCAAGAACCCCATCTCAGGCCTCCAGTTCGCGTTCAATATTTTTCAGGGCGGCGATCCTGGCTTCCAGGGTCGGGTGAGTTGAGAACAGGTTCATGACGGACGAGCCGGAGATGGCAGGCACTATGAAGAGCGCGCTGACAGGCCCCTCCACCTTTCTCAGATCCTGTGTGGGCACCTTGGAGCCGCTGATCTTCATCAAGGCCGACGCCAGGTTGGACGGCTGACCGGTTATGACCGCTGAGCCACGGTCGGCTGCAAACTCCCGGTATCTGGACAGAGCGCGAATGAGAATGAAGCTCACTATCCAGACCACCAGGGAGACCAGGAACAATATAATGAAGCTCCCGCCTGAATCGCGATCACGACTGCCTCCGCCACCGAAGAACGGCAGAAATCTCACCAGTATCTGGGCAATGGAAGAGAGGAATGTGGCTATGGTTATGACCATCATATCCCTGTTCTTCACATGCGTCAATTCGTGGGCCAGAACCGCTTCCAGCTCGCTACGGTTGAGCTGATGCATGATGCCCGTGGTCACTGCCACCACGGCGTTCTTCTGATTTCTGCCCGTAGCAAAGGCGTTGGGCATGCTGGTATTCACTATGGCAATCTTCGGCATGGGCAGATCGGCGATGGCGCAGAGCCTGGACACTATCTGGTAAAGTTCTGGAGCCTCGCTCTCCGAGACTATTTTGGCGCCCATGGATCTCAGAATCATCTTGTCCGAATAGAAATACTGCAGGAACATGAACCCGCCCATGAACAGCACTATCACAACACTGCTGGTACGCATGGCCAATAGAACTGCCAGGAATGCCAGGTAGAGCACTGCCAGGAGGATCATGGTCACCAGCATCCTGGCTTCAAGCCCTCGATCAGACTTCCACTTCATCATATCTCAATTTCACCTTGATATACTATCTTGATTTATCCTTCAAACTTGGCTTATACCTTATTATCTGAAAGCTGTCTCTTTCCTCTAAACCGTTTCTCACTACTAGGATATTAGACCTTCTCATAGTTTCATCTCATCAGTTCCTTCCATTCTATAGTTCCTTCTAAATAGTTGGAGCTACAATTAACCAACGAGCATTTTCTGAATAAATGGAAAAAATGAGAGGCATGTTTCGATGGCACAAGCAAAAATGGGTGACACCGTAAGGGTGCATTACAGCGGCAAGATGGATACTGGCATTCTCTTCGACTCCTCAGAGGGCTGCGATCCCCTGGAGTTCGAATTGGGCTCCGGTCGGCTAATTCAGGGATTTGAAGAAGCAGTTGTAGGAATGAGCCCGGGAGAATCCAAAACGGTTCAGATTCCTCCTGAGAAGGGTTACGGCAGATATAGAGAAGACCGGGTGTTTAAAGTGGAAAAGAAGGATCTTCCACCGGAGGTCGTACCGGTAGAAGGCATGTCTTTTGAGGTCTGTGCCTCCAATGGCGTCATAGTCCCTGTGCAGGTCACTGAAATTGATGACACAACAGTCACACTCGATGCGAACCACCCGCTCTCTGAGCAGACTCTGACTTTTGAAATAAAGTTGGTGGAAATAGTGAAAAAACCAGAAGATGCGAGCCAGTAAGTGGTTTCGACTTTAAGAGAACACTGGGCCGCCTTGGCTAACCAAATTTTTTATATCAGATTGCTGAATAAAGTCAATCTATACAGTTACGAGAATTGTCCAACACAAGTTAGATATATCATCAAATTAGAAAGAAGGCAAGGATAATGGCCACTGCCGTTCGGGGAGGATGGCAGTAATTATGGACTTCAGGTGGGACTCGTTTTGGCTGATCGTGCAGCGGTATTTATCGATGGCGCTTATTTAACTAAAATTCTAGATGTTGACTTCGGCAAACCCAAGATAGATCTGGGCGGCTTTTCTGATATTCTCTGCGGCAATTATGAGCGGCTGAGGACTTACTACTATAATTGTATGCCGTATCAGAGCTGCCCGCCTACCGAGGAGGAGAGCCGCAGGTTTGCCTCCATGGACAAGTTCGTCTACACTCTGCGCAAGCTTCCCAGGTTTGAGGTGAAGCTGGGGCGTCTGGGCCGTGTGGGTGGAGAGTTCGTGCAAAAGAGGGTGGACATAGCACTGGCCGCGGATCTGGTGAGGCTTAGCTGCGGAAGGATGATAGGAAAGGCGGTTATTGTCACAGGTGATAGCGATTTCTTGCCGGCAATTGAGGCGGCGAAGGAGGCAGGCGTGCTGGTGACTCTCTTTTATTCGGAGAGTTCAATTCATGATGAACTCTTATCCGCAGTCGATGAGAGAACGGTTATCGATCAAAACCTGATAGATCAGGTAGCTAGATGATGGAAATGAGCCGACCTGCGATCCTGCCGGAAAATCCCGTGCCTCCCCTTTTCTCGGTCTCATATTTCAGTTCTTTCCATATGCCTCAGTTAGATCATATGGAACCCAAATTTTAATATACCTTCACATTACTATATTGAGGTAGGTTGGGACTTGATTAAGGTGCTTGGAGGAGAGAAATTTCAATGCCCCTAAAAGCCTACCGCAATGGCTTTTCCTGCTAAAGTTGATTGGAGTTGGTTAAGATGAGAAGGTTGATTATTCTAGCCTTGATTTTGTTGACCTTATCGGCTGTGACTGCAGCCGTTGATTGGCCTATGATAGGCTACGACAGTGTCATGTCCAGACACAGTCCTCAAACGGATATAGGAAAGGACAACGTCGATCAATTGCAGATCAAGTGGATCCTTAATACTGGCTATACAGTAGAGGACCCGCCTTTGATCGTCGGTACGAACGGCTATGTTCAGAACAATGACATGCAGGTCATTGCTTTTGATCTGAACACCGGTCTCAACACCTGGAAGTATGATCCCCATGTATCTACAGCTTTTCAGGCGCTCTACAGGGCGAGCAGCTCTCACGGGATTACCTATGAGAACGGGATCATTTATGCGCCTACGGGACCCAATGCGACTATCGTTGCATTGAACGCCGAAAACGGCTCCAAGATCTGGGAGTCGCCGGCTGTCCAGCCGACAGGCGAGGCCTTCTTGATCTCTGCAGCTCCACTCATCTGGAGAGACATCGTCATGGCCGGGTCCGCCCTCGGTGACGAGCCTCCCTTTGGTGTTGCTCAGAAGGGAATTATCACCGGCCTGGATAAGAAGACCGGCAAGATCCTCTGGCAGACCAAGACCGCGGTAGGAGATTGGGTCGAGGGCAAGAATGCCAGCCAGAATGGCGGAGCTACTGTTTGGTCGGGTGGAGCCGTGGACAATGATACTGGAATTGCCTATCTTCCTGTGGGCAATGCCGCTCCTGACTTCGTAGCTGTTACGAGACCCGGACCAAATAATTATTCAAGTAATGTTATCGCAGTCAACCTGACTGACGGAAAGATCCTTTGGGCAACGCCCTTTGTGGCTAATGGATCTGTCTTAAACGTCACAACCCCTGATACGCACGATTGGGATACCACCTGGGGCACTCATCTCATCATGGCGGATCTGGGCAATGGGTCGCAAAAGATCGTCGTAGGGCACGATAAGAGAGGCGATATCATGGCCATGGATGCAGCAACAGGAAAGCCCATCTGGTGGAAGAATGTTGCCATACTTTATCGTAACTGGGTGGCACCTGCTCCTGAACCGGACGGCAGCGGACCTGTTTGGCCCGGACCCGGTGTCGGTATTGAGTCGTACACGGCTTTCGACAATAGCACAATTTATGCTGCAGTGAGCAATCAGGGAATGATCTACTTCAGCGGACCCGGTACAGAAGGCCATGTAGCACCAGCCTTTGATATGATGCCCAATGGCATAGGAAATGGGTCCATTGTGGCACTGGATATAAAGACCGGTGATATCAAGTGGGAGCATAAGACCGACTTCCCGACATGGGTGTCCCCTCTTGTCAGCAATGGTGTTGTCTTCACAGGACACATAACTGCGATAGGCAATAACCTGACGGGATTCACCTATCCCTATGGCGCTTTCGGAGGACCAACAGACACGCCACTCATACCTTCTGGAATCCTCATGGCGCTTGACGCAGATACGGGCAAGACCTTGTGGGAGTTCAACGTCGGGGCACCAGTGGGAATTGGCGGCCCATCAATAGGAAATGGAATGCTGCTCGTGCCGATTGGACACATTCAAACCCCCAATAAAGGCGGCTATGTAGTTGCCTTTGGCCTGCCGAATAAGTAGCTCAAAATGTAAGGCCTCATTTGAGCGGCATGAAATCAGCCAGCCGCTCAAATTTTTAATTTCAAGTTAGAAGAAAATAAACAAATTTGGCAACCAAATAGAGTTTAATGAATCAAAAAATTGGTGCTTTATCGCAAAAAAAATCAGACTGCGATATGCCGCCAAAAAGCAATTACTTCTTCGCTTTCTCGTCCCTGGCGTAAACATCTCGTAGATCCACTACCTTCCTCGACTTTCCTGCCGTCCGCGGTATGGACCCTTTCTCCACCAGCTCAATCTTGCTTCGTACGTTCAAGACCGCCTTCAGCTTCTCTTCCGTCTTCTTCTGGACCCTGGCCAGGTCAGATAACTCGCCTGTGAAGGCTTCATCCTTCAGCTCCACCTGGATGCTGATCTCGTCCAGACCGTGCTTCTTGCGGTCCACGACCACCTGGAAGTAGTTGCCGATCTCAGGAATGCTCACCAGCACATCTTCGATTTGACTCGGAAAGACATTTATGCCCCGCACAATGAGCATGTCGTCCGCTCTTCCCAGGAATCTATGCAGTTTTCTGCTGGTGCGGCCACAGCTGCATTTTTCTTCCAGGATGTAGGTCATGTCGCCGGTGTGGTACCTTATCAGCGGCATGGCTTCCTTTGTCAGAGATGTCACTACCAGCTCGCCAGGTTCTCCTGCCGCGCAGGGCTGTTCATCTTTGTCCAGGATCTCGATAAGGAAGTGATCCTCCCAGATATGCAGGCCGTTTTGCTCCTGGCATTCGAAGGCTACGCCCGGCCCCATCATCTCAGACAGGCCGTAAGAGTCGTAAGCCTTGATGTGCAA
Source organism: uncultured Methanosarcinales archaeon (assembly GCA_963782455.1). GTDB lineage: Archaea > Halobacteriota > Methanosarcinia > Methanotrichales > Methanotrichaceae > Methanothrix. The sequence continues at coordinate 147,528 of CAWAJP010000001.1, forward strand.
TGACTCTTCCAGCTCTTTCCTGGACTCGTCCGACCATGGTTCGGCTCCAAAGCAGCCGATGGAGAGCTTCAGCTTGTCCACTATGCCCCTGGCCTTTGCCGTCTCCGCCAGATAGAGTGCGTAAGAAGGCGTGCAATGCAGGACAGTCACTCCAAAGTCCATCATGATCTCCAGTTGGCGCTCGGTATTGCCCACTCCGGAGGGGACTGCCATCGCGCCCATGCGTTCGATGCCGTAGTGAACCCCAAGGCCTCCTGTAAAAAAGCCATAGTTCACGGCATTCTGGAAGATGTCGCCCTTTTTGACCCCGACCATAACGAAGTCCCTGGCCATGAGGTCAGACCAGGTCTCGATATCTTTAGCCGTATAGCCAACGACGGTAGGCTTTCCTGTCGTGCCAGAGGAGGCATGCACCCTCACAACCTCGTCCAGTGGAACGGCGAAAAGGCCGAAGGGATAGTTCTCCCTGAGGTTTTGCTTGCGGGTGGTGGGAAGCCTGGACAGGTCCTTGAGACTCTGAATATCCTCTGGAGCGACTCCGGCCTCCTTGAATTTGTCATGGTAAAAGGGAACGTTATCGTAGACCTTCCGGACGACCTTCTTGAGTCGCTGGAGTTGCAGCTCTTCCAGCTCTTTTCTTTCCATTAGCTCCAATTTCGGTTGCCAGTAATTCATTTTCATACCCTGGTGATTTTATATGTCTAGATGCTACAAAGTGCTCGTGATGAGAAAACGTCAGGGTATATCAATACTTCCGAAGCGAACCGGTAAACAACATCTATCGCCAAAAACTTTTTTGAGCCAGTCTTTTCTGCCGTCAATTCTCCCAAACCCAGGAGTATTGGATGAATGATGGTGTCCCAGAGAGCCAAAGAGGGAGTTTGACTCTCCGGGCAAGGAGGTTTGAACCGATTTAGGGCCGGTGTTGGTGATAATAATATAGAGGAGCCAAATGTATTTAAATTATTATGACACAAACAGAGAATCATAACACAAAGCGTGAACGGCTGTAAAACTCTACCCCATCTTATAATTTTTAGAATTTCTTTTTGCACTTTTCAAATTCATGCTATCTGAAAGCGATTGAATCAGTTGTTGGTGGACAGCCCTCGATCCTCACCTTTCGGCGGGAAGGAAGAATAGTTGAGTACCGCTTATGAGTGATCGATATGTTTGTCTCGTTTTGGATCCGTTTATAGCCAGATTTCTACACATGTCTATGATGCCAAAAAAAAAGTCACATTGAAGATTCTCAAGCCCGCGGATTAGAGATATTAGAGATATGTCTAATTCGCGTTGAGGCCCGACCTCAAACACGCTTCAGCTTCCGATAGCAGATAGGAACGTTGCTCATCATTTCCTCCCCACCTGGCCATCCTGAGCAACCCCTGGCTCATGAAGAATGGCAAAGCCCTCGTAACTCTATGGAAGTCCTTTTCGCCTTTGCTATAATGCCAGAGGAAATGTCCTATATACGGCTCCGCCTTTGCAGGATCTTGCTCGTTCCAGCCAAAATGCTTCTTGAGTTCAGCAGCCACGATCCCAAGATCGTGAACCGGATGAGCATGATCCTGGGAGGACTCAAAATCCAGGGCAAATATCTTGCCGCGTCTGAATAGATAATTGGCCGGATTGGCATCATTGTGAATCAGGCAACCGTTGCGCCAGTCAGAGCGCTCGTTATACCACCAATCTCCAAGAAGCCTATCGAACCGCTCTTTAGCGCCTTTATTCATTCTGACTTGACCCAGAATTTTGTGGAAGTTTCCAAACTCTCTTTCTTTTTTGTAGCTGGATCTCGTGCCGTCATGAAGCGTTCTGAGGATATGGGCCAGACGTGTCAGCTTGTCGAACAATCCATACTCATTATGGATATATCTGGACAGGGGTTTGCCCTGCACATCTTCTGTCACAAGCACGCAGTTAAATCTCTCTTTCTTGGCCAGCGGTTTGGGTATATCTATGAGCTTTTCTACCCGTTTTAGCTTCTCGAATTCATTATGCATAGCTTTGCCGCTATCGTATCGCCTATTTCCTCCCCTTGGCTCGGCATAAAACTTGGCAAAGACGCCGTAGTGTTCTCCCTTGAACTCGTAGCGGCAAACGGTATGGGACGCTGAATACCTGTAGACTAACACTCTGCACCGCCTGTCATGCACCTTGTCCCCCACCACATCTATGAGCCAGTCTCGGAAGATGTCACCTGGCTTCAGCACATTTATAAATTCTTCTCCTGCCATGTATTTTTACTCCAATCCCAAAATATATTTGCAGATATTGCAGACACATCGCAATTATGTCGCATATACACGTGGATATTTCTTCAATTATCCATTCATGACGCAGTCTTAATTCTCATTTCTCGCAAATCGAGCCTATGGAGATACCCATAAAATGGTAAGTGAGGATTTGACTCCATGCCATCCGCTATTTCTCAGATGTGGAGAACCCCAATCTTGGATCTCCTGGAGGAAGGTCACAGTGTTGTGCCAAGAAAGAGCCAAAAATTAGAGATGATGGACCGAGTCGTTTACTCTGCGGCAAGGAAGTTATGTTTCGATCTTGACTCTGCGTCTCTCGAAGAATTCAATAAGGGCCTCTTCCACGATCTGGCTTTGAGCATTTATGCCGTTCTTGGTCTGTACAGCATAACTGATTAGGGCTTTTACCATTGGTTCAGACAGGTCGAAGTCATTTATATTGGGCATATGGAACTCCTCTCATTAGTAGCTTTACATTTTTGGAGATTTGGTTCTAGTTCTCCATTTAATCAGGTGTGTTTCACTAATAAGGGTTTTATGGCACGACTTATGATCTTTGGCACAAGGTGTGAACTGTAAGCCACCATGTTTCAGATCTGCAATTTTTCATTAGCTTCAAAAAGAGACTGTCACTAAGTGTTCCACCATAAGGAATTTGACTTAAGCATGCTTTCTCACAAACAGATCCCCGAAGATCTCCTCTTGCTCCAGCCAGACCTGTTTTCTCTGGGCCATGAACAGAAGTGAGACATAGTTTGTAACGCCGTCCTCGCTCCTGCTATTTCTGCTATTTATATCCTGGAAAGTGATAGTCTTATGGGTCATGAACATGTCGTCCAGGATGGGCCCCAGCGCCTTGATCCTATCCTCAATTCCTTCATCGTGAGACAGATCCAGTGCCTTCTCTTCCGTGGTAGGCCACCTATCCCGCATGGCCTTCCTGCGCCCTACCATCTCCGCTTTCTTGAGTTCGCTGATGAGCTCGTCCAGAGTCACTGGCCTCTTGGTGTGCCTTCTTACCGGAGGCCGGGGAAGGGTGTCCTCTTTTTCTTCTTCCTCCGATTCATCTATCTCCTCCATCTCCGGCTCAGGCTCTTCCACCTCACTCTGCCCCTCCATGGAGTCGGACTTCATGCGAAGGAGAATGGAGGCATAGAGCAGGGTTCGAGCAGGTATTCTCAGGTCCTGCTTCTCCAGGGAGTCGACATACTGCAGGAACTTCTCAGTGGTCCGGGCTATATCGATATCCCAGGGATCGATATCACCTCTCTTGGCAAGCTCTACCAGAACTTCCGCGGGCTCACCGAACTCGAACTCGTCTGGCTTTCTTTCGGAACCCGGAACGGATGGATCTTCAGACACGTTTCACCTCAGCTTGTGCAAATGCCGGTCACGCTGGTTATGTTGTTCTCCTGCATAGTCACGCCCAGGGTGTACTTCGACTGCAATATCATGGGCTTACGAAGAGACACTACTATGAACTGAGCCTTGCTGGAGATCTTCTTTATCAATTTCGCCACCCTCTCAACGTTCGCTCCATCCAGGAACATATCGATCTCGTCCATGGCATAGAAGGGCGCTGGCCGGTACATCTGAATGGAGAAGATAAAGGAAAGAGCAGTGAGGCTCTTCTCCCCCCCGGACATGGCCTCCAGGCGGTGGAAGGGTTTGCCCGCGGGCCGGGCTTTGATGGTCATACCCGCGGCTAGTGGATCTTCAGGATTTTCCAGAATGAGATCTCCGTCGCCGTTGGAGAGCTCCTGGAAGATGAGCTTGAAGTTCTTGTTGATCTCGTTGAAGCTGGCCAGAAAAGCCTCCTTCTTCATCTGGTCGTATCTCTCCAGCTTATCTATGATCGATTCGCGCTCGTCGCTGAGTGTAGTCCTCCTTAATGTTAGGAAATCATGGCGCGTTTTTACGTGGTCGTATTCATCGATCGCCATCATGTTTACGGGTTCCAGGTCTCTCATGGCCTGGGCCAGGGCCTTGATCTTCTCGGCCACGGTATCGCTCTGGGGCGGCTCCTGGGTTGAGTCGACGCCGCTTGCCTCAATCTCAATGCGCAGGCTGTCTACCTTTGATTGAACGGAGTCCCTGGCAAAAGCTGTGGCATTGAGGCGGGCATCATTTCGATCCTTCTCCCTTTCCAGTTGATCTACCTCCCTTTGCATTGCCAGGGTCTTTTCCACAAGCCCTACTCGTACGCTTTTCAGTCCGTGCAGCTCGCCCTCGATCTCTGCCTCCCGCCCCTGTGCCTCTTTGAGCAATTCTTTCGAACTCTGGATTCCGGCAGAGGCAACACCTTTGCGCTGCAGAGCCTCTGCCTTCTGGGCGTCCAGGGTCTCCCTGCGGGCTGCCAGCTCCTTATGTCTCTCCCGGGCGCCTTCCTCTCGAATCTTGTCCTTGAGAATCTCGGCATCGATTCCGGTCAGCCTTTCTTGCAGACGCCTGATCTCCGACTGAGCCGCATCAGCCCTGCGGTTCAGTTCCGGAATCTCAGAGCCCAGCAGCCTCCCCTCAATCTCATCGATCTTCTGCTGAGAGACATTCAGGGTCTCCTCCGACTTTTTGATCTCATTCTCCAGGAGGTCCAGCTGCTCCTTGAAGCTGGTGGATTCGCTTTCCATCTGAACAAGGCGTTCGCGCTTCTCTTGTATGGACTTATCCAGACGGGGCTTTGCTGCTGCCATTTCGTCCGTCCGGAAGGTCTTCTTGGATATGACCTTATTGAGCTCCTCTACCTCTCGGGAAAGGTGAGAGATCTCCTCTTCGATTCTATCCAGCTTATCGAGTCTTGAGCCGCGCTCGGCATCGGCATTTGCGATCTTCTCGGAGAGCTCCAGCAGCTTTCTGCCCTCTTCTGCTGCGAACTTCATCCGGGTTCGATAGTGCCCGCCGGTCATTGCTCCAGACTTTTCCACCAGATCTCCTTCCAGTGTCACCATCCGGTACCGGCCCATGAGCGCCCTGGCGTGGTTAAGGCTCTCCATGACTAAAGTGTCGCGGAATACGTACCAGAATGCATTCAGGAATTTGGAGTCGTATTCGACCAGGTTAAGAGCATAATCGACAACCCCTGCGTAATTCGGCTTGGGGGAAAGGCTGCCCCGGTCGAGCTTGTTCAAAGGCAAAAAGGTAGCCCGGCCGATCTGGGACCTCTTCAGGTACTCGATGGCATGAGCCGCATCGTCATCTGTAGCAGCCACGATGCTCTGCAACCGGGCCCCTGCCGCCACCTCTAGAGCTGCGGAATAGCGTGATCCTACGTTGCCAAGCTCTGCAATTGTCCCGTAGAGGCCCTGAAGCATCTGCTTCTTAATAGCAGACCTGATCGCATCCACCGCCCGGCTGTAGCCGGCTTTATCCTCTGCGGCTTTCATGCGTCCGTCGGTGCGAGCGAACTCGCCCTGCAGCCGCTGCATCTCTCTCTCTGCCTCAGAGATCTCCCTGCGCAGACGTAGGCGTCCGCTTTCCAGGTCGTCTCTGTCCCGCTCCATTCCCATTGCTTTGCCATTCAGGGCAGCCAGCTCTGTCTTTAGCTGTTCTGCCTCTTTATCGGCTTCAGCCAGAGCATCAAGTGCCTCCTTGATGCCCAGAGTCAGCTCCTCCTTCTCCAGACCTCCGCGCCTTGTGGCATCCAGCAGCCGATCCCTTTCCCGCAACAGGTCACCGAGCTTTGATTTGGCTTCCTCCCGGATCGCCCTGGCTTCGGCAAGACCATCCCTCAGAAGAGAATACTGTGCATCCGCCTTGGCGAGGCTCTCTTCTGCGGCTCGAAGGAGCTGTGTCTGATCATCCAGTTCACCTTGCAGGCTGGCTTTACGAAGGCTCGCGTCTCTCATCTTGTCTGCCAGACCTTCGATTTCCCTGGAAAGATTATTAGTCTGGATGAAGCAGGTCCTTTGCTGCTCTTCCATCTCTTCTATGGCCTTCTCTGCCACTTCAGCGCGACCTTGCTCGCGAGCGATCTCTCCTTTCAGCTCTTCGATGCGCCTCTTGACCTGAATCTGCTCGTCTTCCCCTTTATGGGTGATCTCTAAGCTCAGGGACTGCAGTTTCTCGTCAAGTGCTGCTAAATCTGTTTTTTTACTCGCGGAATCCTGCTGAACAGCTTCATTCTTGGCCTCCAGCGAGTTCATCTCCTCATTCAGTCGAGATAGTTCCAGGGACGCTTCTTTGAGCCTGGCCAGGAGCAGGAAGGCATCCTGCCTCTTCAGCTCCTCTCGGTGCGCCTGGTAAGAATGGGCCTTATCCCTCTCGGCTTTAAGCCGGTCGAGCTGCATTGCGACCTCTTCCAGAATCACGTCAACGCGACCTATGCGCTCACGCACCACATCCAGCTCTTCCATGGCCTTCTTCTTCTTCTCATCAAACTCGGCCACACCAGCAATCTCGTCTATAATCTTGCGGCGCTCCATCGGTGACATCTCTATGATGCGCGTCACATCGCCCTGCATGACTATATTGTAGCTCTCCGGGGTTATCCCCGCCTTGGCGAGCAGGTCCAGAAGCTCAGCCTGGCCGCAGGACTTCCCATTAAAATAGTAAGAAGAGGCATATTTGTCGCGGTTGACCTTGATCTTTCTGGATACTTCTATGATGTCCTGATCGAGGGGAAAGAAGCGGCTGGTATTGTCCAGCCTGACTGTTACCTGGGCAAAGTCCGGATTCTTGCCTCCCTCCCCCCGGTAAATGAGATCGGGCAGCCTTTCCGCGCGCATGGCTCGCGAGCTGGAGAGGCAGAGGGCGAAGAGCAGAGCATCTACGATATTGGACTTGCCGCTGCCGTTGGGCCCGGTAACGGTCACAAAATCGTTCTTCAGAGGAACTCTAACGCTTCTGCCAAAGGACTTGAAGTTTTTGAGTTCAACCTCTTTAATATACAAAGGTTACCTCCGCGCAAATCTTCCCGTAACGGATTCTCTGCCCATGCCCGTCATTTTTCCCCATTTTCGCCGTATGCCCGATTGTTCCTTCCAGGTCAGTTTTCTTAAGGGTGTTTAGGTTTTCGCTCCATTGCCCGGCATTTCCTGCGCGAGAGAACCTTCCCTCGATGTCGCATGATTCTCACAGTCAGATAATGCCCCGACCATTCGTTCAATACTTTAACTTAAGCATGTATTCGTGGATGTATATATCATTTTCCTATATGCAAGCCCATTCCTCCAAATTGAGCCATTAAATTCACAATATCAAGATATTTAATGAAGCTTAATGCTATTTCTCAATTCCATTTTGGACCCCCAGGCAATCTGGCCGGAATGCATGATCCCGGCACCTATCTTGATCTTTCGGGACTCTATGGCACGAGCATCGGACCCCAAAACCTATTTACCCTCTGGCTGAGCCAAACCCAATCATGGAGATACTTGCCGACGTCGGAGGAAGGCCGGGCCTGGACTGTAAGGGCTTTTGTAGCTACTGCTACTTCAAAGGAGTAAAAGGGGTGCGGCCCTTCGGCTGCAAGTACTGCATGCCTTTCCAGAAGGGTTGTGACTACTGCTCTCGCGCTATTGTGGAGGGTTATCCCGGCTTCAAGCCGCTCGACGCCGTTTTATTCGAAGTAGCCCAGAAGTGCATGGGAAGCATACCTGATAAGGTAACAATAAGTGGCGGCGGTGATCTGAGCTGCTACCCCGACCTTTTGCCTCTGGCCAGGATGGTGGGTCAGGGGATGGTGCCCATAAGCCTGGGCTATACCAGCGGAAAGGGTTTTAAAAGCGCAGATCAGGCCGAAGCATTGGTAAAAGAGGGCGTAAATGAAGTATCCTTTACCGTTTTCTCGACAAATCCAGAGCTTCGACATAAATATATGGGCGACAAATCCCCAGAGATCGCTCTTGCTAACCTTAAGATATTTTGTGAGAGCTGTGACGTCTATTGCGCCGCCGTGCTCATCCCGGGAGTGAATGACGGCGTAGAGCTGGAGAAGACCTGCAGTGACCTGGAGGAGATGGGTGCGAAAGGGCTCATCCTCATGAGATTTGCCAATGCCCGCGAGCAAGGCTTGATCCTGGGGAATGCACCGATCATTCCAGGCATAGTTCCACACACAGTAGAAGAGTTCCAGAGGATTGTCACCGAAACCGCAGAGCAGCATAGCTTCCGGGTAACTGGAACCCCACTCTGGGATCCTGTTACCGGTGCGCCCTTTGCTCTGGCCCGCCACCCGGAAGCGATCTCTCGCCTGCCCGGGCTACGAAGGGGGGCTACCATCATCACCAGCAGTGTGGCCGCGCCACTCCTTCGTTCCATCTTCAAGCATATGGGCGAAAAAGTGAACGTGGTGGCAGTGAACAAAGACGTAGGCTGCCTGATAACGATAGAGGATTTCAAGAATCTTGATCTCGCCGGAGTTATGGGCACCGTTATCATTCCAGGCCGCACTCTGGCCCATGAGAAAGAGATAAAGAGGGCTTTGAGCCGGGACGGACAGGATCGGACTGTAGTACGGGGCCCGGACAGGCTCACCGTCGACGGGGAGATGAGCATCTCCATGAAGGCAGAGGAGGTTCTGGACCTGGAGATTGAGGCATTTGGAGAGTTGATCGAGGCGATCAATGCTCTGGGCGTCTAGCACACATTTTTAATTTTATGATTATTATTAAATCTTATGGGAACCTATTAGTACTTTAGAGAGAGCCCCCAAAATTGATGAAACAAAAAAAGCCATTTCACGTCATGATCATCCCCACTCTCGGCTGTCCTTCCAAATGCAGTTATTGCTGGAGTTCGGAGGCGAACTCGCCCATAATGAGCATTGAGACCATCAGAGATATTGTAAAATGGCTTAAAGATTTCAGGGATGATCCTGTCACATTCACATTTCATGGAGGCGAGCCGCTCCTTGCGGGCGCAGAATTTTACAGGGAAGCATTGCCAATGCTGTCTTATGAGTTGAAACATCTCAGCCCGAACTTTGCCCTCCAGACGAATCTCTGGAAGATGACACCGGAATTGGCAGAGGTCCTGGCAGAGCATAAGATTCCCATCGGCTCAAGCCTCGACGGCCCACAAGAGCTCAATGACCTGCAAAGGTCGGAGGGCTACTACGAAAAAACCCTGGCAGGCTACGAATTGGCCAAAGATCACGGCCTGCAGGTCCAGTTCATCTGCACATTCACCTCATATTCCGTTCAATTCAAAGAAGAAATATTCAACTACTTCCTGGAAAACGGCTTGACGCTCAAGCTCCATCCGGCCTTACCGTCACTACGAAGCGACGATCCAGACAAATGGGCGCTCTCGCCCCAGGCATATGGCGAGCTGCTGGTCTATCTGCTGGATAAGTACCTGGAAAACCTGGAGGGGATAGAGGTCAGAAATATCAACGACTACTGCAGATGCGTCTTCACCGGTCGGGGCACTGTCTGCACCTTCGTGGACTGCATGGAGAATACGTTTGCCGTGGGCCCGGATGGAAGCATCTATCCGTGCTACCGGTTTGTAGGCATGCCGGAGTACGTAATGGGCAATGTCCGTGATCATCCATCAAGAGAGGATCTTGCCGCATCGGCTCCAGCCCAGCGCATGCGCCAGTTTAAGGAGTATGTGGACCGGGAATGCAAGGGCTGCAAGCACATCCGCTACTGCAGAGGCGGCTGCCCCTACAATGCCATCGCACCTAACAATGGCGAGATTAAGGGAGTCGATCCTCATTGTATCGCCTACCAGAGGATATTCGACGAAATCTCGGATCGGTTCAATAAAGAGATGATGGGGTCATTTGGCATGGGTATGGGCATGGGAATGATGGGTCCCGGGAAGCAGCCTGTCGAGAAATCCCGGCCAGGAATTATGTCTTTGATGCAAAGGATGATAGAAAAATAGAATCTCGATTTCTATATTTCAAATTTTGTCCTCTCTTTTGCATATCGTGCATGGCCGGATGGCCTTCCGTCCATGCTTTCACATTTGAAATGGCAAGAAATTGGCACCCAAAAGTTAATGCCCTGGGAGAGATACTCCATAATTGGATCTTTATGGAAAAAATTCAGGATGTTAAGGGACTTGGCGGGATGCTGAACGGCTTTCGGGATTTGGTTAAAGATGATCAGAAGATAATTTTCGTAGGATCTCCCGGTTTTTGTACGCCTTTCGCGCTCTTTCTAGGATATCCGGTTCGAGAAAAAGAGCTGGCCTTTGTGCCGGGATTGAATAAAGAAAAGGCGCGCAAAATTGTCTCCACGGAATACGGACTGGAGCTCGGGGAAAAGAGCAGTTTTGAAGCGGATGTGGTTGTAATCCTGGGAGGCATGGCCATGCCGAAGATCGGCGTGAAGCCCGAGGAGATGAAGGACTTTCTGGCCAGCATGAAGTACAAGAAGCTAATAGGCGTCTGCTTCATGTCCATCTTCGAGAAGTCCGGGTGGTGCCAGGCCCTGCAATATGACTATCTCATCAACATGGACATCGGGGGCGAGGTATCCGGGTAGATCTATCCACTTGACTGACCGAACCGGAATGTGTTTTGGACTCAAGACCCGGTCGACATCAAAGACGATACAATATTCAGATGCCTCTTATGAAGCATCCATTCCGCAATGGAGTAGACGAGCAAGGCTACTGCATGATCATGGCCGAAGCTTGTATGCGCTCCTCTTTTTTTGACAGATATGGAATATTCGAAAACACCTAATCTTTCAAAAAACCCAAAAATCCGCGTTCAACAGGCTGCTGCCCTTTATAATATTGAAGCATAGTTTTCTGTGATTCCCAGATATGGGATCAGTGGGTTTAGGAACAGGGCATTATCGGCATTAGCATAGATCATGATAACAAAGCCTGTTAGCAAACCTTTATCTCCTATCAGCCGATTTCCCCTCTAGTTCCGGAATGTGACCTACATTTGGTCGAACCGGTATGGGTGAAAAGGAATGAAGTCTTTTTACAAGTATATCAGTGACGCCTGGTCTTCTCCGAGAGAGGGATACGTGGGCGCACTGCGGCAAGAGAGGCTTAAGGCCTGGCGCCAGGATATGACCGTGCAGAAGATCGAGAGGCCTACCCGCCTGGACAGGGCGCGGGCTCTGGGCTACAAGGCCAAGCAGGGCATCATCGTGGCACGCGTTAAAGTAAGAAGAGGGGGCCTTCGCAAGTCTCGTTACGAAAGGAACAGAAAGACCAGCAAGATGGGCGTGAACACCATCTCCATGGCCAAGTCCATTCAGCGCATCGCTGAGGAGCGGGCCGGCAGAAGGTTCCGCAATATGGAAGTTCTTAACTCTTACTGGGTGGCAGAAGACGGCAAGCAAAAGTGGTACGAGGTCATCCTGGTCGACCCCTGCGCACCATCCATCATGAATGATAAGAACCTCAAATGGGTCTGCAACGATGTTCACAGAGGTCGGGCCGTGCGGGGCAAGACCAGCGCCGGTCGCAAGGGCAGAGGCCAGAGACACAAGGGCTTTGGAACTGAGAAGACAAGACCCGGCATCAGGGCCCACGACGGCAAAGGAAAGTAAGTGATTGGCAAGTGATTGGCAAGTGATTGGCAAGTGATTGACAAGTGATTGACAAGGTCTCTTTCCGGGCCTTTGTGGCAGCGACGGAGGACGTTGATCGTGTGCGCGAAGCGCTCAGCATCTTCGTCCCCCTGGACAGGATATCCTCTTCGACTGCAGAAGGCCATTTCGGAAATGAGATCAAAATCCTGGAGGCCAGCCTCAGAAAAAAAGAGGGGCAGGCCTTCTTTCAAATTCTTAAAGAGCATTTATCCCATGAAGATCAGCTCCGGCTGCGCCGCGAGATACCGGAAAGGCTGGAAGGGGATAGCCACTTTCATCTGCGGCTGGACAAGCAGGCCGCTTACAGGGGCCTCCTCCGCCTTACGGACTCGAGGGATGCCTTAGATGTTTGTGCTCTGATCAAGACCTACCCTGCCCGGCGCGAGTCTGCCTTGAAGGTTTTGAGTGAACTCATATGAGCTTCTATGAGTGCCTGAATGCCTATCCAGAGGGCTCGGCGTCTGCCAGCCGTCTGGCTCTTACCGCAAAGCGGCTGGGCTACCAGGGCATCATAATATGCAACCAGGAGCCGCACAAACTCTTTCGGCCAGAGGCAACAGATCGCATCAAGGGGATCGAGGTTGCATTCGGGGCAGAGGTGGCCGCCCAGAGCGCGAAGGCACTCAAGAGCCGAATCTCTGCGCTGCGGGCAAGATACCCTTTTCTCGTTGTTCGCGGTACAACTGAGGAGATCATCAGGGTAGCCAGCGAAGACCCCAATGTGGACCTTCTGCTGCACCCCTGCGATGTCCGCCGTCCTCTGGGAATTGCCACGGCAAGAGCCGCCAGGCTGAATCAGGTGTCTATTGGTTTTGATCTGAGGCCACTGCTTTATCTATGCGGCAACCCGCGAGCTCGCTGGCTTGAGGCTTTCAGGCGCAACCTGCTATTTGCCAGAAAGTTCGACCTCTGCCCCGTTATCACTCTGGGCGCAAGGTCGCACCTCGACTTGCGTTCTCCCCGGGACCTCATCGCTCTGGCCGAAGTTGCGGGCTTTGAGCAGGATGAGGCCAGGGAAGCCCTGCGCCGGCCGGGAAGACTGCTTGAGCTGAATCAGAGAAAGTGGCAGAGTCCGGGAGTGGAGCTTCTTTGAGGAGCAGATTTCCGGTTCTCAGAAGCCGAAGAAGGTACATGATATTTGAGCTGGAGGCAGAGGACGAAATCCTGGCCAGGGATCTGATGGGTGAGGTTCATTCCAAACAACTCTCTCTCTTTGGCGATGTCGGCACCTCTGAAAATAGGCTAAAGCTGATCGCCTTCAATGGCCGCTACGGACTCATAAGGTTTCATCATACACATTCAATTGAGACCCGGGCGACACTTGCCTCCGTCTATTCGATTCATGGAATCCGAGTCGTCCTGCACACAAAAGGTGTAACGGGGACAATTAAATCTGCCACAGAAAAGTATTTACCGCGACTAAGTAAAATAAGTGCTGAAAGCGACGGAAGAAGAATCGAGCTGGAAGAAGTTTCCGGGTGCATAATTCGCACCCATGGCCTGGAAGTCGATCTCTGTCCGGACGACCGCGATTGGACCAAAGGATCAGACACCCGATACCTGGGGCTGACCTCTTTTGATTTAAGTGGAGGACACGACGATGCAGATGGCACCGCAGATGGGTTATGATAGGGCTATTACCGTATTCAGCCCTGATGGCAGACTATTTCAAGTTGAATATGCACGAGAGGCCGTTCGGAGAGGAACGACCGCGGTAGGCATTAAGGTAAAAGACGGCGTAGCCGTACTGGTGGACAAAAGGATCACCAGCAGGCTAATGGAACCCAAGTCCATTGAGAAGATCTTTCAGATAGACTCTCACATTGGAGCCGCCACATCGGGTCTCGTAGCAGATGCCAGAGTCCTGATCGATAGAGCAAGGGTGGAGAGCCAGATCAACCGGTTGGTTTATGACGAACCGATCGGTGTCGAGGCCCTGGCCAAGAAGATCTGCGATTTCAAGCAGCAGTATACTCAATACGGTGGAGTGCGGCCTTTTGGAACTGCGCTACTCATCATTGGTGCAGAAGAAGATAGGGCACGCCTCTTTGAGACCGATCCATCCGGAGCTCTGCTGGAATACAAGGCCACGGGCATTGGGGCCGGAAGAGCTGCAGTGATGGAGGTCTTCGAGGAGAAGTATAGAGAAGACCTGAACATGGATGAGGCCGTTCTTCTGGGTCTTGAGGCTCTCTACAAGGCAGCTGAAGGTAAGGTGGAGGCAGCCACAACAGAGATCGGTATCATTAAGGTCTCCGATAAGAAGTTCACCAAGCTGACGGAAAAAGAAGTCGCCGAATATGTTGAGCGCATGAAGGCAACAGTTGCCACCAGCAAAGGTGAGAAAGGAGAGGCGTAGGAAATGGTCAGACTGGATGACGCGGTTCCTGCCAGGCTCAAGACCCACGGAACTACATTCGAAGTCCTAGTGGATCCCGATGGAGCTCTGGCCCTAAAGCGAGGAGATAGCGTCAACCTCGAAGAGGTCCTGGCTGTCGAGGATATCTTCGAAAATGCTTCTCGAGGCGATCGGAGCCCGGAAGAAGATCTGCAAAAGGCCTTCGGGACCACCGAAGTCCTTCCTATTGCCCAGGCGATAATCAAGAAGGGCGAGATCAGCCTCACAGCTGATCAGCGCAAACAGTTCATCGAAAACAAGCGTCGGCAGGTCATTGAAGTCATAGCAAGGAACGCCATCAACCCTCAGACCAAAACACCTCATCCGCCAGGCCGAATCGAGCAGGCCATGACCGAGGCTCGCGTCAACATCGATCCTACGAAATCTACGGATGAGCTGGTCAAGATCGCCATGAAAGCTATCCGACCCCTCATCCCTATAAGATTCGAGGAGGTGGAGGTAGCAGTCAAGCTTCCGGCAGCGTATGCTCCCAAGGCCTACGGCGAAGTCGCAGCTTTTGGAAAACTCACGCGCGAGGCATGGCAGAACAACGGCTCATGGGTCGGTGTGGTGCAGATACCTGCAGGCATGCAGACTGAGTTCTATGACCTCATCAACCGGCTGACCAAAGGCGAGGCTGAGACGAAGCTTCTTAAGCATTGAAGAATGGAGTAAGAAGCGCATGGATCGCAAGGTGGTAGTACCAGGTGATCTTCTCTCTGAGGATGCCAAGAGGTCGGGCGAGGGGACGTACATAAAAGATGGAAGCGTCTACTCCTTGTTATATGGTCTTGCGAACTACAGGGATAAGATAAATGTCATACCTCTGGCTGGAAAGTATGTGCCCGCGCCAGGGGACTATGTCATTGGCGTGGTGAAGGATATAACTTTCTCCAATTGGATCGTGGATATAAATTCGCCTTACGATGGGCTTTTGCACATCTCGGAGTTTCCAAAAAGGATCGAATCGGATGAGATGTCCAAACATTTGCGCATCGGCAGTTCTATCATGACCCGGGTGAAGGATGTAGATCCCACTATGAAGGTGGAGCTTACTTTGAATGACAGGAAGCTGGGCCTGATCAAGGCCGGTCGAGTCATCGAGATCAGCCACACAAGGGTCCCCAGGCTTATCGGTAAGGGCGGCTCCATGATCAGCATGCTGAAGAAAGAGGTAAACTGCAACATCTTCGTTGGACAGAACGGCAGAATCTGGATCAGCGGTGGTGCAGATGATACGGATCTGGCACTCAAGACCATTGCTCTGATCGAGAAGGAAGCCCATACCAATGGTTTGACGGACAGGATAGTGGACTTCTTGAAGACAGAGAAAGGGGTCAGAAGTTGATCACTATGGATAAAACTGATATATCATTTTTCAAAGACGGACTCCGCTTGGATGGCCGAAGAGCAGATGAGCTCAGACCTGTGAAGATAGAGGTGGGAATCCTGGAGAGAGCGGACGGCTCATGCTACATGGAAATGGGCGGAAATAAGGTCATAGCTGCAGTATACGGACCAAGGGAAGTGCATCCGAGACACTTACAGGAGGTAACAAGGGCCATTGTGCGCTACAGATACAATATGGCCTCCTTCTCAGTTGAGGAGAGAAAACGGCCTGGGCCCGACCGCAGGTCTTACGAGCTTTCCAAGGTGAGCCGCGAGGCATTGGAGCCTGTGATTCTAACGTCCTTTTTCCCGAGGTCAGTTATAGACGTCTTCGTTGAGGTTCTGCAGGCAGATGCAGGAACCAGGACCGCTGGCATAAACGCGGCGGCTGTTGCCCTGGCCGATGCAGGAATACCCATGAAGAGCATGATCTCATCATGCGCCGCCGGTAAAGTGGCCGACACCATAGTTATGGACCCGATGAAAGAGGAAGACAACTTTGGTCAGGCTGACCTGCCCATCGCCATGACTCCTAATGGCAATATCACTCTGATGCAGATGGACGGCGGTCTGAGTCGGGCAGAGTTTCATGAGGCAGTGGAGATGGCCATGTTGGGTGCAAGACAGATCTATGAGCTGCAGAGAAAGGCTCTGCTGGATAAATACAGCCTGCTAGTGGCAGAGCCCGGAAAAGAAGAGGTGCATGCCTGTGACTAGTGTCATCTCCGAGATCAAGAAGGACTTTATCTACAACCTGCTCATCAAAGGAGAGCGGATCGATGGCAGGAGTTTTGATCAATACAGGGAGATCTCCATCGAGAGGAATGTAATCCAAAAGGCGGAAGGCAGCGCTCTCGTGAAGCTGGGCTCAAGCCAGGTGCTTGTGGGCGTGAAGATGCAGCCCGGTGAACCTTTCCAGGATTCTCCCAATCGCGGAGTTATTATTACCAATGCTGAACTGGTGCCACTGGCGTCGCCCGACTTCGAGCCCGGACCGCCTAACGAGGTGGGAATCGAACTCGCGCGGGTCGTGGATCGCGGCGTTCGTGAATCAAAGGCAGTGGACCTGGAAGCGCTCTGCATTGTGCCTGGCAAGCAAGTTTGGATCATTTTCATCGATGTGCACATCCTTGACGACTGCGGAAACATCCTTGACGCTGCGTCTCTGGGCGCCATAGCCGCGCTTCTGTGCACCAAGGTGCCTGCATCCAAGTTTGGCCTTGGCGATGATTATTTCTTGCCCATAAGGGATATCCCCATAGCCACAACAGGGATTGAATTCAGCGATGTCCTGATGTTTGATCCCAGTGTCGACGAAGAAGCAATAGCCAATACCAAGCTCACTGTAATCACTACTGCAAGCGGGAACATCTGCGGCATGCAAAAGAGCGGCACAGGAATGTTGAGGCCCGAGCAGGTCTACCGCATCATTGATATAGCATGTGAGAAGGCGAAAGAAATCCGGGAAAAGTTTCTGGAAGCATAAACGGAAGTAAAGATCATGGTTAAGCAGACTACAAAAGGACGGAAGAGCAGATCAGCAGCCCGGTTTGGTCCAAGGTACGGTCGCAAGTCACGAAAGCTCGTGGCCGATTCGGAAGAGAAGAGCAAGGCTTCGTATGACTGCCCCCAGTGCGGAAGGAACAGAGTAAAAAGGACAAGCACAGCCATCTGGAGTTGCAGCAAGTGCGGCTACACCTTTGCCGGCGGTTCGTTCTTGCCTGAGACATCTTTAGGCCGCTCCGTATTGCGGTCTCTCAAGAAGACCCTTGAGGTAGTGTAGAAGATGGCCTATAAGTGCACCAGGTGCAAAAAAACCGTCGAGATTGATTACGAGTACAGCGGCATACGCTGTCCTTACTGTGGGCATCGGATCCTGATGAAAGAGAGGCCCACTACAGTCAAGAAGATGAACGCCGTCTAAATGCTCGTCACCACCTCGCGAGATCCTTCTATGAAGGCGAGAAGGTTTGGAAAAGCTCTGGCTTCATTCCTCGCTCTTCCCTACCTGAATCGCGGGAAGCGGGCACCAGAAGAGGATGAAACCTGGCTGGTGGTGGTAGAGGATCATGGCAACCCGCGGGGCCTAGTCAAGCGTTCCCCTGGAAGAGAGGAACATTTGACCTTCCGTTTATCAGGAGAGCCAGTTGCGGGGCGGCGAAAGAAGTGTGTGCCTGTGGTGATGGGAGCGGGGCCGGATGCTCTTCCAATTGCTGAATTCTTCGAATTGGAGTGGAAAGAGGCGTCTTTGTCGCGCCCAGTGCGCATGCTATCCGTGGCATCAGGTTGCATCGATTTCATTGATGAGGGCGAAGCCAAGTTCAGGCTGAAGATATGAAGGGCTGTGCAGAGATCGTCTTTGAAACAGAGCACTATAAAGAGATCTACCAGGCGCTTGCTTTGGAACTGAATGACGAGCTTCATAGATCTAATGTTGAACTGGATCCAGGAGATGGCTTCATTCGATTGATGATCCGGGGTGAGGATGTAGTCTCTCTCCGGGCAGCCTTAAATACCTGGATAAGGTTGATCAAGATCGCGTTCGAGATGGTGAGTTTATGAGTGGCGAATTGCCTCCGCAGATACAGAACCAGTTAGCTCAGCTACAGCAGCTCCAGCAGCAGGCTCAGGCTGTTATGACTCAAAAGACCCAGATAGAGGGTCTGATCAGAGAGACTGACGCGGCGCTGAAAGAACTGGAGAAGAGCGCAGACGATGCAGTTATATACAAGAGCGTCGGCGAACTTCTCTTCAGAGCTGATAAGGCGAAGCTGACAGAAGAGCTGAAAGAGAGAAAAGATATGATGGACATCAGGCTGAAGACAATGGCCAAGCAGGAAGAACGCATTCAAGGCCGGTTCACTCAGCTTCAGGAACAGCTCAAGCAAACGCTAGGTCAAATGCCGCCCAAGGGCGGCTAAATCAGATTAGCGGACCCGTGGCTTAGCCAGGATATAGCACCGGGCTTCTAACCCGGGGGTCGCGGGTTCGAATCCCGCCGGGTCCGCCTTATTATTCTCGAGGAACTATGTGCGAACTTACGGTCTATACTTTGAAGGGCAACGCTCGTGATAAGGTGATGGATGGGGTTGTCAGGCTTATTGCCCATAACGGTAAAGTGCTCATGGAAGGTATTTTTGGCGATTCCATGGAAGTCGAGGGAAGGCTTGCCGACGTGGATATCATGTCCCAGTCTGCAAATATCATAATTGCATAAGAAGAATAGTAAGCCGTCTGGATTTACTATCGAGGGATGAGATGGCGCGAAATTATCTCGATTTGGATTAAAATCGTCAATTTCTATGACGTGCATCAGACGCCCGTATCGATGAATAATTGGATATAAGATATTTATTTTATAGATATACTGTAATTATATTTTATCTCAGTGTTGTGACTATAATTATTGCATCGTTAATAACCTATAGGTACAATTTAAATTGTCCAGAAACATATAAATATCATCGAAAGATAGTATATTATCAGTTTAGTCTTGTCATTGGGGATTCGATAAACATGATGAGCGATTAGATAAGCAGGATTGAGGGGCTAGAAATCATTCCGGTACTCCAACAAGAAGGACTTTAATATGCCATGTGTTCTGCTCGCTGAAAATGATGAGTCAAACAGGAAGGTGACGGCTCTTATGCTCAAACGTCTGGGCTACAGTACAGACATTGTGACTAATGGCAAAGAGGTTCTACAGGCACTGAAACACCGGTCTTACGATATAATTTTGATGAACGTGAGGATGCCTGAGGTGGACGGCTTCGAAGCCACCCGAAAGATCCGGGAGCACTGCCCTGCTAACGTCCAGCCCACGATCATAGCCCTTACTGCTTACATCCTTCCCAATAGCAAAGAGCGATGCCTTGAAGCCGGGATGAATGATTTCATGGCAAAGCCCGTGAAGATCAGTGATATGGCTGCCATGCTAAGCAAACACACGAGAATTTTGGAACAGAGAGCAGACTTCATCCAATCCTGTGCAGAAACGCTTAGCCGCCAAGGCCAATTTCCAAAATGTCAAACGCCTATGATTTCATTCTGTAGAGACTGCACGCTAAAAAATTAGATACTTTTGATATTTACAAATATTATATTATCAACCTATTTTATATTGAAAGGAATATCCGAGCAGGCTTGCAGAAAGCATCAGAAAACAACTGCCTTTCAACAATATCCTGTAGCTATCATCTTCGGCTGGCCGTAGCGTCATAAGGTAAAAATATTGGCTTGCAGAAGCTCGCATCTTACTTGTGGGAAACAAAGTGAGTAGTTAGGTCTCTCCTTCTCAGAGCCTTGTAGATCTCCATGATTCCCAGAATCGACAGGGCTAAGCCGAACAATAGGATCCATTGTACCACAGACACAGGCTGAATTTGCAGAACACTGCTGAGACCTGGCGTGTACATGGCAGCAATATGTATCATCAGAGCGGCCAGAGTGCCTAAGATAAGCAGAGGATTTCGTAGAGGGTTTTGACTGAAGGCTGATTTGAGTTCAGATCGACTATTAAAAACCTGGACATTCTCAAAGAGGACCATCAGCAGCATAATTGTATTGCGGGCTTCCTCCAGGCTCGATCCACTGGTAAGGAGCCAATGGTAAAGCGCAAAGGCGGACCCCCCCATGACCAGGGCCGATAGGGCAATCCTCTCAACCATGATGCGATTGAAGATGGGCTCGTTAGGTGGGCGCGGCGGCTTCTCCAGCTCGTCCCCCTCTGCGGGCTCGAAGGCCAGGGCAACATCCTGAATGCCGTTGGTAACCAGGTTTAGCCAGAGGAGCTGGACCGCAATCAGAGGCAAGGGGATGTCGACTATCAGAGCCAGTAGGAATAGGACTATCTCTGCAGCTCCCGTGGAGATCAATAGAAAGATCACTTTGCGCACATTGCTGTAGACAACTCGACCCTCGTCGATGCCAGCCACGATAGATGCAAAGTCGTCATCGGTGATGATTAGATCAGCACTCTCCCTTGCCACATCCGTCCCGCTCTTGCCCATGGCAATGCCGACATGGGCCGCGTGCAATGCAGGAGCGTCATTTGCCCCGTCACCAGTCACTGCAACGATATGTCCCTGGCGTATGAGCGACTCCACGATGCTCAGCTTCTGCCTGGGCTCAACTCGCGCAAAGACTTTGGCCTTTGAGGTTATGGCATCAACAGCACCATCTCCCTTCATCTCAGCCTTCTTGAGGTCCTGCCCTGTGACAACCTGCTCCCAATCGTTGGCCATCTTGAGCTCTCTGGCTATGGCAAATGCGGTCCGAGGATGATCGCCCGTAATCATAGAGACCTGGATGCCCGACTTTAGACACTTTGTTATTGCCCGGCCAGCTTCGGGACGCAAGGGATCCATCATGCCCACCATCCCCAGAAAGGTAAGATCTTTGAGATTCTCCTCTGAGAAGTTCTCTTCTGGCAGCGGTTTGATGTCTCCTGAAGCCAGGGCTAGAACGCGATAGCCTCCGCTGGCTAGAGCTTGCGCTTGTTGATCGATCATTACCATGTCAATGGCGATATCGCCTTGGGAAGACGCCATTTTGCTGCACAAGTCCAGAAGCTTTTCTGGTGCACCTTTGACGAAAGCGTGCTGCCTGTCTTCGACCTGGTTGAGTGTGGCTGCAAAACGCCTCTCGGGTTCGAAGGGGATCCGGGCCCGCTCAGGAAAAGCCGCCTTCGCCTTAAGCTGAGTAATACCAATCTTATGGGCCATCACCAGCAATGCTACATCCACCGAATCTCCATGATGTACCCACTCACCATCCCTGATTCCTAGGAACCCATCGTTACAGAGTACCGAATTGTGAGCTAATCTTGCCAGGAGACCAAGCTCCCGCTCGGTCGGCGAGCCATGGAGCGTCCTTACCTGGCCTTCAGGGACTGTGCCTTCTCCGGTAACCTCCCATGAATCCTCTCCCGGAATAGATATCAGTAGCACGGTCTGTTCATTCATGGTCAAGGTGCCCGTCTTGTCCGAAGCTATATGGTCACAGGATCCCAGAGTCTCCACAGCCACGAGGCGGCGTATTATGACGTTGCGTTTGGCCATGCGTCTCGTTCCTATGGCCAGAGTTACTGTAAGAGCGACAGGCAAGCCTTCTGGAATGGCGGATACAGCCAAGGCAACAGACACCAGAAAGACTTCGGTCCAGTGCAATCCTCGGTAAAGGTCTATGGCGAAGATAGCTATCACCGTTGCACCTACAGCCAATGCGATTTTGATGGTGAATTTCTCCATCCTTCGCAACAGAGGCGGTTTTGTCTCTTCTCCGGTCAAAAGGAAAGACGCGAGACGGCCTACTTCTGTCTTAAGGCCAGTGTCCACTACTATGCCCTGTCCCTGTCCCCTTGTGACGAGAGACCCTGCAAATGCCATATTCTTTCTATCTCCCAGTGGAGCATCTTCTGCCAAGATCGCAGATGAGTCTTTACTCGACGGCAGAGACTCTCCTGTGAGAAGGGATTCGTCAATCTCCAGGCTGTGGGCATCCAATAGCCTCAAGTCAGCTGGCACTTTTAGGCCCTCCTCCAGCATCACTATATCTCCTGGAACGATCTCATGAGCAGGAATCTCGAAAGCCTCACCTTCTCGTAAAACGTGGGCGTAAGTGGTAACAAGACTTCTCAGTGCTTCAGTGCTCCGTTCTGCGGAGTACTCCTGGACCGTCCCGATCAGAGCGTTAACCAGGAGCACGACGAAGATGAAAATGGCATCCGAAGTCTCCTGCAGCATAATTGATACCACAGCTGCAAGCAGAAGAATGTAAATCAGAGGGCTGAGGAATTGGCGCAAAAAAAGGGCGGCCACGCTAGTGGTCTTGGGACTGGGAAGTGTGTTTGGTCCAAACAGTTTCAGCCTCGCGGCTACTTCTTTTCGGCTCAAGCCACGGGGTGACGAGTCGAGAGCCTCCAGGATGTCTTGTCCGTTGCTCACGGCATGGGCATGGGAGACGTTCAATGCCATATTTCAAAATAGGATCTAATACTAGATAGCTCTGTTACTCAGGTGTACAGGGCCTCCAATCAGACTTGGAACGAAAAGGTCTGAGATCACGTGAGACCCTGGTGTTCTTGCCATTTGGAATCAGAGGAAGCTGCAAATCAAACTGCGCGCTGCCACCCCCGCCCCGGAAGACCGGGTATGCTTCGGCTCGCGCGCCATCGTTTTCCGGAATTGCTCCATCCATAGGGAAGAGCATGCAACTCGCACATGTTTTCCCATTCTTCTGAAATTAAAATATCCTTAAAAATTTGAATTTAAGTTTCTAACGATTCCGCCGGAGCATAGCATTCACTCCAACGCGTTGCCGATAAGCTGCCCATGTATTGCCGATATTTTGCCGATAAACTAAAAACTCTGGCGCGGCGTGACGGCTGACTGCTTGCACGGTGTACTCTGTTAAAGCACCTTTTCATCAGCCAGGCCCAGCACATTGAGCAGACCCAAAAGGTTCTCCCGGGAAAGAGTCCCATCAGAGATCTTCTTCAAGACCTCCTTGGCATTGAAGGCCACACCGAGGCCCGCATTCTTGATCATGAGGCAGTCGTTGGCTCCGTCACCCACGGCCACGATGTTATCAGGACTGATCTTCTCCAGCTCCGCCAGGCTGAAGATAATGCGACCCTTGGCCTCAGCATCGATTATTTCCCCCTTGATCTCACCCGTAAGAACTCCGTCCTCGATCTCCAGCTCATTGGCGAAGGTGTAGTCGAAGCCGAGGCGCTCTTTGAGGACATCCGTAAAATAGGTAAATCCGCCGCTGATGAGGGCGATCTTGTAGCCCACATGCTTGAGGTGATGGAGCAGCTCCTCCGAACCAGGGGTGAGCTGCAGGTCGGCTGCAATCTCCTGCAGTGTTGCGAGAGGCATGCCCTTCAGGAGACGCACCCTCTGGCGGAGGGATTCCTTGAAGTCCATCTCCCCGTTCATTGCCATCTCCGTTATCGCCTTCACCTGCTCATCCACACCGGCAAAGCTGGCAAGCCTGTTGATGATCTCGAAATCCACGATAGTCATGTCCATGTCGAAAACTATGAGCCTCTTCTCTTTGAGAGAACGGCTCAAATCCTGGATCACCACATCCAGCCCCAGACGCTCGCAATCGCGCTTGATCAGGGCCCTGCAGTCATCCGCATTGCAGCCGGCAAAGTCCATGAGAAATTCAATGGAGATGAGGTCCCCGCGAGCCGTGACCGATGATCTCTCCACGTTGACCCAATTCCCGGCAGCAACATCTGCCACATCACGAATGATCCCGACCCTGTCTTTGGCGAGAATGGTGACGACGTGCAAATCCTTCTTGGAGGGACGCCGTCCCCGGCACTGCCCCAAAGAGAAAAAGGTAACCTCGACGCTCAGGCTTTCTGCATTCTCTTGAAACCAGTCCTCGAGCTCCGTTGCTTTAACGCTCGCTGATCCAAAATCCGCAACCACAGACATGACGAATATGCCCTGCATCACTCGCTGATCCATGTCCACGATGTTCACGTTCTGCCGGGCAGGCTCCTTCAGGATATCGCGAATCAGTCCTGGCCTGTCCCTGCCCGTGAAGGATATGACCCAAAGATCATCGATTGGGGTGCCGTTGCCCTCTCTTTCTGGCGGTTGCATTGAGCCCAATCCTAACCATACAAGCCTAAATACTTTTTCGATCGGTGGGTTTTCTTGGCCCAGCCCGAATCAGGTCAGCACCAATTGACCGAAAGCAAAGATTAAGAGATTAAGAAGTCTAAGCATTAGAATCAAGAGGTAATTCATGTTCCAATCCCAGATGATCATCGACGCAAAACAGGTAGCCTCCCTGTCCGGCAAAGTTGAGACCATCTACAACCCTGCCAACCAGGAGCCGGTGGCTGAGGTCTCAGTCGGCTCGCGCCAGGATGCGCGCATTGCTTTGCAGGCGGCGAAGAAGGCGTTCCCTGTCTGGTCCAGAACTTCCAGCCTGAAGAGAGCAGAGCTCCTGCATGCTGCCGCCGATATTGTTCGGGAACGATCGGAGACGATCGCCCGGCTGCTAACCTCAGAGCAGGGCAAGCCGCTCAAGAACGCGAGAGCTGAGATCCTCTCATCTGCGGATGTCCTGGACTACTATGCAGAAGAGGGGAAGAGAAACATTGGAGAGTGGATAACCTCATCGCACAGCCGTAGCATCGTGCTGCGGCAGCCTGTGGGCGTCGCCGCCCTCATCACGCCCTGGAACTTCCCGGTGGATCTTCTGGCCTGGAAGGTAGGGCCCTGTCTGGCTGCAGGCTGCACATTCGTGGCCAAACCGCCCAGTCTTGCGCCGGTTGCGGCCACTGAGTTCGTCCGGGCGGTGAGCGACGCGGGTCTGCCCTCGGGCGCGGCCAACGTAGTGCACGGCCCGGGAAGCGAGGTCGGGGCGGAGCTGGTGGAGAACCCCATCTCCCGCAAAATCGCGTTCACCGGAGAGACAGGAACCGGACGCAGGATCATGGCCCATGCCGCGGCACACATCAAACGGGTCTCCCTGGAGCTGGGTGGCCAGTCTCCATTTATCGTCTGCCAGGATGCAGATCTGGAAGCTGCGGCTGCCGCCTGCAGCCAGCGCGCCTTCTCCAATATGGGCCAGATCTGCATCAGTGTCAATCGAATCTATGTGGCAGAGGAGGTGGCGGAAGAGTTCACGGCCAGGCTGGTGGCACGAGCCGAACGGCTGAAGATAGGAAACGGCCTTGAATCCGACGTCGACCTGGGGCCAATGTTCAGCGAAGCACAGCGAGAGAAGACCAGAGAACACGTGAATGATGCACTCGGCAAAGGAGCGGAATTGATCTCTGGAGGCCTGGAACCGGAGGGTGTTGCCTATGAGAAGGGCTACTTCTTCCGGCCCACAGTGCTTGGCCAGGCCAACCACAGCATGCGGGTCATGCGTGAGGAGACCTTCGGGCCGGTGGCCCCAATTATGAAATTCAAGACCGTGGATGAGGCCACCCGGCTCGCCAATGATTCTGAATACGGCCTTGCCGCCTACATCTTTACCAATGATCTAAAGACGGCCCTGCAGGCTGCAGAAGAGCTGGAGGCGGGAGGAGTTGGGGTCAATGTCAACAACGTGGTGGACCTGCAGGCGCCCTTTGGAGGGTGGAAGCAGAGCGGTCTGGGCCGGGAGCTGGGCCACTATGGGCTGGAGGCCTATATGGAGACAAAGCACATCCGACTGGGAATTTGAGAAAAGAAAAATATAGGCTATTTTTAATTTTTTATGATATAATTAAAAAATATCTTTATTTAAAAAGAATATCTATTTCCCAGGACAAGGGCCATCAATCCATGCGCCGTAGACTGTATCCGGGATGTTCTCGGAAGGATCATCGCAGCGGGTGACGTAGCCGTACCAGCGGTGTATCTTCTTGTCCGTCCCGGCGACGATCTGCTCCTCACACCACAGCTTCAGACCGCATCCTTCCGCCAGACTGAGCTGCTTTATTAAGTCCTCCTGGCTGACTCCTTGACCCAGCAGCTCCTTCAGTCTTTTCTGCGTATCTTCCATCGACATAGATAATACTTATACTTCGCATTTATTTAAGGCATTGCAATGGGTCCTCAGCAATGTGGTTCGATTGCAGAAATGAGGAGATGAATTGTCTTTCGCCCATATCACGCCATAATTTCTGTCTTCTTCATCCCAAGAAGCGCCAGCGACGCCAGTGCTGCCGCAGAGGCTCCAAATAGGAATGCCGCTTGCGGGCCAATTATTGACCAGAGCCATCCCGCCACAAGGCTGGCGAGGATGGCAGCCATTCCTGTGGCTGTGTAATAGAGCCCGAGAGATGTGCTCCTCAGACTTGCATGGCTGAGATCGGAGACAAAGGCACTCTGCGAGGCATCGATCATGGCATAGACCAGCCCGTAGAGCGCGAAGAGAATTATGAGCCCCATCAGAGAAGAGACAAAGGCAAACCCCAGTGCCGTCAGCGTAAAGACGGCATAACCCAGGGTCAGGACGTTCTTTCTCCCAATCCGGTCCGACCAGATCCCCACAGGTATGGACAGGGCGGCATAGACAAGATTGAAAAGAACGTATAGAAGCAGAGGCGCAGCCACCGCATTCGCGCCGCTGAAGAGGGTCTGGGCGCGCAAGATGAAGAACATGTAACTGAAGTTGCCGAGAGCGAAAAGTGAGGCAATGACCAGGAATTTTCGTAGATCCGGCGAAAGACCGGAAAGCGACAGCTTGACACGGCAGCTGGGGGACTTCTTTTGCTCCTGGACCAGTTTGAATGGAATAAGAGCAGCTATCGCCAGAACTCCTGCCACGATGAAGATGGAGCTGTAGCTCAGGCCGCTCTGCCAGAGAAGATACGCCAGAATCGAACCGACCACAGCTCCCGCAGAGTCCATGGCCCTATGCAGACCAAAGCCCCTTCCTCTAAGACTTTTGTCTGCGGATTCGCTGATCAGGGCGTCTCTTGGAGCTGAACGCACTCCTTTGCCGGTTCGTTCCAGGATCTTGAGCACAAAGACCTGCTGCCAGGTTGTGGAAATCGATAAGAAAAGTTTGCCAAGAGCAGAAAGGCCGTAGCCTGCTATTATCAGCGGCTTTCTTTTGCCCATGCAATCGGACCAGTATCCAGCAAAGACCTGCAGAATGCTGGGCAGGCCATCACTCACCCCTCCGATGAGGCCCAATGCCAGGGAGCCGCCACCCAGACTCGTGATAAATATGGGTAGAATAGGCTGAATGATCTCGCTGCTGATGTCGTTCAGCAGACTGACAAACCCTAGCAGCATTATGTTCTTGCTCATTTTAGGATCGGACATCGGACTTTCCCGCCCGTAATTCATCGCTCCGGGCCTTCAAAACGTAAGACATAAAATGAGAATTATTATCATCTTTCTGGTGGTTTATGATGTTGATTGCTGATGACTTTTGCGACACCTGCCACCTCATCAGGCGTCAACTCCTCCGGCCTTCTGTCCAGCAGTGAAGCATCTATCTCCAAAAGAGTCTCACGGCTCACTCCAAAGGCTGCCAGACCTTTCTTAACCTTTTTGCGCCTATTCCGAAAGAGCGTCTCGACAAGCCTGATAAAAACCCCTGGATCTACTTCCTGGCGTTCCCGGGGCCGCAACCTGACTATCACCGAATCAACGTCTGGCACAGGTCGGAAGGCGGTTCTTGGAACGCTCTCCAGGATCTCGATTTGGCAGAAAAAGCCTGCGATCATCGCCAACCGGCCGTAATTCTTGCTGCCAGGTCGCGCGATCAAACGCTCGGCAAACTCCTTTTGGAACATCAAGATTGCCAGCTCAAAAGGCAGGGAAAGCAAGCGATAAGAGATCTTGGAGGAGATTTGGTAAGGAAGGTTGCTGATGATCTTATTGTAATCAGGCAGGACTACTGTCAAGGCATCTGCATTTATTACCTGAACATTAGGAGCCAGGCCGAGAAGCTGCGCTGCCAGATCAGGATCGACCTCTACGGCATAAACACGCCCCGCCCGGGCCGCGAGGGCTGCAGTGAGAATGCCCGTACCAGGGCCGATCTCCAGCACCCTGTCATCCGTTTTAAGCTCGGCAAAGCTCACTATACGTTCTATCACCGAGCGATCATTTAGAAAATGCTGCCCCAGTTTCATCTTACGCGGGGCATGGTAGTAAAGACCCGATATTTGATCCGATCATCCATCAGCTCGTCCTCGACGCGCTTGGAGATCAGTTTCTCGGGGTTATGCAGCCCTTTCACCCTCTCCATCAGTTCCGCAAAGCTCTTGAAGGGCCCCTTCTTGCGCTCATTGAGCACCGCCCACATCAGTTTCTTGCCGATGCCCGGCAGAAGCTCCAGGGCGTGCATGCGCGTGGTGATGGGTCCGGCTTCATTGAAGTAACGAATGAACCTGGCCTCATCTTCCAGGACTATGGTTTGAATCTCAAAAGGCAGCTCCAGCTTGGCGCTATTGGAGAGTTCAGGATAATCGATCTTGCGATTGACGTGATCGATTACATCCCGGCTACCGCTGCCGATGTAGACTCTGGTTCCAGCTACTGGAACTACTCCCTCTTTAGGGGTCATCTCCATGAGCACAAAATTCGTCTCGCCCACGGCCTGGACAAGAGGTTGCTTTTGGTAGCTTCTGGTATCAGGAGTACGTCCATAGGGGAGGTAATCGAGAACCCTAGCTACCTCTTCTCTCTTCAGCGGTCTCCCCTCAGGCATATGCCTTACCCCCTGAATACGATCTCTAGAATACTGTTGAGCTCTTCTTCGCTTAAAGTGAACCTTTCCTTGGCATAGATCGCCCTGAGCTCATCCTTTGAGATGGGACGAACGTCAGCGATCTTAACGGCAATTTGCTTGTTCATCTTTTCCAGCTTCATAAGCTCAGCTACCATTGCCTGGCTCTCTTCAGCGGTACCCTTAGCAAAGAGCTCAGCGTGCCTTATGGCCCGGCGTAACTCGTACCCGAGTTCTTCCTCGTCGGCTCTCTTCAGCCGGATCTGGTCGAGGAGCTCCTTAACCTCTGCCAGGGTCAGGAGATCCTCCTGCAACACGCTCTTGACAATCATCTACTTTTGCGCCATAAGATGTTCAGGTAATGTGATCAAGGTCTTTGTGGCGTTGCCATCGGTGACCTTTAGGACGAAGGCTCTGCCCCTCTTTCCTATAACCTCAGCCGTCTTTCCGTGGAACCTGGGATGAGGCATGCCCTTGTGTATGCTGGGATCGATGAGCACGTGAACCTTTGCTCCAGTATCGAACTCTTGAATCGCCCTGACTACGGGGGATATTCCTCTACCCCTGACAGTCTTGCTCAGCTTGTCTCTTGACTTCTTCCGCATTCCGTGATGATGTGCCATCTGATTCTCCACCTACATCTATTACGTCTAGCTCTTCGACGATCGCGTCGACTCTAAGGGCATCCGCGAGGTTCGGGCGGGTTCTGCCTCCATCTCCGGAGATCAGCTCCTTGATATAGAGACCGCTGTCGCCTCTGATATTTATGCGGGCCAAATTGCCCGTGACCTCAATTAGATCCGCGCTATGGACTTTCCTCACTCTGAGCTTATCTGCTCTTCGGTGGGACACGCGAGTTGGCGTACGCTGATCGATCGACCCTACCAATCCAGTCAGGACTGATTTAAGCTTTTCTTCTGGAACCTCTGCCCCAAGCTTCACCAGGGCGGAATAGGTCTTCTGGAAAGTGGCTTCCTTGAGCCGCTCCACCATAGAGGATTCCGCCCTGCATAGATCCAGTACCTCCACCTTTCCATTCGCAAGCCGGTTGATCTCCTCTTGCAGCTTGTCGAGGTCCATTGTTCTTACACGCGGCCGTACTGCTTCAACAATGAACGGCCTGCCTGTGCCCATCATGCGGGCATCGATATCCTCGCGGCCTGCACCATGGAAGACCGTATCCTCGGCCTGTGCCGCTTCCATCACGGCGGGCCGGATCAGCTCGTCCACAGACTCCAGGTACATGCGACCGGTGCCGCTGCAGCGCGGGCATCCGCGACCGTGACATTCGCGGCAAGGCCATCTGGTCTGGGGAATTCCCCGAACCAGCTTCCTGTAGCGGCCGCGAAGATATAGCGACGCGACCTGCAACTCCACCCCGGATGTCTCCAGGTTCAGGTGAACTACCACATCCGGCCTCTTTAAATCGACCTTCTTTTCCGTCTTCAGGGAGAGCCTTTTCCCCACTTCGCGATTGAGCTCAGACTTGAAGGGCTCGGCATGAGTGGAGCCTCCATCCGCCAGAAGCAGCTCCTCGTTCTCGGCGAGAAGGCCGGACACTTTTGTGCCTACGACCAGGGTTTCAATCTCCCAACCCGCGAGTGCCTCCGCAGCCTTCTCAGCCCAGTCATCCAGCTTTTGCGGTGCCATCTCCCCGAGGCAGACGGTGCAGCGGGCGTCCTCCTCATCCTTGCGACCCAGCTTCAAGCGCGCCGGCCGGAAGGATGACGCCAGCTCTTCCTGTAGGGCTTTGTCCTCCACGACAGAGGCCTGCATAGCCAGCACGGTTTTGAGGGACCGCCCTCTCTCGGCATTGGTGAGACCTGTCGAGAGCATGGCGAACTGGCGGCCCAGGCAGTTGTCGCAGATGGGACCCAGGCGGACGATATTCCTGGCCGTCTCCAGGATGTCGTCTTTGGGATTCTCAAAATTCTCTTCACTCATAATGACTCTTCTTTTCCAGGCAGATCGTGCTTCTGGTTTATTAGAGCTTGCAATTTGATCCATTACGGAATTTGGGTCTTGGCTTATGATTGATATCAAAATATTTGTAGAGCTATTTATCTGCTTTTTTTCCCTCGCTGTCATAAAATTTGACAAAAAAATTTAGGGATTTGGACAAACATTTCCCTCAAAGGATGGCCTGAATCAATGGGAGGCTCAAGCGGCTTGGCTGACTTCTTTAGAGGACGTCTCTTTTCATTGACCCTCATCCACTACTTAATGAGCCTCAAGGCGAATGGATACCGGTATAAAACGCCTTCGTTAGACCTGATGGCGGCCATTATAACCAAACCAATATTCAGTACGAACAGGCCCATTATTATCAGCATGCCCGGAAGAAAGATGATTGGAAGGAAAGCAAAGGAGTCATCGCGAAGCGGCGCTCCGAAGACCAGAAGAAACATCAGAATGAATAGGACGATCTCAACAAGAGTGAACGTTATCTGGAAGTTGAGAGCTTCCTTTCCCTGATCATCTACAAACTCATACTCCTGTCTCTTTGCCAGCCAGACTACCAGAGGGCCCAGAATGTTGCCCAGAGGAACGCCCACCAGCATGATAAGGGCGCTGAGGTGACCGATGGTCGCCCAGGTACGAGCATTTTTATCTATTTCCACGACACTCCCCGATATGCTTATTGCATCTACATTATATAAAAAGAATTCCATATCAAGAAACTTTGCATGAAGTTGAGATGGGGCAAAGCCCATCAAAAGGCCACATCGCGGATTTCGCCATTCAGTGAAAAACGTCTGATTGATGACGAATTTCTGATGTGAAGCAGGTCGTAAAAAGTCTGCGACCCACCAAGATTGTGGAATCCTGCCAGCCCACAACTCTGGTGAGCACGGAAAAAGTTATACGGTAAATGGAGCATCTTCAGCTAATATCATCATAGGAGGGAACGAATGAAAAAACAGCTGATAGTACTCGCCATTCTTGCCGTCGCTCTGGTGGGATTGGCCGGTGCCTCCAATTATATGTATGAAAAGGCATCCGTAAAAGGCGTTGGATACAAGAATGTGGAGATGATCATATCCACCCAGACCGGCTTTAATGGAGCAAAGCTGGTAGAGAAAGAATCCGGCTCCGGTAACGTCATTACCGAGAAGACGGAACTTGAGGCTGAGCGGCAGCTTGAAAGATGGACGGTTCCAAATCGGATATTTAATGTACCTGGTGATACAGAGGCAGACCTGGATTCTAGGGATCTGAGGGGCAGAACGTTTTGGGTTCCAATCGGATTTCCGGAAGTTAGGTGCGAATGGGCGACCGGCAGGCCTCCAAATATGGACTACATCAATTTCACGAAGGAGGCAGAGTTCGAGTATATGCCCGTATCTTACCAGACCGGTACTTATGACCAGAAGTGGGTCGAGAAACTCTGCGTGCAGAACTACAGGATCGGCGCTGTGATGACAGAGATGTACACTCATGCTGAGCACCTGCAGAAGACAACTGAGGTCAAGACCAGGCTTTACGGCAGCATCTGGCCAGGACTTCCTGATTTCATCAATTCCAATGCCTGTTGCACCGGTGTGCTTGAGGCTAATTTGAACAGCAACGTAATCGGTGTTGCCCACATCGGTTGGGTCTCTCGCGACCCCAAGGCCGATGCACAGTTGAAGGGACGACATGCCGAATACGGCCGCAGCGTCGAAGACCTCACTGGTGTCTTCTCCATTGAGAAGTTCATCCAGCTCTGGGGCAATTCGACCTGTGGGGCTATTAGCGTTGATTGGCTTCCCTGCGTTTAGAATAGAGCCAGTTCAAACTTTTTTTTCTTCTTTGTGCCTAACCTTCGGGTCAGCGCGCCTCTATTGATTTTCTTCTCGCGGAGATCTGGAAGCAGCAAAGGACTCCTTCGCCGGCATTTGGGTTCTGGGTGTTCGGGAGGCTATCGATTTCAAGGGCATACTGGCATAGAAGCTCCTGTATCCATAAACCAGTTGATTATCACTATGCAGTGATCGGCGTGCAGGCTGGTCGGCCCCAGCGAGACGACCTCTGCACCGGCCTCGGAGATCATAATCTCTTCTTCCAAAGTCATGCCTGTGTGATCTCCCAGGATGAAGGCAGCATCACCAGCAAGTTCACCCGCACTCAGGCCGCGAATGTCCAAACCATCTTCTCGCAAGTAGATCTTCCTGACATCTTTTAGGTTATCAAGTACCTGTGCAAGCCCTCCCGTGCGTACGAATATACCGGAAGTAGACATAGTCCACTCCGGCGTGGCCGGCACAGCCAGGGCCTTCTTGAGCAGAGCTGCGGTTGTGCGCTCATCCGGGTTGAGGTGGCGCAGGGTTTCGCCCTGAAGCCGGATCGTCTTTGGAACATCTCCGCCCAGCAACACCAGATAGACGCATACGTCCTTTCGGATGCCGTGAGAGATGACAAAGGCAGAAGTGACGCCACGGCAAAGGATATCCAGGCGGCCGGAGGTGCCGGGGATGTCTTCCAGGGAGAAATTGGGGTTGGTAGTGGCTTTATGGCCAACTATGACGAAATTACGCATGCTGCCTTAACGTCCAGAGTGATACAAGCTTCTTTCGTTCTGCAAAAGAGATTAGTAATGGTATGATATGGAGTAACATATGAAAGAGAAGTGGCTCATGGCCATCGGTTCATGGGAAGAGGTCAAACCCAGAATCACCACCGCCCTCGAGTCGGGCTTCGACTGCGTGCTGGTAGATAAGGAGAACATAGATCGCGTGCGGGATCTCGGGAAAATCAAGGTGGCATGCTTTGGAGCAGTAAAAGGAAAAGAGGACATTCTGGTAATTGGCAAGGAGGGAGAGGGAGATGGGACGGTCCCCCTTCCTAAAGATCAGGGTAGCTCTATTGACAGCGCCCTGGCCAAGACCACAACCGGAGTGAAGGCCGCGTACGTGGTTATTGCCAATAAGAGATACGAAGAGTTCGCGGTGGAGATGGGTTTGCACGTGGACTATCTTCTGGTGATAGGCACTGACTGGAAGGTCATTCCTCTGGAGAACATGATTGCAGGACTGCAGGGCGTACAAGTCAAGATCATCAGTGGCGTCAAAACAGCCGAAGAGGCAAAGCTGGCCCTTGCCACTCTGGAGAAAGGCGCTGATGGCGTGCTGCTGGATAGCCCGGACCTTTCAGAGATCAAGAGGGTGATGAGCGCGGTCGATCAGTCTGAAAAGGGCCGCTTGGAGCTTATTCCTGCCATAGTCACCTCAGTCAAACCAGTGGGCATGGGCGACCGCGTCTGCGTGGACACAGCCAGTATGATGGCTCCAGGAGAAGGAATGCTCATCGGTTCACAGGCGAAGGGCTTCTTCTTCGTCCATAGCGAATCTGAGGACAGCCCCTACGTTGCAGCGCGGCCCTTCCGGGTAAACGCAGGAGCGGTGCATGCCTACATCCGGGTAGGAGAGAAGACGCGATACCTCTCTGAGCTTAAATCAGGGGACGAGGTCACAATAGTGGGCAAAGACGGCCTGGCCAGGAGTGCCGTCGTTGGGCGGTCCAAGATTGAAAAGAGGCCAATGATACTAATCGAGGCCGAGGCCAGAGGGGAGAGGATAAGTACACTCCTGCAAAACGCAGAGACCATAAAGCTGGTTGGCGCGGATGGAACTGTGCGACCGGTGACGGAGCTCAAGGCTGGGGATGAGGTTCTCGTGCATCTGGAAGAGACAGCCCGCCACTTTGGCATGAAGATTGAGGAGAGCATAGTAGAGAAGTGAACAGTAAATGATCTGGAAGGCGCGTATTGTTGCCGTCCTGGGAATGGAAGGCGCAGAGGGTTTAAAAGCCGCAAGTGAGGCAGACATGATCGAGCTGCGGCTGGACCTGGTTGACGAGCCCATCCAGGCCATAAGAGCCGTTCGCAAGGCCACAACAAAACCCATCATCGCCACCAATCGCCTCAAGACCGAAGGAGGAATGTTCCAGGGTAGCGAAAGGGATAGGATCGAGCTTCTCCTCCAGGCAGCGCCGTTTGCCGACTACGTGGATATCGAGCTATTGGCTGAACTGAGAGATGAGTTCATGTCAAGAGTGAATAGACCCGTCATAGTATCCTATCACGACTTCCTGGGCATGCCGAAGGTGGATGATATGGCGGATATCCTGGCGGATATGAAGAAGGTGGGAGGGATTTGCTCCAAGATTGCCGTGACGCCTCAGAGCCTGTTGGATAATTTGAGAATTCTCGAGATCTTGCTGGATGCAGACATGCCTTTGTCCATGATCGCCATGGGAAACATAGGCCGTCATCTAAGGGCTGTGGCTCCGCTCTATGGTTCCGTCCTGACCTATGGCTTTGTCGCGAAGAGCACGGCACCAGGGCAGATGAGCCTGGCACAGCTATGCCTGGCAAAAAAGCTGCTAGGCGCATGCGTCGACTAACCGGGGATCGAGTCCAGATCTTGATGGTGCGCCTTCCCTCACCACCATCCTGGCATTAAATCGTAATCGATCCGAGTCCCGCTAAGCTGATACCTATTACATTATTTTACATAAGATTTAATTACTCTTACATTATATCAGTAACTATGCACGTGACTGTGGATGTAGGAGGGAGACCCGGTCTGGATTGCGGAGGTTTTTGCAGTTTCTGCTACTTCAGAGGTGTGAAGAGAGTAGAGCCCCTGGGATGCAGGCGATGCAAACCCTATACAAGAGGCTGTGATTACTGTTCGAGGGCAGTAATAGAAATTGAGCCGGGTTTTAAGCCTCTAGATCAATTGATATTCGAAGCGGCTCAACAGAGCGTCTCTTCGGTGCCGGATACGATCACAATAAAGGGAAACGGCGACGTAAGCTTCTATCCAAATATTCTTAAGTTAATTACTACATTAAGCAACGGCAAGGTGCCCGTCTTCCTGGATTACACCAGCGGAAAAGGTTTTACAAAAGGTGACGAAGCAGGCCCTTTGGTCGATGCAGGCGTGCGAAGGGTCAGCTTCTCTATCTTCTCCACCAATCCGGAGCTTCGCCGCAAATACGTTGACGATAAGCACCCTGAGTCCGTACTCTCTAATCTCCGGACCTTCTGCGAGATCTGTGATCTTTACGCCATGATCGTTCTTATTCCGGGCGTAAACGACGGCATTGAGCTGGAGAAGACCTGCCAGGATTTAACGGAGATGGGAGCCAAAGGCCTCATGCTGATGTCTTTCGCAAATAACCGTACGCAGGGGCTCATCTTTGGTAATGAGCCCATTATGCCGAATATAAGACCCTTTTCTGTAGAGGAGATACGCAGGATTGCGACAACAATCAATGAAAGGTACGATATGAGAGTTATTGGAACCCCGCTATGGGATCCTCATACGGGAGCGCCTTTTGCCCTCGCCCATCATAAGGAAGAGCTGAAGAGGCTTCCGGTTATTCAGAGGAGCGCAACCATCATTACCAGCTCCATAGCTTATCCCTTATTGTCATCGATATTCAAAGAACTGGGAGATGAAGTGAACGTCGTGGCGGTGAAAAAGGAGATCGGCAATCTGATAACTATCGAGGATTTTGAGAACCTTGCTCTCGATAATGTAAAAGAGAGGGTCATTATCCCGGGCATGGTACTTGCCCATGACAGAGATATCCACAGAGCTTTCGTTCGTGACGGCAAGAGCAGGCTGGTCTTCAGAGGGCCGGACGACCTCACTGTCGAATCGGAGAGAAGCATTTACATGACTTTGGCCCAGGTTCTGGAAAAGGAAGTCGAAGCCTTCACAGGCTTAATTGAAGAGATTAACGATCTGGGGATTGATCTTGGAATCAAAACACCTGAACTCTCTCGACCCATGGAGAGCACTAAGGCGTGCCATGCAGCTTGCGGCAGCAAGACCGCCGACCCGAAGAGATCGGTCGAGGCAAGAGAAAAAGAGAAGATCGAGCTGGTGGTTTAAGCTCAATATCGGGCCCCGTGTCCAGGAAAACGCGATTGTGAACCTGCGGCCGGCTTTAGCGTTCCATTTTTCTTTTTTGCAGGGCACTTATCTCTTAAATCCAAAAATAGCTGACGATTACTTTTATCTCATACTCATGCCAGTCCATCAATGGTGATTCATAATTGAGCGAGATATGCGAACTGGTGATAAATAAAGAAGACTACCTGGAGTTCCTTGCGCAGCGTCTGCGATTGAAGAGTTCCTGCCAGCGAGAGATCGAAAACGTCAGTTTTCCTTTCCTCTTTGCCTCGGGGAGCGAGATGCTGCGCACTTACATCCTTGGTACAAGCGAGTTCACCAGTACTTTGCCGGATAGATACAAACTTCCCGATAGGGGTTTCATCTGGTACCTTTTCTCCCAATCGGTGAAAGAGATTCAAATCATGCCGGATCAGATGATAATAAAATATGAGCTGCAGGACGAATACCGCAAGCCTTTCAAGCAGTTCTACCTCTAGAGCATCGGTCTTAGCGGCCCCAGGTGCCTGTCAGACGCCCCTTCAGAGCCAGGCTGCCCAGGATTGCCTCTGCCTCTTCAGACAGAGGCGCAGACCTCGTTCCCGCCAGGGGCGTTCCGGGCAAGGGCATGAAACGATGCGCCCTCACTTTTCCGCCTTTTCCCTCGATCCATCTGACCAGGTCCAGAGTCATCTGCTGATCCTCAGCCGACTCCATAGGCAGGCCGAAGATCAGATCGACCTGCGGTATAAGACCGTGCTCCAGAGCCAGCTCGCAGGCCACCTCGACCTCACCCCGGCCATGGCCCCGGCCGATGCTCCGCAGAACCGCAGGGCTGCCTGACTGGCCGCCCAGGCTGATGCTCTTGTTGGCGCAGTATTTGGTGATGAGCTCCAAAGCCTCAGAGGAGACGAACTCGGGCCTGACCTCGGACGGGAACGTCCCGAAGTAGATGGGCTTCTTCTGCTCAGAGAGTGCCTTGAGCAGCGACTCGACCTTCTCCAGGCGGGGCCTGCGGCCGTCTGAGCCATAGGCCAGGGAATTGGGGGATGTGAAGCGAATATCCTTGTGGCGGCGGGCAAATTCGGCAATGACCGGGATCGAACGGTGGCGCATGCAGGTGCCGAAAAGCCGCGGCGTCTGGCAGTAAGCACAGCCCCAGGGGCAGCCGCGAGAGATCTCAATGGGAGCCAGGATCCTGGCGAAGGGCGGGTAGGAGTCCAGATCCACAGGAGGCCTTTTTCCAGTGAACCGGACGACGCCCCCGCTTTTGTAGGCGATGCCAGAAACGTGGCCCTGGTCCCGGCCCTCAACAATTGCCTCTATCAGATCCGGCAGGGTCTCCTCGCCCTCGCCTATCACCACGAAGTCGAAGTGCTCCAGAACCTCTTCAGGCATGGCAGAGGGGTGCGGGCCGCCGGCGATAAAGATCGCCTCCACCTTCGCCGCTCTGGCTTGTGAGACCTCCCGGTAGATCTCCTCCGCCTGGGAGGTGGCAAAGCTGTAGAGCATGATTCCGGGCTCTGGCTTGTGTGCCAGATCAGCGTCTATGAGGGGCAGCAGTGCGGCAATGCTGTAGGAGTTCTTGTTGTTCCAGCGAAACCAGACTGCTTTTTCGGCCATTATCAGGTTTTCTCCAAGAACAGAGAAACGAACTGGAAAGCATTCACGTCGACCAGTCCCCTATCGGTAAGCTTCAGCTCCGGGATGACGGGCAGGCAGAGGAAAGAGAGAGTCATAAAAGGATCTTTTAGAGAGCATCCTTGCGCATGAACGGCATCAATGCAGTCGTCAATGCTCGCCGCCACGTCCTGCATACGCATCTCCGAGAGCAGCCCTGCCACGGGCAGAGGCAGGCTCGCCAGTATTTTGCCTTCTACCACTACCGCCAGCCCGCCGCCCATCCCCACGACCGCCATAACCGCGGCCAGCATATCCTCATCAGAGACACCAACCACTGCGATGTTGTGCGAATCGTGGGCGACTGAGGTGGCCAGAGCGCCGCAGCGGAGGCCGAAGCCCTGCACCAGACCCAGCCCCACGTTGCCCGTGGCTTTATGCCTCTCCACGACTGCCATTTTCAGGATGTCCCGATCTATGTCGGATACGACTTTCCCTTCTACGACCCCGGGCGAGAGCAACAGAGTTTTTGTGACAATCTGATTGGGGATTATACCAATTACCCTTGCCTGGCCCGCCTCTGCTATTATTTCAAAGGACTGGAGATCGATCTTGCCGGTGTGCATCGAATTCTGCTTTGCTGCGGCAAAGGGTGCATACTTTTGCGGGGCGACAAATTCGCCATCTTCCGCCACCAGATTTCCGTCTTTAAAGACTTTGACGACATTGAGGCTATCAAGCCCATCCAAAACGGCGATGTCAGCCCTGTAGCCTGGGGCAATAGCACCCAGATCCCGCAAGCCGAAGTAGCGGGCAGCGTTGAGGCTGGAGATCTGCAGAGCGATGATTGGGTCGAGGCCCTGCTTTATGGCCGCCCTTACCATGAAGTCAATATGCCCTTCCCGGAGGATATCCGCAGGATGCCGGTCGTCCGAGACAAAAAGGAATTGGCGGGAGTTTTTGGCTGTGACCAGCGGCAACAGATCGAGCAAATTTTTCGCAGCGCTGCCCTCTCTCAGCATGATGTACATGCCCTGGCGCAGCTTCTCCTCTGCCTCCGCAGAGGTTGTGCACTCGTGGTCTGAACTGATGCCCGCAATGATGTATGCAGTCAGATCCCGGCCCCTCAGACCCGGAGCGTGGCCGTCTATGCGTCGTCCATCGGCCAGCCTGATCTTCTTCATCACTTCGGGGTCGCGGCAGATAACTCCTGGGCAGTTCATCATCTCGGCCAGGCCCAGGACTCCCTCTTCCTGCATCAGTCTGGCCAGCGTGTCTGCATCCAACGTTGCCCCGGCGGTCTCCAGATTTGTGGCGGGTACGCACGAGGGGAGCATCACAAAGACGTTCAAAGGAACGCCTCTTGAGGAATCCAGCGTATAGCGGACGCCCGCCTCGCCCCAGACGTTGGCGATCTCATGAGGGTCAGCGATCACGGTCGTGGTACCACGAGGCACGACCGCTCGCGCGTACTCGGGGACGGTGACCATGGAGCTCTCGATATGAACATGGCCGTCGATGAACCCCGGCGCCAGGATCAGGCCGTCCATATCGATGGTCCTGCGAGCACTACAGCAATCGAAACCTGCAATCCGTCCTCTATGAATGGCCACGTCAGCTCTATGCACCTCGCCGGAAAGGAGGTTGGCAATGCATCCTCCGGCGAGGAGGAGATCGACCTCCATCTCACACTGCGCGGCTGCGATCATCTCTTCGAGATAATCCATGCAAAACGGTTGCAATTGGTGGTATTTAAATCAGATCAAAAATGCGGTGGTCGGCCTTTAATCTGCCGCGGATTTCTTTCTTTTGGCCTTATTCAGATAAACCGTTCAGGCATGATAAGTCCAGACTGAGCAGCTTTCTGCTCTACTTTAAAAGTATTCAGTAGACTGAGCAAAAAAAAGTCAATTGAATATTATGTTTTCATGCCAAAAATATTAAATAGGTTAATCTCATCTCCCTATTTAAAAAAACTCAACAGCACTAGATAAATTTAAATCGAAAAGCATAGATAGACCTAAGGTGTGCGTGAAGTGAAGGATATTCTGCTCAAGGTGGCCAAAGCCTATCCCAACGACTCGGCCAGGGGCATCGCTCGTCTGGACCCCAATGCTCTGCTAACACTGCGGCTTTCTCCTGGAGATATCATAGAAATTGAAGGAAAAAGGCTAACTGCGGCCAAGGTCTGGCGGGCCGACCGGCAGGATTGGTCCCAGGATTACATCCGCATAGACGGCTTCATACGCCAGAACGCGGGAGTAGGCATAGGCGACAAGGTGAAGATTCGCAAAGCCAAGTTTGTTGACGCCCAGCGCATCGTCCTTGCTCCGCCATCCGGATCGCATATGCATTACGGAGACGAAGCTGCAGACATGATCCGCCGTCAAACACTGAAGCGGCCGGTGGTCGCAGGCGATATACTTCCTATTATGAGCTCCGGGACGCATCCTTTTGTAGGCAGAATGGAGCCTGTGCCACTCGTGGTTACTGAAACCCAACCCGGAGATGTAGTGGTTATATGTGAACGAACTGAGATCGTCCTCCTGGAGAAGCCTGCCAAGAGCGTTCAATCAGTCAAGGCCACCGGAACCACCTACGAAAATGTAGGCGGTCTGCGTTCCGAGGTTCAGAGGGTCCGGGAGATGATAGAGCTGCCCATGAAGCATCCCGAGGTCTTCCAGAAGCTCGGCATCGAGCCGCCCAAGGGCGTTCTGCTCTACGGGCCTCCGGGCACAGGAAAGACCCTCATCGCCAAGGCTGTGGCCAACGAAAGCGGTGCCAACTTCATCTCAATTGCCGGGCCCGAGATCATGTCCAAGTACTATGGTGAAAGCGAGCAGCGGCTGAGAGAGATCTTCGAAGATGCCCAGAAGGCTGCTCCTTCTATCATATTTATCGATGAGATTGACTCCATCGCACCCAGGCGCGGCGAGGTCACAGGCGAGGTGGAGCGGCGTGTGGTGGCTCAGCTACTGGCTATGATGGACGGCCTGAAAGAGCGCGGCCAGGTGGTGGTAATCGGCGCCACCAATCGTGAAGAGGCTATTGATCCGGCTCTGCGCCGTCCAGGCAGATTCGACAGGGAGATCGAGATCGGAGTTCCTGATAGAGCGGGCCGGGTGGAGATCCTGCAGATCCACATGCGCAACATGCCCATCTCCCAGGATGTGAACCTGGAGAGCCTGGCGGATAGGATGCACGGATTCGTTGGCGCCGACGTGAACGCCCTATGCAAAGAGGCGGCCATAAAAGCCCTACGCCGCTACCTCCCGGATCTTACCACAGAGGATGAGATTCCTCAAGAGATCATAGAGAAGATGGAGGTTATGGGAGAGGATTTCGAGTCTGCTCTAAAGGAGATCGAGCCTTCTGCCATGCGAGAGGTTCTGGTAGAGGTGCCCCGCGTGAACTGGAGCGATTTGGGAGGTCTCGGGGCACTGAAGCAGGAATTGGTCGAGGCCATCGAGTGGCCCATCAAGCAGCCGGAGAAGTTCCGCAAGATGGGCATTCGCCCGCCCAAAGGGATTCTTCTCTACGGCCCGCCTGGCACGGGAAAGACCATGATCGCCCAGGCCGTAGCCAACGAAACCAATGCCAACTTCATCAGCATCCGGGGACCGCAGATGCTCTCCAAGTGGGTTGGTGAATCGGAAAAAGCCATACGTGAGATCTTCCGTAAGGCAAGACAGGTGTCTCCCGCAATCATATTCTTCGACGAACTGGACTCCATCGCACCCATGAGGGGCATGGATGAGGGCAGCCGTGTCATGGAACGTGTGGTAAACCAGCTTCTAGCGGAGCTGGATGGTCTGGAGGCATTGAAGGATGTAGTGGTAATAGCTGCCACGAACCGGCCGGATATTCTGGACCCGGCCCTTCTCCGGTCGGGCAGATTCGACCGGATGCTTCTCATCGGTCCACCTGATAAGCTGGGCAGGTTCGAGATTCTCAAGATTCATACCGCCAAGATGCCCAACGGAGAGGATGTCAACCTGGAGGAGCTGGCGGAACTGACCGAGGGTTATGTGGGCTCTGACCTCGAGTCGCTCTGCCGTGAAGCTGCCATGCTGGCTCTGCGTGAGAGTCTGGAAAGAGTAGATATGAACCACTTTCGTGAAGCCTTGAAGAAGGTCAGGCCGAGTGTGGAGGAGAACATGGTCAGCTACTATGAGCGCATCAGCGAGAGGTTCAAGGGCGGAATTAAGGTTGAGCCGGCGTCTTTAGCCGGCTACAGATAAATGAACGATCTCAGAGAAGAAGGATCTCGAAAAGAAAGATCTCGAAATGAAGGACTTTAAGAATGGAGGAATGGCCTCCAAAAGCGGATTTCATCTTGGTAACTGACTCAGAAGTGCTGACGATAAAGAGCCCACGCAAACCATTAAAATACAACAACAGACAATCAGTCAATCAAACAGACAATCGATTAAGGGAGAGGGTGAGGGTATGGGAAAGGTGTTCTCGGGAAGCATTGTGGGCAAAGAGATCGTAAATATCGACGGCGCTGTGCTCGGCGAGCTGGAGAATGTGATCTTTGAAGTTCAGACCGGGAAGCTGGTGGATTTGATGGTCAAGCCCGATTCAGGGCTCAATCGCACTAAGTACCGGGAGGATGGAAAGTTTGTGCTGATACCCTTCAGCTCCGTGGTCGCGGTCAAAGACTATATCGTTGTGGACGAGAGCCGGGCTATGAAGGCGTAGTGAAATGTCCCGGAAAGGCTTAATTGTCTCATCAACTACAAGATGGCGATGAATCGATCAAGATCATTCTATTTAGCCGCGGGAATTCTGGTAATGGTATTGGCCATACTGCTGGCAGGGATGCTGCTAAGAGAAGAGGAAAGCTCCAATAAAGTTCTTCTGGAGACAAGCCAGGGCGACATCACAATCCAGCTTTACGACGACATGCCCATTACCACGGGCAACTTCCAGGGTCTGGTGGAGAAGAAATTCTACGACGGGGTAATCTTCCACAGAGTCATTGACGGATTTATGATTCAGGGCGGAGACCCGCAGGGAACGGGCGTGGGCGGACCCGGCTACGAGATCAAGGATGAGTTCACCGATCACAACAGAAATGATCGAGGCACCATCGCCATGGCCAATTCCGGGCCGAACACGGGCGGCAGCCAGTTCTTCATAAATCTGGTGGGCAACAACTTCCTGGACGATAAGCATCCGGCTTTCGGCAAGGTCATCGAGGGCATGGATGTGGTGGACGCCATCGGCAAGGTGAAGACCGGCTCAGGCGACCGGCCGCTTGCAGAAGTGAAGATAATCAGAGCCAGTGTAGTTGCTTAAAGCATGGAAGAGGACGATATACAATGACAGAAGGCACAACAGAAGCGGGTAAGAAAGTATTGCTCAAGACCAGCATGGGCGACATCATCCTACAGCTTTACGAGGACATGCCCATAACCGCAGGCAATTTCCAGAAGCTTGTGGAGAAGGGCTTTTACGATGGCACGATTTTTCACAGGATCATCGACGGATTCATGATTCAGGGCGGGGACCCGACTGGAACTGGGTGCGGGGGCCCTGGCTATGCCATCAAGGATGAGTTCACCCGCAAGAACAAGAACGATCGGGGCACCATCAGCATGGCCAACGCCGGACCAAACACAGGCGGCAGCCAGTTCTTCATCAATCTGGTGAACAACAACTTCCTGGACAGCAAGCATCCAGTCTTTGGCAAGGTTGTCGAGGGCCTGGATGTGGTGGACATGATGGGTAAGGTGAAGACCGGCGCCAATGACAAGCCAGTAAAAGAGGTCAAGATAGAGAGCGCAAAAGTGATGACTTGATCGCTTAAAAGTTTCATTTTTTAATTTTTGATATTCTCGCAAGACTTATCGCCTCTTCATCCTCTCGCCACATGGCCAAACTTTTCTCCCGACATCAGCAAGAGGTTCTGGATTTCGCCCGATACCTGGGCAAAAAAAAAGCAAACCTAAACGCAAGAAGCAACGGCTCGACTAAGCAGGCGGATTGGCCGGGTCCAATGGAAGCTGTACTTCTCCAGATATAGAGCCACGGCAATTTTCCAGCAAATAAGGCCCGCTACCGAAACGCTATTTAATAGGGTGCAACTTTGTAGAAAAAAAGAGGAATGTCTTATGAGAATAGCAACATCTCTGTCAATGATATTTTTAATAGCCCTACTTGCAGCACCCTTGACTGACCTGGCCCTCGCTGAAGGAGACCAGGCAAATGATGATATGGGCGTGATGTACGGCCTCGTCCTCGGCAACAGGATACCCTATGAGTACTTCGTCACCATGGGCCATAACGACACCGATTTAGGCCCCGGCGACGATCCGTGGGAAACAGGGTCTTACGACTTGGCCCTGATGAATGCAAGCATTGAGAACTTCAACGTGCTGAAGTACACCTCGGTGCTTCCACCCGAATCGAGAGAGATTGCCTTGAGTGAGGCCAGGAAGTACTTCCACCACGGTGCTGCCATTGAAACCATCATGTCTGATCTCAATGGCGTGAAGGGCGATACTCTGT
The DNA here is from genome assembly GCA_963782455.1 of uncultured Methanosarcinales archaeon. Classification (GTDB taxonomy): domain Archaea; phylum Halobacteriota; class Methanosarcinia; order Methanotrichales; family Methanotrichaceae; genus Methanothrix. The sequence continues at coordinate 192,310 of CAWAJP010000001.1, forward strand.
GTACCGGTGTTGGCAGGATATGGGTGAGGACCCCGGAAAGAGTGCTGGTCGGCGGGTTCGCTGCCGAGTATAAGAAGAAGTATGGAAACCAGACAGTACCTGAAGAACAGGCCAGAGAGGAGGCAAAAAAGGCTCTGCGCACTTCTCTGATGGGAGAGGTAAATAGAAGGTACAATGCCAGTGAGTATCAATTCTCTGACCCCACCTTTGCTGTCGACTATCTTCAGGTGCAGAAAAAGTATGGGACATCTCTGGTGGCCCTCTGTTGGGTGAACTATATCTTTCCCCAGACAGAGATTGCGGGTTATGCATCGATAGAAGAGTAATCCTCTCTTTTTTTCGACACTCGTTTAAACTGTATAAGAATATTATCAAATACTATTTCCATCCAAACCTTTCGTGTTGCTCTCTGCGTCTTGCATTATCCGAATCGATAACCGCAAATTAGATAGACCCCTAACGACAACCGCGCGAGAAAACTTGAGGCATGAGATTAGGAAGCCCACTGAAGCCAGGCAAATCGCCATGGCCGCATCTTGCCAGGCATTGCAGAGGCCCCAGAGGCCCTTGCAAGGAGAGGCGTATGCCGCCCAGGAAGGACTGGCACTGGCCGGATGCCACCCATAGTACCTCTGCCAGGGTTGCAAGGAGAGGCGCATGCCGCCCAGGAAGGACTGTGCCCCGCATCCACCTGAAGTAAGGACTCGACAATAATGAGCTGCTCATGGCGTTTTTCCTGGAAGCAGATGCACATACTGTTGCAGCGCTTTTGCAAGGCCGTTGGGCCATCATTTGGCCGTTAGGCCATAAGATCTGCTGCCAATCCAATATGCTGGCGGCTTTGATTTGATGCTATGACAGAAAATGGAAAATCACTTGCCCTTCAACGCAATTATGGCAATATCATCTCAATAATAATATAACAATAAAATAGTTGCTGAATGCCGGTTTCCCGGCATTTGAACTCCGATCACTTAGGCCGTCTTCTGGCCTTCAACGCTTCCCTTCCAGGACTCTCCGCTGGCGGAAGATGCCTGGTACTCTCCTGTGGCCATATCTCCGTTCAGATTGAGAATGAGCTTATAGAGAGTGATGGGGCTCACTGTGGTTATATCCAGTTCAACAGTGCCATTCGTCAGGACTGCTCCGGATACCGTCGTGTCGAGCGTATTGTTGCCTTCTCTGATTTTGCCGGGACCAAAGAGGTCGCTTCCATTCTGGAAGAGAGTCAATGCCAGATCCCTCTGCACGCTGTCGTTGAGTGTGAACGCCCAGCTTCCTGCCAAGGATGCAACTGCTGGCTGGGATGTTGTCAGGGAAGGCGGCAGTTCTGTTGTTACGGGCAGGGTTGCCTCTTCGCCTGTTGTGGTATCCTGCGTTGCTGAAGTCGTATCCTCGATGAAGTCCGCTGTTGACGCCTCGGCTTGATCTCGGGAGGCCTTGGCGCTATTTGCACCTGCGGAAAGAGTGCTGGGAACAGTCCAGTCCATCGAACTCTTGTTTTTTTGTGCATCTCTGGAAAGCTGGGGAGTTGCAGCCTGTCCCGGAGGCGGGGTGAGAGTTACGACCTCTCCACCATCGAGTAACTGATCTGCGGTTTGGGTATCTTGATGAGCCCAATCAGCGCAAAGAGCTGTCACCGCCAGAAAGGCGATAAAGAGCATTGATGATAGTATTAACGTTTTAAATCTCATGGTATCTCGACCTTCTTGAATGGATTTGAATCCTTATGAATGGATGCAGTTATTTAGTGAGTTGACCTTCTGTATGCCATTTAGGCGAACCATTCGCATTTGCTATGAAATTGTTAGTTGATAAGCTTAATGGTTATACGACAAATAGCGTTATTTTCTGGTCAATTAATATATATCATAAAAATATAATTTAGATCAAGCGTGCGCACAAAAAATTGAATGCGATCTAGCTGATTTTCCCCATGGCGATTCCCTGCCCGGGCATATAGCTGACACTGTAGCTATGATAGTCTCCTGATATGGATTTCCCGCTCATGGTCAGCGAGAGGCGGAAGAGGGACAGATCGCTCGTGAGAATGTCCATCGCCAGTTTGTTTCCTGTGACGGTCCCGGTTGCTGTGACATTTTGAGATGCGCCATCCACAGCTATCGTGCCTTTGCCAAATACGGCGTCATTTGACTGGAATAGCTCCAGGTCGACCACCCTATCCTTAGTGTCCTGCAGATCAAGATGCCACTTGTTAGATGGGCTCAAAAGCCGCGCCTTTGGCTGAGGTGACTCCTGGGTCACAGGCGCATTCTTTCCCATTACCACCGGCGTGGGAACGCCTCTCATATCCTGCACAGGGTTAAAGAGATCGTCCGCCATGGTCTTTCCAACATCCTCGTTCGCTGCGGCATTAGTAGCGGAACCCAGTGGATCGTTGTCCTGAGCGATGGCGTTTGCCGCCAAAAAGACAAGAAGCAAAAGCAGCATGCTAGCCAGAAATTTCATACTATTCATGATTATCCTCCCCATTAGTCTGAAGCAACTACGCGCTGCTCTCGTATTTAGGAACATAAACCTAGCGCCTTAGCCTGCTCGGGAGATATGAAACAAGAAGGCGGATTGGAAAGTTGAGATGGGAAAAAGAAGAGCTAAAGAGAGAGCGTGCTGGCTAGAAGCGAGATTTGAGGATGTGAAAGAAAAAAGGAAAAGGTAATTGAAGCTGATGATGAGAATCTAATTTTTCAGGCCTCAGCCAGCTTTACCTCGATCTTCTCTCCCTTCTTTATCTGCTTCAGAATTCTTTTCGCCATCTCTGATGATTTTGCGACCCGGATGTCTCCTCTGCGGCCCACGGTGGCAGTGAAAACCGGCTCTTCGCCAATGCATACCTCTACCGATTCTCCGGCCATTCCTTCCAGCCATATGATGATATGCTTCACCGTCTCTTCCATCTTAGGTTCGGGAAGGCAGGGGCCATTTCCCTCCCTGGTCCGGACATCGATATGCATCCCCAGGTTCTTCTCAATCTGGTCGATGTTCTTGCCGGCTTTGCCTATCACTCTTGCAGCTTCGTCCTGAGGAACGTGTATGACTGCACTGGAGTCGGTGAGCATCTCCACCTTGAAGGGCCCCCGGACATGATGGGCTATCTCCTTCTCGATCTCGCGACTTGCCAGTTTCCAGGAAGGCTTCTTGCCCTCTTTGGATACAGGCATGACAACGATCTCTTCGCCATAGGTGTACATCTCGTACTCGGCAAGACCTGTCTCGAAGTCCTTGACCACAATCACCGGCCGGGCCAGGTCTGCTTCTACCATACCTGATGGGACCTTGACCACAAACTCCACATCGAGGACTTTCGTGACCTCTCCTCTTTCGATGAAGACTACGGTGTCCACAACCTGCGGTATCATGCCCATGTCCACCCTGCCCAGAAGCCTCTGCAGGGAATCGATGGCCTTGTTGGCGTGCACCACACCGATCATGCCCACACCCGCAAGACGCATGTCTGCGAAGACCTGGAAGTCGCGAGTCTTTCTGACTTCGTCGTAGATGGTGTAATCCGGTCTGACCAGCAGCAGAATGTCAGCCGAGGCTTCCATGCTGCCCTCCAGAGGTGAGTACTGGGTAATCTCGGGAGGGACCTGCAGATCGCGAGGCGATTCCAGAGTCTTGACCACATAGTTGCAGCTCAAAAGATACTCAGCAACACCCGCCGCAAACGTCGACTTTCCCGAACCCGGCGGCCCGGCAATTAGAATTCCCCTCTGGCTCTCCCTGAGCCGCGTCTTGAGCATAGCATTATGCCGGTAAGAATCAAAGCTTACCTTGGCCACAGGCCGAACTGCGGTTATCTCCAGGCCATCGGAGAAAGGAGGCTTGGCTATGGCGATTCTCATGGGACCTATTTGGATAATCGCGGCCCCAATCTTCTCCATCTCGATATACCCTTCAGGATCCGCTTTTGCTCGCTCGTAGATCTCCCGGGAGAGATCCCTCAGCTCTCTTTCAGATAGAGGCCGCTCGCCTATTTTTACCAGGGAAAAGTCACCCACATGACCGCGTTTGGCCATAGGAATAGCATCCTCCTTGAGGTGAACGGAGAGCGTATCCTCGGTGAAGTACCTCTCCAGAGATAAGGGCTTGATAGCTTCGCGTTGCGGGCGAACATACTCTACGTCCAGCCCCATGGCCTCAGCTACGCGGGACTGAACCTGATCGCTGGTAAGAAAAGATGCACCCAATTCGAGGGCTACATCCCGGATCATGGCATCTATCTCTCCCCCACCTGCTAGCTTTATCTGGTCCAGGTTCGGCCTGATGCCCACATATTCCAGCTCGATCTTGCCCATCTTGGCAAGCTCTGAGAGCTTTCTTAGTTCCTCCAATCCTCTTAAGCCAATTTCTCGCCCGTGGTTGGCCTGCGCTTCCAGCTCCGCAACCACCGCTTCGGGCACAACGATCCTCCGGCCCTGGAGCTCTCCTGATTTGATCCTTGAAGAGACCCTGCCGTCTATTACCACACTGGTATCTGGCACTAACGGTTGCGCCATTGTCTAAAACATCCTTCAATTATCAATTATCTGCTAAATCCAAAACAAAGCTAGAGATAAACTATATCCATCTTTCGCTTTTTAGCAATCCATTCCAGCACGTAGTCGATATCCAATTGTCTTCTGGTCTGGAGACTGGCCTTGACCACCATGATGGGACTTGTCAACATGGCTTCAGATATCTTTTGAGAGGCGACAGCCCCAAATCCAGGATCCAACCGCCTAATTATGCATAGCTTGAGATCGACGCTGGCAAATCCCTCATCAGTTCTATGCCCAAATTCGATACAAACGTTTCCCGGGTTGGATAGCATGCGGAAGGCAACACTGTAGCTTGCGAACTTACTGCGATCGTAGAGTTTTCTCTCACCGAAGGCAGGCCGAAGGTCCTCCTCCATTATGGCCCTGCCCAGATTCATTATCTCTTCCTGGGCCTCGCATGAATATTGGGGGCAGTCGGCGAGCTTTATGGCAGTGAGATTCTTAAATGATACATCCTTTGCATGGCAGTGTTCGCATTCTTCCACCACCCAGAAGTCTTTGCTAAGAGGGAAGGATGAAGATGCATAATTATCGCAGCCTTTGCACTTCAATCCAATGATGACTTCCTTGTCCAGGTAAGGCGCGATGCCTTCTAAGATTGCCAGCACTTCTGCGACGCGAAAGTCCGGGCAATCCCCCAGGATTCTCCTGGCTTCTCGGACTGCAATGAGTATTTCATTCTTGTTATCCATAGGCTGCCCTTCATATGCCGGGATCACGCCTCGGCTGCACAAACTGCACGAAAGAAGGGCACCATGCATAAAAACTTGCCGTGGCTCCGAAAGAGATATATTTACTCATCGCTTTTTCGCGGGGAAGAGGAGATCAGCCCGCAAATATAGGAGGTCAGCCCTTGAAGGAAATACGCTTACATGGTCGTGGAGGTCAGGGATCTGTCACGGCGGCCGAGATGATAGCCGTTGCGGCTTTTGAGGACAAGAGGTTCTCCCAGGCATTTCCGGCCTTTGGAGTAGAACGCAGAGGTGCGCCGGTAATGGCCTTTGCCAGAATTGCCGATAAACCCATTAGAATCAGAAGCCAGATATATGAACCGGACTACGTCATTGTGCAGGATGTCACCCTGCTTGATGTGGTCAATGTGGCCAGCGGACTTAAACCGGACGGCAAAATAATAATAAACACCGATCGGCCCCGAGATGTACTTAAGCTCGATACAAAGGCCGAGGTAATCACCATAGACGCTACCAAGATCGCCATGGAGATCCTGGGAAGGCCTATCGTCAACACCACCATGTTGGGTGCGTTTTGTGGATCTAGCAAAGAGATAGGTCTGGAGAGCCTGAACAAAGCCATTTCCGATCGTTTCAAGGGAGAGCTTGGCAGGAAGAACCTGCTCGCCATTAAAGCGGCTTACGAGAGGGTTTCTTAATGGAAATAAAGGCAGGGAGATTGGTAGATCCGTGCAGCACCCGGGCAACGTTGACCGGTGCCTGGCGGACTTTCGTGCCCGTGGTCGATCATGAAAAATGCATAAAATGCAGCCTCTGCGAGATCTACTGTCCCGAGGGCTGCATTCACCAGGAGAAGGGACAATTTGTGCCTGATCTGGATTACTGCAAAGGCTGCAGCGTGTGCGCTCACGAATGCCCACGCGCGTGCATTACAATGATCCTGGAGGAGAAATGATGAGCAAAGGAAACGGTTCTCGTATGAGCCGGGATACTGCAAAAATGAAAGTTGTGGAGGGCTCTTATGCAGTGGCCCACGCAGTTATGTGTTGCCGGCCGGATGTGATCTCTGCTTATCCCATAACGCCTCAGACCCATATTGTGGAGAACCTCTCTCAGATGGTGGCTGATGGTGAGCTTGATTGTGAATTTTTGACAGTTGATTCCGAGTTCTCTGCCCTTTCCGTCCTGGTCGGCTCCTGCGCCTGCGGTGGTAGAAGCTACTCCTCGACCACCAGCCAGGGTCTGGCCCTCATGAATGAGGTTCTCTACAACGTCTCCGGTATGAGGCTCCCTATTGTCATGAACGTGGCCAATCGTGCCTTAGGCGCGCCGCTGAACATCTGGAACGATCAGCAGGATTCCATTGGGGCTCGCGATGTGGGATGGCTGCAAATCTATGTAGAGGATGTGCAGGAAGCAGTTGATGCCACGCTTCAGGCCTACAAGATCGCGGAAAGTGCCGAGATCAGGACTCCCATCATGGTCTGCATGGATGGGTTCATCCTGACGCACGTCTATGAGCCGGTGGAGCTTCTGGACAAAGAACTGGCCCAGGAGTTCCTGCCCGCTTTCAAGCCGGACAAGATTCTGGACCCTGCCAAACCCATGACCTTCGGTGCCTTCGCCGATCCCTCCACCTATACCGAGTTTCGCTATCAGCAGTTCGAGGCCCAGCAAAAGGCACTTGGGAAGATCGAGTTGGTGGCCAAAGAGTTCGAGGAGACCTTTGGAAGGAATTACGGCGGGCTCGTAGACAGCTACCGTTCGGAGGATGCTGAAGTCGTACTGGTTACCATGGGCTCGGTCATAGGCACCATCAAGGACGCCATAGACGATATGCGGTCGGAAGGCAAAAAGGTGGGCCTGGTCAAGGTCAGAAGCTACAGGCCATTCCCGGTTTCGGCCCTGCGCAAGGCCCTGAAAGATGCAAGCGCAATCGCGGTCATTGAGAAGGATGTCGCCATAGGAGGCGAAGCAGGTCTCGTGACGGATCTGAAGGCCGCTTTTTATAATAGCAGTATTCGCATGCCAATCATCGGTTTCACGGCTGGCCTGGGTGGTCGTGATATCACGATCAAAGATATCAGGAAGATCGTGGAGAAGGCGGAAGCTGCCCGCAAGGGGATAAAATCGGAGTTCGAGTTCCTCGATCTGAGAGAGGAGATTCTTTAGGAGGCTCAAGAAAATGGAAAAATCTTTGCTGGCACCAGGTCACAGGGCATGCGCGGGATGCGCTATGCCCACCACCATCAGGCTGGTTCTCGATGCCGCCGGACCGAATACCATTGTGGTCTCACCTACGGGCTGCCTGGAGGTTACCACCACGCCCTTCCCGGAGAGCGCCTGGTGTGTTCCCTGGATTCACTCCTTATTCGAGAATGCTGCCGCAGTGGCCTCGGGCGTTGAGGTTATGCTCAAACGCCGGCACCAGGATACCAATGTGGTGGTAATAGGCGGAGACGGAAGCACATTCGATATCGGAATGGGCTCCAACTCAGGAATGTTCGAGCGCGGCCATAAGATACTCTACGTCTGCTATGACAATGAAGCCTACATGAACACCGGAGTGCAGCGCAGCGGCTCCACGCCTTTCTGCGTGAATACGACCACAACGCCATCAGGCGCCAAATCGCTGGGAAACCCCAGGCCCAAGAAAGATATGCCTGGCATCGCCCTGGCCCATAGAGTGCCTTATGTGGCAACGGCATCGGTGGCCTATCCTGTGGACCTCCGGAGAAAGGTCAAGGCCGCTTTGCAGGTAAACGGGCCGTCTTACATTCAGGTCAATGCGCCCTGTATCACCGGCTGGACCTTTGACGCCGGCACCATGGTCGAGCTGGCGCGTCTGGCGGTCGAAACGGGGCTATGGCCTCTCACGGAATATGTCAATGGTGAGCTGGTTGGTGTAAAGAAGGTCCGCCGGCCTAAGCCGGTAGAAGAGTATCTCAAGGTCCAGGGCCGCTACAAGCACCTCTTCAAGAAGACTGAAGGGGCGGATATGGTAAAGCAGATTCAGGCTCTGGCGGATGCGAATATCGCCAAGTACAAGCTGGTTGACTAGACATGTACGTAGGCCGAATCGTAGTAGTAGGCCAGGCTATGGGAAGGAGTTTTGTCGCCTACAGAGTCTCCTCCCGCTCTTTTCCTAACCGGCTGGCAGAAGTGCGCAACAAAAGCATACTCGTTTCGCCAAAAGACCCGGCTGACCTGGCAAGGAACCCTTACATTGCTTATAACTGCATACGCGTCGCTGATGATGTGGCAGTTGTGGCGAATGGAACGCAAGCGGACATGATCCTGGAGAGGATCGAGGACGGACAAAAGCCAGGTGATGCGATCGCTTTAAGTCTGGTGGCTTATGGCTATGAGAGGGACGAGCTGGACACTCCGCGCATCGCAGGGGCGGTGCGCCGGGAAAAAGCGTGGCTAGGGATCGCCAAAAAAGATGAGTTTCGAGTCAAAGAGTTCACGCTTGCAAAGACCGGGTCTTTTCTCGTTGCAACCTATGAGAAGACGGATTTCGTTGTCGCTTCCATAGGTGGAAAAAGTGCTACAGAAATTGCTCGCCAGGCTTATGATCTCTCCTTTGAGAGGCCTGTCTGTTCAGCCGCGGCTCTGGAGACAGATGGGACCGAATTCGATCTGGCAGTTTATAATCCGATGTAGAGGTATGTTATGGATATCAATGGTGTGCAGATAGACGACACCTTTGCCGAAGGATTTCCAATAAAGATGGCAAGGGTTCAAATCACCGCTGTAACGGAGCGATGGGCTTTGGAGGCGGCGCGCGAAGCCACTGGATTTGGGACGTCCGTCATAGGATGCCCGGCAGAGGCGGGAATAGAATGCATTGTAGGCGGAAGCGAGACTGCCGACGGCAGGCCAGGGGTCAATATCCTGATATGCAACATGGGCTACAAGAACCTGGAGACCTCACTGCTCTTTCGCCTGGGCCAGTGCGTTCTTACCGCGCCCACCACGGCTGCCTTCAGCGGCATGACTGAGGCGGAAAAGCAGTTTGATACCGGCAAGAAATTGAGCTTCTTTGGCGATGGCTACCAGAAGCAGGCCGAAATGTTTGGAAGGAACGTCTGGACAATACCATTGATGTCCGGTGACTTCATCATCGATCAGAGCTTCGGAGCCATAGAAGGAATTGCGGGCGGCAATTTTCTGATTCTGGGACAGAACCAGATGGCAGCTCTGACCGCGGCCGAGGCGGCTGTTGATGCTATTCGTAAGCTCAAGGGTACCATTACTCCTTTCCCTGGGGGCGTTGTGTCCAGCGGCTCCAAGGTGGGCTCCAAATACAAGTTCCTTAAAGCCTCCACCAATACAGCCTTCTGCACATCGCTCCGATCGGACAATGTATGCACACTGGCTGAGAATGTCTCCAGCGTCTATGAGATCGTAATCAACGGCGTGAGCCAGGAAGCGATTCAGGCCTCCATGAAGGCAGGCATCCATGCTGCGTGTCATGTGCCGGGGGTCCTGAAGATAACTGCGGCCAATTATGAAGGAAAGCTGGGCATTCATCAATTTCAATTGCACAGGGTACTTGAGTAACCCTGGTCGCATTCTTTTTACAGGGAGATGAAGATTCTGGCCATATCGCAAAAGATTGCAGATACTCGCGATAAGATAAAATCCTGGCTCAAAGAGGAGGGTCTCTTCAAGGAAGAGCTTCAGACCGATGGTCCTTATATTCAGATAATGGCAGAGTTTCCCTGCGGTTCAGGCAGGCATCTGTCTGTAATTCAGCCCCGAGATCATGAAGACATGATTGTGGTGTTCAGCCGGATAGTGCTCGCGGATGTGCACCAAAAGGCGTTTTCAGCCATGCCTCCCGCGAAGAAGGAGCAACTTCTCTGGCAAATGCGTTACGACCTTCTCTTTCAGAAGTCGAGCTTCGAGATCGAGCCGATTGGAGCGGATATGCGAAGCATTCGTTTCACGCGAGAGATCTACTACGACGGCTTGACCAAGAACAAGCTAATGGAGGCCGTGAGAGAGAATTTCAAGTGCGAGCTTTATGTGGTCTGGAAGTTCCAGGAGATCTTTGGAGAAGGCCTGAAAGATAAAGTATCAAAGCCGCCTGAGCCGATGTATGGCTGAAAATTCAAAACCAAAAAAATGAGATTGGGGCTTTAGGATCGCCATCTAATGGCAGTCCAATAAGGGACTATTCTACTCAAGAAATCTCGTAGATCACCGTCACGCTGGACGATACATCCAACTCCCCCGGCTGGACAGGCGTGCCAACATTGGCAAATAAAGCGCCCTTAGCTGCCGGTGATACATATCCGTAGCCTTCGGTGATCTCCAAAACGCGCCCCAGCTTCACGCCCGCCGCACTAGCCGCGACCTCTGCTTGTCTACGCGCATCCTCGATGGCCCGAGCCAGAGCCCCATCATTTTGGGGACGGGGGTCTCTCAGGTCGAAGCTGACCTGTTGAATGCTGTTTGAGCCTGCAGATACGGCTGCATCCAGAACCCTGGCTACATCAGTCGTGTTGTTCAACTTAACCGTGACCTGGTTGGTAGCCAGGAAGACCGGAGCTTTCGGCTTCTCGCTCGCCGTCTTGGGCTGGTCCTGCGGCATAGTAGTCAGACTGAAGCTGCTGGTCTGAATATCTTTCTCTGCAATTCCTGCACCCAGCAGGGCATTGATGGTCTCATTCATCAATCCGGCATTCTCCCGAACGGCTCCAGCAGCGCTGGCATTCTGTGTCTCCACTCCCAGCACGATTGTCGCCATATCCGGAGACGCGGTCACCTTGCCCTCACCTTGCACCGTCAGTTTAGATGTATTATCCTCAGTGGCAGCCGTGACATACGGAACTGCCAGAAGAAGTAGCACCAAACTCAGAAACACAATGCTTGAATTTTTCATAACAAAACCTCACCATATTATAGCTCTTAATGCCTTATAGATCTTTCTTGAGACGGGTCGAATGACGGCCACTTCTCTGAAGATTATAGTCGATCAAATAGATGATCAAAATATGTAATCAAAATAGATGATTAAAAAAAATTATATTGCCGACCTATATCGTGAACTCATAGGTCACTACCACGACCGAAGTAACATCTATCATGCTCATTTGACCGGAGCTACCGGGGTTCGCCATTTCGATATCGGGATAGCCATAATCCGAGACGTCCAGAATCTTTCCGAGGCTCCCGCCGGCTTCGTTTGCGACTTGTGCCGCATTCTCCTTGGCATTTTCCATGGCTTTTTTGCGAGCTTCGGCCATAGCTTTGCTAGTATCGCTCAGGCTATATCCTGCAACATAGGCATCAGCCCCTGCGGACCTGGCGGCATTCAGAACCTCGTTTATCCTGGATTCATCGGTGGTATTTAGCCGGACTACAGTCGACCTTTCCAGAGATGAGGCTTTTTGCAAATTATTCTCGCATACGGTGGTGTTGTTAACTCTTTTACAGACTTTGCTGCTGGACTGAAAGCTTGTAACCCCGCTGGATTGGCCCGGCAGTATATCCACGTCCCTGACTCCTGCCTTCTTCAGGACATCCAGCAATTGGTCCATCTCCGTTTGGACTTCGGCCTGGGCTAGGGTCGCATTTTCATTATTGCTCTCCACCGAGACGGAAATCAAAGCGGCATCTGCAGGAACTGTCGTCGTTCCCTCGCCTGCCATAGCTATGGTATATTCCGCACCCTGTACAATTGCAGCGAGACCTGCCGAGATCATAATGCAGAACACGACAACCGACCACTTCATGTAAATCCCCGTATATGAATCGCGCCAAAGATATAAAAGCCTACGGTTGGAGGACCTCATAAAAGGTGGTAAATCGAATGGAACCGCTTATGTTATCTGCGAGCGAAGATCCAGGATTCCACATTCAACCTGCCAGATCGTAGTGCACCAGCCTTCTGTCGCGTACTTGCGGGTGCCAAAAGCCCAAATCCCAGGAAAGGCCCGCGTCTGACTCCGACCATCATCTTTAATCTTAGTATCCACATGCGTTTGCCTATGAGCAAGATAGGAAAGTCGATCCGGTTGGAACGCATCCTGGATCGCAAGACTCACAGAACGGTTGTAGTTCCCATGGATCACGGCATCTCAGTGGGTCCCATCGCCGGACTGATAGATATGCCCGCTACAGTGGACAAGGTAGCCGAGGGCGGAGCCAATGCCGTCCTGGGACATATGGGCCTGCCGCTGCATGGTCATAGGGGCTATGGGCGTGATGTTGGACTGATCATTCACCTCTCTGCATCCAGTTCTCTTGGTCCAGATCCCAATCATAAGGTTCTGGTGACTGACGTCGAGGACGCCATAAGAGTGGGTGCCGATGCCGTAAGCATTCACGTCAATGTCGGGGCTGACGACGAAGCGGAAATGCTGCACGATTTGGGCAGAGTTGCACGCACCTGTGATTTATGGGGCATGCCTCTTATCGCCATGATGTATCCTCGCGGACCAAAAGTGCAGTCTGAGCATAACGTGGAGTGTGTCAAACTTGCCGCTCGCATCGGTTCAGAGCTGGGCGCGGACATAGTTAAGACCAACTACACCGGCTCTCCTGAAACCTTCCAGGAAGTGGTGCGGGGCTGCAGCGTGCCCATAATCATCGCGGGTGGACCAAAGATGGACACCGAGAGGGATCTATTGCAGATGGTCTACGATGCCATAACGGTCGGCGGTGCAGGTGTGGCCTTCGGTCGCAACGTATTCCAGGCAGAGAACCCCACATTATTGGTCCGTAAGTTGAGCAAAGTCGTTCATTGCGGCTACACTCCAGAAGAGGCAGAGAAGGTCGTACTCTGAGCGATCTTCATCTCTTATTTTGAGATTCTCCAGAGAGCAGATAGTGCTCTAAAAGATAATCGACCGTAAGCTATATCCACTTATTCGAATACATTTGGAAGCATGAAGACCATAGCCCTCCTTCTGCTGGCCTTTTCCCTGGTGACCGTTCTGCCCGCCACGAGCCAGGATGCCAAATACTGGCTTGCCCAGACGCAAAACGATTACAATAACGGCACCTATCTTATGGCCCTGGATGATATCGATGAATATCTGGCTATAAACTCCAGCGATCTGTGGGCCTGGAACTTTAAAGCCAACCTCCTGATTAAGATGAAAAGATATAGCGACGCAGTGGATAGCTTTGACCGGATCATTCAGCTCGACAGCACCAACGCCAAGGCCTATAACGACCGCGCCCTGATCCTATCCGGGCGTATGAGACAGGATGAAGAGGCACTGAATTCCCTGGATACAGCATTGCAGATCGAACCCAATAATGCCAACACCTGGTTCAACAAAGGCATGATTCTGGAAAAGGTGAATAGGAACAGCGAGGCCCTGGAGGCCTATGGCAAGGCCACTACTCTGGATCCGTCTCTTGACAGGGCATGGTACCGCCAGGGCCATGTTCTCATGTTGACCGAGAACTACGAAGAGGCTTTGCAATCTCTGGAAAAGGCAAAGGAGCTCAACCCGAACAACTCTGAGGCTCTGAATGATATAGGACTTGTCCAAACGGAGCTGAACAGCGCCAATGACGATCCGAACAGCGTTGATAATGCGAATATGGCAGCGGGAGCGATGGAGACGGTTCCTGAGGAGACAATAGAGTTCCCTGTTGCAGGGGAAGCTGCTGTCCAATGAACTATTTGCACCCCTAATGTTTCTTTTTTGATTAATTCATTATGGTAATTAAAATCGTCCCGAAGAAATTGTTATAAAGAGAACTGGCCATACGGTTTGTTACGTATGGCTAATCTCATGCGGCGATATGGACAGACCTTCTCTAATACCCCCTATAATACGTTCCAGACGACCTTCCATAATGTCGTCCATAAACTATTCCCCGGTACTGTCCCTTCAGCAAATCCGAAATTTCTTTTTGGATCATTTCGTTTATGCTCTCAGAATTATAGGCTCCGTTCAGATCAAAATAGACATAGTTCCCTTTCACCAGCACATCTTTGCCTATGTAATAACTCTTCAGGTCTTCCACTAGGTAATAGTATGTTGATCTATAGAGGCCGGATGAATTCACTCCATCGAGGTTGACCACGTTGCTGCCGATTACAATGCTGGATGGCGTTAGCACATTTGTGATCATACCCTTCATATCAAAGCTTGAATTCGTTATTTCAGTACCGGCCCCTGCCGATATTAGAATCGTCGATACGCTCAGTGCTATTAATATTAGAACCAATCCTTTCTTCAAGATGAATCCCACCATTAAGAGATATACTACGGCATTAAGAAATAACTTTGGGTATCTACTTCGGGCTGGCGATATTCGGCTCAGCACTTGAGCTCTGATTGAGGGTGTTTTGGAGGGACTGGTTCTTGGGAACCCACATATTTTTATAGGTTTAAGGAGTAATATTATCCCGGGTGAATTAAACGATGATAAAGAAACTTATAAAATTGGTGATCGGTTTAATGGCCATCAAGTGGTTTGCAGCAAAGATGCATCATTGCGGCCATGATGAGAAGCAGAAGGAGACTATGTCTTCCAAATTAAAGCATTACATGGAGAAATAAATGGTTTTTGCACGATAAATGATAGGAAACGGGAACATCTCTTGAAAGGAGCATTAATTACAGAATCCACGCTTCTCTTTTAATCCCGTTTGAACTACCAGCTCGCTTTCAATGATGAGCCTCCTAAAACTTCATGCACGTCTGTAATGGAAGCCTAAATGTGCGGTCTCATAGATCTGCAATCAGTAACTCGTTTATTGTGTTATGACAATTTCCTGAGATCATTGCAATTTGGATCGCAAATTATAAATTTGAATCTCACATAATTATGTTTTGGATGAGGATTGGCGGATTGATTTCTGGGTCCGCCATCTGAGGTGATTTAAGTGGAAACTGATGAAGAGATCGAAAAAATGGTGCTGATAGATCTGGATAAACGAAGGCAGGCCCTGGCAGATTACCTTAAAATAGACCCCAAAGAGATAACTGCTTGCTCTTCTCGCATCAACGATGTGACGACTTTCCAGGCGAGAAATATGCTCTATCTGATCGGAACAGAGGACGAAGTGGACACAGGCATTCGAGGATGCTTCGAGCACAACCTGGGTGATCTCGACACGGTTTTTATCGGCCAGACGGCAAAGCTATCTGCCGAGGATGCTCAGGTGGTCGATAGGCTCTGTGAGATACTGGATGAGGATTTGGAGACCGATGTCCTCAATGAGGCACTCCTGGGTATAGTCAAAAGGTGCGGCGACCTGAAGAGCCTGATTGATGCAGCAGTCGCTGAAGTTGACAGAGGCCAGTTTCTGGCCGAAGACGGCGAGGAGAACCCCTTCGGGGAATACTTAATCTACAAGTTCCGGGAAGGGCAGTGCTCGGACTTCGATTATTAAATAATTGTGGAAAAGTAGAAGAAAACCCGTTGGAAATTATTCCCGGGGCATACCCGTGCCCGGGAAACCTCCCAACATAGGTCCACGATTTTCATGAGTAGCGATTGAAGCCATCTCGATAGTTCGTAATCATCAAGTGGTTTTCCTCGCCAGAGCCCGGGCCATAAAAGTGTCGCAAGCTCTTCTCTTCACTCAGGCAAAAGGCTGCAGCTTCGCCGCTTGACCTTCTTGGATCAATTTTCTTTTGCCAAACGGGAGGGAGTTCTGCTTGTTAAATTTGTAACCTTCGAATGGAGTTCTCCTTTTTTAGGCCTTGACGACAACAGTCCCGGCTACCCTGTCGCCCAATCTCTGTTTCTTATCAGAACGCCAGATCAATATTGCTCCGATTAAATAGAGGATAAAGCCGTCAATTATGCGGAGGATATTTCGTGTAAAAGCCTGGTTCATGTCTATGGGCCTACCATCTTCCCGGACGACTCTTATCCTGGTGATCATCTTGCCGATGGTCTGGCCTCTTGATCCTTCTAAATAAATAAAGTAGCCAAAGTACACAATAGCGTAAAATAGACCCCAAAACCAGGGAACGCCTCCGTATTTTACTGCGCTGACCCCTAGAATGGCTCCTAGAGCTCCAATTATGAATCCGATGATTATGCTATCTATCAGCAGCGACACAAATCTTATCGCTATTCCCTGGTATGCCATATGCTCTGGATTAATTTCCATCTGATCTCTGTCTGCCATAATTTCACCTGCAGGCGATATATTTACGATAATCGTATTCAACTTCTATATTAATCGGAGGATTTTCTGCATATACATGCATATACTCATGTTCCATTTCGAGACTGATTAATAAATTTGTGCTCATTACTATTTAGCTATTTCGAAGTCAAAGAACTCTTAGACTCTTTAGGATGTCTTGCATATTTCACAGTGGGATACACATACCGCTAACCCCTGTTTGGAAGGTTGACAGAACAACTTTTTGATCATCCGCACTGCATGGGCGACCTCACCACCAGGCCGATGATCTTGGTATTCTCATACCAGACAACCACCTGAAAGTGGTCGGGATCGCTGAACGCCTCCTGAACTGAGGCAAGAGTCGAATCAGTTGGTCGAGATGATGATCGCCAACAGCCATTGACATATAGCCATAAAGTCCTCTCTCCTGGGGAGATTAATTCCGCCCAATACATAGCCGCGATACCATATGGTACCCCTGCGGCGGTGTTCATACAGGGCATAATTCCAGCCGAGATAACAGGGGCTGTTGCAAAGTCATTTGCGGATACGACCTCATCCGATGCAGTACAGGCACATGCCAGAGTTAACAGTGTCAGGAAAGCTCCCCATAGAAATGCTTTTTTTAACATATATTTCGGTCACCGCCGCATAATGAAGTTGGCTTGAAAATGTTTAGCATCCAAAGTATAAATATTTTTCTTCAGTATGGGCTATTGGATACTCCCGTAAAAGATGCGCTCCGACACGACGGTGATTTGTTCTCCAGGTCGGTGTCATGTATGAGATGTGACGAAAAAGAAACCGATGGTAGGACATCACACACCCAGCCAGAATTCCTGCGGCCATTGCCCTATCTCTTCATGGCAATCTTCAGAGATGTGGGCCTCCTCAAATCGATTCTGGATCATCTCATCCACATCTGAGATCCTGATTCGAAAGACCTCTGCCAGGATCTCTTTGGCCGTCTCCAGCTCCATAGCCTTTGGATCAGAGGGATACATTACTTTTTTTTGCGGCTTAGTTAGCAACCCAAGGACTCCTGCCATAGAGTCGAGTACTACGTGCAAGTTTAAGTAGTTTTGCCGGAATTAGATATCAATAAACCATTTTTACATAATAGAAAGTATGAATAAGATACAAAAGAACAAATGATATTGGAGCGTTCACGTACTCGTTGGCTCACCATACATTAAGGTTGAAGTTGTCCGAAATGAACCGTACTTTTCTGCTTTGCAAAGATATGGTTCTTCAGCGATGCCTACTCTGCGAATTCGCCGGATGGCCGGATGGGTAACCTTTAAAATTGAATGAGTGCAATTATCTCACCGTGATTAGCAAAATGAGATTGGTTTGCTTACTGATGTCGTCCATATTACTTTCATGCCTATCGATTCAAACTCATGCACTTAATGAGGGAGACATTGCAGAGCCGAGCATAAGCGCGCCGAATATGGACATGCCAAGCCCAATCATCACCAGGCCTGCCGGCTCAGTGCCTGTCAGCACAGTGCCCAACATGGACATGCCAAAGACTGAAGCCAAACCGCTAATCGAGCCAAACAACAACCCTGTCCAAACCACTCCGACAGGCAATGTGAGCTCTAATCAGACTCAAGCATTGCAGGAATCGCAAACAACAGACGTGAGCGGCAAATGGTCTATAAAGTTCGATAGGAGAACTGACCGGTCTCTTGACCTGAACCTGTGGTCGTCCAGCGGAAACAGGATTCTGGGTTATGGCACCCTGACAGAGCGGGGAGCAAAGTACTCTGTAACTGCCAGCGGATCCATAAATGAGCAGGAACTGACATTGGCCACCAAGTCGGCCACACCTGAATCTGCTGCTCAAAGAGTTGATGAGTACGATCTCGACCTGTTTATGGTGAACAATACTCTATCGGGAACTTACGTCCTGAGGTCAGGCGGGCAGTCCATAGGTGAGGGAAATGCCACTGCAGTAAAGCAGCAATAGGTCCGAAGATCGCGATTTTTGAACAAAAGACAGGGTACAAAAGACAGGGTGAAGAGATAGACGCCACCCGGCAAGGGTGCATGATAGCCGGGTAATATGCGGTTAGCCCAAAGCGAATTTAGGCCAATTTATGTGGGTTATATAATTAAGTGCGTTTAAAACGCTTCGCCCGAATTTAGTCCTATAACGCTTCGCGAGATTGAAGCCTGCATGCTAAAAAAGCTCTTTTCATGCCAGGAGATCCCGGAATAAAGAGCAGATCATAAACCCGCAAAGCGGTTTTCCTAATCCCTCGAATACAGTCTCTATCGCCCACTCCATCTCTCTCTCGACGTTCGCCCTGCTACCCTGCTCTGCACCGTTACCGCCAGTTCCTTGGCCGCCCGCGACCGCGAGCGCTCGTGCACATGCGAGCCCGGGCCCCTGGCAGCCCACATCCATGAGCATGAGGACCTCAGCCAGTCCAGTTCATAGGAAATGACGCTTCACTTGAATTGAAAAAGAAGGCCCTGGATTGGTGGAGCGACTGAATTACACTATCGACTCAGACTCCTGGCGGAATTGCTTTTAAGATAGCAGCACGACAATGAGGTCCGGTCGGTTCTTGAAGACAGTTCAATGGGACGAAATCTCTCGGAAAGAATTCACGCTGAATTCTACTGGCATAATAACTTCGCGCAGGGATTTGCTGGCTGATTTTTAGCATTGGGGCGGCGCGGTACGTGTAACCTGCAGGATTCTCTCCATTTTCCCGGCCAGCTTCTAACTGGCCCTAAAATCACTTCCTATCTGGCCATTCCACATCCTATGGAATGAATTTACAACAATTGCCGGTTATCGATTAACCCGCATTGGTGAAATCAAAAATACTCTGTAGAATCCGGCACGCAACTCCAGGACTTTACGACCTCGAAAGCATATTTATAAAATTATTTTGGGCTCTGATTCTGGCTTAAATGAGCACTATATTCAAGTGCGTGCAACTTACACTTCTAAAAGAGATTGTTCCGAGCCAAAGGCATAAAAAATGCCACGCTATCCTGGCTAAGTCAACAAAAGTTTTTTTACACTTGAGATCCATCATACTATCCAGTGGAGAATTAGGTGCACAATAAAGTGTAAACGATGGTAAACGAGGTTTTTATACTGATTGCAATGCTAGGCAGCTCATGTATAGGTCTTGTATGGGGATGGCTGATAGGTAACCTTGAGGGCCGAATTCACAGATCGATGCTGGTCTGTTCAGCACTTTGCTTTGCGACAATCATTCTGAACATCGTAACGCTTCGGTTGGTCGATTTACTGGCAATGGCGCTATTCTTGGGCGCTTCAGGGCTAGCCCTATTTCTCCATATCAGGTGGCGTCGTAATCTTAGTGAACACTTCGGGCCGCCAAAATGCTAAGTGAAAAAGGTGAGTATATGGTTGAAACTTCGTTGATTCAGCTTGTTGGGGCAGGGTGCTTTGGCGCCATCATTGGATGGTACGTGTACTTTATCAACCGTTATCGTAAAGCGGACGTTCAGTGGAGCGATTTGGCAACACTGATTGGCATAATAGGAGGAGCTGCCGTTACTCGCCTGTTCGGAGAAGGCACTGACCTTTTTGGTGCTTATGGAATTGGCCTAGCTATCGGTTTCTTTGCCTACTTCTTAATATTGATAATACTGGTTTATGTAAGTAAGGATAATTTTAAATATGACTGGTTCTTGGACGGCAGACGGAAAGCACCATCAGCAGGCTGGATTATCCCGCCAGGAACAGGCACCACAGTTGCAGCGATGGATGCAAACGCAACGGATCCCAAAAACCCCGTCCATGTGTGAGCTTAGGTAAGGTTGCCTATGACTGAAGAATCAATGCACATCCTTCAAGAGATGCTTTCCCTAAAGAGGGAAATGAATGTCGATTTGCTGATAGAACTAGCCCCCGAGCTGCCAGAACCGCTCCTATCACCCGCGATCAAGATCGCCCGGGAGATTTCTGATAAATCCAAACGTATCCTGGTCGCAGAGGAGCTGGCAACGCGAGCACTGAAGATCGAGCTCGCGGACGATCGGGCAAGGTCACTGATTGATTTGTCTTCGCTTGTATCTGATGCAAAGCGGGCTTCTCTGTTTCACGAGGCATTTGAGGCAGCAAAGAAAATCGAAAATCCATGGGAAAGAGCAATCACATTGCGAGATATCTTTCAGCTCTGGCCAGATGCGACTGTGCTGAATAAGGCGAAGGAATCACTGGATGCAGCTCGGGAGATCATGAGCGGGGCCGAAGACTCGAAAGATTGAGGGTCTTATCGACCAATCTCAGTGAATATGCCTCGAGGCTATTGAGCCCAAATATATTGGCAGAGACAGAGCGAGAGTCCCTTGGAGGAAATCCTACGACTTCGCCCCGTCCAAAGCCGATAATACGAATTCGAACCGACCCAGGGCAAGCGAGATTGCATATAAGAAGCTATCACAGGGACCTGTATTGAAGTAGATGAAGGAGCAAATCTATAGCGCGTCCAGAAGTTCCGGATCGAGCCTGCGAATGGAAAACCGACGATTCAATTAATTTCATCGCGGGCGGATATCCCGCAAGGCGCAAAGGCTAGAGAGACGCGAATCGTTAATACTGGATTTGCTCCTGAATCCAAAGCGAACAAAAAACTTAAGGGCACAACACTTCAGCCAGATCGCTCCTACTATTTCTGGCTAGATGTTGGAAAACTCTCCCATGATACAATGGAGACAAAACCCACTCCCTTGCCGAAAGACCTGCCTATTGGGGCAAGGCTAGTAGTGGCTCTTTTCTCATTCAAAGATGAAATTCGGATTAAGCCAGGGTCGGATATAGGAGAACTGATGCTCAAATCCGATGGATCTGCCCAAGTTGTAGGCAAAAATCCTGCCGAACCGGCTAACATCTCACCAGCCAATTGAAACGACGCTTATTCTTCCCGGTAAGCACGCCCGATAGAACTGGCACATTCCGCCTTCGTTGCAGCATTTACCACAATCAAATGCTAGTCCAGTCGCGCCTAATCAGGGCACGCGTGACGAATGAGCCCGAATCCATTGCACTGGCACTTCAGTCAGATGTCGATTATGCCCTTACGGATACGCTGCAACCCGCGCATTTGGCCAGGCTTGCACCTCATCAACTCAGCCTGATGCTCAACAGTAACGGCGATGGTACCCATACCTTCAGCCTCTTCGGCTCAGACAAAAAAGAGTTCTTCAAGAAAGAATGCACCATAAACGCATCTAAATTAATGACGCTTACGGAAAATGCCCGCGCCGTTTTGAGAGAAGTATCCTGGGGATCACCAGAACCTTATAAAGATGGTCTTCAATATATGTACCAACAGCACACTCTAGAGCAACTCGAAAAGGATCTAATTAAATTGGCTGTACGTGGTTGGAACCTTTATGCTTATATTTTCAAAGCTCTCACAGGCATGGAAAGAAAAGAATTCGTCCAGCTAATGCTCGAACCAAAAGGGCCCGTGCAAATTGCTCTTAAGCACTCGCCATCCCAAGTCCTGCCCGCAGCGTTATTCTACGACTATCCACTTGATGCAAACAATCCAGACAAGCCTCTAAAGCTTTGTGACGCATTTATCAGTTCATTAGAAGGCAAGATTCCGCTTGATAAAACGCCTTGCTTTCAAGGAAAATGCCCTCATTATGAAGAGCGCGATTATGTGTGTCCAAGTGGATTCTGGGGTTTTAGGCACATCTTGGGTTTACCGGTATCATTAGACAAAGGCACGGTAACTACAGAAATCCCCTTTAACAAAGAATTGGAAATTGTGGTTGGAGGAGAGTACAAATCCCTCCAAAAGACCGGCCAACATTTAGCGAATCTCCGTGCGATAGGAGAGAACCTAGATCTGCATGCCCCACCCACCCGTAATAAGATACTGGAGGAGCTAGAAAACACTAAGGCGCAGCTGATCTATTTCTATTGTCATGGCGGCTATGTAGCGGCAACCAAAACCTCATTCCTTCAAGTTGATGAAGGAGTTATTACCGGCTCGGATCTTCTTGCACATGATATTTCCTGGGAAGACTCTCTTCATCCCCTTGTCTTCATCAACGGCTGCCATACAGCTGCACTAGATCCCGAGCAGGCTTACAACTTAGTCGAATTCTTTGTGGGAAACGGATGTGCTGGGTGATAGGCACAGAAATTACCATCTTCGAGCAGCTGGCGTGCGATTTCGCGGAGGAATGCCTCCGTCGATTCCTGGCGGGAAATGCCTCCATCGGCGAGGCAATTCGAGGAACACGGCTGGAGCTGCTCAGGAAAGGCAATCCACTTGGGCTGATCTATACGCCCTTCGTTACTGACGAGCTACATCTTATACAAAAGTCGGCGAGTTCTGAAGGAGTGAAAACAGTTCCAAGTATATGAGACATTGAGTTGGGCCGGGATCTGATTTAATGCTCTTGCGGAGGAGATAGGATATACAGGAAATCCCAATTCCGTGCAGTGCATGCAACCGGCAACCATCCCCTCTTTTTTCGATATCCATTAAACTATAGGATATTATTATAAGGACACTTTCCGGCTCAAACCCCCTTATGTTGCGCTCCAAGTTCCACATTCGGGGAATCGATAGCATTAAGATTAATTGATTGATATCAGCAACCACTCAGTTTTACTTGATCTCCATCCATATAGTGTATGAAATGAGGACTTTGCCAGACGAGGATTTAGGCCACTTGGATGGGTTGCATAAGGCGCTATGCATAACTTGCAAGGACTGGCATATAAGCTGGGGCATGAGATCAGGAAGCTCCGCCGAAGCCCGGCAAACAACCGGGCCGCTGCTTGCTGAACGTCACATAGGCTTGCAAGGAGAGACAGACGCGGCCCCCAGGCGAAGGACGAAGCACACATCTACCTTGTGCAGCAACTCTGTGCCAGGCCCTGATAATCCCGACCACCTCCGCGATCTGAGCCTTTGCTGCGTGAACCTTGACCAGCTCAAAAAGTGTATACAACTTCTGTGCAATCGAATCGTGCTAGAGCTAGAGCACAAGCACACAAACGTAACAATAAGCATTGAGATATAGGAAAGGGAGTTGAAGATTAATATATAAAGAACTATTTCCCGAACGCCCGAAATATGTCCTGAAATCTTCTGATCTCAGAGCTCACGTCTTCTTTGGCAACGACGCAGGATATAGCGCACAGGCCGTCGGCTCCTGCTCTGATAACATCACATGCATTGGAATGATCGATGCCGCCTATTGCTATGAGCGGGATTTCCACCTGGGATCGGATCTCTTCAATCAGGGAGATGCCAGCCGGCTTTCCTGCATCGGGCTTCGTTGCGGTCCGGAAGATGGGCGAGACACCCAGATAATCGGCACCGATGCTCTCTGCATTGAGGGCTTCGGCGAGACTGTGGACGGTAATGCCTATGATCTTCTCCGGCCCCAGCAGCTTGCGCGCGGCTCTGCAGGGCATGTCGGATTGACCCAGGTGAACCCCATCGGCTTTTGTTGCCAGCGCTATGTCGACCCGATCGTTGATCAGGAAAACCGTATCCCTGCATATATCCCTGAGTTGGACGGCTTCCTCATACAACTCACGGGTTTCTGCATTCTTATTCCTGTACTGAACGACACCAACACCGCACGCTACCGCCTTGGACACATCGCTCATGTTCCCGGCGCGGCTCAGTTTGGAGTCGGTTATGAAATAATATCCTTTCACTCTGCGATCCTCTGCATCTTCAATTCATCCACAAACTCAATCTTCTGCATTCTCTTTATGGTACCTGAATCAAGATTGTAAACGGCATCAAACAGCTTTTCCTTGAAGGTGCCTGGTCCCTTCGCCTCTTTGGCAGCTATCTCTGCGGCAACTTCGTAGCAGACAAGGCCTGAGACCGAAGCGACAACATGATCATTTTCAACGGCGGCAAATGTCCCTATAACCGATGTGGCCATGCATCCAGTGCCCACAATATCTGCCATCATGGGGTGGCCGTTCAACACCCGCACCACTCTTTTTTCGTCTGCCACGATATCCTCTTTGCCGGTGATGACGACGGTGCAATTTCTATCTTTTGCCAGTCCTCGCGCCACATCTTGCAGGTTCTTTTCGACGATAACGGCATCAACGCCTTTGGTCTGAACGTTCTCCCCGGCAATGCGGGCAATCTCTGATGAATTTCCTTTGATGATGCTCACAAATACCTCATCCAGGATCTCAAGGCACTTATCGTCACGAAATTTTGTGGCACCGGCGCCACAGACGTCAAGGACCACAGGTATCCCTTTGCTGTTTGCGCTCTTCCCGGCAAGCAGCATGGCCTCGATAAATTCAGAGGTCAGAGTGCCGATATTCAGAACCAGGGCTGAAGCTATGCCCGCCATATCGGCGACCTCTTCCCGGGCATGAGCCATGACCGGCGAAGCTCCGAATACTTTTACGATATTGGCACAGTCGTAAATGGTAACAAAGTTTGTCAGGTGAAGTACGAGGGGCTTTTCTCGTCTCACCTTTTCCAGGACCTCTGTTGCATCGATTAACACTTGCAGCCTCCCGGCCTATTATATCTGATACAAGGACTTTGCTCTGGCTGATACAAATAAAACTTTCGATTTTCTGCGACGACAGTTATTTAGTCCTCGCTCGAAGGGGGGTATCAATGGATCTATCGATCAGAGCTCTGGGCTGGACTGAATTCGAAGGAGAGCGGCTCACAAATAGCGAGATCAAAGACATGCTTTGCCGGGATCCAATGACTATATCGAGGCTGGGCGGTGAGTTTTTCCTGGAGTGGAATGGCTGCAAGGCGCGCGATCATTTCGGGATCATGCCAGGAGACTGCCCACCGGGTGCTATGGTCTGCGGGGATGAAGTTATCGGAAAGGTAGACCCAAAAAATCCCGTCATGAGTCTGGGCGAGGCCATCAAGGTCGCAGTCCGGCTGCGCAGCGATGAGGGAGTTGTGGCTCTGTCGGGCGGCATCGACTCGGCCCTTGTCGCCCGCCTGGCCGGAAGAGAGTGCGTGGTGGTGGGTGTAGAGGGCTCGCACGACCTGCTGCATGCAAAGCATGTGGCAGATGTGCTCGGGCTGGCTCTAACCAGGGTTTTGATAGATCCGGGTTCGATCGAAGAACGGCTCCGGCAGGCTCTGTTGGTGATCCCAAAGATCGATCCCGTGAATGCCTCCATAGCCACGACTCTCAACTATGTAGCGGAGTGGGCAGCTCAGCATGGTTACCGGCGCATCCTGGCCGGCCAGGGCGCTGATGAGCTCTTCGGAGGATACGCCCGTTATT
Source organism: uncultured Methanosarcinales archaeon (assembly GCA_963782455.1). GTDB lineage: Archaea > Halobacteriota > Methanosarcinia > Methanotrichales > Methanotrichaceae > Methanothrix. Next base: position 217,950 of record CAWAJP010000001.1, read on the forward strand.
TGCAGACCGAAACCCTGGCATTGGATCTGGAGAAGGACTTCCTGGGGCTCTCACTGCAACTGGCCAGAGATCAGGCCGTGGCTGCACTCTATGGCACCTATTTCTCGCTGCCTTACATGGATGTGAGAGTGGTTAAGGCGGCATTGTCCATTCCCGCCGGGGAGAAGGTATGCCAGGGCGTGCGCAAGAAGCCGCTGCGGGAAGTGGCAGAGAGATTCATGCCGTCCGAAATTGCCCTGCATGAGAAGAAGGCCATGCAATACGGCAGTGGCGTGATGAAGGAGATACAGAGGCTGGCGAGCCGGAGAGGGTACAGGAAATCAGTGCAGGATTATTTGCTCTGGCTGTGCGGGGAAGAAGGTCGAGAGATCGGATAGAAGATAGCGAATGGTCGATTAAAGGGCTCCTCGCTAATATCGAGTAAGTAGCAGAACATTGGTCTACAGTTTAACTGCCGTCGCTCGGCCGGCCGCGGCCATAAGCCGCGCCCCCAACCATAGCGCGGGAGGCCAGCCGGGCCGACTCGCGGAACTCCGTAAGAATGCGCTGATGTAGTCCTTGATTGCCTCAGAAAGGTCCATCTGCAGTTGAATGACTTCAAATAGGTGTAAAAATATACAATTACGTCTTCCGGGTTCCGCGCGGGTGTTACGCGCTTTGGGTGACGGGGCAAACTTATGGCCGTGCAGGCCCCCCTAACCCAGCGGCCGCGGGGGACAATCCATGAAGCTCTGCCCTTTATCTTAGAACGTGTTTGAGGAGGACCCCAGGCAGAGTGCATATCTGAGCAGCTAGACACGCCATTACTGATGGAAAACTATTGTGATCAGAGGTTAGCCACTGAAAATAGCGAAAGAGCCAAGATTTCCCTCAGATCAAACCTCATTCAGCACTTCTCTTAAGATGGAATAGAATTTGTCTTTTACCCTCTTCTCAATCCAGGGCTTGTGCCCGCAATTCTCCAGCAGAATGAACTGAAACGGAACGCTCTTCAGAACGGTCTGGAGAGGCTCACGAACTCCTTCTGCTGGATGCGGGTCATAATCCCCATGAATGGCGATAACCGGACACTGGACTTTTTTGCCGAGCTCGAGCAGCTCTCCAGTTCGTCTCAATTGTGAGGCATCCCTCCAGACTGCTTGATAGATGCCAGAATTGCATTGCACAATTGGCTCGCAACTCTCGGTCTCACAGGAGATCGCCTCGTTTGATGCAAAATCGAACTGAGTTGATTCGCATTCCACTGGATCAAATGCATCCGTCTTTCTGAAGAGTTCACCCATTCGTGCCAGAGCCGCTTTCTTTTCCTGCTCTTTCTTCTCATCGATTGAGTCATTCAGATCTTCCAGTTCCGCAAGGATGCATCTGGCCTCCTCTCTTTCCGCTTCTCTCAGGCGGGAGAGCCTCGTCTCCATGATTTTGTGGACGTACTTTTGCTCCAGCGGCCCGCATCCGATCAGAATAAGCCTATCTACCAGGTCCGGATATTGCGCCGCCAGGATCAAACTGAGCCAGGCGCCCCAGGAAAAGCCGATCAGCGTGACGGGCGGGTCTGCATGCTCCTGTAACTGGCTCTTCAGCTCTTCCACCTGCGCCCACAGGGACGCCCCTGTCTGCAAAGGCTCCAGAACGCCCCGGTCGGAGCACAGCTCCTCGGCGACTGCTGCCATCTCACCGGCGGCACCAGGACCGCCATGGACGACTGCCACACGAAAGGGCGAACTGCCGTATCTTCTCGGATTGATCACAAACATCACGATTCTGGCTAGGGGTTAAATGGGTTCTCCTTTGGGCTTTGGTACTAACATGATTTATCTATAAATCTTTATTTTTATCAAATATGCTTATCCCATGAGTTCCAAATCGCTAATTGTCTGATCAAGATCATCAAAATTTTCATCGATCTACCTGCGGGATGTGGGTTAAATAGTATGTGAGCCTAATACTAAACAAATCTTTCGATTATGAGGAGGTGAAAAAAGATGGCTGAGGAGATGAAAGAGTTGAAGTGTCCCATATGTGGCATGACATTCAAAAGCAAAAAAGAGATGGAAGAGCATGCTAAGACGCACAAGAAGTGAATCCTATCTTCAAAAATGACTAATGGCTCAATGCCGTCAGATCATTATATACTTTTTCCTGTTTGTTTAATCGTTTTTATGACCCTTCAAATGTTTTTCGAACTCCTCTTTGGAAACAAATGTCATGCCGCAGAACTTGCATTTGAACTCGCCCTTTTTCTCCGGTTCGACCATCCTCATACCTCTGTATTGCATTTAGCCTTCATTTGCTTTATCATTTTCGCGTTGCTTTCAGGCTCGCCTTTTTCTCCAGAAACTTAGCGACAGCGTCCACGAACTCACCATGGCTCCAGGTCAGGGGGGCAACGGAAAGTGACTCTCCGGTATGAGGATGGACCTGCTCCGGCATGATGCCGGTACTAAGAGCGCATTTTGCGACCCAATTGATCAATTCCGAGGCTCTTTCCAGATCATCGAGGCTCTTCGCTTTGGCAATATGCCATTTGGCCAGCCAGAGAGTAGAAATCAGCCAGGGGTTGCCAGGCCCATCCTGCACCTGTCTGCGGTAATAATCATTTTCATACCTTGCGATTCCGCCTTTACCTCCTGCCCAAAGCATTTTCTCGACGGTGTTCATGGTCTTGACTACTCGAGGGTCATCAGCTGGGAGAACCCCGAACTCGAAGATGCCATAAACACTGCTGTCAAGAGTTCTGTCGATTTTTTTTCTCTTCGGGTCGCCGTCCTCATATTGTATGCCCCTCAGGAAGACGCCTTTTTCATCATCAAAAAGCTCACTGATAATCAAATCTTTTAAATCGGAATAGCCTTCCTTGCATGCATCACAGGTGGTATTATCTCCAAAGAGCCTCCCCAATTTTTCTGCAGCCCTCAAGCCTGCATAGACCGCCGACACCGTGAATGTGAAGATGCCTCTCCGCTCTTCCCACAGATCGTAGCTGTTCATGGGCATACCGTTCGGGTAGCGGTAGTCGTTCATAAAGATTGACGCCTGTTTTACCAGCGGCTCATAAAGCTCTTTCACGAATTCTATATCATTAGTAGCCTCATAATACTTCCAGAGAGCATGGATTACAAGTCCTGTCTCATCCTCCTGAATCGGCAGTGAAGGCTTTCCGTATTCTACCCAGGGGTGCCAGCTGCTCCCAAGAGTCTTGTCCGGGTTATATTTATGTAACAGGCACCCTGTCCACCAGAGAACATCTTTACAGAACCTGAAGAACGGCCTGGTAGATTCAGCGAGCCCGGCATTTATTAAGGCAATGGAAACAAGGGCTGCATCCCTGCCCCACATGTAGCTATAAGTATCCCTGTTGAATTGCAGGTTATCAGAGTCATTCGCCGCAAGTATTGCTCCGCCTGCATCAGTCTGCGTCTTTATAATCAAGAGCGATCTCTTGAATAGAGTCGCAAGATCGGGGTCCAGCCCGGAAAGATCGATTGTTGTCTGGTTTATCCAGGATCTCTGGCGCTTCTCCGATTGGCTCAGCAAACTTTCCGGTCCGCTATCCGTGACCTGATCGTTGAGCTTGTAGACCTCCTGGAAGTTCTTGCCGGCGGTCATGTAGTAGTAGATCACCTGGGACGATCCGCCAGGAATCTTCAGATGAGCCCCAATCGTCGAGTCCACAGATCCCTGTGCTATGGGATTTTTGGACAGGACTCCATCTTCTGCGTCTCTAAAAGTGCCTTCCAACTGTTGGCTCTCCGACTGGCCGATGGCAAAGTCATCTATGTCTGTTGCCGAGCCATCCTTTTTGTCAGACTTGAGAATTCCAGTCAGAAAATACCTCTCCCTCTTGTAGTGTACTACGACATTATGATCCATCTGATAGACTGCCGTATCACCTATCCGATCGCTGTAAATATGAAAGTCCTGGTAAAAGAAGAGACGAATCTCTCTGTCTTGGTCTCTTGTGTTTTTCACGGTAATTTTTCGTAAGAATATATTGGCCTCGCAGTAGACATTGTCCTCAAAGGTCAGCTCGATGCCCAGCTCAGAGTTTATGGCTTGGCTTTCTGTGGCTAGTGTGTCATTCTTGTAAGACAGCCGTCTTTCCCATCCCCGATCATTTATCCAGGAGAGACTGCTATCTACATAAACGCCCACCTTCTGGGCGTGGCCGCCCAGGTGATTCTCCTGGCCGACGTGAGGAAAATAGATGTCTCTTATTTGCAGCCATTTATCTATGTTAACCAGCAGCGACTGGTTGCCCAGAACCAAATGCCGTGTCATTATTTCAGTCTCGCTTATCTATTGAAAAATCAATCACTACTTTGATATTGTCCCTCATGGTGGATAATGCCTTGCGAATATCTTGCGGCGGGAATCTTGCCGTTATCAGCTTTCCTAAAAGACCCGGCCATCTTTCTTGCACAGCCATCAGGTCTTGGATGCCCAGCTCGAAATCCTGCTTGTGAGCATTGACTGTCCCCACTATGTTCTTGTTTCCCAAGACGAGCCCCTGATTAAAGCAGTCGGCACAGATCTCAATCTTCTTATCGCCTCCCGTAACGGAGGTAAGAACAACGACTCCATTCGTCCCTACTACCATCATAGCATGCAAGGCAACGCTTGAGCTTCCCGTCTCTTCGATGATGAGGTCGATTTGTCTGCCCATCTCTTTTGAAATGTCATGCAAATTTATTTTTTCAGTATTAAAATGGGAAACACCTATCTGGGAGAAGATACCTGCTTTATATTCGTTCTCTGATCGATCTACGGAGATCACACTCAGGCCTCTCAGCCGGAGAAGCATGGCAGTTATCAGACCTAAAGTGCCGGTTCCAGTTACCATGGCCGTCTTAGGCTTCCAAATCATTCTTTTTTGCACTGAGAAAGCCATTCGGATGGCTTTTTCGGCAACGCTCGTTGGTTCTAAAAGTACAGCCAATTCTCCTAGCTCTTGTGGCACTTTGACTAGATAGGCCTCTTCTTCAACGTAATACTCGGAAAGAAACCCGTGGCGGCCTTTTATGCCCCTTTCCGTATAGCTGCCTTTGAGGCACATGTCGTATTCTCCTGCCTGGCAGTTAATGCAGCCGTCTGGCCTTCGCACGGTGGCGACTACAGCGTCGCCCGGTTTCAGTGATTTGACCGCTGTTCCGGTTCCCGCGACCTCTCCAAAGGACTCGTGGCCGATGATTATCATTCCTTCTCCACCAGGAGCTTCTCCATAGTGGCCCTCATCGATCTCCTTATCTGTTCCGTCAAGGCCGACCAGATTAACCTTCACAAGAACATTATCCTCCGGGATACTGGGTATAGCAATATCCACTACGTGAGCACTATTCTTTACTTTGGGAATGACGGCAATTGCTCTCATATTCTCCTCAATTAAGGCCAATTTGAAATCTGGAATCAGATAGGATGGATCCTGCTTTTCTTCCTCTCTTTTGCGATGTATTCGTCTTTTCCATAGGGATGCCCTCCGAATCCATGACGCATGATAGCTATTGCCCGAGCAGCATCACTATCCTTGTTTCTGGATCTGAAAAGCTCGATAACCGATTGGGTTATAACTGGCAATGGAATCTCTTTTTCAATTCCTTCCTGAACCAGCCAGTTGACCTCTCCTGTATCCTCAATATAGTCCGAAACCTCCTTCAGGTCGTTGAAACCGCCAAGCCCTTTTTCCATGAGTTCCACCAGCCAACTCCTGATGACAGATCCATGTGACCAGACTCCGAAGACCTTCTGCATATCGACATCGAAATCACTGTGGCGCAAAAGTTCTGTGCCCTCGCCAATGGCCTGCAGCATGCCGAACTCAATTCCGTTGTGCACTAGCTTCACAAAATGCCCGCTTCCCGGTTTTCCCGTATATAGATAACCCCCGTCGACTGCCAGAATCTTCAAGATCGGCTCACAGATCTTGACTGCCTTTGGCCTTCCACCTACCATAAAACAAGCCCCATGACGGGCACCATCAATTCCGCCGCTAGTGCCGCAATCAACGAAATAGATCCCCTGTTTTGAGATCTCCTCTTCTCTGCGGATGGAATCCTTGTAGTAGAAGTTGCCCCCGTCAAGGATTACATCCCCGTTGTCCAGACGGGGAATTAACTTCTTCAGCACCTCGTCAATTGTAGGTCCCGCTGGAAGGGAGAGAAATATGACTCTTGGAAGGCTCAACGCTGCTGAGAGTTTTGTGTACCCATCTACAACTAATACACCCTTTTGTGTCAATTCAGGCTTCTGCCCCCTAGCTTTTCCCACAACTTTGATGCCCTTTTCTACACCCTGAAGGGCAATGTTCCCGCCCATCTTGCCAAGACCTATAATTCCAAGTTCCATCTTTGAGCAGCTCCAATAATCTTTTTTAACGAAAAGCCGATTGAGTCTTTATGTTTTCTAAAATAGAAAAAAAGTATCTACTTTCAAAAAGTACCATAATTTCGGTAGAATATCGCATATGAGGTTGCTATTATGGAAAAATACGATGTTATCGTCATCGGTTCTGGTTCGGGAATGGGTATTGCCTCGCGTGCTGTTGGTGAAGGGCTCAGGGTAGCTTTGGTGGATCGCGGTCCTTTGGGCGGAACATGCCTGAATAACGGGTGCATTCCCTCCAAGATGTTGATTTATCCTGCGGATGTGATCAGAACACTACAGGATGCTAAAAAAGTAGACATCGTGGGAATCATCACAAAGATAAATTTTCAGAATCTCATGAGACGTATGAGGTCTGTAGTTGAAATGTCAATAAAGGAAATGGAGGAGTCCATTAAATCAGCAGATAATTTGACTCTGTACAGACAAGCAGGCGAGTTCCTTGGCGATTATATGCTTGAAGTCGGAGATCAGATTCTCACCGCACCCAAGATCGCCATAGCCTCAGGCAGCAGAGAGGTCATTCCACCCATACCCGGCCTCAAAGAAGCGGGTTACATAGATAATATAACCCTCCTGGACCTGGTGAAGTTGCCAGAGAGCCTGATAATAATAGGTGCTGGATACATTGGTTGTGAGTACGGCCACTTCTTTTCCGCCATGGGCACAAAGGTGACTATTCTGGGAAGGAGCCCGACGGTACTGGCTAACGAAGATCCCGAGATAAGAAAGATCGTCAATGATGTCCTTTCCAGAGATCTAAGTCTCCTCACCAACCATGAGGTTGTAAAAGTCGAAGTTGAGGACGGAAAAAAAGTTGTCTCTGCCCGAAATCGCCTGGATAATAAGGTGTACCGGTTCGAAGCAGAAGAGGTCATGGTAGCCTCTGGCAGGAGATCCAATTCCGATCTCTTGAAGCCAGAAAAAACTGGAGTGGAGACAGATCAACGCGGCTGGATTAAGGTAAATAAATATCTTGAGACCACAAAACCGGGGATATGGGCTCTTGGGGATGCGACTGGAAAGCATATGTTCCGTCATACTGCCAACTATGAAGCGGATATAGTATCCAGCAACATGTTCGAAGACGAAAAGAAAGAGAACGATGAGCATGCTTTTCCCCACGCAGTCTTCACTCATCCGCAGGTGGCCGGAGTGGGGCTCAAAGAGGAAGAGGCCCTGGCAGGCGGACACAAGATTCAAGTCGGCAGAGCAAGGTACACAGAGGTTGCAAAAGGTGTCGCTATGGCAGAGGATGATGGATTTGTAAAAGTTATAGTAGATGATGATACCGGAAAGATACTCGGTTGCTCGGTGGTAGGTTCGGAGGCGGCCGAGCTTGTCCAGCAGGTCGTTTATCTCATGAACACTGATACTCAGAATCTTGTTCCCCTGATAAGATCTCAGGTGATACATCCTACTATTAGCGAAGTAATTGCCAGAGCTTTTTCAAATTTGGCGCATACTCAGCATTCTGAAGAGGGTGAAAGTGGGGCCTTATAAGATGTCCTTCCCTTATAGGATGTCCTTCCCTCATGCAAATCCTCAACAGAGCCCATGATATCAGGGCTATCCAGAACATCCGCAAATGCTCGAGTTCTCAGGAGTGCTCACGTCGCCTGCGTCATTGTAGCTGAACTCTGAAATCTTGCTGCAATACCCAACCCACCAATCAAAGACCCTGACACTTACGGGCTGGCCCATGAAGTTGCCGGTGAACCGGAAGTAGTGCGGCAGTCCCCCCGGGTTGATGCCCTCGCCATTGCCTGTGGTATCCACAATGTGATAGAGGTCGTCTCCGGGAAGCTTCACCAGATTGTAGGCGTGGCCCGGATGGTTTCCGAGCAACGGCAGATCGTAGCCGGTACTGGAGGCGCTCAAGGCCTCGGTCCGGTTGTAGCCAGCTTTCCGCAAAGCGGTGGTCACGGCTGCAGCGTAATCGATACATACGCCCGTTCTCAGAATGTTCACAGTGGCGTGCGTGGGAAAGAGACCAAGCACCGCGCTGTTCAGGCTCATGTTCTTGTCCGACCTCCAGGCTGAGACGCCCCACTCCTCCGGTCGGCAGGACAGGTTCTGCACATTCTGGTTGAACCCTTCCCGGAAGGAGCATGTGCCGGCCAGGCTCGGCCAGGAGGTGCGGGTGCACTCAGGATAGCCGGAACAGCAGGCTTTGAAGAGCGCATAGCCCTGCATGTAAGTCGCATCCGGCCCGAAGGCGCGGATGATGTAGAGGCCGCGGCACTTCTTCTTGTCGCCTCCGGAGTTGGCCCGAGCCCATGCACAGGCTGAACCTGGTTTGAATGTCCCATTGCAGCACTTGACGGCATCGACCACGATATAGTCCAGATCAGGGTGACAGACCTCGATCTGTTGGCACTCGGCCGTCCCATTGGGCCAGATGTCCTGGCAGGGTGTGTCTACCGGATAATACTTCGGCCGGGGGCTGACTTTGCTGCAGACCATAGGTGGAGCGATGCCGATTTCTATGGAGGCTGAGGCCGAGGAGCCGCTGCTGTCCGTCACAACGAGGTTAATGGTATGCCATCCTGCGGATAGGTTGTGGCTCTGGAAGGACTCATTGCTTCCTATTATGCCATCCAGGCTGGACCACCACAGGTATTGGAGAGGCTCTTTTCCGCAAGCCTGAGCCAGAAAGACGACAGTCTCCCCTCGCGGGAATGTCCGCACCTCTTCCGGGGAGAGAATCGTCGCCCTCAAAAAACCGTCCTGACAGCTCTGGTTAGCGGTTGCGATATAATCAGATGCCAGGCTTTTAAGAGACCCATTCTCACAATCACAACCGTTCAGCCCTGCCGATTCTTCTGTGATGTTTGGATTCGATGAATCGGCATAACCCAACGTCATCCTTGATCCGGGAGCGGTGGCCATTTCTGTCCATCCGGGACCCGATGCAGCAGGAACGTGGATGAGCGCTGCCATGGAGAGAATTATCAGAACCAGGCTGAGCACGGCATAGAGAAGATGACTCCATCGCCGGGAGGCATTGCCGCTTTTGTTGTTAAGATATGGCAGGCGATTCAATTCTCCCTGAAAGACAATGAGGAGGCCGCAAAAGACAAAGAGAACTCCCGGAATGGCCCAGGTCTTCCACCCGTAAGGCAAGGTGATTATGGCAAGCTGGCCGATCGGAAATCCTGCTAATCCTGCAAAGAGCATCAGGATTGCGCTTCTTTTTGTTTTAGCGCCTGAATAGACCACTGCCGCGATTACTATCAGCAGGAAACAGGCCGTCCATTCCCCGAATGCGGCCAGAATCAAAAGGCCTGGTAGTGCCAGGAGCCCGAAAAAGATCGATAATCCATAAGCCGCCCTCCTCTTTTCCAGATACAGACCCGCGTCCAGGGCCCCTGCCAGCCCCAGGAGAATGAAGAGAAAACCGCCTGCCGCCGGGGAGAGCAAATAACCATACTCTTCCTGGCGGCCCAAAGAAGGAACCGAGGTCAGAAGTGCCAGGCATCCTATGATTAATGCAAATGCGCCTGCAAAGAACCCCGGCAGCACCAGAATTGGCCTGCCTTTCAATGCTTTTGACTGCATCTCAATATTTCAGGACACTGCAGGTCTTGTCTATCTCTTTGGTCTTGGCCGATCCATTGGGTTTGGTGATGAAGTAGGTGTAGCCCTTCAGAGTTCTGTTGAGCTCCGCCTCGATCAGCTCCAGCTTTTTTTTGTGGATACATTCTTTCTTCGTCACGCAGCGGTCCATGATCTCCCAGATGTAGTCCTTGGTCTCATAATTGAAGAAGTCCAGGAGCTTCTTGCAGGTGTCTCCCTCCACCTTCTGGCAGATGTACCAGTCATCGTTCTCGGCCATGACATGCACCTCATGAGCGCATCCGAGCAGGTTGTGGAAATCTCCCAGAGTATCCTGGTACGCTCCCAGAAGAAAGATGCCCAGATAGTAGTCCTCGTTCTCCAGGAGGGTGTGCATCTCCAGGTATTCCAGGCCCTCACTCTCGCCTGCATACTTTTTGATCTCTCCGTCCGAGTCGCAGGTGATGTCCACAATACGGCCGCGCTCGCTGGGCATCTCATTCAGGCGGTGCAGAGGGATGGTGGGAAAGATCTGCTCCACACCCCACATATCCGGAACAGACTGGAAGAGAGAGAAGTTGCCGATATACTTCTGGCTTACCAGTTTTTTCAGCTCCAGAAACTCGTCCGAGTCGTCCTCAGCCTGCTTGGCGAGAAATGCGGCCTTCTTGCAGACCATCCAGAAGAGCGTCTCGCCCTTGGCTCGTTCCTCCAGGCCGATGTTGCCCAGGTTGAATGAATCGTACAGCTCGTCTCTGTACTGTAGGGCATCGTGATAGTGTTCTTTGTAGTTCTCGATGTTTATCTCCTTGAAAGCGCTGCAGAGGTCGTCGATCTGAATGGGGTCTTCATCTCCGGGAATTCGCAGAAGTGAGTCCTTGGCGTTCTTCTTGCCTATGATCTTGAAGATAAGCATGCTGTGGTAAGCGGCGATAGCCCTTCCGCTCTCGGAGACGATAGTGGGGCAGGGCACGTCTTCATCCTCGCAGATCTTTTGCACGGTGTAGACCACGTCGTTGGCGTACTCGCGGAGCGAATAGTTGGCGCTGGAAGGCGTGGCTGTGTTTGAGCCGTTGTAGTCCACGGAAAGACCGCCACCCACGTTCAAGTACTCGATATTGGCCATCTTGCGCGCCTTGGCATAGATCCGGGCCGCTTCGTTCATGGCATTCTTGATGGTCCTGATATCCGTGATCTGCGAGCCAATGTGGAAGTGGAGCATCTTGAGGCTCTCTGTGAGCCCTCTTTCCTTCAGTATTCTCATCAGCTCCAGAGCCTCACTGGTGGACAGGCCGAACTTGGCGGATTCGCCTCCCGATTCTACCCATCTGCCGGAGCCGCGGGCAAAGAGCTTCACCCTCATGCCTATTCTGGGAACGATGCCCATGGCATCCGCATGCTTCAGAATGTCGAAGATCTCCTCAAAAAGATCAACTACAATAATTATATTATTTATATCATGGATACTCAGCGCCAGGCGCAGATAATCCTCGTCCTTGTAGCCGTTGCATATGAGTGGCGCCTCTTTTGGCAGACCGAGCGATAGGGCCGCCAGGAGCTCTGCTTTCGTTCCTACCTCCAGGCCGATCTTGTGTTTGGCGCCGTACTTGATGATGTACTCGATGACCTCTTTTCTCTGATTGACCTTCATGGGAAAGATGGGCTGATAAGTGCCTTTGTAGGAGAATTCTTCGATGGATCCCAAAAATGATCCTGTGATCTCATTGATCCGGTCTTCCAGCATCTGGGGGAACCTCAAGAGCACGGGAAACTCCAGATCTCTTGATTTCTCGATCTCTTCGATGAGATCCATAATATCCACGGATTGGGTGCGATCCTTATTGGGGAATATGATAATATTGCCTTTATCATTTACTGAAAAATAACCGTTGCCCCAATTCTCTATTCCATAGAGCTCGATAGAATCTTCAGCTTTCCACATGATTATCAGCCTTCTCCATTTGAATCTGCCCCCAGCCCTGAACATGCCTTCATAGCGTCTTCTCCTTTGCCGAATCTGAAATTACAAATGACGAACATACGATCCACCACATCCCCCTGAGCCAAGGCTAAATCGTATCGAACCTTGCTTTAGAGATCTTTTAGCTATATAAAGATTCATGCCGAAGTGAGTTGTATTTTGGAATATTGAGATTGATATGACGCGGCGAAATCTGAGATGGGATAATCTTTAAACGTCTCCAGGCCGAACTGTTTGAGAACAGATCCGGAGGGGTAAAATGGATCAAGATCACAGTCATGATTTTATTTGTAATGGTGAAAAGATAAGGACTACAATACCCATGAAGGACAGGGGTGTAGCCGATCTGGTAAGGGATATGGGCAAGATGGGCTTTCAGGGAGGCCAGCTCGGTGCATCCCTTCGCGTCTGGGAACGCATGATGGATGAGGATGTTACGATCTTCCTCGGTCTGGCGGGTGCGATGGTGCCTGCGGGCCTCGGCGAGTTCATCGCTTACCTCTTGCGCGAGAGAAAGGTGGACTGCCTGGTGAGCACCGGCGCCAATCTCTTTCACGACCTGTGCGAGGGCCTTGGTATAGTTCACTATCGCGGCAGCGCCTGTGCAGACGATGCTTACCTCAATGAATGCAAGATCGACAGGATCTATGATGTATTCGTTTCTGAAGTCGAGCTTCATAAAGCTGATAACTACATATCCAATTTTGTGAAAGGTCTCGACCCCAACCACCGCTATTCCTCACGCGAGCTGATGCACATGGTGGGCAAAGGGCTGCCGGATACAACCATCCTTGGCGCTGCGCACAAATCGGGAGTTCCCATATTCGTGCCGGCTCTCGGAGACAGCTCCTGGGGCATAGGCATGGTCATGGCTTTGCGTGAGGGCAACAGCATCATGGTTGATCAGATCAAGGACGTGGACGAGATAACCCGAATGGTGGAGAAGTCCGCCAAGACCGGTGTGATCTACATCGGCGGAGGAGTGCCCAAGAACTTCATCCAGCAGACGGAAGTCATAGCCGAGCTCATTGGCAACTACTCAGGAGGCCACAGCTATGCTCTTCAGTATACCACAGACGCTCCGCATTGGGGTGGCCTTTCCGGCTGCACCTTCGAGGAGGCAGTCTCCTGGGGCAAGGTGAAGAAGGAGGCAAGCAAGGTGCAGGTCTTCTCTGATGCCACCATCACCGTTCCGATTGTGGTGCAGGCCCTGCAGGCTTCGGGCCACATGCGTATGAGCCATCCCGTTTATGACTGGAGAGAAGAAGGGTTAAGGCTGAGCTACGAAAGGGAATAATTCTTCTTGTGCCCTCCCGGCCGCGATCGGCTTGTCAACTGCATAAGTACGCCATATGGGTGAAGATAAGTGAAGATGAATAAATGACGAGATCATTTGCAGACAGAATGTCTTGCGTCCACAAATCGTTTGTGAGAGAGATATTGAAGGTGACTGAGGATCCCGAGATAATTTCCTTTGCCGGTGGGCTCCCCAATCCAAGGTGCTTCCCGGTCCGGGAGTTTGCAGATGCTGCCCAGAAAGTGCTAAGCGATTGCGGCGAGGCGGCACTTCAGTACGCCACATCCGAAGGTTATCTGCCATTGCGGCAGATGATAGCCCAGAGGTATGCCAGGCAAGGGTTGAAGGTCAGCCCCTCTGAGATCCTGATCACAAACGGCTCGCAGCAGGGTCTAGATCTACTGGGAAAGGCCTTCTTAAATAAAGGAGACGGCATCATTGTGGAGAGGCCTACATACCTTGCAGCTATCCAATCCTTTGGCCTATTCGAGCCCAGGTTTCATTCTGTGCCTTTGCATGAAGACGGAGCCGATCCCGAAGTTCTTAAGAGAGCGCTCAACCAAGATAGGACCAAGCTGTTTTATGCCGTACCCAACTTCCAAAACCCTACTGGCATAACCTATTCCCGGGAAATACGTCGCGCGGTAGCCGAAGAGCTGCTTGGGAGGAACACTGTCTTTATAGAGGACAATCCTTATGGTGAACTCAGATTTATTGGAGAGGACAAACCTTCCATGAGGACCTTCCTGGGAGATGATTGCGTTCTTCTGGGCTCATTCTCCAAGATCGTCTCTCCCGGAATCCGGTTAGGATGGCTTGCTGCCTGCCCGGAGATAATGGAGAGGCTGATCGTGGCCAAGCAGGCATCGGATCTTCATTCCAACTACCTCTGCCAGAGGATCGTCCATCAATACCTCCAGGACAACGACTTGGAAAGACATATCACCAGAATCCGAAAGGTATACAAAGATCAGAGAGACCTCATGGTTCAGATGATCGAGGAGTGTTTCCCGGAGAATGTCTGCTTCACAAGACCAGAAGGGGGCATGTTTCTCTGGGTCACTCTGCCGGAGGAGATGTCATCTATTGAATTGTTTAACCTGGCCATAAAAGAGAAGGTGGCCTTCGTTCCTGGGGAGGCATTCTACGCGAATGGAGGCGGCACGAATACCTTGCGGCTCAATTTCTCGAACTCGAATGAGGAAAAAATATCCGTTGGAGTAGCGAGGCTGGCTAAGGTCATCAAATCCCTCGAATCCTGATCCCGTTCAAAAAGAAACGCCAATCTTGGTTGCTAAAAAGGCACCCTATACAAAAAAAAAGTTGATGCTTTAGAGCCCGGTGGAATTGGCGAGCGTCAGGCTCTGGTTCTTATCTCCGTTGCCTTCAACAAACGATACAATGTTTCCGGCGTTCCATAAGTAGAGATATCTAAAGCCGTTATCATTTCTGAGATCCCTTACCTCTAACGCTTCATGGCCGTTGACTGTAGCATTGCCGAAGATGGGCAAGCCTTTTGCCAGCTGATCTTTGTAATCCTTCTGGGACTTGAAGTTGGAGATAGCGGCTTTAGCATGCTCTTCATCCTGAAGCCCGATAAAAGTGACCTTGGCATCGTAGGATTCCCCTGGTTTGCCCCACTGGTATATGCCGACGGATACGTTCGCAGCTCCAATATCCTTCTCACCGTAGAATTCTGTGATGTAATCGGTCATGTTAACATTATGGTCCATCTCGGGAAGCGCTGCAAGAAGCTTGAACCCCTCTGGCAGCCCAACCTTCGGGATGGCCGGATTCGTAACCGCTATGCCAGCACTATCCGCTGCCAGGCAAACCGAGCTGGATGCCAGCAACAGAGATATGAATAGTATGCAAATTATGTTCTTCGATCTCATGGAGTTCCTATCGTATTTTCAAGTCCATAAGGTTTGTGAGCCGAAGATGATGTTCGACGTTTGCCTATCTATTTCGCGGATCCATTGTGGTGCTACCCTCGCATCTCTTTTTGTGCTATCTTAGATCGATAAACCATAGCTTCTTTCGAAAATAGGCTGTCTTGGCACTTTAGCCCCAGGTGGTGCTACCTACCGATGACTTGAATGTGACATGTGATGGATTTGCAGATCAAAGGGACCGGGGGCAACGAAGACTCGATGATTTCCGAAATTTGCCCTATGAGGATTTTCTCAAACAACGCAGGATATTGATGGCGCAGATTATTCGCCGAGGCTTCAAGGTATTAAAATGAGCTGTTCTTTAATTAATTTGCATAATTTATATACAGTAACGTCCAGGAGGCCCATCTCCATGCCTGATCCCGTCCGCTGGGGCCCGGACAATCCTCATCCCCTCTCCCAGATGAGAACGGAGCTGGTCTGGGATGGCAAATACGATGAATATGGCCGTCGCCGCAGTGTGGACGTGGCAGGCGCTGCCTGCCCCGGGCAGAAGATCGAGACGGTGGACATGCCCAGAAGCGAGGCCCTGGCATCTGGCCGGACCACTTTTGGGGGGCAGTCCACCGCAGTGCAGGAAGACCATTGCAGTTATTTGCATTGATCGATTACATTCAGCCAGTCTACTCTTCTGAAGTCGCTATCAAAAGTGGCAATTTTAGAGATCTCATGCTTGAGACAAGTTGAGGCGATCATTGCATCATTAGGCATGAGTTTGTACTTGATCATGGCATTGTTCCAATCATCAAGGTTATCGTTGATCGGAAGCATCAAAATGTCTCTCTCCTCAACAAGCCTGAATATCAGATCCAGATCCTCTTTGAAAGGACTGTAGCCTTTTAGAGCAATAGCTCTGCGGAATTCGGAGTAGTTGTTAGTTCCATATCGTTCCTTGCAGAGCTTACGGAGGGAAACAAAGACCAGCTCACTCAAAACCGTTGCTGAAGTTGCCAGATCGGAGGGCATTAGAATGACATTTTTGGCAGATTCACTAAACTTCGTTTTCACCAGGACGCTATAAAGCACATTTGTATCTACAAAGATCACATCTGGGCCTCTTCTTCAAGCGTTTCAAACTCTTCCATAGAACCTTCACCGAATGCACCGCAGAATTTAGAGATGTCGAATTTTCTTACCGTGAGTTTCAATCTCTCTCCTTCTCTAAAATCAACCTCGTGCAGCGGCCTTAAGACGCCGCCTTCATAAACGCATTCAATGGTCTTGGATGAACTCATAATTTTGCCTTTTTGATACAATGGACTCGCAGGCTTAAATATTCTTCCTGTTACTTCATGCAAAAGCTTTTTCCCGTTTGCCGCACTCAAAGGAGCCATCGGGAGGATAATAGTAATTGACCCTGAGCCTCAAGTTCCAAAACATCATTCTGAAGTCTGTCTTCGCGGTTTCCATCGTGCCCCTCAACGTCGGCCCGGAGGCCCGTCTCCATGCCTGAACCCGTCCGCTGGGGCCCGGACAATCCTCATCCTCTCTCCCAGATGAGGACGGAGCTGGTCTGGGATGGCAAATACGATGAATATGGCCGCCGCCGCAGCGTAGACGTGGCAGGAGCGTCCATGCCCATGCAAAAGATCGAGACGGTGGACATGCCCAGAAGCGAGGCCCTGGCATCCGGCCAGACAACTCTTGGCGAACTGCGGACTACCATGCATGATGATTTCCGCAACAGGCTCATCTGGGGCGATAACAAGCTGGTCATGGCTTCGCTGCTGAAGGAGTTTCGGGGCAAGATCGATCTGATCTAATCCCTGGAAGGGGGGTTAATTTGGTGATCATTAACCCGGATTTGATTTGTGTCTCATAGATGGTTAGTCTGTGCAAAACAAAGACATCTTCATCTCATACATGCGACACAAATCATTTGTTTCGTGATCTGCCGGAGTATTTCGGTATAGCAGTTTCCGGAGAACTACGGCTCTCTGGTTAGGAAGCTCGGCCAGGCAGTCTATAGTGGATGGGATCGGCTGCCTGATTTTGGAAGGCTTCTGCCCAAAAAGGAGGGGCTGGCGAGAATTGCCGCCTGGAGTGAATTTGCCCGTCATCCGTGACGCACAAATTGGTTTGTGCGACATATTCTGCAAAATATGACGCGCAAATCAAAAGACAAGATCAAAAGAGAAGATGCATAAAGCTAAATCCTCGGGACCTGAGTGTAGTAGGGTACGAGTTTCTCTCACCCACAGGCCAGACAACTCAAGAAACGATTCCTATAGGTTGAGTCGTCTGGCAGACGTTTAATCAATCTCGTTACATGGACAATTTGCGCTAAGATATCCATTCGGGAAAAAAGCTCGAAAAAGCATTTATACTTGTTTTGGCGTAAGGGTTCTGGTTTGTTCCTTATCATCTCGGAGGATTGAAGAATTTGACAACTGTTTACGACGTACCTCCCCATGACTTGATAGCTGCCACAGCCGAGGAGCTGAAGGCGGCAGGCAAAGTTCAGCCGCCTGTTTGGGCTGAATTTGCTAAGACTGGGGTAAATAGGGAGATGCCGCCCACCAATCCAGATTGGTGGTTTGTGCGGTCGGCGTCTATCCTGCGCAGAATATATATCGACGGTCCGGTAGGCGTCTCTCGCCTCAGAAGCTTTTACGGCGGAAAGAAGCGCAAAGGAGTAGCTACTGGATCTTTTGCCAAAGGCAGCGGTTCCGTGGTAAGAGAATCCCTGCAGCAACTGGAGAAAGCCGGCTACGTGAAGAAGCTCAAGAAGGGGCGCCAGATGACCCCCGCGGGCCAGGCATTCCTTGATGAAATGGCCCATAAGGTCAGAAGCAAAGCGCAAGGCTCGGCAGCACCCGTAGCGGAACCGGGCACAGAATCGGCAGCATAAGGTGGTGTCTGGCAAATGGCTGATGATGAGCTTGCAGATTTAAGACGAAAGAGGCTGGAGCAGATCCAAAAACAGCAGGGAGATTCGCAGATGGCTGCCGCTCAACAAGAGCAGGCCCAGCAGGAGCTGGAGTCCAAGAAAGCGGCCCTCATGAGGACCATCCTCACACCCGAAGCCCGGGAAAGGCTCAATGCAATACGTATGACCAGACCTGAGTTCGTCTCTCAGATCGAGGCCCAGCTCATCATGCTTGCTCAGAGCGGCAGGCTGCGGGGCGCGATCACCGATGAACAGCTCAAGGCGATTCTTACGCAGGCCCAGCCCAAGAAGAGAGACATTACCATTACCAGGAGATAGTCTCAGCAAACCCCAGGCAATTTATGAAGGTTGCAGTCCTGTTTTCCGGCGGAAAAGATAGCAGCCTGGCGGCTCTTCTGCTCGAACCTTATTTCGATGAGATGGAGCTCGTCACCTTTAGCTTTGGTCATGACGATGCCTGGACAAGAGCGGCGGATGTGGCAGTTGAGCTTGGCCATCCCTTCAGAAGGATGGTCTTTGAAACAGATGTCCTGGAGAAGGCCCTGGAGATATTGCGATCCACGGGCTATCCCAATGATGCTCTCGATTACGTTCATCCTGTTGCAGTGGAAACTATAGCGAAAGAGTGTGAATTTGTGGCGGACGGGACGAGGCGGGATGATCGCGCACCCAAGATGGGCTTTAGCGCGATCCGAAGCCTGGAAGACCGGTTGCACGTGCAATACTTGAGACCTCTGGCAGGTCTGGGTGGAAAAGCCATCAGAGCCATGGCCTCGCGCTATTTGGACTTCGAGGAGACGTTCTCCGAGAGGTATCCCGCCTCGGACTTCGAGGTAGGCCTGAGATATGAGCTTGCAAAGAGGTACGGCCAGAGGGAAGTCGAAAGGATCTTCCCCTCTAATCATATGCACACTAGAGTTATTCGGAGGAAGAGATTTGTCCAAGAAATTGAAAGGCAAGAAGATCAGGCTTGCCAAGGCATTCAATCAGAATCGTAGGGTTCCCTCCTGGGTCATTGTCAAGACCTTGAGGAAAGTAGTTACTCACCCCAAGAGACGGCATTGGAGAAGAAGCAGCTTAGAGAGATAGACAATGGCTGACACAGAGAGAGTTTACACCATACCCCTGGGTATTGTGAAGGGCGTTCCAATTTATAGAAGGTCCAACCGGGCCATGACGGAGGTACGAAAATACCTTGCACGGCACATGAAGACCCCTGTAGAGAATATAAAGATCGACCCGGGCCTGAATGAAGTCATCTGGGCCAGAGGCGATATGAAGCCCCCCCTGCGCGTAAGGGTGCGCGCGGTCAAGTTCGAAGACGGTGGGGTGGAAGCGGAGTTTGCAGGTGACCGATAGAAGGCTAAAGATTGCGGGCAGTTCCCTGTTGGGTGTATTCGCCAGGTGCACAGAGTTGGTCGTCCTCGTCCCACTTGAAGTCGGGCCCGCGGATATAGAGACTTTGCAGACCGGCCTCGAGGTCGAGGCCGTGCGAGTGACGGCTGGAGTTGGCTCAGTCTTGGGGTCCCTCGTCTCTGCCAACAGCAATGGATTCATTGTTACCCATCATGCCGGTGACGAAGAACTGAAAATTCTTCGCAGGCACGGAAAGGCGACGAGGCTGCCTGCCAAGATCAATGCCACTGGCAACGTGATTCTGGCCAACGACAGTGCTGCTCTGGTCCATCCGGGGCTATCCAACAGAGCCTGCGGGGCAATAGCGGAGACACTGGGCGTCAGGGTGGAGAAAGGCACCATCGGCGGCTTAAAAACAGTAGGAATGGCCGGCGTCGCAACCAACAAAGGTCTTCTGGTGCATCCAAGGGTCACTGAGGAGGAGATCGCAGTCCTGGAGGAGCTCTTCGGGCTGCCTGTGGATGTGGGCACTGTGAACCTCGGCTCGCCTCTGGTGGGTTCAGGTATACTGGCGAACAGCCACGGATATTTCGCAGGGGAAGATACAACCGGCCCGGAACTGGGTCGCATTGTTGATGCATTGGGTTTCCTGGAATGATCTCAAAGTATGAGTCTTCCAAGGATAACCCCCTGGTTTAAATCCAAAAATTGATGAATATGTAATTGGGGTGGAATAGTGAGCAATTTCGAGATTAAAGGAAGGTACAAGGGAGGACTTGTCGGCAAGACCTGGCTACCCTTCAGCAAGGTTGTGGAGAGCCAGAGCGAGAAGAATGCCACAGATAAAGTCTACTCCCTCATGGGAAGCCAACATGGTATGAAGAGAGGCCTCATCCGGATAGACGAGGTGAAGGCAGTTGAGTAGCTCTCCTGGGGGCGAGGAGGAAGTCAGAAGACTCCTGGCCGCATACCAGCAGTATCAGGCCCAGGCTGAGGGCATCATGCACCAGCTAAGCCTTACGCAGATGACGGCCGAAGGTCTGGAGAGGGCACAGGGTGCCGTCGACGCTCTGGATACGGCAGAAGTGGGACAGGAGATCCTTGTTCCCATCGGATCCGGGTCGTTCATCCACGGCAAACTCGCCTCTAAGGAGAAAGTAGTTTTGAATGTTGGTGCAGGCGTGAGCGTAGAGAAAACTCCTGCCGAGACTCGCGAGATTCTGAAAATTCGTAAATTGGAAGTTCTTGAAGGATCGAAAAAGCTCAATGATGTGCTTGCCAAGATCGATCAAGAGATGCAGAAGATCCAGTCCATAATGCAGCAGTACGAAAACGCAGCGCAGGGTCAAGGGAGCGAAGGGGTTGTTTAACCGGTTTAAGGAGAAGCTCGCGGGATTTAAAGAGGCATTATCCACCAAGATCGCGGAGAAGGTCTCAGCGTCCGGAGTAAAGGCGGAGCCAAAATCCGGGGAAGACGGGCTGGAAGCCGATGAGATCAAGCCCGCGGAAATATCTACGGACAAATCTCCCGTTAAATCCGCCGATAAGACTCCCAGTAAGAACGAGCCCCTCAGTTCTGAATCCAGTACAACCCGGGCAAAGCCTTCCGAGAAAGGCGAGGCCAGCAAACCCAAAAGCAGATTCTCCTTCCTGGAAAAGGCCAAGAGCCTGGTCTTTGAGCAGGAGATCATCCTGGAAGAGAAGGACCTGGACGAGCCCATGTGGCAACTGGAAATGGCTCTCATGGAGAGCGATGTGGCCCTTCCAGTAGCCGAAGAGATCGTCAAAGAGGTCAAGTCCGATCTGGTGGGAAAGAAGAAGAAGATCGGTGCAGACACCGGCAAGCTCGCCGAGGACTCCCTGAGAAATGCTCTCATAAGCCTCCTCTCCAGGAACCATCTGGACTTCGACGAGTACATCAAGACCAAAGAGAAACCTGTCAAGATCCTTTTTGTGGGCGTGAACGGCACAGGGAAGACGACGAGCATCGCCAAGGTCGCCAAGTACCTGATGGACCACAGCTATTCCGTTGTCCTGGCGGCGGGTGACACCTTCCGGGCGGGAGCCATCGAGCAACTGGAAGTGCATGGCACCGCTCTGGGCTTGAAGGTCGTCAAGCACAAGACCGGCGGCGATCCGGCGGCAGTGATCTTCGACGCCATTGAGTACGCCAAGGCGCATAACAAAGACGTCGTCCTGGCGGACACAGCGGGAAGGCTGCACACCAACATCAATCTCATGGATCAGATGAGAAAGATCGTCCGGGTGACCAAACCCGATCTGCTCATCTTCGTAGACGAAGCAATAGCAGGCAACGATGCCGTGGAGAGGGCGCGCCTCTTCAATGAGTCGGTGCCGATCGACGGGTCGATCCTGACGAAGACCGATGCCGACGCCAAGGGCGGATCTGCAATATCCATTGCATACATCACCGGCAAGCCAGTGCTCTTCCTGGGCGTGGGCCAGACCTATCCTGATCTGGTGAAGTTCGAGCCCGCATGGCTGGTGGATAGATTGATGGGAGAGGCGGAAGCTTAAAAGTAAAGGCATCTGCCAGCAACATACTTTTTATATTATATTTTGATGATAGAGATACTCTTCTGTAACGTTTCTACATAGGATGTTCCCCATGCTCCGACTCGATTCCGGCTTTCCGGATCAAATTCGCTGTCTCTTCCATCGATTTTGGTTCACCCAGAGCCGCAAGCTTCTTCGGCGACTCCTGAAACAGCTCCAGAGCATTGAAG
Source organism: uncultured Methanosarcinales archaeon (assembly GCA_963782455.1). GTDB lineage: Archaea > Halobacteriota > Methanosarcinia > Methanotrichales > Methanotrichaceae > Methanothrix. The sequence goes on from CAWAJP010000001.1 coordinate 240,109, forward strand.
AATCTATCCAGGACATCTCCGCTATAGGTCGGAACCAGGAAGATGTGCGTATGGGGAATTCTTCTGCCGCGAGCATACATGCAGACAAAGTTCGGTTGCAGGGTGTGCATCATCTTCTCCGCCACAATCTTCGCCACCCGGAAGAGGCTGGCGTTCTCTTCAAGGGATAGCTCATGCCACCAGGGAACATGCCTCTTGGGGATCACCAGAGCCTGGCCTCTCGACAAGGGATTTATATCCAGAATGCATAGCGTCAGATCGTCTTCATAGATCTTATGAGAATGGGCACATCCCCTCACAATCTCGCAAAAGATGCAGGCCTCTTCAGAATTCTCGTCCATCTCTTTCATCTCTCCAGCTATGCTGCAAAGATAGAAAATACTAACGACTATTTCTGAGCCGCCCAAACTTTAATTAATAAGGCTGCAAAGTGGCTGGCGTGGTATACCATGTCATTCGAGATCGAAAGAATTCATGCTCGTGAGATCCTTGATTCACGAGGAAACCCTACCGTTGAAGTCGATGTCTATACATGCTGCGGCTTCGGACGGGCGGCCGTGCCCTCGGGTGCGTCCACGGGCACGCACGAGGCACTGGAGCTACGCGACGGCGGCGATAGATACGATGGCAAAGGAGTCCTTAAGGCCGTCAAGAATGTAAATGAAGTAATTGCGCCAGAGATGCTGGGCATGAACGCCTCAGCCCAGAGGGAGATTGATGAGTTCATGATTGAGCTGGATGGAACTCCCAACAAGTGCAATCTGGGCGCGAATGCAATCTTAGGTGTCTCCCTGGCCGCAGCAAAAGCCGCGGCCTCATCTTCCGGGATGTCGCTCTACAAGTACCTGGGCGGAGTGAATACGGCCACGCTGCCCATTCCCTCCTTCAACGTCCTGAACGGCGGAAAGCACGCCGGAAACGAGCTATCCATTCAGGAGTTCATGATCCAGCCCACCGGAGCCAGGACCTTCAGCGAGGGACTGCGCATGGGTGCAGAAACCTATCATGCTCTGGGAAAGATCTTGCGGGGAAAGTACGGCGTGGGCGCCACCAACGTCGGCTATGAGGGCGGCTATGCCCCTCCGATCATAAAGACTCGCGATGCTCTGGATGCCATCATGAGCGCTCTTGATGTCAGCGGCTATGGAGAAGAGGTCCGCATCGGCCTTGATGCAGCGGCCTCCAGCTTCTACATGGAAGGCGGCTACTCCGTAGATGGTAACCGGTTATCTCCAGGAGAGCTCATTGATTATTATGTAGATCTGGTGAATACCTATCCCATCATTTTGCTGGAGGACCCCTTTGAGGAGGAAGCCTACGACGATTTTGCCAGGCTGACAGCCAAACTGCCGGGCACCATAATAGTAGGAGACGACCTGTACGTCACCAACATAAAACGCCTGGAGAAGGGCATCAAGATGTGCGCCAGCAACGCTCTGCTTCTCAAGCTCAACCAGATAGGCACCGTGTCTGAAGCATTTGACGCTGCCAGAATGGCTTTCCGGGCAGGATGGAAGGTCATGGCCAGTCATCGCTCCGCAGAGACAGAGGATTCGGCTCTGGCGGATGTGGCGGTAGCATTGGGATGCGAACTGATCAAGACCGGCGCGCCAGCCAGGTCCGAACGCACAGCCAAGTACAACCAGCTCCTGAGAATCCAGGAGGAGCTGGACGAGGCGGCAAGCTATACTGTAATTTAGATCGCATACCTCATGCGCTCAAGCTTTTCCCCTAGAGAAATCGAGGGGAAAAGCGCTTTTTTGTGGCAGACCAATTCTTCCTCTCAGTTCAGGTTTGTTCTCTTCGTTTATCATTATTGTTGCTCTCATCCTCATTCCCTCTGCCCAAACCATCTGAATTGAAGAAGATTGAATTTCGTATTTTTCATATTATTTGTATAGTAAAAAGGCGATTCAGGCTCGAAACATCTATACTCGATCAGCGTCCTGAAGGATTTCATGGATTACTCATTCAAGCGCGGCTTCAAGCCTGATATGGAACGAATTCAAAAAGCACTGGAAGAAGAATTTCCGGTTGATATAAAGCAAGAGAAGGGCTCGCTATTCCTCAGTTTCGGAGCCCTGAAAAGCATCAGTGTATCGATAAACGGCAAGAAGCTCAATGTGACCACAGAGTCGGAATTGGGTGTAAGCGACGCCGTCGCCCTGGATACCAACAAGCGCTTTCGAAATTTCCTGGAGAAGGCTACGGGCTATACCGCTAAACAGAGGCTGCAGATGGCTAAAAAAGAGGCTACAAAGGGAGCGGACTGAAAACGCCTATGAGCTTAGGACAAAGCACACACGTGGCGGATGAAAATCGAGATGCTTTGACATCATCGACTCGGTTAACATGCAAAAAGATGTTGCCCAACATTTGTACTCTTTATTAGTCTGCAGCTTAACCGCCGTCGCAAGGCCTTTCGCGGCCCAGGAAAGGCCCCCGTGCCCCGATGCCCGCCGGGCCGACTCGCGGCACCCCGGAAGAATGCGCTGATGCTGTCTTGCTTGCATCTACATAGTTCAGTCTGCATTTGAGTGACATTAGCACATCATATAACTGAGCGCAAAAGATCTAACAACTCTTCTGGATCCCGCGCGGGTATTACGCGCTGGGTCGACGGGGGGGGCAAACTTATGGCCGTGCAGGCCCCCCTGACCCCGCGGCCGCGGGGAACAATCTATGAAGCTCTGCCCATCATTAACTCGATTGCATGCGAAAAGTCGGTGATCAGTATAGTCTCAGCTTCCCTTCGACGAACTCCTCTACCATGCTGCCCGTGCTCTCCAGCCAGTGGTCGATGATGGAGTTCACCTCGGCTTCCATTTTCGGTGTCATCTGCAAATCGCCCGATATCTGCACTCCACAGAGCAGCGGCCGGCTGATGGGCGAGCCGATCTTGCTGACCAGAGTGACATAGGCCTCTTTCACTCCATCAAGCTCGGCAACTTCGCTTGCCGCCCTCTGAGCAAGAACATTGTAGATCTTGCCTACATGGCTCACCGGGTTCTTTCCGGCTATCGCCTCCATGGTCATGGGCCGCATAGGCGTTATCAGCCCATTGCCGCGATTTCCCCTGCCGGTGGCTCCATCATCGCCCATCTCTATCGAAGTGCCTGTGACTGTCAGATAGATATTCTCGCCGTTATCTGCGCAATTCACGCATGCTTCGGCGTTTGCTTCGGCTTTTCTCAGAACAGTCTCCAATACGGTGGCCTTCGCTTCATCATACTCTTCTCTGGAACTGATGTAGTGGTCAATCATGGCCGCGGCGACTATCAGCGTAAGCCGATCTCCAATGCGCACAGCCATGAGCTTGGTGTCTTCCCCCACGCCTCGCACTTTGCCCACATCTTTTTCCAGATCCAGGACAAGCTGCTCCGTTTTGCTCAAAGGCGCATAGCCCACTCCGATTGAGGTATCATTGGCACCCTTGCCGATGAGACTTCTGAGCTCAGGGGCGCCTTCTTCGACCCGGGGTTCGACCTGGAATTGCTTCAGATTTTTCACGGTCTTATGGAAAAATGAGGAAACGGAATCCTCTATGATCTCGTTCACCGGTTTTCCCGAGGGCCTGGTAGCCCTTCCTCCCACAACCACTGAGGGAGGCTTCAGGATCGAGCCCCCTCCAAACTGCGGAGCGCTTTTGCCGGCTATGATCAGAACCTTATCCACATTGTGATGTAAAATCTGGCCGAATTCATCCAGATAAAACTTAGATAAAGAGCGAGAGATGGCCTCAGAGATCCCGTCCGCCAGAGTGTCAGGATGGCCGAGGCCCTTTCGTTCCACAACCTCGAAAGGAGGAACAACATATTTTTGCAGGGTTATCATTTAAACCACCGGATATAATTTGGGCATGTCAAGATTAATATCTTTCGAAGATGACAACGCCATACGATTCGGACATGAGATGGTTGATTTTTGGTCTTGACCTCATGTGGTAACCCTCTTTCGGATTCTACTTGGGCATGAGTTTATAAACTTGAAAAACGCAGATCTTAATTATATGAGTGAATCAACGGCCTTTTCTGGTCAGGACACGATCCAGGAGTCATTTTCAAAGAGGATAGCTGCTCTCGAATCCGATACCAAGAGTCTCGCCGAAGAGCTGGAGACCACCAGGGTAGAGAGGGAAGAGGTAAGAGCAAAGCTCTTCGAATCCCTCATTGCCAATAAGAAATATCTGCGTGAGGTAGAGCGGCTTAAGAAAGAGAATATCCTCCTCAAGAGGATGCCGCTGTTCCTGGCGACGGTTGTGGAGATGGGACCGGACTATGTCCTGCTGAGGCAGCATGGAAATAACCAGGAGTTCATTACCACTGTTGCGGCAGAGATGATGGAGAAGCTGCAACCCAATTCCCGCGTGGCCATCAACAACTCACTGACGATAGTTCGCATTCTAGATCGTTCTGTGGATGTCCGGGCTAAAGTTATGGAGCTGGTTGAGCTTCCGGATGTAGCTTACGAACAGGTTGGGGGTCTGGAAACCCAGATCCAGGAGATCAGGGAGACGGTGGAGCTTCCGCTGACCAATCCCGAAATCTTCAAAGATATCGGCATTGAGCCGCCCAGAGGTGTCTTGCTCTACGGTTTGCCGGGAACGGGCAAGACCATGCTCGCCAAGGCCGTAGCCCATGAGTCAAAGGCCACCTTCATCCACATGTCCGGCTCAGAGCTGGTACACAAGTTCATTGGCGAAGGCGCGCAGCTCGTTCGCGATATCTTCCAGATGGCCCGCGAGAAGGCTCCCAGCATCATATTTATCGATGAGATAGATGCCGTGGGAAGCATCAGGACGCATGACGGAACTACCGGAAGCGCGGAAGTAAACCGAACCATGATGCAGCTCCTGGCGGAGATGGACGGCTTCAGAACCCGCGGGGATATTAAGATAATCGCCGCGACCAACAGAATCGATATTCTAGACCCTGCGCTACTGAGACCGGGACGCTTTGACAGGATCATCGAGATCCCCATGCCTTCCATGGAGGGCAGGCTCAAGATCCTGGAGATACATTCCAGGAAGATGAGGATGGATGGTGACGTTGACTTAGCAGAGATCGCGAAGAATACCGATGAGGCGAGCGGTGCCGACCTTAAGGCCATCGTGGTGGAGGCGGGCATGAATGCTCTGCGAAGAAATGCGACATCTGTCGCCAGAGACGACTTCGAGAAAGCCATCCGAAAGGTACTCGGGGATGAGGTCGAAGGATCGGAAGAAGCTCTGCGCATGTTCTCTTAAGCGGCCAATCTGCCGCTTTTTAAATTATTTATCGATTTATAAAGATATGTTAAATATTACTCTTTTATAGAAACGCTTAAGTATTCTTTTTCTGCTCTTCTCTCGGATGAATCTCTCTGCAGCAACGGGCTTGGCTGATCCCCAATATCTGGCCGATCAGATTCAAAATCGAGTCGACATGATCGCAGGGAAGCACATCGATCTGGTCTCTCTCCAGCTTCTGGCAAATACTGCAGACGACATTGATATTATATCCATCCTTGCAAATTTCATAATAATAATCTTAATAATCCTCATTACGCGATCTGCAGTTCGTTTTGTTGACCGAATGTTGCTCAATTACATCCCCAAAGTTGTGCACAAGGTCGAGGTGAGGATGGACGAGACCATGCAGCTCATGATACGGAGGCTTGTCTCAGCAGCCATATATCTGGTAGGCTTGATGCTGGTCATCCTTCAGGTGCCGCAGCTGCAAAGCCTGGCCACGGCCGTGCTTGCCGGAGCGGGCATTGCGAGCCTGGCCATAGGCTATGCCGCCAAAGACTCCCTCTCCAACTTCACTTCCGGCATCTTCATTGCCATCTTTCAGCCCTTTCGCGTGGGCGATCTGGTGGATTTCAGAAATGATTATGGACAGGTTGAGGACCTGACTCTGAGGCATACTGTAATTCGCACCCCTGACAACCGCAGAATCGTTGTACCCAACAGCATCATGAGCACGGAGCCCATCATCAACTGGTCTTTCAGGGAACCGGAGATCAAGTGGACAGTGGATTTCGATCTGGAGAGGGCCAAAGATATAGATCGAGCCAGAGAAATAATCCTCGATAAGGCCCGCAGCCACCCCATGGTGCTGAAAGACAGACCAATGAGCGTGCTTCTGATGAATTTGAAGAAATCGGAGCTGACTTTGAGGCTGGAGATTACTATTCCGGGCAGAAATGTGGCCAAGGTCACAGGCAGCGAGATCCTGGAGGCGGTAATGAAAGAGTTTGAGGTGCAGGGCATACCGCCTGCACCTGTGCCCTAGAATAATATCGGCCTGGATATTCCTGGCCGGATAATCCACGCCGAGGTATTCGTTAGTCAGGACGGCATACTGACACTCGTTTTGAGATAATGGTCCGAAGTGGCTCGATCTGGCCGCGCTTAGCGCTGATTGGTGCAACCTTATCCTTCCACTGGGTCCAGGGGGGAAGCATGCCGAGCCTCTCGCTGATCAGGTCCAGCGCCCCGTCCAGGTCGACCTTGGCGATGCGGTCCATCTTGTTCGCGGCCAGCACCACATCCAGTCCCATGTCATTCAGAAACTCCCAGAGCTCGATTTCAAAGGGCACCTCGCCCCGGCCCTCCCACCGGTCGGCAATGTCCAGGAAAGAGGCGGCATCGATCACCTGCACCGCCATAAGAACGTCTTCGGCCCGGCTCTCAAAATAGTGGACGATCAGGTCCTTGGTCTTCTCCTGGTCGGCCCTGGTGGTGTTGAACATGAATCCGTAGCCGGGCATGTCCACATAGAAGACGTTTCCTACCTTTGTCTTGAAAGGGTACTGGGTGATTCCAGGCCGTTTTCCGATTCGAACTTTCGTTCCGGTAAGCTCCCAGAAGAGTGTGGATTTGCCGACATTGGACCTGCCGATCAGGACGATCTCCTTGGACATGGTATAAATGAAGAAGGGCAAGCTTGAAAAGGATGTCTATCTGAATGGCTGCAGAAATGATGGAACCGGAAAAAGATCCCCAAAAAATCGCTCTTTTGCTCCTCAAGGCCACGGCATTGACGGACGAACAGGTCTTCAGGGAGCTGGATGCACCAAGATACACCTCCGTAGATTATGTCCGCATGGCCTGCCATATTCTGTTCAATTGCCAGAGGTGCGGGACGTGCTGCACCACTGGCGACCCCATCAGGCTGCGGCAGGAGGATGCGGCCCTTCTGGCAAAGCACCTCAAGATTCCTCTCAACAAGGCTCTCAAGAAGTACACGATTCCAGACCCTGACAGGCCGGGCGTCCTGAACTTCAAGCACATACTGCCCTGCAAATTTTATGATCCGGCGACGTCGGGCTGCAAGATCTATACCATCACGTCCCTGGTCCTGCCGCATCTTTCCGTTCCTCGGGATTTACGGGTCCGAGGATCGGGTTATGGTGAACGAGTCCTGCCCGGGGTCGGTGGAGACGATGAGGATCCTTACGGAGGCGGTAGAAGAGGCTCGAAAGGGTCGGTTGGACTCTGCCCTTGACTCTGCCGCAATCGATCCCGATCAGGTGAGAGAAGCCAAAAAACGGCTTCGGAGCGCGCTGGATTCGATTTGAATCTCCAAAAAATAATTGAAAATATGTAACATATATGATAAACTCAAATATATAATTGCAGAGTCCCTCTATATCTCCTTCTTAAATACCTCCTCCAGCGAATCCCGGGCCTTCTTCATCACTTCCATGGGACAGGTCTTGTACGCTCTCTGCAGTGGTTCTATCGCCCTCTCATCTGCAATCTCGCCCAGGCTCCAGGCTGCCCAGGCCCGGATCTCCTCGTCATCCTGGCCGAACATGACCTCTACAAGGGAATCGAGCGCTTTGTTGTGGCCGATCTCGCCCAGGGTCGTCACAGCAGTGTTGCGAACCTGCCAGTCGCTATCCTTCAAAGTTGGGATCGCCAGGTCGCAGGCCCTCTCGCCTTTTATCTTTCCCAGTGACTTTAGAGCCTCGCATCTCACACTTGAATCAGGGTCCTGCAGCGCCAGAGATAGGCAGTTCAATGCATCATCGCAATTGAATTCAGCCATGTAAGCCGCAGCCCGGCGTCTAACCTCCAGGTCTTCATCATGCAGCAGTCGGGCCACATCAGGCAGTGATTCAATATCTCCAATCTTCGCCAGGCCCGTCACAGCCATGCCCCGGATCTCGGGTTCGCTATAGCTCAACAGTTCTCGCAGCGCCTCCGCGGCCTTCAGGCTTCGCAGCGCCATCGCCGCCCGCAGGCGTACATCTTTGGAGCTGTCGAGCTTCATGGCCAGGACCAGCGGCTGCACGGCATCCCTGTTCCCCAGCGCCTCCAGAGCGGCCGCGCACCATTCGCGAACTACATGATCCGGATCATTGAGCATGGCCCGGCAGAGGGGTTCTAAGGCTCTGGCGGATCCCGTCTTTCCCAGGATCCAGGCGGATTTGTACCTCAAGTCTGAGAACTCGCCCTTCTCCAGGGCACTGGCAACGTCGTCTACGGCGTCTTCACCAAGGTTCACCAGGGCCCATGCCGCCTTCTGGCGCTCAAAATAGTCGTCGCTCTGGCCCAGTGTCTTTACCAGTTCAAGAGCCTTATCCATGTGAATTCATCGGCACCACCGTCTTTTAAGCTTTGCTGGCAAAAATGGTAAAACGGATCAGATATCTGCCCAATTTTGGTGGTCAACTGATAAAGATATAGCAAAGGAAAATATCATAGGAAAATAGCATAGGGAAAGTAAGATCAAGAGGAATGAGTTGGAGCCATACAGGAGACACTTAATCAAGGCAGGAACACGGGCATTGGAATAGTCATAAGAATCGCTCAGTAATCTTAGAATTGGGATAGAAAAATGGGATACCTCTTCGGACCTGTGCTCTCCCGCCGCCTGGGCCTCTCCATGGGCGTGGACCTGCTCAGGTACAAGACCTGCAACCTGGATTGCATATACTGCGAGCTGGGCAGAACCAAATGCCTGACCCGCTTCCGTGATCGCTTTGTGCCGCCAAAGATGGTCCTGCAAGAGATCCAGGCCAGAAGGGGCGAGCCTTTTGATCATCTCACCTTTGCTGGCTCAGGGGAGCCTACTTTGAGCCTGGATCTGGGAAAAATAGTGGCTGGGGCCAAGGAGATTGTTGAGTCTCCTGTGGCTGTAATCACAAACAGCACCCTTCTTACCAGTCCCGCGGTCCGTAGGGAGGTGGCAGCAGCCGATATAGTTTTACCGTCTCTGGATGCGGCGTCCGCCGGTGCCTTCCAGGCAATCAACAGACCGGCAGCAGGACTGCGAATCGAGGACATAATTCAGGGCCTTAGAGACTTCCGCAAAGAGTTCTCCGGAGAGATCTGGCTGGAGGTGATGCTGGTGAAGGGCATCAATGATCGCGATGCGGAATTGATTGCCAGAGCCGCAGAGTCCACAGGACCGGACCGAATTCAGCTCAATACCGTGGTCAGGACACCAGCAGAGCTCGGTGGAGCCCTTGAGCGAGGAAGAGATGAAAAGGATGCTGGAGATCTTCCCGGGAGCCGAGCTGATTCCGGATTGGGACTGGAGCGTTCCGCCCACGACCCGTGATCGATTACGTGACCTGCTTTCCTCCGAGCCCTGTACCCTGGAGGAGATCTGTGATCGTTTGGATTTGACCGGCAGCGACGCCATCAAGTACTGCAAGATCATGGAGAATGACGGCCTGATCTCAAGGAGGCTCCGCAGAGGCGAACTGCGCTTTCAGGTCTGCGGTAAAGGCCACCATAATAATTTATAATTAAATCATAACAAATTGCAGATGCAACATATTTCAAAAAAATCGCCAAATGAAGATAAAATTATATAGCTGACAGTAATATTAATGCTAACTATTGTTATACCAATCGTAATAAGCATAGGAATTGCTAATTGCTAAAGGATGATTTTCGATGACTGAAAAAATTGAAAAATGCGAATCCTGTGCCCAAAAAGGCTCCTGCACGGATCAGGATAAGGGAAAGGAAGGCACATGCATAGTTGATCGCATGGCCAGGATTAAGCACAAGATCATCATCGCCAGCGGCAAAGGGGGTGTAGGCAAGAGCACCGTATCCGTCAACCTGGCCCGTGCTCTGCAGATGAAGGGCCTTCGCGTCGGCGTTCTGGATGCCGATATCACCGGCCCCGATATTCCTAAGCTTCTCGGAATAGAAGACCAGAAGATGATGCAAGGACCGGACGGGATCGAACCGGCTGACGCCGGAGGAATCAAAGCGGCATCCATGGCTCTAATTCTCTCCAGCCGGGAAACGCCAGTTGTATGGCGCGGGCCGATGAAGATGGCAGCCATCAAGCAGTTCATCCAGGATGTCAACTGGGGTGACCTGGATTTTCTGATCATCGACTTGCCGCCTGGAACCAGTGACGAACCGCTCAGCGTACTGCAGCTTATCCCCGATTTGGCGGGCGCGATAATCGTGACCACCCCCCAGGAGGTCTCCTTGCTCGACTCACGCAAAGCGGTGAACATGGTCAAAGCCATGAAGCTGCCAGTGCTTGGCATTGTGGAGAACATGAGCGGCCTTAAGTGTCCCCACTGCCAGGAGATGATAAACATATTCGGCAGCGGTGGCGGCCAGAGAATGGCAGAGGAGATGGATGTGCCGTTCCTGGGCAATATCCCTATCGACCCCCAGGTCTGCGCTTTGGGCGACAGCGGTCAGACCTTTACGGAGTGCAAGACCCAGGCTGGAGAGAGCTTTGGCAGGATCGTGGAAAGATTGCTGGAGATGTTCAATTAGCGTTAGAGATCAAGCAATTGTGAATCTCCTGCCTGGATTCAGGCGGGATTCGAAGTACCGGTTCGGATCAAATCGGATCGCATCAACGCCAGGAGTGGCGCAGGGTTTTATACCTGAGCCCCTTGTTATGTAGCGATGCACCGCATACTGGTCAGCAACGATGACGGCGTTTACGCCTCGGGCCTGCAGGCAGCCGCAAAGAGCGTGCAGGGTCTGGGAGAGGTAACAGTAGCTGCTCCCTCCGGGCAGAAGAGCGGTGTGGGAAGGTCGATCTCCGTCTTTGAGCCGCTGCGATATGCTGAAGTGAACCTGAATGGCTTCAGGGCCTATGCCGTCACTGGAACGCCAGTCGATTCCGTTATCATCGGCATCTTCGCCATTCTAAAGGAGCTGCCTGATCTCGTCGTATCTGGAATCAATGTGGGTGAGAACATCAGCACCGATACAGTCACCACCAGCGGGACCATCGGCGCGGCCCTGGAGGCGGCGAGCTACGGCATTCCGGCCATTGCTGCGTCCATTCAGGCAGTTGATCAGGGCGACAAGTTCGACATGCACCATGGAGCCAAACACAGCTTTGATGTGGCGACAAAAGTTCTGCGCCGCGTTGCCGTCAAAGTACTGGAACACGGCCTCCCCGAGGGAGTGGATCTCCTGAACCTGAACGTTCCCGTCGATGCCACTCTGGAGACTGAGATTGCAGTCACGAGGCTGGCGCGCAAGATCTTCAAGACCAAAGTGCAGGAGCGCTTCGACCCACGGGGCCGGCCATACTACTGGATCGATGGCGAGCTGATCTGCTGCGACATGGAAGGCACTGATGTGCAGACCATCTATCAGGAAAAGAAAATCTCGATAACACCGCTCAGCCTGGATTCGACTGCGAGGATAGACTTCAAGCAGATTGAAGAACTATTTTAATCTAAATATCTTATATCAATAGTGCTTGATTTGGCTTCGAAGTTCTCAATCCTAAATCACTCCTTTTGTGCTGGGAATACCCGTCCCCTCTTTTGCTGCTGCAGCACGGAGCGCGAAGCCCAGGGCCTTGAAGACGCTCTCCATCTTGTGATGGTCATTCTCGCCATAGAAGCGAATGTGCAGTGTCAGCCTGGCTTCCACGCAGAGTGCCTCAAGAAATGGCTGCAGGAGCTGCACATCGAAGTCGCCGATCCTCTCTCCCCGAAACTCTCCGGCTATGATCAGATAGGGCCGGCCGCTGAAATCCAGGGCCACATCGGCCAGAGCCTCGTCCATGGGCACAGACGCGCTGCCGTAGCGGCGAATTCCGCAGCGGTCCGCCAGGATACTATCCAGGGCCTGACCGATCGCGGCCCCCAGGGCCTCCGTTTTATAAAAGCCCGGCTCCGCATGAGCTGTCAAGTCCAGCCCTCCCGTCCTGGCCAGAGCAGTAAGCATGTGATCCAGAAATCCGGATCGTGAGCCTATATCCGCTTTTCCGGACCCGTCCAGATCAAGACGGGCAGAGGCCCTGCAGCCCCGAAAATCTGCGTTTGCAGCACCATTTCTCATTATCATCACCTTATAAATCACCTTATATTTTTTCTCTCCTCTCGAAGCGCCTGCAAAGTCTTGCGCACGCTCAGCTTTCCGGTATAGATGGCAGTACCGGCCACCGCGCCGGAGGCGCCAGCGTCGCGCAAGGCCAGTACATCCTCGATGGAGGTAACTCCGCCTGCGGCGACGACCGGGATCTTCAGTGCCTTTACAAGATTGCGGGTGGGCTCAAGGTCGATTCCCCGCTCTCTGCCCTCCACGTCGATGTTGGTGAAGAGTATGGAGCCTGCACCCTTCTCCATGAAGAGCTTTCCCAGGTCCACTGCCTTCTTGCCAAGCGTCTTCTGCCAGCCTTCTGTGGTTACGTCTCCTCGCCGCACATCCAGGGCCACCATGATCCTCTCCGAGCCGTGCTCTTCCGCCAGCTGGGAGACCATATCCGGATCTTTCAAGGCTGCGGTGCCCAGGATCGCCCTGTCCACACCCAGATCGAGGATGGTCTTCACATCCTCTTTTGTTCTGATGCCGCCGCCCACTTGCGTGTAGAGGTCCAGCTTCTTGACGATCTGGCTTAAGATGGGGGCGTTCACTCTTTTTCCGAGGATTGCCCCATCCAGATCGATGATGTGCAGATGGTCCGTGCCCTCGGCTTTCCAGCGCTCTGCCTGCTCCAGAGGGTTATCCAGGGCAACAACCTCGGTTCCGGGAACGCCACCCACAAGCTGCACACACTTGCCGCCGCGTAGATCGACAGCAGGAAAGAATGCAAAAGTCATGGGATTCTATTGCATCAAATAGACCTTAACCGTTTCGATATTTGAGAAAAAAAGAGTAAGAGATTAATCCGGTTTTAAAGCACCCGGGCTTTGAGAAGACGAGCTGCAGCTAAAGCCGCAGCAGTCGCAAATGCGAACTCGAAGCCGGGTGTGCTCTCGTTCTCATCGTCCCCTGAGTCACCAGAGTCTGCCTCGTTCTCATTGGCGCCCTCACTGCCTTCATCGTCGTCAGCACAAATAGGCGCAGCTGTTGTTACGAGCATTATGAGTGCTGCCAGCAGAATTTTCATTAACCATTTCATTTCACTCACCTGATGGAACGGTTCTATTTTCATCGTATATTACCTTTTTAGCAGCACAGACCTTATCGAGGTGATAGTGAGACTTATGGCAGTCGCAGATAATCCATCACGAGATCGATCCTGACCCGGGGCGCCTTGGGGACTCGTAAGCTTCCGTATTTAGCTTCCTCCCAAAAATCCGTCTGAGCTTGCTCTATATCTCACAGATCTTTCTGCAATTTTATCTGACTCTTGAAACTTGAAGATCCAGAAGGAATGAGTCTGTCACAGCAAGAGGCTCAAATGATTCTACTACCACGATTATCTTGCCCGTTTTGTTCTTTTCATCAGGAGAGTAAGCCGCAACGTAAGACGACCTTCCTGAGGAACGAATCTTGGCTCTTATGGCTTGCATATTCCCGACGGTCGCCCGGTCCCATGTAGCTCTATAAGTCTGCGATGCTAAACCATTTGTAATGATTTCCATAAGATTGTTCTCGGATACATCTGTGCTATTATTGTAATCAAAGATGGCGACGTCGATTAATTCTCTGTTTTTAACCTCGGCCTCCAACTGGAATCCGTATTCTGTGGAGTCGTTATGTAATACGTGCTCCTGAATAACTGTGGCCGACTTCTCTGTCGTATTGATATTGAAGCTGACAGAAAATGGTCCCAATGTTACCTTATCAGAAGATCCGGATACAGCAAAAGATGATAACAGTAATCCTGTCAACAGGAATAAAACCAAGATAGCCCTCATAATCCTAAACCCGTCTCCAACTATGTGGATTCACTGTATTTAATGGATTAGGACGAAATTTCTTTATGGTCCGCAAGAAGCTTTCCAGTGCGGTGCACTTTCATGATCTCATCGATCTTTTCGGATATTTCGGGTTACATATGTTTCACCACCTCTCTTCTCAGTATGCTCTCCACCAGCAAGCCGAAGCGCGCTCCCGCTTTTTCCGCGCGCGTGCGGGCGTGGGGGGGCGTGCCGTTCTATGGCAGCCTTGCAAGCGTAGCCGCCACGACGGGCTTTTGCTGGATATTTCAGCACTGGCTGGCCCTCATCAACATTGCCATGATTCTACTGCTGCCCGTAATTTACAGCGGAATGACCTGGGGGAGACGCTCCGGCTGGGTGGCATCCTGCTCTACTCGCCGGCTCTGGATCCTCACCTGCAGAAGGTGACGGAGCTGGCTAACCTGGGTGTTCTGCATCTACGAAGAAGAGAGTGTTCCAGTGAAAGGACGGGCGAAGGCCGAGGCGAAGATGCCAGGCGACAGAGAACGCTGGAGGCACTAATGGTGGCTGCCTGGCCGGCCCTCAGGCCTCTAGGATATGGGTTCGCACGCTCCAGCGCTCCACCCTGGCCATCTCAGCGTAGAACTGGCGCTGCATAGGTTCCTTCAGATAGATGATCTCGATGAAATGAGACCACGACAACAGTCCGGACAGTGTCTGGACTATCTTGAAGTCGTCGAAGACCTCGGCAAAACGGATCATGTGAAAAACATTGCCACGACAAAATGAACGGCCCGGTCTTTTTAGCCACCATCTCTGCGGAGTCAATGTTCATGTCACAGAAAACCATTCTTCGCGGCTGATCTCGGCCTGTTTCAGGACCTTCTTGAGAAGGCCAACGCCAATATCCTGCTTGTGAGGGTTTGGCAAGTCAACGGTCAAGTCTCCTTTCTTCAGGAAATAAGGATGTGGGCCGCTGCTAAGATAGGGACCTTCAAAGCCAAGCTTTCTTAACCGTCTGACCAGCTCGTTCCAGGAGACATTTGTAAGCCTATACAACTGCCTCAGCTCTTGTAGGTGTCTCTATTGTATGCCCATCAATGGAAGGGATAGCCAGCCCCAATCTCAACCGTAGGGCTATCCAGCCTTCGATAACACCTTTCAAGTTTTCACGACACTCTTCCAGGGTCTTTCCGATAGCCCACACGCCACGCAGTTCTGGAATCTCTCCATAAAAGGGCTCTTCGTCTTCAATGATCTCATAAGTTGCCTTGGACAGCGCCGCATGAATGTATTCGCAGAACATATCGAGTTTCTATAGCGCCTTCAAGAGATTTAAACCTAAAGGGTTCAGGATTGCTACCTCCCTTAATTTTAGTTTAGCATCACCGAAACTGCCCTCGCATAAGCTCGCAGCCTATGGTTGGGCATGGTCTGCAGGATAGGTCAGCCACGAGGATTTCCTGCGGTCATCGCGCCACTGAAATGCAGAGGGGCTGCAAGATAGTTATCATAGGTCTCCTTCACTTTCGCCCCGCCCCCTTGCCTCGCCCTCATATCCCCAGAGCCATCCCTCTTTATCATGGAAATCGAACTCCATCCGGCCGTCTCTCTCCTCCCCGAAACCTTCAACGTCCTGATCGCACCTGTGGAGGTGCTGACCAGAGCCCAGAGCAGTCACCACGATCTGCAGCGCTACAAGATCCTCAACATCTGCGGCCGCAGCTCCGGTCAGCCGGATCGCAACAACACATCGCTGGAGATCCGCCGCGCTTCACAGCCTTCTTCCAGCTCATGACCATCCTGGATGAGAACCACCATCGCTTCCTGATCGTAGAGCACAATCCCATGCTCTGTGAGGATGCCGGGCATATGGTGGAGTACATAGCTCAGGCCCTGAAGCAGACCTCCCCAGGTCGCGCTTGCGGCAGTGTCCTCTAGGCCCGGCTCACACCGTCGCTGGTTATGACCTCGATGACTCAGACGGAACGACTTTCAAATCTCTTCGCCGGGTTGATCGGTCTTGCCATCCCAAAAATAGCTCAGAATTCTTCGCACCGAATCGATGCAGTTTGCTCGGCTAACACACAGTTACCCTTTTCACGCCTTCGATCTTCATAAGCAGCCCCACCAGCTCTCCGGGAATCTTGCCCTCTGTGATAATGGTAAGTTTGGGGCTCTCTGCAAAATATGGGTCGTCAGATACGGCCTGCCTGATGGAGAGGCCAAACCCGGCCACAGCGCTGGCCACGTCGCCTAAAAGACCTGTTTTCGCAGCATCCACCGGCGTAATCTCAATGACTCCCAAGCCCAAAATGGGCGCAACGTCCCCCAGAAAAGTGATGGAATGCACGTTCTTGAAGACCTTCCAGAGAGCTTCATCCTCACGGATAGCCTGGGCCGTGGTGTCCACCACTCTGCGGTCCACATCCAGCTCTTTGGCAATCTGAGCGTGCGGGATCTCAATCCGGCCCGATACAACACGAGCCTCATCGTTGATCTGGAAGCCCCTTTGCAGGATGAGGCGGATGACCTTCTCCTGAGCCGGAAACCTCTTGAACTTGGTTAGAATATCCTGCCACATAATACGTCTATTTCCAATTCACTTAGATGTACAAAAGGGCTTCCTTCAGGAGAACATCTCTTTGGGAGGCTGCCGATATTCCTTCCGGGCTTTGGGAATGGTCTCTTCCAGATGCCTTTGCGTGATGCAGCTCTCCTCTATGATGGCGTGATGGAGCGCAGCCTTCAGAACTTTTTCTACAAGATCTCGCCCGGAGAAGCCATCCGTCTGTCTGGCGATCTCTCGCAAGTCAACGTTATCGAGCTCCAACGGCAAAGTTGCAGCATCTTTCTGGAGGAGCTTCAGCCGCTCATCGAGATTGGGCAGCTTGAACTCAATCTCCTCCTCGAACCTGGATCGAACCGATGCATCCAGAACCTCGATCTGGTTGGTGGCAGCGATGGTGCAGACACCCAGCCGGTTCGAAATTCCATCCATCTCTGTGAGCAGCGAGTTCACGATCTCAGAGACGTCGCCTCTCAGATCCTGATACCTTCTGTCGAGAGCGATGGCGTCCAGCTCATCGATGAAGATGATGCAGGGTGCCATCTCCTCCGCCTTCTCGTAAAGGCTGTGAATCTGCCGGGCGCCCTCGCCCACGAACTCGCCGATCAGGCTGGTGGACTTCACTGCCAGCATCGGCACGCCCGCCTCGGCTGAGAGTGCTTTGGCGATCATGGTCTTTCCTGTGCCTGAAACGCCGTAAAACAGAATGTTGCGCGGAGCCCAGCGTCCGAACTTCTCCGGATCCTGCAGGAATCTTTCTACGATCTTGACCTTGCGTTTGGCCGTCTCCTGGCCGATGACATCCCCAAAGCTGACGTCAAACTTGATCTTATGCTTGGGCTCGGCCTTCTGTTCCACTTTGATGTTGGTCTCCGTTCCCACTACGGAGTTCCTGGGGTGAACTTTTACCACCTGGAAGGCGAAGTCCGGATAGAGCCTGCGGTCGAATAGATAACAACCAGGCTTTAGCGACTCCCCATACCACTGCTCCTGGGCATAGAGCTCGAAGAGTTTGGGATCGGATACGACTGGTTGTTCCTGAAAAACGCTCTTCAAAGGGTAGCCCGCCGGCCGCAAGAGCACAAATCTTGCGCCTATTGTCTTTCTTCTCCCCGGCTTTGCCCCCTGGGCCTTGGTCTGGCTCTTTTGGATAGATCGCACGGTAGAAATCTTGCAGGCGAAGATAGTTAAATGTATTGGCCTGGCTTACCTGTGCATTGATATCGGATCTGACACGGACACTTGTCGAGCCCGCCATCGGTTCACGTGTGAGGGCAATTGGAACGTCTATGAGCCCAGGACAGGCTCATAAGTAAGATCGAATGCTTCAGAGGCGCGGCTCCGCCGTATCAGGTCTTTGGGGGTCCGACAGTAATTAATATTACCTCTTCCAAGCAGTAGCTCAAATGCAGTAGGAGGATCTTTATGGCAGGTGGAAATGGTCTGGCAATTGGTATGATGGTTATAGGCTTTGTGATACTGTTCTTGGTGCCCCTCTTCTTCTTAACTAGCCTCTTTTAAGGTTTAAGAAGCCGATTGGCCACTTTTTTATTCTGAAAAAGCAATAAACCTTTATAGACGTTCTACTTAACATAATTGCTGAAGACGCGAGTGTGCACAGAATTATGAGTCTTCGGTGATGGCGTTGAGAGGATATATCGTCATTATGTTAGTGCTATTGATCTTGTATCCCTCAACCTGCCGGGCCTCGGAAGAGAACGACCTGTGGTTGCTCCTATCCAGCTATGAGGATATCGGCATCACAACAAAGGACCTGGCATTCTTTCTCGCAACGCACGGATTCAATGCGGAACCCGTCTCTAATCAGTCCTATGTTATCCTCAAGCTGAAAGAAGGAAAAGTCGTCTATATCACACCAAATGGTGCATCGCCGAGGCTGGGGGATCTATGGATAAAACCTCCCACCTCCAAGACAGGCCCAACGAAGGTGATATCCAGCGATGCCATCAGGATCAATATCACTTACGCACGAACCAATGATACCGAGTTCATAAAGACCATCAGCAGGTATGTTATCTTTCCCGAGGCTCCTCTGGGAATGTGCTACGACGGTTCTCAAAAGCTGGAAAATGCTTACGAGAGCTTTGGATGGAAAGTGATCTTCCTGTATGATCCAAGCGGATTTGCATCCCAGGGCCATATCTGGGTTGCAGTGGAGGATAAAGACCACCCCGATACCTGGCTCGCAGTGGACAGCTACTATGGCGCAGTTACCGATCCAGAATACTATGCGGCGCCCTACAGCTTCACTGATTTCAAGTACCTGGATTCGATCAATCCGAAATGGAGGTTGGCTTAGTTTGGCTCCTCTGAATCAGGATTGTCCTTCCCAGGTTTTCATCTCTAACTTACGATCATTGATTCTTTCCGACTATTCTAGGTATCGATGTCGAGCCGTGGCTTGGTTTGGAAAGTAAACGACCTCTCTCGGGCAACATGATTGAGAGAGGCTCGAATTTCTGGATCTACCGAGATCAGGCTTCCGATGCACTATCTCCGGGCTTTCTCCTTCTCAATTCTCTTGTAGTGCCTGTACATGATTCCCAGGGCGTCGGCCACCTGTTCGGGAGTGGAGAAGACGGGGATGCCTGCATTCTCCATTTTTATGACTCCAGGCATTGCGAACTCTTTTCCTGCCACGCAGGCAATGATGGGTTTGCCCTTGTAGTCGATGCTCTTCAGGGTATCTATATAGCTCTCCAGGATCTCAGCCTGAAGAATCACGATGAAACTGCCCACATCGCTGCTATCCACACCGATCTCAATGGTCCTCTTCACGGTGTCGGCATCCTGGCTGAATGTGTAGTCCACGGGATTCATGCCGCAGACATAATCCGGCAGCAAGCTCTTCAGCCTCTCCTTGAGGGGTGGCTCAAGCTCAGAGAGGCGCATGCCGTTGTCGGTTATGGCATCGGCGGCAATTACACCCAGGGAGCCGGCATAGGTTATTATGAATACGCCTTCCCGGTCGGGGAATGGCTGCTTGGAGATGGCGCGTGCCAGGTTGAACATATGTTCGTAATCGCGGGCTCTGATGATTCCCGACTGGCGGAATGCGGCGCTGAAGATCTGGTCGTTGCCAGCCAGGGACGCAGTGTGTGATGCGACTGCCTTTTTGCCGGCATCGGTGCGGCCTGACTTGAGCACTACCACGGGCTTTTCCAGTGTGATGCGGCGGGCCTCGTCAATGAAACGCCGCCCCCCTTTCACCGACTCCAGATACATACAGATGACGTTGATGTTCTCGTCTTTGCTCACCGCCTCCATGATATCCGTCTCGTTGATGTCCAGCTTGTTTCCGATAGTGGCGATGATGCCGAAATCCATTATCTGGCGCAGTCCCCAGAGCATTCCTGCGGCGCAGACTCCGGCTTGAGAGACGAGGCCAATATTTCCCATGTTCAGGGCATCGACAATGCCTATGGATTGGACCATGCTGCAATGGGTATTGATGATTCCGGAACAGTTGGGGCCGAGCAGACGGACACCGTATTTATCCGCGATCTCTTTCATCTGCAGCTCTATCTTCTTGCCGTCCGGACCAAGCTCTGCAAAGCCTGCCGACTCGACTACAATATAGCGCACACCGCACTTGCAGCACTCCTCGACAACATCCGGCGTCACACCCGCAGAGACAAGGATGATGGCCACATCCACAGGTTCCGGAACAGCGCTGATGCATGGATATGCTTTGAGGCCCTGGATCTCGTCTGCTCTGGGGTTGATCGGAAAAAGCTTTCCTTTGAAGCTGTGGCTGACAAGATTGGTGAAGACATTCCAGCCCAATTTTCCGGGAGTCCCGGAGGCTCCAATAACGGCGATGCTTTTCGGATAGAAGAGGTCGTGCAGATCCCGGCTGACCAATGCCTGAGGCAGGGGCCGCGGCTCACCCAAAATTATGCGCGCATCAACCGCAATATAGCCTTCCGGATAGAGGAACACAGGATTCAAATCCATCTGTGAGATCTCTGGATTCTTCTCTACATAGTCCGATATTCGCATCAGCAAATCCTTTAACGCCTTGATGTCGACAGAGTGGCCGCGATACCCTTTCAAAATGGCATAGCCTTTGATCTCCTCTATCATACCCTCTGCATCCGACTCGGTGATGGGAATGGACCGGAAGGATACATCTTTTAGAGCCTCAACGAACACGCCACCCAGACCGAACATCAACATAGGCCCGAATGTGGCATCATTCGTGACTCCCACGATGGCCTCTACTCCGGGCCTGGCCATCTTCTGCACGGAGATGCCTTCCACCTTTTTGTCCGGGAATGCACGAACAATATCCTGAAAGGCCGATCGCACCCCCTTTTCGTCCTCCAAATTGAGCTTGACTCCGCCTGCATCGGATTTATGGATTACGTCCGGGGAGAGCACCTTCAGGGCCACGGGAGACGCAAGGGACCGGAATATCTCCACAGCTTCGTCTTCCGTCCTTGCCACCATTGATTTGGTCGTGGTAATCCCCAGGCTCTCCAGAATGGATTTGCTCTCATGCTCCATCAGATAAGTCCTGCCTTTCGCCTTCGCCTGATCTATAATCTCTTTAGATAACCCTGTCATTTTGACCCCTGGATCGAACAACTTTATTGCTTTGAATTCTAGAGCTTTTAGTGCCGTAAGCTCTCGATTTTTGAAATTTTTTTTTGTATCAGCTCTGCTATTTCAGTTGAAAGCCTTTCCCTGTCATAATGTTGATAAACATTTTGCACCAAACCGGTATCTTATCATCCGGATTAATCCTGGAAGCGATGAACTTATCTCAGATAAAAGCCACTATATTCACATGGATAAGGAAATCGTCCAGGTCATCCTTGAGAAGGAGCTCTCCGTCAAGAACCCCCTTTTGATAGAGGGCTTTCCCGGAATTGGCCTGGTAGGGAATATTGCCAGCCAGTACATCGTCAACGAACTAAAAATGACCTATCTTGGAGCTATGAGCTCCAGATACTTCCCGCCCCTGGCAGTTCTTTTGGGAGGTGTGGTGAATATGCCCGTTCGCATCTACGAGGATGCCGGCAAAGGCTTAGTTGTTCTCACAGCGGATATTCCCGTACATCCCCTGGCCTCTTATGAGATTGGAAAGGAGATCGTATCCTGGGCCGAGTCCATAAATGTACGAGAGATGGTCTGCCTGGCAGGCATAACGGTGATGGGCGACCAGCACAGAGTCTTTGGTGCAGTGAGCAAGTCGGAGTTGCTCGATAAGATAAGGGATAAGGCAGAGATCTTCGATATGGGAACAATCACTGGCATCACAGGCAGCATTATGAACGAATGCCGCATGAAGAATCTCTCTGCAGTCTGCCTTTTGGGTGAGACTGCGTCTCCGGAGCCGGATCCGAGAGCTGCAATTGCTACCATTGAGACTCTCAACAAAGTTTACGACTTAGGTGTGAGCACCGCCAAGCTGACCGAGCAGGCGGATGAGATTGAGGTGCAGATGGCTCAACTGGCACAGCAGATGAAAGCTGTCACACCCGAGGAACAGCAAGCTCAGATGCCCAAAGAGTTCCCCATGTACGGGTGATGCCAGATGATCTACACAGCTTTAACGGGATTAGCAAGACATGTGATGAAGGAACTGCTAGCTGCCAGGGTCAGGACAGTGGAGATCAGGAGCCCCAATAACTTCCTGGCGCTTTTGAACGTCCAGCCGGGTGAGAGGATCTTTCTTACCGAAGCCAGCGCCCCTGACATAGTTCCAGGTACAAGCGGCCTCATCGCCAGCATAAAAGCTCTACAGATTATTACCCACCGGACAATTCAATCCAGCGAGGATTACTATGAAGAGAGCGAAGCTCAGGCGGCCAGATTGCAGCTTCAGATGGTGGGAGTGGGACGGGTAAGAAGAATTGCCAATTTTGAGCCAGGAACGCCTCTTACCCTGGAAGTGGGCGAGGTGAAGTACTGCGACGCACGCTAGTGCGCCTTTTTTCTTTCTCGAACTTTTTGAGATTATCCCGAAATAGATTGTTTTCGCCATGAAAGTTCTCCTAGTCACAGGAAGGCTGGCTTTTGACCAGGTCAGGGCCGCGGCCTATGGGTCGGATGTGCTGCTGCTGGATGTCGATGTAGCTTCATTTATCACCCCAAAGATGCTTTGCCAGGCGAAACCTGAGGGCTACGATCTCATCCTGATTCCCGGCGCCATAACCGCTGATTTCCAGGAGGCGGAAAAAAGGCTTAAGACCAAGATCCGTCTGGGGCCCAAGCATGCCGCAGACCTGGGTTTTGTTCTGCGCCACATGGATGAAGTTGAGCTCTCGTCTGATATACCAGCCTGCGTTTTGATGGAGAGTAAGAGTAGATCGGACGCCCTATCCCAGGTGGAGCGGCTGGAGGAGGCAGCCTCCTGCCAAATAAACATCAAGGGGGTCAAAATCGCAGGCAGCTCCCGAATGAAAGTTCTGGCCGAGGTTGTCGATGCTACGCGATTAAGCGCCGAAGATCTGATTACAAGAGTGCGCTATTTTGAGGCTCAGGGCGCGGACCTGATCGATCTTGGAATCCCTCTGAATGCCAGTCCGTTGGAGGTCACGGCGGCGCTGAACGCTGCAAAGAGTGTCACAAATCTTCCCGTAAGCGTGGATACTGTCGTCCCGGATTTGATCCTGGCCGGGCTTCAAGCCGGCGCCGATCTGATCTTAAGCCTGAACGGCGAGAATCTTCCCCGGGTCGGCGAGGCCCTTGCGGCCGCCGGCACTCCGGCCGTGGTCATTCCGGGACCCGGGGCCATCCACCTGAAGGAGAACCTGGACAAAGCTCTGGAGTATGGAATCCAGGTTATAGCCGATCCAGTTCTCGATCCACCCGCCCTGGGTCTGGCTCCGTCACTACTGGAGTATATCCTATTTCGAGAGGCTTACCCGCATATTCCAATCTTCTTTGGAGTGGGCAATGTCACTGAACTGCTGGATGCCGATTGCACAGGAGCCAATGCCCTGCTCGCGGCACTGGGGGCGGAGATTGGGGCCTCGCTGCTCTTCACACCTGAATACAGCGCGAAAGCCAGAGGTAGCGTGTATGAACTGGGCATAGCCGCGCGAATGATGAGTCTTGCCCAATGGCGACATACGCCACCAAAAGATCTGGGCCTGGACCTTTTGGTCTTGAAGGAGAAGAGACGCCTTCCCCCGGAGCCTATGCCGGAGGAGTTCAAGGCGGCCGGAAGTGAGCACAAATTCGAACCGGACGATGCCGGAAGCTTCAGAATAACCATTTCTCGGGGCAAGATCCTGGCCGGAAACGGCAGCATAACTGTCGCGGGAGGCAACGCCAGAGATATCCTGAATACCCTCATCGATATGGGGTTGATCACGCGTCTGGACCACGCCGGATACCTTGGCCGCGAACTAGAGAAGGCGGAGATTGCCCTTGCCTTGAAACGCAGCTATAATCAGGACGAACCCATCTGGCCCTCAGAGAAAAGTTAAATAATAATAGTCTCGTGAGGAAGTGCAGATGAATCAGAAGGCTTTTGCTATCTTCGTAGGCGCTCTTATGGTACTCTCCGCCTTTGCATATTTCCTGCCACTTAGCAGCAACCAGAACCCGACTATTGTGGCGTCAAACGCCAATTCCCTGCAGACCTTTGGAGTGCAGGGCAACCTGGTGGACAGGAATTTCGATGGACTGAAAGATGTCCTGGAATTGTCGCCGCAAAGTACTGTGATGGCATACTGGATCAACCTGACCTCATCGCAGGATCTGACGGATGCGGCAAAGGCCGCTTTTCCAGAGTCTCTTGGCCTGTCCTATGGAAGCCAGATCTATTCCACCAAGATCGAAAGGCTGGCTGATGCCTATTTCAATAATACTTCGCTGGAATTCCACTGGATTCAACCCTTCCCTGTGGCCTACACTGGGCTTGTTATACCGTATGAGGACTATATGATGATCCCTGCAGGTACTGAATACACGATGGTTATGGGCACGCCGGTCCTCTTCGGCACACAGGATGCGACAAAGCAAGTCATCGATGTGCTCACCGGTGGCAGTCCGTCCGCAGGAGACTTCACTCTTGTCGATGACCAGCAGGCAGACCTGCAGGTGGCGGCGTTAGGCCTTGGCGGTGCTAGCATGCCCCTCTCGGGTGGATACAAGGAGTTTTACCTGGGAGTGAGCGTATCAAAGGGTCAGGCAAACGGCTTTGATCTGTTCGCCAAATATCTTCAACCCTCGGGAAGTGTGAATCAGGCTGTGCTGGATATCGCCGGGAAGAACAGTCTCAGCTATACCACAAATGGATCTGATGCAGAACTGTCAGGATTTGTAGCTAACGAAAATCTTCCCAGTGTGCTGGTGGGCCTTCTCAAGCCCTAGCGCAACCTTTTTACATATGGAGCTTCAGGCTGATCTGAAAGGTCTAATCTGAAAAGGCGCTTTTGCGATGAATGATGATGGGCGTGTTTGCCCGGAAGGAGAATTAAATTATGGCAAGACCAATATATGTACGATTTGATGTTCCAGCTGAGCTGTCAACGAAATCTCTTGAGGCTCTCGAGCTGGCTCGCGATACTGGCAGAATAAAGAAGGGGACCAACGAGGCCACTAAGGCCATTGAGCGCGGTGTAGCCCGCCTGGTAATCGTCGGCGAAGATGTCCAGCCCCCTGAGATTGTAGCTCATATTCCAGCCCTTTGCGAAGAGAAGAAGACACCTTATATCTATGTCAAGAAGCAGAGCGAGCTAGGAGCCGCTGCCGGCCTGGGCGTAAAGAGCGCTGCTGCAGCAATCGTGGAGCCTGGAAAGGGAAAAGAACTCTTGGATGAAATCATCCAAAAAGTCGCAGCTCTTAAGTAGGTGATATCCGATGGAGGATGATAACGGCATACCGGCAGAGGTCATCGAGGTCATCGGCGTCACTGGCATGCATGGCGAGGCTATGCAGATCAAGTGCCGTATCCTGGAAGGCAATAATAAGGGCCGCATCATCACCAGGAACAGCATGGGACCCATCCGCATCGGCGATGTTTTGATGCTGCTGGAGACTGCCAGAGAGGCCAAGAAGCTTACCAGCAGGTGAAGGAAGATGGAAGAGAGAAAGTGTAGCTTCTGCAGCAGGACCATTGAACCTGGCACAGGCAAGCTCTATGCCAAAAAAGACGGGACCGTCTTTTACTTCTGCTCAGCCAAGTGCGAGAATAACGTAGCTCTTGGCAGAGTGACAAGAAGAATCAAGTGGGCTAGAAAGGGGGCATAAGGCCTGGCTGAGAACGAGAGAACCTTCGTCATGGTCAAGCCTGATGGAGTGCAGCGCGGATTGGTGGGCAAGATACTCCAGCGCATCGAGGAGAAAGGCTTCAAGATTGTGGCAATGAAGCTGACCCTGATGCCAGTGGAGAAGGCCAAAGAGCACTACGTTGAACATGTAGGCAAGAAGTTCTACCAGGATCTGGTGGATTTCATCACCTCAGGACCCTCGGTTTCACTGGTGGTCGAGGGAAGGGGCGCAATTGCGGCCATGAGGAAGATGAACGGCGCCACCAATCCGGTGGATGCCACTCCGGGAACCATTCGAGGAGACCTTGCAATCGAAACAGGACGAAATGTCGTGCACGGCTCGGATTCAGCAGCATCTGCTGCACGCGAGATCGCCCTCCACTTTGAGGCCTCGGAACTTGTGACCTTCAAGCGAATCGACGAAGAATGGCTCTATGAGTAAGTTCGGGCGGAATGAATTTCTGCCTCCCTCTCATGGGAGCCTTTAAGTTCTCAAAAGATAAACTCCTTTTTTAGAGCTACCTTTGCGAGAAGCGATCTTATGCAACAGAAGTCCAAAAAAGCCGGCAAATCGAAGGGCAAAGAATCCAACCTCAGAACACCTATAGTGGTGGTGATGGGGCATGTGGACCACGGCAAGACCACACTTCTGGATAAGATTAGGGGAACGGCCGTTGCCAAGGGCGAGGCCGGGCTCATTACCCAGCACATCGGAGCCACTGAGGTCCCCCTGGATGTGATCCAGGAATTTTGCGGGTCGCACTTTGGAAACGAGATGCAGATTCCCGGGCTCCTATTCATCGACACGCCAGGACACCATGCGTTTACATCCATGCGCAGCCGGGGCGGCTCTCTGGCCGATCTGGCAGTGCTGATTGTGGACATAAACGAGGGTTTTCAGCCCCAAACCATCGAGTCGCTCAGCATTCTTAAACGCTTTAAGACCCCTTTCGTCGTCGCTGCGAACAAGATGGATCGCATCGGGGGCTGGCATCCTACCCCTAACGCACCGTTTGCCACAAGCCTGAAAGCGCAAAATGAGAGAGTCACAGAGGTGCTGGACACCAGGCTTTACGAACTGGTGGGAGAGCTCTACAAATACGGATTCGACGGCGACCGGTATGACCGGATCGGAGATTTTACGAGAACTGTAGGAATCGTGCCCATCAGCGCCGTAACTGGGGAGGGCGTGCCAGATCTGCTCATGATTCTGGCAGGATTGGCCCAGAGGTTCTTGAAGGATAATCTGAAGCTCACGGCCACGGGCCCAGGCGTCGGCACAATTCTGGAGGTCAAAGAGGAGAAGGGGCTGGGGGTTACATTGGACGTCATCCTCTACAATGGAGAGTTCAACTCCGGAGATACTGTGATTGTGGGCACGGCTCACGAGCCGGTGGTCACAAAAATAAGGGCCCTGCTCAAGCCCAAACCGCTCGCGGAGATCCGTAGCGAAGAGCGATTTCTGCCTGTAAAGCACGTTGCTGCAGCGTCTGGTGTAAAGATATCGGCACCAAAGCTCGAGAATGCCCTGGCAGGGTCGACCATTCGCGTGGTCTCAAATTCAGAAGAGGTTGAGGCTCTATCCGAGGAATTGAAGTCGGAGCTGGAAGCGGTGAGGATTGATACCGAGAACGAAGGCGTAATTCTCAAATCGGATACCCTCGGATCGCTGGAGGCACTGGTAGGCGAGCTGAAGGCCAGAAAAATACCTATACATTATGCAGATGTGGGACCTATATCGAGAAGGGACGTGATTCGGGCCGCTGCCATCAATGATCCTCTGCTTTCGGCGGTCCTTGGTTTCAATGTGGATATCCTCCCCGATGCCATCACCGAGATCCAGAAGACCAACGTGCCCGTCTTTTCCAGCGAGATCATCTATTCTATCATTGAGAACTACGAGAAGTGGGTCGAAGACCAGAAGATGAAACTGGAACAAGAGCGCCTGGAAGCCGTCATCAGGCCGGGAGCTGTGCGAATCTTGCCCGACTGCGTCTTCCGCCAGTCCAAGCCGGCGGTAGTTGGAGTTCAGGTCATTGGAGGCATCGTCAGGACCCAGGTCAATCTCATGCGAGAGGATGGCGCCAATGTGGGCGTGGTTAAGGGAATCCAGGCTCATAATGAGAACCAGGGATCGGCTACCGTCGGCCAGGAAGTGGCCATTTCCATTGACGGCCCAACTGTTGGGCGCCAGATCCATGAGGGAGATATCCTCTATGTCAATATCCCTGAAAAGCACGCTCGCATCGTAGAGCTGGAGCTGAAGCCGAAGCTTGCCGAGGATGAGCGCGAGGTACTGGAGGATTTCCTGGAGATCAAGCGCAAGAAGGATCCCTTCTGGGGAAGGTAATCGATCATCATTGACAATTGCCCCCATCCAGGGCCAAACCCCGGTTGAAAGGTGATTGAAGATCGCGCCATTAAACGATATCATAATTCCTCTGCTGGCCGTAGGCCTTGCCGAGATGGGAGACAAGACTCAGCTTTCTGTTCTTCTCCTGTCCTCTCGAACCCGTGAGTATGCGCAACTGCTGGCCGGCATCATGCTCGCGTTTCTGCTCGTGGATGGATTTGCCATCCTTGTAGGCTCCTGGGTGACGAACGTCATTCCTGTCCATCTGGTAAAATTGATATCCGGCGCGGTGTTCATTCTATTTGGCATATTGACATTGATGGGAAACCGGGAGGAGGAAGTGGAGAGCCGTCTGTCTCCCCGGAACGCTTTTGTGTCCGGATTTTCCATGATCTTCCTGTCGGAATGGGGGGATAAGACCCAAATAGCTTCTGCCCTCTTTGCTACGGAGTACGACCCTCGCCTGGTCTTTGTGGGAGTCATGACGGCTCTCTTAATTCTCTCCGTAATGGCGATCTACCTGGGCAAGTTCCTCGCCAGCAGGATCGATAGAAAGCTGATTACACGGATCGCCGGAATTGTCTTCCTGCTGATCGGCATCTCATTCGTTCTCTCTGCAGCGATGTCGTCTGCGTTTGCCGACATGTTTTGATGAAAGACACGGCATTTGCAGAGAAAAGTTCTTGTAGCAAGTGAACGCCAACTACAAAGGAATTGCTCCCTGCAGAAGACCCTAGACTCGTAAAAAAAGAGAACGAGTATAAGGGACGGCGCGGGTAGTATTGTTCGGAGGATTAAAAGTTTGATCAGCCACGAGGCTTTGCTATGGGTTGTTTTTGGGGCCGTAATTCTGATTCTTTTTGCTTTGGATCTTGGTGTTTTTCATAAAAAATCACATGAAGTTGGTATCAAAGAGGCACTGACCTGGAGCGGCATCTGGCTGATCGCCGCCATTGCCTTCAACCTGCTCATCTATTTCTGGATGGGTACGGAGCAGGCGATCGAATTTGCCGCAGGCTACCTGGTGGAGAGATCTCTCAGTTTCGACAATCTATTTGTCTTCCTGCTCATATTCTCCTACTTCAAGGTGCCAAGCATTCATCAGTACAAGATCCTTTTCTGGGGCATCATTGCCGCCGTATTTATGCGAGGCGCATTCATAATTGCCGGCATCGAGCTGATCGACAAGTTCCAGTGGATCGTATACATCTTCGGTGCTTTTCTTCTGGTAAGCGGCCTGAAATTGGCTCTGCGAAAGGATGAGGAACCAATGGATGTGGGAAGGAATCCGGTTCTACGTGTTTGCAGAAGATTTCTACCCACTACGGACGAATGTGGGGACGGAAACTTCATTCTCAGAAAAGGCGGCAAGTTCCTGGTGACGCCCCTTTTTATAGTACTTCTTGTAATCGAGACATCCGACGTGCTCTTCGCCTTTGACTCAGTTCCTGCCATTCTTGGAATCACTCTCAATCCGACAATCGTTTACACCTCCAATATCTTCTCCATCCTGGGCCTGCGTGCCCTCTACTTTGCCCTGGCCGGATGCATGGTTATGTTCCGTTACCTGAACCAGGGAGTCACGCTTATCCTCATCTTTGTAGGAGCCAAGATGCTGGCTTCCGGTCTCATAGAGATCCCGGCAGTCGTCGCTCTGTTCGTAATCGTCTTTGTGCTGGCGGCCTCCATTGTGGTATCTGTGATACTGCCCGAAGGGAAGGCGGGCACGAGACTGCTGAAGTCTGACACGAAATAGAATTTGGAGATTCATGACATTAGAATTTGGAGATTCATGACCTGATTAGCTCAGGGTGAAGTTATGTGAAGGCCAGGATTGGGGTAGCGATCGTGACAAAAGGTGCATTGACAATAGCCAGAATGGTTCAAAGAAAGCCAGAATAAAAAGAAATGTTATGATTATAGATAGAAGATATAATAGAAACTCCTTTCGGCTTCTCTATTGCATCTCTATTGTTTTTACTGCGAGTATCTACAGCTTCTCTACTTTGTCAGCCTTGGGGCCTTTCTCGCCCTCAATGACCTCGAAGCTTACCTTGTCACCCTCATCGATGGTGACACCGGGCTTCAAGCCAGTTACGTGCACAAAATAGTCCTTACCGTCGTCGCCTGCTATGAATCCAAAGCTCTTGACTCTGTTGAAAAATTTTACTGTTCCATTTACCATTTTTGATTCCTCAATACAGTTAGCGTACTAGCGAACTTGCATGATCTTCAAGTACTTATAGTTACTGGCTGGTTCCTCAACTTTCTCCCCAGAACAATCTTATGCTGCCGTATCTTGGGGAAACCGTTTTATAGAAGATCAAATACTGTTAACGTGAGATCAATAGAAATAGAAATACTTATTGGAGGATTATTATATATGGCAGGAATGGGCGGAACACCAGTTATCATTTTAAGAGACACCCGCAGAGAATCGGGAAAAGAAGCCATTTCGAATAACATCATGGCTGCCCGCGCCGTGGCCAATGCCGTGCGCAGCACCATGGGGCCCAAGGGCATGGACAAACTGCTGGTGGACTCCATGGGAGACGTAACCATCACCAACGATGGAGTGACCATCTTAAAAGAGATGGATGTGCAGCATCCTGCCGCCAAAATGCTCATCGAGGCTGCCAAGACCCAGGATAAAGAGGTAGGCGACGGCACAACCACCGTGGCTGTCCTGGCTGGTGAGCTGCTCAAGAAGGCAGAGGTTCTCCTGGACCAGAAGGTTCACCCCACAATGATTGTGCAGGGATACAGAATGGCCTCTGAAAAGGCAGTGGAGATCTTGAAGTCCATCGCCTTCGATGCACAGGAGAGCGACCGCGCCCTGCTGGAGAGGGTTGCCGAGACCGCCATGACCGGTAAACTGGCCGAGTCTCCCGACAACAAGATCGCCAGTTATGCCGTTGACCTGGTCCTCAACGCCACTGAGACCTATGGAGACAAGAGGAGCTTTGACATGGATCGGGTCAATGTGGAAAAGAAGGTTGGGGAGAGCACTATGGATTCAGAGATCATCGAGGGCGTAGTAATTGACAAGGAAATCGTCCATCAGAATATGCCCCGCAAGATCGTGAATGCAAAGATTGCTCTTCTCTCCGCGCCCATTGAAGCCAAGGATACAGAGACAAAGACCGAGCTGCAGATTACCTCTTCCACACAGTTCCAGCAATTTATGGAGCACGAGAAGAAGATGGTAAAAGAGGCCGTCGATAAAGTGATTGCCAGCGGAGCGACGGCGGTCTTCTGCCAGAAGGGCATCGACGACCAGGCCCAGCATTTCCTGGCCAAGGCCGGCGTTCTAGCCTTGCGCAGGGTCATCAAGAAGGACCTTGACAAACTCGCCAAAGCAACGGGCGCCAACATCGTCACCAGCCTTGATGAACTCAGCCCCAGCGATCTTGGGACAGCCGGTCTGGTGGAAGAGAAGCGGGTTGGAAACGGTATCATGACCTTTGTTTCCGGAACCCGGAACCGTGCCGTAACACTGCTCCTCCGGGGTGGCACTCAGCAGGTCCTGAACGGTCTGGAGAGAGCTCTGGATGACGCGCTGCATGCAGTCGCGGACGTTGTGGAGGACAATAAGCTGGTGGCGGGCGGTGGAGCCCCTGAGATCGAGCTGGCTATGCGTCTTCGGGAATACGCAGCCACTCTGAGGGGCCGTGAGCAACTGGCGGTCACCAGGTTCGCAGAAGCTGTGGAGATCGTGCCCAAGGCTCTGGCCGAGAACGCTGGGTTCGACGCCATCGACAAGGTCGCCGAACTTAAGAACAAGCATGCGAAGAACAAGAATATGGGCCTCAATGCCTACACCGGCGAAGTCGAGGATATGTACAAACTTGGTGTAGTCGAGCCGCTGCGCGTCAAGATTCAGGCCATCTTGTCGGCAACCGATGCCGCATGCCTCATTCTTCGTATAGACGATGTCCTGGCCTCTACCAAGAAGCCGCCAGCCCGGGCACCGGGAGGCATGCCTCCAGGAATGGGTGGCATGGGCGGCATGGGTGGAATGCCCGGAATGGGAATGCCTGGTATGGGCGGCATGCCGCCGGGGATGTTCTAAGCGACACACCCCGAAATCCCTTTTCCTAACTTATTTTAATTATATTTTTGCTACATGAATTAAACAATAATATATCATTCATCTATTTTTTAAATCCGTAATGAGAAATTAATACCGAATATAGTATATGCATATTGATTACGTTATCTTTATATAACTTGCAAATAGATCCCTTTCCGAGGTTAATGTGGATGGAGGGGTACTTGATATGGTTGATCTTTCTCGTGCTGGCGATACTCTCCATCAGCATTATCCAGCTTCAGGCAGGTCATAGTGGGAGACTGCAAAGAGATTGCCGTCAAATGCAGACAAATGTTCACCGATTGCAAGATCAGCTCAGAGAGCGTGAGACGAAGCTCGACCGTCTCCAGAGGGGCTACAGTCAGTTGCTTAAATTGAAGACCCGGGCCTCGGATCTGGAAGACGAACTCAAGAGAACAAAAAATACTCTGGAGTACAAATCGGCGGAGCGGCTGCGATACCTGGAGGACTATACCGCCCATCAGGGGGCCAACCCGGCAGCTTTATTCCTCGGTACCTTTCCACCTCGGGGCCTTCACTCCATCGAGAGCCATTTGGCCCGCATGCTGGAAAATGCAAGGTTTGAGGTGATAATCGTATCTCCCTGGATAAAGAGGCAGATGTGGGACAGGATTGCAGCGCCACTGCATAAGTTCTCCCGCCAGGGCGGACGGCTTGTGGTGTTCATGCGAGGCTGCGAGTCAGACTACAACTCGGGCATGAGCGACGACATCCAGAATGCAGTCAATATCCTTGGCGGCGAGATCCTGTTCGTCCGGCAGCTTCATGCCAAGATCTACGTGGTAGATAGACGTGAGGCGATACTGACCTCTGCCAATCTCTCCAAAGGAGGAATCGACGATAATTACGAGGCTGGAGTCTGGCTGAACGATCCCAATGTCCTCAAAGATATCTGTGCCTACATCGACGATCTGCGCCAATGCCGCCAACCTTGAAATGGATAATCCTGAGGATAATTATAAAGGCATCATGAGGACATCATAAACAACATAACGCGGCATTCTGAGAATAACTGAACGGATCAGAATAGTGTCGCTTGTCGCATAAATGCAACGCAATGCAACGCAGGAGCCAACTGTATATCCCTACAATTCCGATTCGCGGAGGTCTATACTCCTGAGGAAGATACTTTTCTCCTCCTCAATAGCGCCCTGGCTGAGGCCAAACCAGAGGATAGAGTGCTCGAGGTCGGCTGCGGCAGCGGCTTTATCGCCCAGGAACTGGCCTTGGAGGTCAGAAGCCTTCTCGCGACAGACATAAGCCCTCACGCCGTTCGAGCGACAAAGGCCAAAGGAATCGAGTGCGTGAGAGCTGATATGTTCCTGGGGATCCGAGGAAAGTTCGATCTGATACTCTTCAATCCGCCCTATCTTCCCACAAATGCGGCAGAAAGAAATGATCAATGGATCAACTATGCTCTGGATGGTGGAGAGAGCGGCAGGGAGACCATCGATCGATTTCTGAAATGTCTGCCGGATCACCTCTTGCCGGAGGGGAGAGCTCTCCTTCTCATATCCAGCCTGACCGGACTAAAAGAGGTGCAGGAGATGGCCATGAATGCAGGCCTGTCCGTAAAGACGGTGGCAAGTGACAGATGCTTTTTTGAGCAGCTCCTTGTGCTCAGGCTAGAAGTCGCAGATAAGCATTAGATTACCTGAAAGCACCTGATTTGTCAGATGTCGGTTGAGCAAGACCCTGGCGTAATTTAAACGGCGGCAACCTCATCAACCAGTAAGGAATCCACCAGCAATGTGACAAGCATATCCTGTACTTCGTTAACACCCTGACCCGTCTCGGTGGACATCTCAGGCACATCTGCATATCTCAGTATATCTGCCTTATTGGCCACAACCAGCATGGGAAGATGGATCCAGTTCTTCAGATCTTCTGCAAGGCGAAGCTGCGAGTCCAGAGGATAACCGCAATGCTCGCTGGGATCAAGGATGAAGAGCACAACGCCCTGCAGATGGCTCAGGGCAGCCACGGTCTGCCGCTCGATGTCGTTACGCTCAGACAGTGGCCTGTCAAGCAGCCCGGGCGTGTCCACAACCTGATACTTTTGGTGGCCTCTAAAAAAGTGGCCCACAAAGATTCCACGAGTGGTAAACGGATAGCTGGCAATCTCCGGTCTGGCTCCTGTGACACGGATAATGAAGCTTGATTTGCCCACATTGGGGTATCCGGCAATCAGAATAGTAGGTACCTCTGGATCTATCGTCGGCATCTTACGAAGCCGATTTCTGGCTTCATTCAGGAATAGGAGATCCTTCTCAATGGACTTCATGACAGAAGAATAGCGTCCAAAAGCCGCTTTTCGGGCCGGAGTGCCATCCAGCCCCCGAGCCCGTCTCATGCCGCCCACATACTCTTTTGAGATCAGTCTTATCTGCCTGGCAGCCCAGCGCATGCGCGACAGGCTGATTCTCATGCGATCCACGCCCGCGGTTATATCGGCCATTTCCCGATAAAAAGGTGGCAGGTTCTCAAAGGATGGAAATTTGTGGACCAGGTTGACGAGGTTGTCGGAGAGTATGTTGCCGGCGTTTTGGACCATTGACTCGTTGTCAGTGGCGCGAGAGGCGCGCCTGAATGACTTATCAAGAAGTTCCTGCGATGTGGGAACGGTTGGAAGCTGCTCGAACATTAGATACCGATTACCGGCATTAGCAGATAAAGCTTTAGGCCCCGCCGGAAATCTTCATTTAATAAATGGTTTTCGGAAGGCTTAAATATTACCTCTCTATCTATATAGATGAGGTGGCCTCTTGAAGAGATTAGGCACCGCACTTCATGTGGTACAGAATAAATTAATTGTTCAGAGCGAGCAGACTGTTGGAAGCGAGACCAATATCCCCAGAACGAATTCCTGGGTTGTGGACCAGAAGAGGACCAAGGTCGGAAAAGTTTTCGATATATTCGGCCCCATTAATCATCCATACATCATCGTTCGACCAAATAGAGGAATAGATGCCGCTGCCCACGTCGGGAAGAAGCTCTATATCGACGAGGCTTCGGGGAGAGATAGCAAGTGGAAGAGATTGAGAAGCTAAGAGAGATAGAGAGGACGGAGCCGGAGAAGCTGAAAGAGCGGACACGGCTCAAGCGTGAGAAGGAGAAGGTAGATGAGTTCGAGAAGTTCACGGTTGAGTGTCCCGAGTGTAAGAGCCACACACTGGTACGAGACTACGAACGCGCGGAACTCGTTTGCTCTGATTGCGGCCTTGTAATCGACGAGAATTTCATCGACCAGGGGCCGGAGTGGAGAGCCTTCGACCACGATCAGCGCATGAAGAGGTCGAGGGTTGGGGCGCCCATGACGTACACTATACACGACAAGGGCCTTTCCACCATGATCGATTGGAGGAACAGAGACTCTTACGGCAAGACCATCTCCTCCAAAAACAGGGCTCAACTCTACCGATTGAGAAAATGGCAGAGGCGCATCCGGGTCAGCAATGCCACGGAAAGGAACCTGGCCTTCGCATTATCGGAGCTGGACAGGATGGCGTCGGCCCTCGGCCTCTCTCGAAATGTTCGAGAGACCGCAGCCGTGGTCTACCGTAAAGCTGTGGACAAGAATCTTATTCGGGGGCGCAGCATTGAGGGTGTCGCAGCCGCGGCACTGTATGCAGCCTGCCGCCAGTGCAATGTGCCCCGTACTCTGGACGAGATCGCTGAGGTCTCCAGGGTCTCCAGAAAGGAGATCGGCAGAACCTACCGGTTCGTGTCCCGAGAGCTGGCCTTGAAGCTGATGCCGACCAGCCCCATCGACTATATTCCCCGCTTCTGTTCCGGACTTAATCTGAAGGGCGAGGTGCAGGCCAAGGGAATTGAGATCCTCCGCCAGGCGGCAGAGAAGGAGCTCACCAGCGGGCGTGGTCCCACGGGCGTGGCCGCAGCCGCGATCTACATCGCTTCCATCCTCTGCGGTGACCGGCGGACTCAGCGCGAGGTGGCGGATGTGGCGGGAGTGACGGAAGTCACTATCAGAAACCGCTACAAGGAACTGGCAGAAGAGCTGGACATCGAGATAATCCTTTGATGGGTTGTCTCCTAGTTTCTTTTATAGGAAATCCTTACTTCTTAGTTTTTCAATATCACAGTTCGAATTCAATTAAATAAAATTAAATACCTGTTTTAGCCTTTATCTGAGATACGTCCCTTTCTCTTGTAACTCTTATCCCTTCACCACATCTTAGTTCAGCAATAAAGCTGCGTGAGCAATTCCGTGGCCTCATCAAGCCTTGGATCTGTCTCTGCAATATCGGTAACGGCTTTAAAGAACCCCTGGAACTCATCAGTCGCGGCAGAATACTCTCTTTGGATATGGGCCTACCTGTACCAGTGTATTCTTGATGTCTATTGCCGCAAGCAGGCTTTCCAGATCATAATCTTCGCCTTCAGCTACAACTTGGACGCGACCGTCGTCGAGGTTCTGAACATAGCCCATCAGTCTGAAATCCCTGGCAATAGAAAGCACTCTGGCCCCATAGCCGGTCTTCTGGACCTTGCCGGAGATAAAAGCCGTCAGCCTTTGCATCAATTCCATTTTGGGTGCTCTTTTTATTTAAGCCCTGATCTCGATCAGTTATAGTTTTAGCATAAGGATACAGGGCCAAAATCCGTTAATCCATCGAACCATGATCACAGGAAGATCATATCTATAAAGCATAGGCGGCAAGCATTCTTTATGGAAAATAGGTCGCTGGTCAGATTCTGGGAGGTGGACTTCCTCAGAGGAATGGCCATTGTCCTGATGGTTCTCTTTCATCTGGCCTACGACCTCAACTATTTTGGAATCCAACAGATCGAAGTAACCTCCGGATTCTGGTTCTATCTGGCCCGCTTCACCGCCTCGCTCTTTCTCCTGCTGGTCGGAGTCTCTCTCAGTCTGAGCCATTCCCGGTCACGGCTTTTGGGGCAAGAAGACCTATTTCGCTTGCGTCTTATGAAAAGGAGCCTCTGGATATTCGGCCTGGCAATGAGCATAACACTGGTCACCTACTTCTTCATCAGAGAAGGCTTCATCGTTTTCGGCGTGCTGCATCTCATCGGCGTCTCTCTACTTCTGGCCTATCCCTTCCTCCGGATTCATGTAGCGAACTTCATTTTTGGATTATTATTTATATTTGTTGGATTATCTCTGCAGAACCTTCGTGTTGACTTTCCCTGGCTGCTCTGGCTGGGACTGGCGCCCATGGATTTCCGCTCAGTAGACTACTTTCCTCTCTTTCCCTGGTTCGGAGTTATCCTGGTGGGTGTGGCCTTTGGCGATCTCTTCTATCGTGGCTACCGTCGCCGGTCTCCTCTGCCGGATCTTACCGGTTCATCCCTGGTGAGAGGGCTCGAATTCCTGGGCCGAAATTCGCTGGCTATATATCTCGCCCATCAGCCGGCACTCATTGGACTGATGTATCTGGCCGGTGTCCGGCTGCCCTGACAATAATACTATAAATCCGGTGATGCGATAAGGACTACTGCGGAGCTAACGCGATGTATGTTCTTAGGAAAGCACCGGATAAAGGAGATAGGGATTAATGGTTGACGGCGACGGTGAATCTGCAGGTCCTGCGGCACCTGTGAGTCCTGACACGGCAGGTCCTTCTTCAGAAAAGCAAAATCAGTTTCGAGAGATAATTGATCTCGAAAATGGGCCAAAAAAGAAATCTATAATACAAAAGATAATGGAGGTCTTGAATATGAAGATAAGATATTCTGGAGTAACTTCAGTTCTCCTCTTGGCATTGCTGGTATCGGTATGCTTTGGGCAGGCACAGGATTCCTCAACAAATGATGCATCCCCGCTCGCGAACGATACAACAAATGCCTCCAACACAGCCGGTGTGGATAATAGCGCACCCACAAGCGAAAGCCGCAGCAATGCTGGCGTTCAAGTGAGCGTTCAGGGCATCTGGAAAATCTCTCTGGGAGAAATGGATATAGTCGCAGCCCTTAACCAGTCTGGAGAATCCATATTCGGCCTGGCCAAATTCGAAGGCGATAACCCCTGGAACGGAGCCATGGCGGGTTCGCTGTCGGGAAATGCAATCTCTATATCCCTGGCTGCAGTAGAGGCTGAGACGCTTACTTCCACCCACATAAGCGGAACCGTTGCAGGCGACTCTATGACGGGATCCTTCATACGATCTGACAGCAGCAGTAGAGCCACCAGAGGCGAATTTACAGCCATATTGATCAGCCCTGACACCTCCGGCTACACTCCAGCCGTGATCCCGACTGTATCTAATTATGTTGCAGAGTCTGTCGCAGAGACGCCGCAATCGATCGAGGCAGAGAACAATGCAGCTCTTCCGCAGCCGGCTGTGGCCGCTCCGGAGACTTTGAGCAGATTCAAGGATGTAACACAGCTGGCCAAGGGAATTGATCCCAATATACTGCCCAGGATGGCATCCATTTAAAATTGGACATGTAAAGGCCGGAATTATTTACGGAAGGTCTCAAATGAAACCCTGGGGTTCCGGTGCGCGCCTTTTTAGGGATCTCCAGCAGGGCTTCCACATGTCTTTTAATTTTTTGTTATATATTTTATCTGATTCGGCACATCTGCCGGGGCAACAGGACAAAGATTAATTGATCTGCCAAAAGACATATTTACATTAGGCTATATCTAATTAACAGTAAATTGATCAGACAATGGATTTGGAATTATCTGA
This sequence comes from uncultured Methanosarcinales archaeon, assembly GCA_963782455.1. Lineage (GTDB taxonomy): Archaea > Halobacteriota > Methanosarcinia > Methanotrichales > Methanotrichaceae > Methanothrix. The sequence continues at coordinate 279,140 of CAWAJP010000001.1, forward strand.
TCGAGGAGATAAAAAATGCCTGAGTTCGTTAACCCATTCAGCGGAAAAGTGCCCGATCGCAAGCTCACGATGGAAGAGCTGATCAGAGCGATACGTCTTGACCTATCCGCCGAGCAGGAAGCGGTTCACCTTTATATGGCCCACGCTGAGGCCACCGATAATCCTCTGGCCAAGAAGGTTTTCATTGATATCGCTAATGAGGAGCGGGTTCACATAGGAGAGTTCGCCCGGCTTCTCTCTATTCTTACCGGAGATGAAGATACGCATCTGGCAAAGGGCGCGATGGAAGTGGATGAGATGGCGCTTGAATTTTCCAAGCCGTCTCAAGAAGTCACCCTGGATTCTCCAATGCCTGAGAGCGAGGAGAAGCCTGTCCAGACGACCATAGGGTCGCTGAAAAAGTGATTGCGGGAGGATATATTAATGGAAAATAATTACCTGGGGCGGGAAGATGCGCCCATCGGATCAGAAATCTGGAAGGCTTTGGACAGCACTATGGCCGAGGCGGCGAAAGGAGTTCTCACAGGAAGAAGGATTTTGAATCTCGAGGGTCCCTATGGACTGGGCCTTAAATCAGTGCCACTGCAGGACGTTCGGGCAGAAAACGGCGTTATCACAAGCAGCTCTTTGCCCTTGTCTCTGATTTATAAGACTTTTTCTATGAGCAAAAGGGATCTTGCGGCCGCGGAAAAGGACGGAATGCCCATCAACACTGCTCCTGTGGCGCGCGCTGCCCTGGATGCAGCAGGGATGGAGGAGTCCCTGATATTCGAAGGAATGGGCGGAGTGTCCGGTCTTCTGAACAGCAAAGGCGCGTTGAAGCTTAAGCTCTCCAGCTGGGAAGCTATGGGTAAAGCTGTAGAGGACGCGATAGCAGCGATTACCCTCCTGGACAAAGCCGGATTCCACGGGCCTTATACACTGGCTTTAGCGCCTGAACGCTACAACCAGCTCTTCCGCCGATACCCCCAGGGGGGCACAGAACTCGAGTACCTTCAGGCTCTGGTCACGGACGGCATTTTCAAGGCTCCCGCACTTGGGAGCGGCGGAGTCCTCATAGCATCAGGGAGCCAGTACGCTTCAATCGTGCTGGGCCAGGACATGACTCTGGGCTACAATGGGCCTGTGGGTGAGAACCTGGAATTCTCAGTATCGGAAAGCCTGGCGCTTCTGGTCCGTGATCCAAAAGCGATTTGCGTCCTTGGATAGATTCCGTACCAGGGAGTAAATCTGTTTTCTTTTTTTTTTAGAATAACAATTATACTATAAAATTACTCGATCTCTCATCCAGAAGCCGTTTAAGAGTCTCTCAATCATATGAAAACATGCTCTTTTGGGCAGGCAATCCGCCAATCTAGAAAAGCCGCGGCAAGTACGGATCAATACTCCATAGTTCGGATCAATACTCAATTAGCCAGAAAAGGAGGCAGTTGGGAGTAAGTAGATCGGAATGTTCGAGCTACTGAGTTTGCAGGTGCTCAGCAGACACCTCTGCCGGTAATGCAGTCTTTAATGATGGTGTGGTTCCTACCATCCTGAAAGTCCAGGCTCACCGAGTTGCCGGGCTGCAGCGTCTTACCGTCTATGCGCAGGTCCACGCAGTCGCTAAGAGGGATACTCGCCTGTCTTTGCACTGCCCTGGCCACCAGGACTCCCTTCTCTCTTTCCAGCGTGAACGATATGGCAGGTACAGAAACTGCCTCGAAGCCGAATGCCTCAACATCCAGGCCCCAGGATTCGTCGGTTATAGGGTCACTGCAGTTGTTCTGTATTATGAGAAAGGTCGGGGCCAATCCTGCCAGGGATAGGACCAGCTTGATCACCGGTGCGCCGCCTATGGCGATTCCTGCACCGAGGCTGAAGGCGGCGGTGTTTGCCAGGAGAGATTTGAGGAAGACCTGTGAATCAGGCAGCGTTCGTGAGATGAACAGGACGGCCATCATCAGGACCATCCAGACAACCAGCATCAGGGCTTGAATCGGGTCGAGATTCAGGATGAGATAAGCCAGTAAGACCAGAATTATGGCCAGTATGAAGAGGACGGTCAGCACGAGCGTTACCCTCCTGGATACTGTCAGGCCCCTGTGGCCCTCCCGGCGGCTGGTGATTAAAGTGTACATAAATCCCAGGACCACGATTATGAACATCCTCTGGTCCGGAGGCAGGCTTTTGATGCTGCTCAACAGAACTTCCACAACGGCCGATATCAGTATCGGACCGATGAGGTCGTTCAGAGATTTCGTTTTGCTGGCCTGTCCTGTGGCCTCGGGAGCATCTGACATAAGTTTGTTCCTCCGGATTGTTGGCTTTGGGATAGAAGCGCCTGGGAATGCGGTATATTGCAGTTATACTTTCGGAATAATTGCATCCTATAGTATATAAGAATTGCCGGTAACGGCTTCGAATCGCTGAACGATCTGATATGGAAAGCTGCAGGATTGTTCTGGGAAGACTGAGCACAGGGGGTTACCTGAAATTTAATCAGTCACGACCCGTCATCCATCGAATAGTATGGCTTAAGCTCCTCGTTTGAGTCCTCTATCCTATCAAGATTTTGCCATGCCGGTCGATCTTTCCCTCAGAGACCCTGGTGGAGCTTATGCGGACCTGATCTTGGGCGAGCTGGTATTCAATCTCTGATATCTGCATCGGCTTCAGATTCCTCTTCCCCCGCAATCGGTTGATCTTCTCAGCCATGGGCAGCGTCTCAGGGGAGACCACAATAAAATCGAAGTCTTCATAAATGGAAGGACCACATTGATCAATGATCTTTGTGATGTGTGCATCTTTGATGTTGAAGCATCTGAGAACGACCGCCCGCAGGTTCTTCTCCCTGGTCTCAAAGTCGCGCACAGAGCGGGTTCTGCTCTCTCTGGCCATCTCGTCGGAGGTAAGACCTATGACTACGTCTCCTCCTTCACCGAGTGTAAATGCACGTCGGAGCAAGGCGATATGCCCATCGTGGATGGGGTCGAATGTGCCTCCTACAGCGACTCTGGCCATACAGGCCCGCAAACGAGGGAGCCATATAAGTACCTGACGGCTTAGATTCGTCGTTCCTGGAAACGCTCCAGGATCCTGGTGACAATGCGCCGCGAGCTGCATAAGTCGCACGGCTCATGGGCCTCAATCCGCACAATCCTGGGATGCAGACCGCGGCGGGATAGTTCAGTCTCCAGATGGCCGATATCAAAATGCTGATCGAAGCCAAGAGTGATTACATCCGGTTTGAGCTGCTCAATGGTCAGAAAGATATCACTCTCTTCTCCCAGGATGGCTCTGTCCACTGCTTTCAGAGATTGTACCATCCTCCGCCTCTGCTCCTCAGGTAAGACGGGCTTGGGCTTATGGCGCACATTAACGTCCCTGGCAACTATTACCACCAGTTCATCGCCCAAAATTTTAGACCTCTCCAGATAGAGAACGTGCCCGGGATGGAGAAGGTCAAAGGTACCCGTGGCGACGACAGTTGTCAAGCCGTATCCACCGGGTCCGATTCAACTGAAATTTTCATCGAGATCATCCAAATCATCCTCAAAACCATCGTCCTTGAACTCCACATCCAGGACTGCAAGCTCACGCCTATCGCCTGATGAGTCGAAGCAGACCCAGCTCTTCTCATCAAAAGGCGGGCCGACAATGATGTGATAGTCTCCGGTGCGAGAAAAGAACTGTATATCTGGCTCGGAGGGCATGAGGACTCCAGAGGGATGGCTGTGAGCAGAGCCCGCAACCTGCATGTTAGGAAGCATGTAGAGCCGGATGAGTGCGCTCATCCTCGTGTTTTCCGTGCCCGGCAATATCAGAACCTCTGTGATGATCTCATTCTCGACCTGGAGAAGCCCCGCGAATTCTGCTGGCAGCGATGACCTGGATGCCTCCAGTATGAACTTCAGAGTGTCCCTGGCGATGCCGCGAACCTTTCTCGACTTCATATCGCCTCCAGGGCTCGAAGATGTATGCAGTCTCCTGCCAGCACTCGCTGACATCCGTTTTCCGTCTTAAGCAGAAGAGCACCATCCTCTGCCAGATCCTCGACCACACCCACGAGGTCTCCCGAGTTAGAGTTGATGCGCACGGCTCTTGCAATGGTGACGGAACGACTGCGCCACTCTTCATAGATCTCTCTTGATCCCATTTTCCCGTATGCCTCCTCGATCTCCAAGAGGATCTCCTGGATCAGATCAACGCGTGATACCTCACGGCCCAGCTCGTGAGAAAGGGAAGTTGCTCTCCACTCTTCCGGAAACCTGGACAGCTCGACATTGGCATTGATGCCCAATCCCACTACCGCGTAATCCAGACGTCCCACCTCGGCGCTGATCTCCATGAGGATGCCGCAGATCTTTCGTTCCTGGATCAGGAGGTCGTTAGGCCACTTGATGCCTGCCTTCAGGCCTAAAAGGGAGAAGATGGCTCTGGATACTGCTACACTTACAGCCATGTTTATCTGGTAGACCTCAGCCAGTGGCATCTCCGGCTTGAGGACGAGACTCATCCAGATTCCTCCCGGAGGTGACGACCATGGCCTGGATAGTCTGCCGCGACCTCGCGTTTGGGTCTCGGCCAGAATGACGGTTCCATTCTGGCAACTGGAGGTCAGGGACCTGGCAGTCTCGTTTGTGGAGTTGACCTCCAAAAAGCTGCATAGATCTTTTCCCAGCCACTTCGTCTTAAGGCCGGAGCTGATTAAATTCGCATCCAGAAGGTCCGGTTTGTATGTCAAATGATAACCTTTCCTGGTGGAAGCCTCAATCTCGTATCCATTCCTGCGAAGATTCCGGATCTGCTTCCAGACAGCAGCCCGGGTGATGCCGAGCTTTGATGCCATCTTTTCTCCAGAGACCCAATCTCCAGAACCTAAGGTTGACAGGATATCATAAGCTGTCAATCTCAGCTCTTCTCCCCTGGCTTCTGCTGGTTGAGGTACGATCCAACGGCCGCGGCGATTGCAGCTACCTGGCGGTTGTCTGCTCCCAGGGCTGAAGCCAGAGACTTGTTCTTATCATAGTCCACAGCTGCGACCTGCTTGACCACTTCCGCGATGTTCTCTTCCTTTATAAAGCCGGTATTGATGTCACCGCTTCTGAACCTGGCATTCCTGAGCACCGCCTTGTGAAAGATGATGTTCGTCTTTACGCCGACTATGATGTACTCATAGAGAGCGCGCTCCATTCTGGCAATGGCTTCTTTGCGGTCCTTGCCGTGGGCCACGAGCTTGGAGATCAGTGAATCGTAGTAGGGTGGAATGACGTAGCCGGTGTAAACTCCGCTGTCAACTCTTATGCCCGGACCCCCTGGACTTCTGTACCTCTTGATCTTTCCCGGAGCTGGTGAGAAGTCGTTCAATGGATCTTCAGCATTGATGCGGCACTCAATAGCCCAGCCGCGTATTTGCATGTCGCTCTGGTCATAGTTCAGGGGATGGCCTGCGGCCACCAGGATCTGCTCTTTGGCCAGGTCTACGCCTGTAACCATCTCGGTGATGGGGTGCTCTACCTGCAGACGGGTGTTCATCTCCAGGAAGTAGAAGTCGCCCCGGGAGTACATGAACTCCACAGTTCCGGCGCTCGCATAGCCAATGGCTTTTGCGGCCTTTACGGCGATTGAGCCCATCCTCTCGCGCAGGTCCTCAGTCATGACGGGAGAAGGAGACTCCTCTATCAACTTCTGGTGGCGGCGCTGAATGGAGCACTCCCGGTCTGAGACGTAGAGGGTTTTTCCCATATTGTCGGCCAGTATCTGAAATTCGATGTGTCTCGGCTCAGTCAGATATTTTTCGATGTAGATGGTGTCGTCGCCAAAGGCGTTGCGGGCCACAGACTGTGATGAGGTGAGTGCGGGCAGCAGCTCCTCGCGACTCCGCACGATCTTCATGCCAATTCCGCCGCCTCCGGCAGCAGGCTTGAGGATTATCGGATAACCGATTCCTTCCGCAATCTCCATGGCTTCATCCGGGTCGCTGATTCCCTCCTCTATGCCCGGAACAATCGGAACCCCCGCGTCCTTCATAGTCTGGCGGGCTGTGATCTTGGAGCCCATGGCATCGATTGCAGAAGAGGGTGGGCCTATGAACACGATGCCGTTCTCCACACAGCTCGAAGCAAAGTGAGTATTCTCGGAGAGGAAGCCGTATCCTGGATGGATAGCCTCGGCTCCCGTCTCCAGGGCGGCTTTGATGATGTTGTCGATATTCAAGTAGCTCTGGCGGGAAGGAGAAGGTCCGATGAAGACTGCTTCGTCGGCGTATTTGGCAAAAAGGGCATTCTTATCGGCTTCGGAGTAAACCGCCACAGTCGAGATGCCCAGCTCCCGACAGGCACGCATAACCCGAATGGCGATCTCTCCCCGGTTGGCGATCAGGATCTTATTGAACATCCCCGGTTGTAAGGCACTGCCAGGGTAAAACCTTTTTGGAACAATTCTAAAATCCGATCTCCATCCTGTCTCCAGTGAAACATCATGGGGAGGTGCTGGCACGAGGCACACCTCTTGGAAGGTCATATGGGGGAGTTGAGCGCAATGGTTAGTTTGGCAATCTTCATAGGAATATTTAATAAGTATATGAAATATGTACTGTAATTGAGGAGTGGATTGCAATAAATAAATTAGGATGGATTCGTCAGAAACCAGATATTAGAGACTATTCTGTTGATCGGCCGGATGTTGCCTGCCTCCTTGTACGGCTCCCAGTCGGCCTATCTTCAAAGGTTGATCTTCGTAAATATTGTACCGCAATAGTCGATCAGGGAAATCTCGGGAGCTGTACGGCCAACGCTTTAGCTGGACTGATAGGTTACTTCGTTAAGAAATCTACGGGAAAAGAGTTGGCAGCAAGTCGACTATTCACCTACTGGTACACCCGCTGGCTGGAAGGAAGCCCGGCCGAAGAGGATACCGGTGCGACCATCCGGGGCACAATGGGCAGTCTGGCAGCATTCGGCACGGTCTCAGAGAAGTTGCTTCCCTATTCGATAGAGGCTTTCAAGATGGAGCCTGCCTACAGGTTTGGACTGATGGCGCAAAACTTCCAGGCTTTGAAGTACGTCCTCATCGACCAGCCGGGTACGCCCGGAACTGCTGTTCTTACCGCCATAAAAGGGCAGCTCTTTGCAGGTCTGCCACTGGAATTCGGCTTTGAGGTCTTCCCGCAATTCAATTCAGTTGGTAGGGACGGGCTTGTGGCTTATCCCAGTCCAGGTGATGCCAGCGTCGGAGGCCACGCGGTTATGGCTGTAGGATACGATGACACAGTACAGTGTCCCAATGCTGCCAGGGGGGCCATTCTTTGCCGCAATTCCTGGGGCACTGCCTGGGGTATGGACGGTTACTTCTGGCTACCTTATGACTATGTAACGAAGCCCTTTTCCGGAGTTACTCTGGCCGCCGACTGGTGGGCCCTGATATCACAGGAGTGGCTTGATATGGGGCAATTCTATTGATATTCCGTTTTAATTTTCCTTTTCTCCGTTGAGGATGCGCTACTCTTAGTTAAAATCAAACTCTAGAATATCGATAGTTTTCTCTTATTTGGTCTATGAAATATTTTCCTTTTGAGTCTGCAGCTACAAATCCCAACCAAGTTCCCTAGGGAACATCAAAATATTGATAGACGCCGCCCTTGAGAAATTCTACCTCGAGGATTTGCCTATTTTGATCATATCCGATGCTTCGAATATTTGAGGAGCGAACTTGAATGCGATCCATTTCTCATTTTCGCTCCTTCTCCGTCTCTTTCTCCATGGCCTCTTTAGAAAGCCGGATGGCGCATAGCTCGCTGCACATGGTGCAGGTGTCGGTCTCAACGCCCCGCCGATGACGGATCTGCTTTGCCCGGGCGGGATTTATGGCCGCCTGAAACTGACAAGGCCAGTCCAGTTCCGCTCGCGCCTTTGCCATCTCCAGGTCCCACGCGCGCGCCCGCTCCCGCACGCCCGGTCGGGTGAGGTCCGCAGCATGGGCTGCCACGCGCGTCACATAGGTCCCCTCAATCACGTCCTCTTTGGTGGGCAGATCCAGATGCTCCGATGGCGTGGTGGCGCAGAGGAAGTCGGCTCCCGCCATGCCGGCAATCACTCCGCCCATGGCTGCTGTGATGTGGTCGTAGCCGGGCGCGATATCCGTGACAAGAGGGCCCAGAAGGTAAAGAGGCGCGCCGTCCGTCAGATGTTTCATGGCCTTCACGCTGGTCTCAATCTCATCCGCTGGCACATGCCCCGGCCCTTCGACCATGACCTGCACTCCCGCGGCCCGGGCCCGCTTGACCAGCTCGCCGAGCACGATGAACTCCATGTACTTGGCCCGATCTGAGGCATCCTGGATGCAGCCCGGCCGGAGGCCGTCGCCCAGAGAGAGTGTCAGCTCGTACTCCCTGGCGATCTCCAGGAGATAGTCGTACTCCGCGTAGTAGGGATTATCCTCGCCCGTATCGGCTATGTACTTCATGGTCAGAGATCCGCCCCGGCTCACCACACCCATAACGCGCGGGTCCTGCCGCAGCCGTTCCAGCGAGATCTTGTTCACGCCGACATGCACCGTTACAAAGTCCACGCCATCCCTGGCGTGCTTCTCCAGGGCATCGAACATGCCCTGACAGGTTAGCTCTTTATTGACTGCCGCCTGATAGATGGGCACCGTCCCCAGAGGAACGCTGACGGCATCCAGAATCTTCCGGCGCACCCTGTCAAGGTCACCACCCGTGGAAAGATCCATAACTGCGTCCGCGCCAGCTTCAACCGCAGCCAACGCCTTTTCCACTTCCATTTCCGGAGAGTCCAGATTCTGCGAGGTGCCCACGTTCACATTCACTTTGGTCGTAAGCCGCTCTCCTATGCCTGCTGGCTCCAGCCCAACCCGGCGCAGGTTTCCAGGGATCACCACCCTGCCCGCTGCCACCAGACGAGCTAGCTTTGCCGGCTCTATTCCTTCACGACTCGCCACTTCATCTATTTCGCGGGGCACGCGCCCCCTGCTTGCCTCTTCCATCAGGGTCATTGGTGGTACCAACTAATATATTGTAAGAGCTACATTCCGATCTGCTGGTGTTTATCAATGGTTGAAGTGCATAAGGTTAGCGGTGCTGCCTTCGATGGCAATGTCTATCTGGTTATGGACGAGAGGCCCATTCTGATAGATGCAGGCATGATGGCTGGACCTACCTTAAAAAATATCAAGAAATTTATTGATCCTGCCAAGATCGAGATGATCGTTCTCACTCACTGCCACCACGACCACTCTGGCGCGGCTCCGGGCCTTAAAGAAGCCACGGGCGCAAAGCTTTTGCTATCCGAAAAAGAGGTGGGCTGCGTGGGCGATGATCTTGCCTCTGTTGCCTATCTCTTCGGCCAGCAAGCCCCGGAATACAAAGTGGATGAGATACTCAAAGAGGGCATGGTCCTGGATATCGGAAAATGGAAACTGGAGGTCATGGAGACACCCGGCCATTCTCTGGGCAGCCTTTGCCTTTATGAAAGGAATGAGAAGGTGCTCTTCTCTGGCGATACCGTATTCCCGGACGGAAACATTGGCAGGACTGACATGCTGGGAGGCAACACAGCAGAACTGGTCAAATCTATTGAGAGATTGACGAAACTGGACGTTTCAACCATGTATCCCGGTCACATGGAGATCACAAGCAGGGATGTCAATCGCCAGATTCAAATGAGCCTTCGATTTGCGAGCAGTATGCAATGAATCAGAGGAACCAATCTTATGATCGATAAAAATGAGCTCGAAAAAAGGGAATCTGAATCCATATTTCAGACCTACGGCCGCCAGGATGTAGTCCTGGTGCGCGGCAGCAGAGCCAGTGTCTGGGATTCAGACGGCAAAGAGTACCTGGACTTCGTGGCCGGCATCGCCGTGAACAACGTGGGCCACTGCCACCCTCGCGTCGTTGAGGCCATAAGCCGGCAGGCAGCCAAACTGATCCACACCTCCAACCTCTACTACACAGAAAATCAGGTCCTGCTGGCGGAAGAGCTGAAGAAGCTCACCGGCATGAAGAGGGCATACTTCTGCAACTCAGGAGCCGAGAGCGTGGAGGCTGCTCTGAAGCTGACCCGCAGGGCCACAGGCAAATCAAAGTTCATAGCTGCCGAGCGCGCTTTCCACGGACGCACCCTGGGCGCTTTGGGGCTTACCTACAAACCCATCTACCGCGAGCCCTTTCAGCCCTTGAGCGAGGCCACATTCATCCCCTACAACGACGTCGAGGCCCTGAAGTCTGCCGTAACCCGCGAGACTGCGGCCGTCATACTGGAGCCGGTGCAGGGTGAAGCAGGAGTCTACGTTCCAGATGCGGACTATCTGAAAGCCGCCCGCCAGATCTGCGATGATACAGGAGCCAAGCTCATCTTCGACGAGGTGCAGACGGGCTTTGGGCGCACAGGAAAGTGGTTTGGCAAAGATCACTCAAAGGTTCAGCCGGATATCATCACCCTGGCGAAAGCCATCGGAGGAGGCCTGCCCATGGGGGCGATGCTCGCTCGCGAGAGCGTCTCGGAAGCTTTCCAGAAAGGCGACCACGGGTCCACTTTTGCCGGCAGCCCCCTGATCAGCGCGGCAGCTCTGGCAACGATCGATGTCATCAAGAGAGAGTTGCTGGTGCAAAGGTCCGAGGAGCTGGGTCTGTACCTCCGCTCTGAGCTCAAGAAGCTCGGGCCCCTGGAGATTCGCGGCCAGGGATTGATGGTGGGACTGGATATGGACGCGGACTGCAAGATTTTGGTGGAGAAGGCTCTGCAAAAAGGTGTTCTGATCAACAACACGAGCGAGCACACACTGCGCTTCATCCCGCCTCTGGTGGTTACAAAGGAAGAGATCGACAGAGTGGTGACCGTCATTGGGGAATTGCTCTAACCCCCGGAAGGTGCGGCCGTGTCTGGGACGGCTTATGCCATACGTTGCGGGGAAGGGCTTCACTGAAGTCTCCCGCAAATATGGCCTGAGCCCGGTTGAGATTGTGAAGCTTGGCAGCAACGAGAACCCGTACGGACCCAGTCCCAGAGTGGCCGAGGCGCTGCGGAACATCTCTCCCGAGAGATACCCGGAGCCCGAGGAACTGATGGCAGGTCTGGCCCGATATACAGACTTTCCCGAGGAGATGATAGTGATCGGGGCTGGCATGGATGGGGTCATGGACACACTAACCCGGCTCTTTCTGGAAAAGGGAGATAGAACCTTCATACCCACCCCAACCTTCAGCTACTACGAGATCCTGACAGTCTTATGCGGCGCCTCTCCCGTCTTTTCGCCTCGAGGAATCGAATTCGAAGTTCCTGTGACGATGCCGGCAGACGCAAAGATGGCCTTCATCTGCTCGCCCAACAATCCCACCGGAAACGTCACCGGTGAAGAAGAGTTGAGGACATTGCTGGAGAGCACGGATGCGATAGTCTTCCTGGATGAGGCCTATGTGGAGTTTGCAAAGCGGAGCCTGGCTGCGCTCGTGAGGGAGTATGACAACCTGGTTGTAGGCCGAACATTGTCTAAAGCCTTCGGGCTGGCGGGAATGCGCCTGGGATATGCGGTGGCGCCCCAGTGGATTGCTGACCAATATAAGAGAGCTGCGCCTCCTTTCTTTGGCATAAGCTGCGCTTCGGTCAATGCTGGCGTTGCTGCCTTATCTGACGTTCCTTTTATGAATAATTCCGTAGAAATGATTAGAATGGAGCGAGAGCGTTTGCATCAGGAGATAAATTCATACCCATCTCAGGCCAACTTCCTTTACCTCGAGACCAAAGAGCCCTCCAATTCGTTTGTGGAGAGATTCCAGGCCCGCGGCATCATCATTCGCGACTGTCGCTCCTTCCGGGGAGCGGGCGAGCACCACGTGCGTGTCACTGTGGGAACGCCATCCGAGAACGACCGCTTCCTTTCCGCTTACCGGGAGATATGCAGATAGCTCTCACCGGAACGCCCGGCACAGGCAAGACTACAGTCGCAGGGCTTCTGCCCTACAAAGTCATCGATATCAACGACCTGGTCAGAGGCGGCATGAATCTGGGCACAGATCCAAAAAGAGGTTGCCTGGACGCGGATATGGATGCCCTGGAGCAATGTCTCAAGGAGCTTGATTCCGACGAGATCTCTATCCTGGAGGGCCACTTCTCTCATCACTTCGCAGACTGGTCTATAGTCCTCAGGCTCGCGCCCTCCAACCTTCGCACCCGTCTGGAGGCACGGGGCTACTCTCCGGAGAAGATTAGGGAAAACCTGGAGGCTGAAGCCCTGGATGTTATTCTGGTAGAAGCGGTGGAGTATTGCAGCCGGGTGGATGAGATAGACACCACCGGAAAGACTGCTCCTCAAGTGGCTGAGATTGTGGCAAGGATCATAAAGGACGAAATGGAGTTGCCTCCCGGCCAGGTGGACTGGCTGATCGACTTCTTTTGGCCAGGAGACTGATCACCCTGGCCCAGGACTCCAGTTATATCACGAATTTTTAGCCCCGATTGATATCGGTTTCTATGAGGGGCATCTTTTCCAAAGGCGGCAGCACCGGATGGTTAGAACCGGACGCTTCCAATAAGTGGCCGATGCGAAAAGCTGTCTTTTCCAGAAAAGCGAGAGTTGACGAATCATTTGCATCTGTGCGGGCTACTACTACCGCACCTTTCGCCTGGACGCCGCATACTATTGGTGCCGACATCCAGTTGAGAGGCGAGTTCTCTGCAGATTTGTGGACATGGGCGAGGCCCAGAAGGTGACTTGATTCAGTGCTCGCCATGAACTCAATCATCACTTCCACCAACCCGTGCAGCGCTCGCAGTACCAGGCCGTTTTCATCCTGGAGGAACACGCCGCCAACTTCTGCCCCCCCCAATCCAGCGATAATATGGGCCAGGGCATCGGCCAGATCCTTGTCGGTATCGCCGGTCGAGCCAATAAACGCCTCAGTTATTCCTTCCATGGCTTCTAGCTTCCGGTTGGCTCTCATGATTTCGATTTCAAGTTCCTTTCTCTGGGTTATATCCAGGAGATTGCCAAGGATTGCTCTATGCCCTTCATGCTCTATGGTAACGCTCCTAAATTCGATCCAGCGACTTGTCCCGTCTTTGCGCTGCACCTTCGACTCATAAACAGGAACCTCCGACTCCTGGTCACGCTCCAGACGGCTGACGCACTGCATATCATCGGGCTTGACGAGCTGCCAGAAGGGCATGCCAAGGAGGCTGTCTGCAGCACAGCCGAATATCTCACCAAGCTTCGGATTGACCAGCTTGAAGGCTCCTTCCTGAAGTATATAGATGCCTGCCAGTGCATTCTCCACAATATTTCTATGAATTCTCTCCGATCTCTCGATGCATTCACGCATCTCTCTCTCATTTGCCCTGAACCTGGCTTCTTGAGTCAGGTTCTCAAAGACATAAGGAAGGCTCTTGAAGCTCTCCAGGCTCTTGACCACATATTTTGTGGCCCTGTTCTCAAAGGCCACGACTGCCATCTCAGTTGTGCCGTGACCCGAAACCATGACCACCGGTATATCCGGGTCCAGTTTGCGGATCTTAACCAGAACATCCAGGCCCCCAATACCGGGCAAAACCAGGTCCACGGAGATAAGATCATAAGCTTTATTCGCGATCATCTCCAGCCCCTCCTCTCCAGTGGTCGCAAAGTCGAGGAAGAATTCATCATGCCTTCTAAAGCCCATCCTGATGAGCTCGGCATGTTCTGGATCATCTTCAATGATGAGAATGCTATAAGGCCCTGCCATCGGAAATCTGTCCTGCTCAGATATGCATAAATGATATGAATATTTCTATCTTTCTACCAACGGTTAAATTATAAAAATATTCTATCAATAAAATTCGCCATTTAAGGAGGATGATCATAGATGGGCATTCCCGAGTCTGATTGTCTTTAAAGACATTAAACCGCATTGCATACTACAATCAATCTTGAAAAATAATCCAAATTATGGCTATGAAAATGCTCTTTTGCGCCATAGGTTTAATAGCCAGCAAAGGCATAAACCAAGGAAGATGAAACTCATAATTGCCCTCATCTTTCTGCTACTGGTATGCTCTGCCCAGGCCAAGACCTTGATCGTTGATCCCAGCGGATCGGGCAATGCCGCAACTATTCCTCGCGCGATATTCCTGGCAAGCTCCGGGGATTCGATCCAGATCCTGCCCGGTAATTATAGCGGAGCTGTTGTGGATCGCAGCCTCAATATCTCAGGCATTGGAGATGTAACCCTGGTAGGATCTCTGGCTGTAATTGCCCCTGGCTGCAAGATCTCCAACATTACGATAAAAGCTCCCGGAGAAGAACCTGCCGTCAGTCTCCAGTCGCGAGACAATCAGCTCATTAACTGCACTGTTGTAGGGGCAGCGATCGCTTTAAGCTCGACTGGTGAGAATAATACCGTGCTCAATAACCAGATCAATTCACCTACTGGTCTAGAGATCTATGCCAGCGAAAATAAGGTTCAGAACAGCACCCTCCAGTGCGATATCGGAGTTCGGATAAATCAAACCACGAAGAGCCAGATCTCTGGATGCAGGATCACGGGTCAGCAGGGTGTACTGGTGGAAGATTCAAGCCAAAACATAGTCAGGAATAATACATTTTCAGGAAGCGGGTTCGGAGTGGTGCTCACAAGATCCGGGGATAATGAACTATCCTGGAACAATCTTTCCGGAACCTATGTGAGCGGCCTGGATTTATTGGATTCTAGCCGCAATAACCTGACGCAAAACCTCATTACAGGCGGCAAGGTCGGCATCAGCCTGAGGGGCACGAAAGACTGCAATGTGACCGCGAACGTCTGTTTGAAGAACGAGAGGGCAGGCATCTATGGCGACGGATCTTATCAGAATCTTGTGGCGAATAACGAGCTGTCCGGAAACGGAAACGGCATTCTCCTCTTTGCATCTGACGAAAATAGGCTGGAGTCCAATAATGCAACACAGAATACCTATGGCATCTCTTTGAGGGGCTCGATAAAAAATGTCCTGAGAGGGAACATACTGCAAGGAAACAATTACAACCTGCGTGTTGAGACTGGTGAGGGCACTGCAAGCGCTGCAAGCCACAACTTCTATGTGCAGGATATAGACGAAACTAACCTTGCCGACAACAGGTCGATCTGCTATCTCGTGGGAAAAACCAATCTCACAGTTCCTTCTAACTGCAGTTTTCTGGGACTTATACACTGCCGGGACATTCGGGCCAGGAACCTTACCATAAATAACAGCAGTACTGGCGTGCTGCTGGTCAACTCCAGCAATTGTCGCATCCAGGATAGCAGCGTCTTTTGGTCTGAAAACGGTCTTTTCATCCTGGACAGTAATGCCTGCACCATTTTAGGATGCAGCGTCCGAGACTGCAAAGTCGGCTTTGAAGCTAGAGGTTCGTCCGGCATCCAGTTTGTAAATAATCAGGTCCGCAATTGCTCTGCAGAAGCTTTTCGGGCCGATGATTCCATAAGCTTGCTTCTGCTAAAATGCCGTATGGATGCCTCCCGTAGCGGCATATCTCTTTATGGGTCCCGTCTTTGCAGGATTCAAAACTGTAGCGCAAACCAGAATCGGGATAACGGCGTGATGCTCACCAGTTCCCTGGGATGCTCACTCCTGGGTAACACCGCCTTGTCCAATGATCGAGGCATATCCCTCACAGGCAGCACTGCCTGCATCATTGATGCAAACAACGTGAGTTTAAACAAAAATGAGGGCATCTCTCTGGAGCAGCTCAGCGATGCCGATGTCCTGAACAACATCGCCACAGGCAATGGTCAGGGTATATTTGTCCAGTCATCCAGGAAATTGAGAATCACAGGAAACATCCTCCGCCAGAATAGCCGCTTCGGCCTGCGTATGAGCAGCACAACCGGTGGTAACATAACCGAGAACAGGATCTACGAAAATCATATAGCAGGTGCCAATTTAGTGGATTGCAGCGATAATCTTATCTATCACAACATTTTCGCGAATAACGGCATACAAAACGCTGCTGATAACGGGCAAGACCATTGGGATAACGGCCCCTTGTCGGGAGGCAACAATTGGGATGATCATAAAGTATCTGGCAATCCCAGCAATGTGCCGCGCCAGATTCCAGGGAACGGCCAGGATCGTTATCCCTTCCAGGACCCGGGCGGGTGGCTCTGATGGATCAAATGGATCTGGAGCTTCTCAAGGTCGCCCAGGACGGGGTGAAGTTGACAGAGCGCCCCTACAAGGTGTGGGGTGAGATCCTGGGCATGTCTGAAGAGGAGGTCATAGACCGTCTCCTGGCTCTGGAAAGGGAGGGTGTCGTTCGCAGGTTCGCGGCCACCATAGGCCACCGGGCTCTCGGGATCGTGGCCAACGCATTGATAGCCTGGATCGTGCCCTCTGATAGAGTGATGGCGACGGGAGCGCTCTTTGCCGCGTCAGATGAGGTCACCCACTGCTATGAGAGAGTGACGGCCGTTGACTGGCCCTACAATATCTATACAATGGTCCACTCCAGGAGCAGGGAAGACTGCCTGAGGATAGCGGGTCAACTATCCCGTCAATCCGGGATAAAGGACTATAGCGTTCTATTCAGCGAGCGGGAGTACAAGAAGATCAGCGCCAGGATCTGAGGAGGACCCTCGGGGAAGTCTTATGGCCGGGCCAAGGAAGATTAAAAGCGAATCGAGAATGCCGTTAATACCACTTTTTC
The DNA here is from genome assembly GCA_963782455.1 of uncultured Methanosarcinales archaeon. Classification (GTDB taxonomy): domain Archaea; phylum Halobacteriota; class Methanosarcinia; order Methanotrichales; family Methanotrichaceae; genus Methanothrix. Next base: position 295,796 of record CAWAJP010000001.1, read on the forward strand.
TCGATCTGGAAGGAAAACTGGTGGTGATTTTCGGTGGCGGGAAAGTAGGCGAACGAAAAGCCAGACTTTTTTCAGACTACGGACCCGTTAAAGTGGTCAGCCGTGACTTCACAGACGATCTTTGGGCGATGCATGAGAAGCTGGAGCTTGTTAGGTCCGACCTCAACCAGGGGTTTGAGAAACACCTGGAGGGAGCCTTTATTGCCATTCCTGCCACAAACGATCCCAAATTGAACCAGGCCATAGGGGAGGAGGCTTCTCGACGGGGGATACTTGTCAACAGGGTGGGGGGAGTGGGGGATGTGGTTGTTCCTTCTCTGATCAGGAAAGGATCGATCACCATTGCCATATCCACTGAAAACCCCGGTCTAACCAAGTACCTCCGCCTCCGTCTTGAGAAGGAGCTGACCGAGAATTACCAGGAGATGGCGCGATTGCTCTCTCAGATAAGACCGGAGCTAAGAGAGCTAATTCCCAGGCAAGAGGATAGAGCCAGGGTAATCTGGAGCATCCTGGCAGATGAGGAGATCTGGAGACAACTTGGTGCCTCCTATGAAAATGCCTATATGAGGGCCCGGTCACATGCATGTCAGTGTGAGCGAGATGGCCTCGATGCTGATTGCATACAGCAAAGCCTCCCTCGACGAGATTGAGCGTGCCTGGCAGGAGATGCAAAGATCATCCTCAAAATGAAAGGCGTCCTGCACTCGTGCTGGCAGAACTCGACGGAGAGGACAGAATTCTCTGCCAGATAACAAGTCAGCAATTCAGGGATAGATACGCGGTTCCCATAAATGAATCCGACTTCGAAGAAGGGTCTCTTCGGAAAATAAGCAATATAAGGCCAAATCGAATATTTACCGCTGACTGCAAGATAATCCTATATAAAGCCGGCCACATAAAATCGATGAAGTTCTGAAAAAGATAATAGATATTCTAGCTAATTAGTTTTCATTTGCTTCCTTCCACAATCCCGATCTCCTCTTCCGTCAGCCCGTACAGCCTGTAGACCATCGCATCGATCAGCTCGTCAGTCAGCCTGATCCTCTCCCGCAGCGGCCCCAGTTTGCCCATAGATCCCTCGAACTCGGCCTGCAGCGCCTCCGCTGGCTCACGGCGGGCGGGATCGATCTGCAGCTTCTTTCGGTTCTTCTTGAGCACCGCCAGGAAGCTCTCGTAATCGTGCTCGTAGTAGCTCTGCAGCTTGGTCTTTGGCTGTGAGGTCCTCCACCTTTGTTCCCACAAAGCCCTCCAGCCAGCCCAGAAAGCCTTTGATCTCCCGGCTAGCTTTTCTTTGTCCATCTCCAGCATCCGTTCCGCCAGGAAGGCCATCAGGTCGTGCACTACGTCCGACCGCTCCTGATCGGCGATGAAGTTACCTGCCTCGTCTTTGAGCAGGCAGGCGCGAGTGGTAATGTTGCTTTATCTGGCTTTCGGGGACTTAGGTTTGGGTGCCGTTTGCCCGTCTTTCCTGTAGCCTGCATATGGTGAGGTGCCGCGCGCGGTTAAACGCGCGGGTCGAGCCGGGGCGCCCTCAACGCCGGGCGGGCTTGGATACTTGGGGCAGAGCGGTTGATGGATTTTGGTCTGGAAGGCATCTTGGGCAAGTATTTCGGCAAACTTGCCGCCGACGTAGAGTTGTTGCAGCTTCCTCCCCCAGGTGGGCACGCTCGGGCGCCGGTTCGCTGCCAAGATAGGAAGAATATCGAAAACCTTAATTTGCTCTATACCGTCCTGAACCACTCTTCTCTGGTGATCTTAGCCTTTCTTAAGATCTCAGTTAGCAGATCGACGCTGATCTTCTCTCCATGGTGAGGATTGGGCAGCATGAGCAAAAGATCACCTTTTGTCATGTGCTGGTGCTTTCTTCCAGGAACCGGCCCTTCGAACCCCAGTTCGCTCAAACGTCGAATCAACTCCTGTCGGGAAACAGGGGTCAATCTAGACAACTGCCACCGTCTTCTGGGAAGGAGTCCCTATGCTCAGGCCGTTTATGGTTGGAATAGACAATCCCCTTTGCAGCCTGGCTACAATCCACTCTTCGATTACTTCGATAAGCTCATTTCTGCAATCTTCGATGGTTTTTCCTGTAGCCCATACTCCGTCAAGTTCCGGTACTTCGGCAAAGTAGGGATATTCGTCATCTATAATTTTGTACTGGGCTTTTTTCAGGGCCACAGCCATATATTCGGAGAACATATCGTAGTATTTGTTCTTTTTTATGAGATTTAACTTTATCTGGAGACGTGCAAAATTAGGGCGCCAGCAATTCATTTGTGCTTTCCTATTTGAGTTCCCTACCGCAATCCGAATCTCCTCTTTTGTCAGTCCGTAAAGCCCAGACCCTCGTCGATCGGCTCATCCTTCCTGGCTTTCAGGGACTTTGGCTTGGATGCCGTTGGCCTCTTTCCTGTAGACTGCTTCTGGTGTGGTGCCGCGCGCGGTGAGACGCGCGGGTCGGGCCGGGGCGCCCTCAACGCCGGGCAGGCGGCTTGGTTACTTGGCGGTGAGTGGTTGATGGATTTTGGTCTGGAAGACATCCTGGGCAAGTATTTCGGCAAACTTGCCGCCGACGTAGAGCTGCTTCAGCTCCGCTCCCTGGTAGGCACGCTCGGGCGCCGGTTCGCTGAGGAATAGGGTTAAAAACCTTAGAGCTTTTTCCGGACCTAAGGCCTTGTTAAGGCTTCAATTCCCATGACCCTTAGTCTTTCTTCTTCTATTGCATTTGCGTCATTTAAGGCAGGCTCATTTTGTTTATCTTTTTTACCTGCAAAGTAGAGATTAAAATACATGGGTGGAAAATCTCGTTCCTCATGTTTCTTTACTATTCTAAACTCGTATTTCCGATAAAAATCTATAGATTCTCGTTTCGCATCTACTGTTATATATCGGCAGCCGATTTGTTTTGAAATTTCGTAGGCTTTGCCTGCTGCCCGAAGGAGTAGGTTCTGGCCGATACCACGTCTTTTGTATCTCTTATCAACTGACAGTCTCGCGATCTTTATTGCAGGATATTTTTGATATACGTATCCATCAATACCATCGCCATGCTCGACTAAATTGTATCCAATTGTATCGGTGGTTAGTGTAACGAACCCCGCGATTGCTCCTCTCCAAAAGCACAAGTAAGTCCTGCTTATCAGATCATTTTGAGCCTTTAGGGCATCGCTTTTCAAGAAATCGTTTAGCTCATCACTGGTTGAGCAGAAAGATGCTAAATCATCTTCTTCTCTCAAGCTCGTAATACGAAGCTCAGTGTGAGTGACGCCCTCTATTGGATTCAAACCGGATGCGCCTTATAGATTTCCTGAGCTTTCTTAAGTATGCACATCTTCTTTTCACTGACTTTAGGATGAAGGAGATCCTCTACAAACTCCTCTGCGTCTTCTCCTTCCAGGATCAATCCCAGCTCGATAGGTCTGGCCATACAGTAACTCCAAATCTTATTTTCCGTTCTCAGTACTTATTTGTTTTTGTGCATCAAATTATGATTGACCATGCCGTTCTAATGTGTATTTCCCTCCACAATCCCGATCTCCTCTTCCGTCAGCCCGTACAGCCTGTAGACCACCGCATCGATCGGCTCGTCAGTCAGCCTGATCCTCTCTCGCAGCGGCCCCAGTTTGCCCACAGATCCCTCGAACTCGGCCTGCAGCGCCTCCGCTGGCTCCCGGCGGGCGGGATCAATGGCCAGCTTCTTTCTGTTCTTCTTGAGCACTGCCAGAAAGCTCTCGTAATCGTGCTCGTAGTAGCTCTGCAGCTTGGTCTTGGGCGTGAGATCCTCCACCCTGGCACCCACGAATCCCTCCAGCCAGCCCAGGAAGCCTTTGATCTCCCGGCTAGCTTTTCTTTGTCCATCTCCAGCATCCGTTTTGCCAGGAAGGCGAGAAGATCGTGTACTACGTCTGAACGCTCCTGCTCGGCGGTGAAGTTGCCAGCTGCGTCTTTGGGCAAGCAGGTGCGTGTTGGAATGTTGCTTACATCTTGGTTTTCAGGGACTGAGGCTTGGATGCCTTTTGCCCGTCTTTCCTGCAGGATGCTTCCTGTGAGGTACCGCGCGCGGTTAAACGCGCGGGTCGAGCCGGGGCGCCCTCAACGCCGGGCGGGCTTGGATACTTGGTGATAGAGCAGTTAGCGGATTTGGACCGTGTTTGTTCTTTCAGTCCTCCTGAATTGTGTTTCGAGGGCTTTCCCTCTTTATCGATTTCCAGTGATTGCGAGCAGATGTTGGCATACGGCCGCTGGTCAGGATAGCCCATTTGGGCGGCGTGTCTCGCAGGTAGACATCGATCTGGAAGCTGGGGTTCAGCATCTCAAAGCTGCCCTGCCCCTTGCGGCTCTTATCCAGAGAGATCTTCCAGGATTTGGCGTCGCCTACAGCTATGGCGTGGCGGTAGTAATCCTCTCCCGGCCTCGCCTCAGCCTCATCCAGGCTTTCCCGGTCCGGGAAAAAGGCGTAGTCAGGCGTCCTATCCTTCCCCAGCACCTTTCCCTGCACTCCGAAGTAATGCCCCAGAAGCCGCAGCACCGGCCGGATGAAGTTCTCCTCCAGCTGGGATTCGTTGTGGTTCTCGAGGACCCGCGCCTGCTTTCATAGAGCTTTTTGATTCCGGCAAAAGCCTGCTCGGGCTCTGCCTCTCGCCATTCTGGATTGTCTTTGATCAGCTTTTCCAGATAGTGGTTGGAGAACAGATTGCTGTTCTTGAAGGGGCGCGACTCTGGGGACATCTTGGCCCTTAGCCTGGCGGCAGAAATGATAAAAGTATCGAGTGTCTGAAGTCTGCCACCTGCTAATCAACATCATCAAGAAAGTTCTTGATAACGCGTTCGATTTCTTCCTTCTTCTCTGGATTGAGCGAGACTTCTATACCGTAACTTGTAGGTTTTCCTTTTAATAGTCCCTCATCAATCAGATCCTCTGCCGCTTCTTTGACCTTTCCTCGAAGGCTTTTCTCAAATCCCTTGGGAAGATTATCGAAGCTGGTATGCCTTCCACCCCAGTAGCCGTGTCTGTGCAATTTCTTGAGTAATTTAGCTTTTATCTCATTAATTTTATTAGTATTCATAATTTTAAACTTCAATGACAATCTTTTTCAACTCATCCATTCCATTTATTATACGGTGATTTCTCTGGGCGATCCTTTAGGCGAATCTCTCTTCCTGCAGGCTTTCGGCAAAAAGAGTCCTGTGCTTAAGATATTAGACTTTCTGATGGATAATCTCGGATCCGACTATTCCAAGACTGAAATCGCAGAGGGGAGTGATCTCTCCCGCGGCACACTGTTCAGCGTCTGGCCCAGACTGGAGGCTCTAGAACTGGTCGTTCTGACGCGAGAAGTGGGCCGGGCCAAGATGTACAAGCTAAACAAGAAGAATCCCGTCGCAAGAAAGCTTATCGAGCTGGACGACGCTGTATCAGACTTTTATGCATCGAAGCTCATAAACGATATTGGGATTGAGGAAAATGTTTCGGAGCCATCTCTTTCATGCGCCGAAGAACAGCTTCACTCGGCAAAAGAGATAATAGTGAGTTAATGAGAATCATTGCCAGTTCGCTCTATTTTTAGGCACATATCAATGTTCATCTAAATCGGACTTTTGAATCCCTTACAGTATAGATATCCGGTTCGCCCGCCAAGAAATCGTGTAGTGATAGCTCTGAGAGTTTCATGATAGATTTGGTAATGTCTTCGGGTTCCACAAGGTCATAGGGCATTTCAAGCCTTCGGTTTTTGCGCTCCAAACTCTCAAGCATGATGTTTCATTTGTCTTCTTATTATTTAAAACTTAATTGCCGTTGCAGCTAATGTTTGTCTGAAGAACATGGCAGTTTGAACCCACGTTTCCTGGCATAATCTTCCAGATCCTCAAGCTCGTCCTCATGGGCCTTTATGTAGTTCCAGAGATCATCCGCACACTTGGTTTCTGCAACCTCAAGCATTTGTATGTGTTTAGCTCGTCCAAATCAGCATCAATAGACTTATTCCATGATATTTCGCATGGCCAGTTCCAGAGAGCCAATTTCAAGTAATTTCAGCTAAAGATATCGTTTTTCATTCCGGCGCAAGCTGTTGGCTAGCATCACATCGCTTGCCGAAATCGAGATCGATCGAACAATTCTGGGAGGCTAAACACATACAAGCATTTTAGTTTGATCTTGCGTTGCAGCCTGGTCTGAATCGAACTCCACCTTCATCTCCTCATCGCGAACCAGATCCTCTGCAGCACTGTCGCATTCGCCAGCACCGCAGTTATGGCTATCACCGCCATCAGCCACTCTGTACTGAAGAGCCCGAGAACCATTCCCGCATAAAGGAGCATAAGCCGCTCCAGCCTTTCCAGGAGTCCGCCCATCCTCTTCAGCTCGACCGGATCCTTCACAATGCCACGATGGTCGGCATAGGCCCTTACAAAGCTGGTCATCAATGCCCCGAAGATGAGCACCATGAACCAGGCCTCATTGGGCAGGCGAAGGAATTCTCCTCGCCCCACATACAATAGAAGACCAAGATAGAGCAACAGCTCAACATACCGGTCCACAACCCCGTCGATGAAGGCTCCCCTATCGGTGGCCTGATTGGTCACGCGGGCAATAGTCCCGTCCACGATATCGATAAAAGCCGACAGGGCGAAGAGCACAAGGCCGTAAGCGAGCTGGTGCATGATCAATGCGGCCAGGCCCAGCAATGCCGGCACCAGCGAGAGGAGAGTCCAGGTGTTGGGCGAAAGGCCCAAGCGGGCCAGCCCGCCCGCCAGCCGATCTGTTTTCTCAGAGTTGAGATTGGCCTTGAGCATTTTGTACCGTCTCACAAACCCTTGATGAATGTCTCCATCCTGTCCAGAGCCTCGATCAGCTCCTCCCGGGATGTGGCATAGCTGCAGCGCAGGAAACCTTCGCCGCTCGGCCCGAAGACATTGCCCGGCACCACCGCAACCTTCTGCTCATGCAGCAGTCGCTCGGCAAACTCCTCTGAAGAGAGACCCCACCTCTGAATGGACGGGAAGGCATAGAAAGCCCCTCTGGGCTCGAAGCAGTCCAGGCCGATGCGGTTCAGGCCGGAGACGAAAAGACGCCTGCGCAGATCGTACTCATGCTTCATGTGCAGCATCTCTTCATCGCCTTTTTGCATCGCCTCCACAGCCGCTACCTGCGCCATGGTAGGCGCGCAGAGCATGGTGTACTGATGGATCTTGGTCATGGCCCCGACCAGTGTTGGATCTCCCAGCACGTAGCCGACGCGCCAGCCGGTCATGGCATGCGACTTGGAAAGGCCGTTCAGGATGATGGTTCTCTCCTTCATGCCCTCCAGTTGAGCGAAACTTACGTGGTTGCCGGAGTAGCTGAGCTTGCCATAGACCTCATCCGATATGACGATGAGATCGTTCTCCACTACCACGTCCGCCAGGTCCTCCAGGTCGGAGCGCGTCATTATAGCGCCTGTGGGGTTGTTGGGATAACTGAGCAGCAGGCTTCTCGTCTTCTCAGTCACGGCCTTGGCGACATCCTCTGGCTGCACCCGGAACTCATCCTTCAGGCGTGTGGGGACCGTCTTTGGCACTCCTCCCGCCAGGACAATATCTGGAGTGTAAGCCACATAACAGGGCTCAGGCACAATGGACTCGTCGCCCGGGTTAAGAGTGGCACGAAATGCCAGGTCCACGGCTTCACTCACGCCTGTGGTGATCAGAATCTCTTCTATTGGATCGTAATCCAGTCCCATGTCCTCGAAGGCCTGATCGCAGATAGCTTCCCGTAACTCCGGCATCCCCTTATTGGATGTGTAGTGAGTATTTCCCGACTCCAGTGAATAGATGCAGGCCTCGCGTACGTGCCAGGGTGTGACAAAATCAGGCTCGCCCACTCCCAGTGAGATCGCTCCTTCCATCTCGCTTACCAGATCGAAGAACTTGCGTATCCCCGAAGGCGGCATGTTTCTGACAACCTGATTTAGGTGCGTATCTGCATTCCAGGCTGGAATATTCTTGAGGCTCTGCTTCATGGAGTTATCACCAGTCGCTTGGGCTTAGGCTTGTCGATCAGGATGACGCCGTGCTCCTTGTAGCTCTTGAGGATGAAGTGAGTGCATGTCGATTGAACGCCTTCCAGAGGGGCGATCTTCTCCGCCACGAAGTAGGCTATATCCTTCATGGACTTGCCTCGCACGGTGATGGAGAGATCGTGGCCTCCGGAGATGAGGCGCACCGAATCCACCTCAGAGAAATTGGCAATTCTCTCCGCCACGGCGTCATAGCCCGTCTTGCGCTGTAGCGCCACCTTAAGCTCCAAAACGGCGAAGACAAGGCTCTGGTCCAGCTTCTCCCAGTTGATCAGGGTGATGTATTTTCTTATAATGCCCGCGTCCTCCATCTCTTTAATCTCTTGGGCTACATCCGCCTCGGATCTGCCCAGCAGCGCCGCGATCTCTGAAGGAGCTGCCTTGGCGTTTTCGGAAAGAATCTCCAAAATCTCGTTCATGAAGTTCTATCTTTACCGCATCCATTCAATTATAGGCTTTGCGCTTGCAGGAGTAGTAGGGATAATCATATACAATCGAAAGTTATTAATACTCTTATTACAACTGTATTAATATGAAACAGATGAAATGTCCCAAATGCCACTATGGATGGGAGACGAGGGTGAACAAACCTAAGGCTTGTCCCAGGTGCAAGACCAGACTGGATGTCAAGAAGATAAAGAGGGCCTGAGTTCAAAATTTGGGCCTCATATCGATATCAACCGTTGCGATGGTCTATTGCCTTTGCTCGACCCTGAACATTTGCCCCTAGCCCGAAGATGAGGCAGAAGGACGGAACTGGAGTTCTGGGTTTGGCCGTAACAAATGGGAATTGGCCATCAAACTTTTTAATAAAATAACTGAAGAATTTGATTTTCGATAAGATCGTTTGCGAGAAAAGAGTTTTCCGTCATGATACCCGCGGCGAAATTGCGGCGGCATGACACGCGATTCTGCATGTTTTGGAGAAGCCCCGAGCGTGATTCGAACACGCGACCTATTGATTACAAGTCAATCGCTCTGGACCAGCTGAGCTACCGAGGCGCAAGATTCGATTATTTTGCATCTTCACTTAAAGGCTTTGCCCCTGGCCCCCCCTGCTCTCATGCCTGGACAATTTTCCAAGGCTTCGCATCAGGGAGTATTTTGTTCCCGGGTGCCTGGAATCAAATTCGCAAAGCAGCCTTTTTGCCTCCATTCGGAAGCAATCCATACTAGCTTCACTGAAACAGTCGAGATCGTGCCTGATGGCAAAAAGCCTGATCTCCTTTTCAGGAATACGGCGCAGAGGCTTTATCCAGGGAATTTTTCCGTCTTCCCTGATGCCGGGGCCGATCCCCGGGAGTCCGCCGACATCTCCGCGCAGATAGCTTATGAAGACGTCCGTTGCCTCTTCATCCAAACTATGGCCCGTTGCGAGAACGCTGGCATCCTTCTCCTGCGCGATGGCTATGAGTTGCTCCCCCCTCCAGTCAGATCCTGCGGCAAACATTTGGGGGGCCTCCCCAGGCGTTTGCAGAGCCGGAAATCTCTTTTCGATAACCGGGATCTCCAGCCGTCTGGCAATAAGCCGGGCATGCTCCATGGGAGCCCCTCCCTCATCGATGATGATCGCCAGAAAACCTATGTCCTTTCGGTTCCTGAAGATATCCTTGAGAACGAAAGCCAGAACAGCGCTATCAATACCACCATTCATGTCCAGGGCTACGCGCGCGCCCCTGCCGAAAAGTCCTGTCTGGCGCAGGCTTTCCCTGACCTTGCGGAAAACGTCCTCGTCAAAATGAACACCGCATAGACGCATTCCCGAGTACTTCTGGTAGATAATGGCAGAACTCTGGCATTTGCCGCATCTGATCATTTAAATCTCCCTGGGAATCTTGATCTTAAACTATCTTGAATCGGAGCAATGCTGCCACGCCGCCTAAAGAGCGCAGCCTATCTCCGGGTTCAAACTCTGAACTGAAGATCACCACTTTTCCGCGCGCGTTGCCCACTTCGCGCATGATCTCATCCACCCTGCCTCTGCGGGCCATCTCATCCAGGACCAGGAGGGTCTCTATGGCACCGTAGTTCATTGCAGTTTGTACCTCTTTTACGCCATAAGCGGCTTTGCCGTCCTTGGCGATCTCCCGGAAGAGGTCTTCAATGAGCTTCGCCTCTCTTGCTATGCGGCTGGATTCAAGAACGCTCTTTACGGCGCCGCGACGCAGCACCTCCTGAAATCCGGATCTCCCAATGGATGAGGCATCATCCATGGCAATCCTCTTGGCCAGTTCCGGATAGCTGGAGTCAATCACTTTCTTCAGGTCCTCTTTGGCAAAACCGGGTCCTGCCAGGATCACGTCCGCGCCATCCTGAGCAGTCTGATCAATGGCCCCGGCCACATCCCGCATGAAGACTGCGCGCGTGTCTTCGCCGCTGCCCTTTCCGCTGCCCATGCGTAACTCTGCTGCCATTTGCACTCCGAACTGGCGCAGAATGCCGATAGTGGCCTCACCCTCTTCTACCAGTGCCAAAACCACCTTCGGTCTTTGCGACTCTTTCACTGCTTCATCGATGCGCGCCAGCAGGTCCGGCCTCCAGTGGTACTTGATTATGGACAGTTCTGTTCCAACTTCGATATTCAGAGTATGGTACGCCCCCACGTCCATCCCCGATTTGATGATGCCGTGCAGCCGCAGCCAGTTGGAGTAGACATGAAACTCAATATCCTCCACCTTAATCCCCAGGCGCACCGTCTTTCTCTCCATCTTCTCCGGCCGCGCCTTGTCAGCTATGGCCGGCACCTTCCTGTGTGACAGGGCAAAAACAAGGTCGCCCCTCTCAACCAGATGCTGCAGATGCCATAGATCGTCTAAGGACTCGGGAAGCAGAGCTATTTCTCCTTCATCGCCGCGCAGATTTTTCTTCAGGACGCGCATGAGATCTACCTTCTTATCAAAAGGCTTAAATCATTGTGCATCCAGGGAGGAGGTCGAGCCGCCATAACTCAGTTGGTAGAGTGTCTGGCTGTTAATTGCAGGACAGAGCAGTTACCAGAATGTCACAGGTTCGAGCCCTGTTGGCGGCGCATTCCTTTTGGGCCTGTAGCTTAGTCCGGTAGAGCGCTCGGCTCATAACCGAGTGGCCGCCGGTTCAAATCCGGCCGGGCCCATTCTGTTAACCCGGTAAATCTTTTAGTTAGCAGCTTTTTGCTTAAGGTGTCATAAAAATATAAAGGAGCATCAACGCTTTTAGTAAAGAATTTATGGCCACCTGATTAGTCCCTGGCACTCGGTTAGCCATCAAAATGGGGTGAGTCCCTGGCACTCAGCTTGCGGCTTTGGCCAGGCTCTTCCAGGTCAGGATCTTCTTCTCGCTCAGGCCCGTCTGCGTCGCTAGACTCTTGGTTTTGGCATTGATCAGGTCTTGCGAGGTCTTTATGCCTGCCGAGGCCAGCTTCTCCAGGGTCTTCGGTCCTATTCCTGGTACCGCCACCAGGCCTTCGCCTTTTGCCTTCAAATCCGTCTTTGACCCCTTGGCCGGCGTTTTCTTTACTCTTGCGCTCCTGGCGGCTCTCTTTGTCTCTTTCTTCGCCCCTTTATTCTCAGGATCGGCTTCGCTCTGGGCCTTCTTGGCCTGCCACTCCAGGAAGTTGCAGTGCGGACATCCCAGATCCCAGGGCCTTTTGCCCTTGTTGATAATGCGAATATGATTCATGCCATGTTTATCGCACAGCTTATCCGTAACCACCACCGACCCAAACCTGGGAAGGGGCAGAATAAATCTGCATTCCGGATAGCCGGAACAGCCGATGAAACGCGAGCCGCGATGGCCGCGCCGAATTATGAGCTCGGATTTGCACTTCTCGCAGGTGCCCACTATCTTATCGATACGAAGGCCGTCCTTGAGGGACTGTCCAATGCCGGTCTGGTTTTGGGTCAGTTCATCAAAGACGGAAGTCAGCATAACCCTCGACTCCTCAATGACCTCGTCCTCCTTGATCTTTCGCTCCGAGATCTGAGTCATATCATTCTCCAGGGTCTGCGTCATCTCCGGCTTGGTAATCGTGGGCGCGTACTTTTGCAGCGTGTCCACTACAGCATAAGCGGTGTTGGTGGGCCGCATGGGATTGCCCTGTACATAAGCGCGAGCATAAAGTTTGCTGATGATGTCATGGCGTGTGGACTTGGTGCCCAGACCCAGGTCATCCATCAGCTTGATGAGCTTACCCTGGCCGTAGCGAGCCGGAGGCTGCGTCTCCTTAGCTTCAACGTTATGGCCAAGAACCTTGAGGCGCTCGCCTTCTTTCACTGCGGGCAGGATGTGCTCTTCTGCTTTGCTGTAAGGATAATAGTATCTCCAGCCCGCCTCTACCAGGCGCGCCCCGCTGGCCCGGAAGGGTTCCGGACCAATATCGACCTTGAGGCTGGTGGCATCCCAAACACATTGGTCCGCGAGGGTAGCAAAGAAGCGCCGCACTACCAGCTCATAAATTCTCCACTGATCATCCTTGAGCTCACTCTTATCCACGGGAACTGTCGGATAGATGGGCGGATGGTCTGTTGTAGACCTCTTGCCGCGCGTGGGCACCATCTTCCCCAAAAGTAGCCTCTCCGCCTCTTTGGAAAAAGCGCCTTTGGTAAAAAGCCGGGTCAAAGCCACAAGATCGATGGAGGGCGGATAGACTGTGTTATCCGTTCTTGGATAGGATATGAAGCCGTTGACGTAGAGCCATTCTCCTATGCGCATGGCATTGGAGGCAGAAAAGCCGATTCCGCTGGCGGCCGAGATGAAGCTGGTGGTGTCAAAAGGAGCTGGTGGCTTTTCGATGCGGGTTTTTGTCTCGATGGACCGAATGACGCCCACAGTTCCGAAGTTGGCCACTATTTTGTCAACTTCTGTCTTCTCCCAGAAGCGGCGCTTGGCATGCTGCACGCGAAGCTCTTTTTCCAGATCTGCATATATCTCCCAGTAAGCCTTTGGAACAAAAGCCTGAATCTCTCGCTCTCTATCGACGATGAGTGCAAGAGTAGGCGATTGTACTCTTCCGACGGAGAGGAACTCCTTGCCCAGCCTTCCGGAGGTGAGAGATATGTACCTGGTCAGAGCCGCACCCCAGACGAGATCTATTATTTGCCTGGCCTCTCCAGATGCAGCCAGGTCAAAGTCAACTTTTCCTGAATCTTTAAAGGCTTTCAGGATCTCGTCCTTAACAATAGCGCTATACCTGACACGGTCGGCCTTCAGGCCCGGATTTGCCTCCCGGGCGATCTTCAGGGCTTCTACACCGATGAGCTCTCCCTCTCTATCATAATCCGTGGCCACGGTGATGCGATCTGCCTTTTTCCCTAATGACCGCAGGGCATCGATTATCTTCTCATTGATGGGGCGAACTACGATCTCCGCTCGAATCAGATCCTTGCAGTCCACCTTTTGCCAGTTATTGTATCCCTGAGGATAGTCTACTCCCACGATATGGCCGCTCAGTCCCAAGACTACCTTATCGTCAAACTGAAAAGCCTCAACGCCTGCTACCCTCTGGGTGCGGGGCTTGGTTCCAGCCAGGATCTCTGCAATCCTTTTGGCGGCATCGTGCTTCTCCGCTATTATGAGATGCATTCCAGAGTGGCAAATCTTAGCATCGATTTAAATTTTTCCATAAAAAATCACGTTATGACAAGAGCGGTCTGGTTCATAGTCTGAGATACCTTTCGGATACCAAAACCTCTACGATGCCAAAAAAATACGCAATACTAAATGGTGATGTCAGATTTTCATCGAGCAGTTCAAACCGATCGCCTTTCTGCTAAAGTGTTAAAATGAACTAAATGGAAATCTAATATACACATTTTATATGATTTGACATGATCTTGTAAGAGATTATGCAAAATTACATTATATAATGCGTCTATTTGGTCCGCAAAATGATTGGCCTGATTTCGAAAAAATATTTTCGCCGCATTATACATATTATTCAAACAACACGATTATTCGATAAATTACAATTGTTTACGATTGACTTCTTGAGGGCAAAATCGCGTTTGATGAGCCGTTCTATCCTACATGAATGTCAACGAATTCAATTTTACAGATATATACCATAAGCAAATTCTTTACCCTGATGTATCCATTTATCAATAAGCAGAAATAATATCAACCCCTCTTGAGGATCGTTACCCACCATCGCGATATACAAAAATGAGGCAATTGCCGTCAAAGTCCTTCGAATCGGCCAAAGGTCGAGAAGCATAGGATAGCGTAATTATAGATATGAATTAAGATATAATTTATTTTAACAATTTTGTTGATTATACCATCATAAGGGCTACAGATTCTTATAATATTAACAGTTATAGTAATGGCACGCAAAAACTATAAGTAGCTAAGGTACATTAGTGAGAGCGGCGGGAGATTGTAACGAATTGTGATGTGTTGGATACAATATCTTAGCTTAGGCTGTTGTATCGTCGCTCCAGCACTGACCATCGTTGCAGTTTTTGCTGCTAAAAAGGTAAAGGAGGATAACGAACGTGTCTGACAAGATAGACCTATATAGCGACCGCGGAGTTCTTTTGAAGAGCGACGTCGACCTGAGCGCCGTCAGCCCTCTCAAGAACGCGGCCATGCAGAGACTCATTTCTCTCACAAAGCGAACCGTAGCCGTTAACCTGGCCGGCATCGAAGGCGCCTTAAAGACTGGAAAGGTAGCTGGAGGCCGCAGGCAGATCAAGGGACGTGAGCTTAATTATGATGTTGTTGCCAATGCAAGCGCCCTTGCTGATAAGATTAAGACTCTTTTGCAGGTTGCCCCCGGCGACGACACCAATGTCAAGGTGCTGAGCGGTGGAAAACAGCTGATGGTCCAGATCCCAACCATGAGGGTCAACGCTGCCTCTGAGTTCGTGGTCGGATTGACCGGCGCAGCAGCAGCCACAACCGAGGCACTCATCCAGCAGTACAAGGCTACAATGGTTGAGGCACCCATGATCCATGCTTCTGTCTGGGGCGAATACCCACAGACCGTAGGCATGTCCGGCGGAAACGTCGCATCTGTTCTCAACATCCCCCAGAACGATGAGGGTCTGGGCTTTGCTCTCAGGAACGTCATGGCCAACCACCTAGCAATGATTACCAAGAGGAACGCCATGAATGCCGCTGCCCTTGCCTCAATTTATGAGCAGATCGGCGAGATGGAGATGGGCAACGCTATGGGCATATTCGAGCGCCACCAGCTCCTAGGCATGGCATACCAGGGTCTGAACGCCAACAACATGGTCTACGAGTGCGTCAAGGCTAACGGCAAGACCGGAACCATCGGCACAGTAGTCCAGAGCACAGTCGCCAAGGCCCTTGAGGACAAGGTCATCAAAGCTGGCAAGAAGCTGCCCTCCGGCTACGTATTGTACGAGGCTAACGATGTCTCCAAGTGGAACGCCTATTGCGCCGCTGGCGTATTGGCTGCCACAATGGTTAACTGCGGCTCCCTTAGGGGCGCTCAGGCTGTATCCTCTACACTGCTGTACTTCAACGATATCATCGAGAAGGAGACCGCTCTACCAGGATGCGACTTCGGAAGGGTCATGGGAACGGCAGTCGGATTCTCGTTCTTCAGCCACTCGATCTACGGCGGCGGCGGCCCCGGTGTATTCAACGGCAACCACGTGGTAACAAGGCACTCCAGAGGATTTGCCATACCCTGCGTGGCTGCAGCAGTAGCACTGGATGCCGGTACTCAGATGTTCACACCTGAGATGACATCTGGACTGGTCGGTGCCATATACGGTGAGATCAAGGAATTCCGTGAGCCGATCGTATCGGTTGCGGAGGCTGTGTAAGAATTTGGCGGAAGAAATGGTCACTGAATCAGACACTGAATCGATACAGGTAGAAATAGTCCCAAGCAGATTTCTAATGCCAGAAACGGCTCAGAAACTGCTCAACGAGATCTACGGAAATGGGGGTATCATCAGGATAATGATACATGGCCCCAACCTTCCTAGAAGCGTGCCCTACGGCCCCGGAAGGGGTGCCCCAATCGAGGAGAATAGAGATCTTCTCATCGAGGTGGGTGGGCAGGCCTTTGAGCTCTGCGTTAAAGTTGGGAGGATCAGGCTCGAGTTGGAGAGCGACAAATACTTCGACGGGCTAAAGGCGGCGTGTGAGCGAGCGCTGCCCTTCACCTTCCATATCAAGCGCGGCAAGTTCTTCCATACCAGGCCAACCATCACGGATTATGCCAAGTATGGCAAGATGGGGGACACGCGCATCTTAGGGTTGATCGATCCCAAGGCCAAAAGCGATAGACTGGCCATACTGTCTGAAGAACGAGTGACTATTACTGATGAGGAGAGATAAATATGGCATACAAACCACAATTTTATCCCGGAACCACCACTGTTGGTATCAACAGAAGGAAGCATATGTCCGGCAACCTCGAGAAGCTCAGAGACATTCCCGAGGCAGATGTAGTGGCGATCATGGGTCATAGAGCCCCTGGTGCCGATTATTCAAGCACTCACCCACCCCTTAAAGAGATGGGCGAACCCGACTGCCCCATAAGGCAGATCGTTGCTCCCACAGCAGGCGCTGCTGCTGGTGACCGTGTGAGGTACTCTCAGTGGACTGACTCCATGTACTTTGCACCATCCACCCCCTACTGGAGATCCTATTGGGGAGCAATCAACTGCAAGGGCTGCGACCCAGGCACCCTGTCCGGCAGACAGATCATCGAGGCCAGGGAAAGAGATATCGAGATTTACACCAAAGCCCAGTACGATAGCGAGATGACCGATGTTGCCCTCTGTTCCATGAGAGGCTGCACCGTGCACGGCCACTCCCTGAGGCTGGAAGAGAACGGCATGCAGTTCGATATGCTGTCCAGAACAGAGATGGGCAAGGACGGAAGCGTCTACGCAATCAAGGACCAGGTCGGTATCCCATTGGATAGGAAGATCAGCCTTGGCAAGCCCATGACTGAGGCTGAGGCCAAGAAGAGAACCACCATCTTCAGGGCGGACGGCCTTCCCATGTGCGGAAAGGTCGGTGCCAGGAAGTACGACGAAGCAGTAGAGGCTCTTCACCACATGTGGGAGCTGCGCAGCAAATGGGGATTCAGGCCCGAGTAAAGGTGGGGTGATATAAAATGGCAGTTAAACACACCAAGAAACTATTCATAAAGGCTCTTAACAAGAAGTTCGGAAAGGATTTCGACCTTGCAGGCCAGAAAGTAGAGTACAAGCGGCTGGGCCCTGAGCAGAACGCCCGTAAGAGGGAGTTCATGGAGTACGCCAAGAAGGTAGAGGGCAAGCGCGGCATGACCGGCTACAACCCATACGTTCACGCTGGCGGCATTCCCCTGGGACAGAGGCAGCTCGTACCCTACAAGCTCTCCGGAACTGAGTATGTAGTAGAGGGCGACGATCTGCACTTCGTCAACAATCCAGCTATTCAGCAGATGTGGGATGATGTCAGAAGGACCATTGTAGTAGGTCTGGACATGGCCCACGAGGTTCTGCAAAAGCGCCTCGGCAAGGAAGTCACACCCGAGACCATCAACAACTACCTCGAGATCCTCAACCACGCCATGCCCGGCGCAGCCGTGGTTCAGGAGCACATGGTCGAGACTCACCCTGGCCTCGTAGATGACTGCAACGTTCGTGTCTTCACAGGCGACGACGCCCTGGCAGACGAGATTGACCCCCAGTACCTGATCGACATCAACAAGGTATTCCCAGCCGAGCAGGCCGAGTCACTCAAGGCCGCAATGGGCAAGACAACCTGGCAGGCCATTCACGTCCCAACCATCGTCGTTAGGTCCTGCGACGGCGGCACCACCTCCAGGTGGAGCGCCATGCAGCTATGTATGACCTTTATCGACGCCTACAACATGTGCGCCGGTGAGGCCGCTGTGGCTGATCTGGCTTACGCCGCCAAGCACGCTGCCGTTCTGCAGATGTCCGAGATGCTGCCCGCCCGCCGCGCTCGCGGCCCCAACAACCCCGGCGGTCTATCCTTTGGATTCCTGGCCGATATGGTCCAGACCTCCAGAGTAGCTGCAGCTGATCCAGTGAAGGTCTCTCTGAACGTGGTCGCCGCAGGCGCTGCGCTCTACGACCAGATCTGGCTGGGTAGCTACATGTCCGGTGGTGTCGGATTCACACAGTACGCCACTGCCGCCTACACCAACGATGTCCTGGACGACTTCTGCTACTATGGCGTCGATTTCGCCGCAGACAAGTTCGGAGGATTCGCCAAGGCACCCAAGCTACTGGAAACCGCCAAGGAGCTGGCCACTGAGGTCAACGCCTACGGTATGGAGCAGTACGAGGAATTCCCGACTCTGCTCGAGGATCACTTCGGTGGGTCCCAGAGGGCTTCCGTTCTGGCAGCCGCATCCGGTATCACCTCTGCCATCGCCTCTGGCCACAGCCAGGTCGGTCTCGCAGGCTGGTACCTCAGCATGCTCCTGCACAAGGAAGGCTGGGGACGCCTGGGCTTCTTCGGCTACGACCTGCAGGATCAATGCGGTCCAACCAACGTATTCTCCTACCAGTCCGACGAGGGCAATCCTCTCGAGCTGAGGGGCGCTAACTACCCCAACTACGCAATGAACGTAGGTCACCAGGGCGAGTACGCAGGCATCTCCAGCGCCGCACACGCCGGCCGCATGGATGCCTTCGCATGCAACCCATTGATCAAGGTAGCCTTCGCCAACCCCGGCATGGTATTCGACTGGGCAGATGTCCGCGCTTGCTTTGGCAAGGGTGGAGCCCGCGAGTTCCGCGCTGCAGGCGAGAGATCCCTGGTCATGCCAGCAGTGTAGGCCAAAAGCCTACAACCCTTTTCCTTTTTTTGTTTCTCCGAAAATTGACTTATTATGGTTTTCATGGCTAACCCGCAGAATCGCTTAAACGCCGACGGGGAATAATTATGAGGTCCGGCTCTAGGTCCCAGTCGCGATGCGGTACGTGAATTCATCCAGGACATGTTATTATCATGGATTGAAACCGCCATCTGCTGCTATTGTAAAAAAGAGATAAAAAGATATGCTTAAGAATTCTAACTTTTGTAGCCTTTTCCGGGAAAGCGCTCACTTGAAAAGCTCTTTCACCACTTCCGTTAGGATGGGACCGACCTGGTCGATCACATTGGCCTCGTAGAGCCATCCCTTATGCTCGGGAAGAACTCCAGTTACCATAATGGCTTTGCCCTCATATTCGCCCAAGTTTATCTCGTGGGAGGCCACCAGCTCTTCCGCTATTGATGCTGGCTTGCTTATGCGGGTCAGTTTGACGGTGCAACATTGGGGGCGGGGAATTAGAATCGAAAACCTGCCGCCCTCCACAACGCCCATAAATTTATCCATCTTAACACACTCCATGTGAGCACATTTACTTATTTGGTTATGCATTGTATGCTATTATCGATTAAATATTTTGCTATATTTCATTTAGCACCTACTTATTGCTCAAACCAGCTTCTTCGACCTGATAGAGATATGCGAGATTAATAGTAGTAAGCCTCGACGGCTTAAGATATACTAACCATTAATCTCAATTTTCATGTTAGTTATCCATGTCATCTACGACATTGTATGTACTATTTGCGTCGTTGACCCTGGCTCTGTTGGGGCTAAACACATCCACAATGACCACATTGCTGGGCTGGCTGTTTACCACAAAGTAGAGCATATGTCTTCCCACCTCGTCGGCTTTGAAGTTCATGGTGTTATAACCCTGGTTGAACTGATAAGTCTTGTACTTCGAACTGGTTGTGTCGGTCTGGATCGTCTCATAGAAGCCTGCCGGTCCTTCAACGGGTGCGTAGGCGATCAGCTGTAACCAGGTTCCAACTGGGCTTACCACATACTGTGTCCAGTTTGTTGCTCCCTGGATCCAAAGGTCGTTGGTCTTGGACGGCACTACGGAATCGTACTGGGAGAATGGCAACCCTACACCGGCACCGTAGAAGACACTGGAAGGCGTTTTCTGCGTTATATCGAACTTGGTAGGATTGCTTATTATCCCACCCACTGTAGGCGCGCCAGTACTTGCATAATATTCAGTTGGTAAGGCGAGAAACGTGGTGTCGGCAACCGGGTTTTTATAAAAGGTAAGATCCGCGCTGTACCAGGGTAAGGTGGGGACTGGCTGCATCGAGCCATCGCAACATGCCAGCGATCCCTGGGTCCACTATCGAACGGTCGTGAACTCCTAACGTATCCGCCTTCTAGCCAATCGCTTGGGTACTTATTGCCCATGTTGGGACTAAGATAGTCTCCGCTAGATCCCATTGAGCTGCCACTGGAACCTGCCCCTAGAGGATCCTGTGCAAATGCCTGAAATGTAAGGCAGACGAGCGCCGCCATACACAGCCAAATTTTGCTATATTTCATTTTCATATAGAAACCTCTTTACCCTTGTGATCTCTTTGATGCATTTTGTTTCCTAAAAGAGATATGCGAGATTGATAGCAGTGAGCCTCGACGGCCGAAGATTGCCTGCCATCAATCTCAAGTCTTGTTTCAGTGATCCATTACATCTAAGACATTGTATGTTCTATTTGCGTCGTTGACCCTTGTTGAGCTGGGGCTAACACATCCACAATGACCACATTGCTGGGCTGGCTGTTTACCACAAAGTAGAGCATATGTCTTCCCACCTCGTCGGCTTTGAAGTTCATGGTGTTATAACCCTGGTTGAACTGATAAGTCTTGTACTTCGGACTGGTTGTGTCGGTCTGGATCGTCTCATAGAAGCCTGCAGGTCCTTCAATGGGTGCGTAGGCGATCAGCTGTAACCAGGTTCCAACTGGGGTTATTACATACTGTGTCCAGTTTGTTGCTCCCTGGATCCAAAGGTCGTTGGTCTTGGACGGCACTACGGAATCGTACTGGGAGAATGGCAACCCTACACCGGCACCGTAGAAGACACTGGATGGCGTTTTCTGCGTTATATCGAACTTGGTAGGGATTGCTTATTATCCCACCCTCTATAGGCGCGCCAGTAGTTGCATAATACTGTCAGTGAAGGGCGAGAAAGTGGTGTCAGCAACCGGGTTTTTATAGAAGGTAAGATCCGCGCTGTACCAGGGTAAGGTGGGAACAGGCTGCATCAAGCCATCGCAACATACCAGCTATCCCTGGGTCCATCATCGAACGGTCATGACTTCTGACATATCCGCCTTGCAGATAGTCCTGTCCATAAGCCATGCTAATCAGCAGACACGCGACAAGCGCTGTCATACACAGCAAAATTTTGCCATATTTCATCTTATCACCTGCTATGGCTAACGCACATCAGATCAAACATATATCTGGTACTTTGGCAAAAGCTAGATTCTCAGCCATATCCCCTCTTGCTCCCCTATCTCGATCATTATATAAAGGAGGGTGAGCCGACACTTTTTCACGCGCAAGAGGTGAACCCCGTTCTCGTGACCATTTGTGTCGGCTTTTGTACAGTCTTCGTATTGTCTGGCTCATTGCGTCAGCCCTATGACGCTCTGATTAATAGCTTATACGAATAATTACTTAAAGATTTTGGTGCTTCGATGGAACGTCGCTGCCATACAGCCTAACCAGGATGGCGTCCACAATCTTGTCGAAAGCTTTTGCAGCCGGCGTCTCTTTCTTAGTGAAGGTCTTGCCCATGTCACCCAGTCTACCGATCTCTGCGTCCAGTGGTATCGCTCCCAGAAAAGGCACATCCAATTCTTTTGCGGCACTCTCACCTCCTCCCGTCTTGAAAACCTCTATCCTCTCGCCGCAGTGGGGGCAGATAAGTCCGCTCATGTTCTCTACTATTCCCAGCATGGGAACATTCATCATGAGGAACATGTTTACGGCCTTACGGGAATCCAGCAGAGCCACCTCTTGCGGAGTAGTGACAATGATGGCTCCGTCCAGGCCGGTGACTAGCTGAGCGACACTGATGGGCTCGTCGCTGGTTCCAGGGGGCAGGTCCACCAGCAGGAAGTCGAGGTCGCCCCAGTTAACATCGGATACAAACTGCTTCAAGGCCCCCATCTTCATGGGCCCGCGCCAGACCACGGGCGAGTCCCGGCTGGTCAAGAGCAGGGCCATGGAGACAACCTTGATGCCGGCCGCATCTGCCGGCTCTAGCCCCTCCGGGCCGGCCATCATCTTCTGGTCCTCTATTCCCAGGAGCTTGGGGATATTGGGGCCGGTGATGTCTCCATCCAGGATGCCCACTTTGAAGCCCCTGTTTTGCAGGGAGGCAGCTAGATTTACGGTAACCGTGCTCTTGCCCACGCCGCCTTTTCCGCTCCCTATCACGATCTTGTGCTTTATCCGGGTCATTCGGTCTTCTGTTTCATTCTGCATAGCTCTTGGATCATCACAGCTTCCTTTGTCGGCGCATGAACTGCAAAGTCCTTCGCAGCTCTCTTTGCCGGTATCATTTGATGGAGTAGCATTCATGTCAACACCAATATATGTGAAATTCGTTCATTTTTCTTATCAATAGAGAAAGGAGCTTATGAGATCATATATTTAATCTTTGTCGAGATCTCTCGCGAAGATTCATTTAGCTCAAATTAAAGATAATTCCTTGTCTAAAAGTATTGAAAAACCCATGCCGGGTAGCCGTCAAATTGCGATTGGGATGGTTGCCAATCGTCTTCCAGAAAGTCAGAGATTGCAGGAACATGGTAGATATGGATGTCTCTTGCAGGACTCAGTAAGGATTGATGAAATCTCCCTGTGCGAGAGCATAATAGCTGTAGTTGATGCCCCCCTGCCCGAAATCGTGCTTCAGGAGATCGACGATAGGGGGAATATGATGCACTCTGATATTCAAGGAATCCATATCCTGAGCATAGCGAGGATTGGAGGCAAAATTAAAACCTTTATGCTTGGATGAGGATCCTGTTTCCTTTGATTGTTCCGACAGTGCATAGTCAGCGCCTAACAGTTTTACAGGCTCCTGTTAGTTATTACAACACCTCATATCCAGATAGAGTGGTGCTTTTCTTTATGGCTCCGATCCTGCTCCGGAAATGGCCTGCATGATTGCTAATACGGCTGCCGAAATAATATCGCAATGGTCTCATGCTTCTATATCTTTTCATCACATTCATGATATAGTATGTAAATGTAGAAATAGACATGCGTTGTAACTCATTCTGTACGCTTAGCATCCGAATTGGTCTTATCCAATCCCTTTGAAGCAGCAATCTTGGTGGCTAGGTGCTCCAATCTTGATCTGAGGTGTTCAAGCTCCCTTTCCATGAGTTCCATATCTCTCTGACGGCCCGGATCTTCTATATCCGGCGAGCCTTCTCCTCCTCGCAGGGCAAAGCTGCCTCCTTCGATCCTAAGTCCCATCCCGTAGACCAGGGCGGCTGCGATCTTCTTTCTGGCATTCATCAGATCATTCCAGAAGGCTTTGCGGGAGATGCCCATATAGAATGCTGCTTCCTCCTGTTCCAATTCCAGCAGATCTACCAGCCGCACGGCCTCCAGCTCCTCTAGAGTTACGGATATAGCCTCAATCTTGGGGCAGCCTTCCGGCATAAAACACCGTACGGTTGGGACCTCTGATATCCAGCGCCTTCCTCTTCTTCTTCCTCGACAGGGACACATAACCATAGATAGGCAAGAGCTATATTTCAATCTTGCCCAACAGAAAGATTCAAATATATTCTCCCATAAGTTACTAATAGAGGTGAAAAATATATTACGGCAGAGGTTTAGCCTCAATGAAAAGCCTCTTCTCATCTCCATCATTGACGCACTGTTTTAATGCTAGAAAGCCTTTCTCTGCCGGCGCTACTAGGAAAAACAGGGCAGGATTTCCCATCTGTAGAATAGCGCCCTCAATGCGTTCATCCTTTGAACCAAGCAGCTTGAAGAGAAGCTCAAGGTTGTCTGCTTTTGCCTCAGGGACCTCTGATATTTTTATCAGATCCTTAGCCGCCTCTCTGCAGGGAAGGAGCAAAGCCGGGCATGAGGATGAGGGAATTCATAAACTCCATTGGTTTCGAGGAGTTCGAGAGACGGGTCATAGGCTGAAAGCTGATATCTGACTGAAACGGGCGAATCTGACGTGCCTCAAAAAAATGCCGTATTGACCGAGAACCTGACCAAGCGCTATGGCGATCTTCTCGCCGTGGATCATATCGGCTTCCTGGTAAATGAGGGCGAGATCTTCGGCTTTCTAGGGCCCAACGGCTCAGGCAAGACCAGCACCATCCGCATGCTGCTTGAGCCGAATCTTCTCAGACCTCACTTCTATTCAGTGGCATTTTCCGGGACATACACCACCTGACCGCTCTCAAGCTGGTAGGCGGTCCCCATCCTGGTGCCTTGACCGCCGGCAATCTTTTCGGTCATATTGAGAACCTGAATCTGGTCCATGTCTTTGATTATGATCTGCATATTCGGATCGCCCGGGTTTTTTACGATGGTAACATTGCTCTCGGGCTGAAGCAGCTCAGGAACATTATATGAAACGACAAGCGCCAGGAGGAGGGCTACAGCAAAGACCATGGCTGTATCAAAGAGATTGGCCACCCCGCTCATAGGGTCGTCATCTTCCGGGTCGCCTAGAAGTCCTAACCTATGTCGTCTCATCCATTTTGCCTCTTATAAGATCCACTGAGTACTCCAGGTCGCTCAGGTCCTGCCGATACCACCTGGTTCTGATAACCATCGTTCCATAGCAGATACCTCCCACCACCAGCCCGATGACCGTGGTAGCAAAAGCTATGACCAGGTTGTCGGCCAGCGATTTGATATCTCCCTGAGAGAGGCCCAGGAGGGCGGGTCCCATGGGGATCAGAGTACCCATCAAACCTAAAATGGGCCCTACTTTAACTCCAATTCTTACGGGCTCAAGGGCCTTTGCCATGGATAGCTCAATATCCTGCAGGATCTTCTCGAACTTGAGACCAAAGAGACCCAACTCTAAAGACCGGCCGATCTGTTCAAGGGCCAGGGAAAGCAGCCAGGGGCATTGGTAGCTCTTGAGAACCTCTGACGCTTCTTTAGTCCTGCCATCTCTATTCAGGCTAGCTGCTTTGAGGCTGAGTTTTTCCAGCTCTGACAGGGTAGTGTGCCTGGAGGTGTACTCATTAATCAGGGATCCAAGCTGGGCTAACGACCAGGCAAAAAGAAGCAAGAGGCTCACTATGACTGGGTAGAGGAACGCGGTAGAGAAGATATAGAGCAGCTCTACACTGGCCTCATAAAGGCTCAAAAGGAGATCCCCCATCTTCTGCTTAAGAATCCCAGAGCCACCAACGAAATTATCATCAGATAGGATAGGCCCATTTCGGCTAGTGGGGGGCTTTCGGTGAGGAATGAGATCTTCTGTGAATTAAGATATGCAGGGATGAGAAGAATAGAAAGGATGTAAAAGATGCCGATAAAGATCATGGCATTTCCCAGGGAAGAGGGCGCCCCTTTGATCTTTCCCAAAGCTGTGGAGAAAGCAACTATGCATATGAAGAAAACAAGGCCCACCAGGGCGCCGATCTTCCAGGGAGCGATATTCACAAGTCCGGCCAGAAAGCTGCAGGAGATGAAGCTGGCTGCCAGGCAGGCCGGACAGGGCATGGACAAGACCCAGAAGGTCTTCCTGGATATGTCATGATGATGGCTGTTCCATTTTCTGGCGGTCATGATTCCCAGAGCTACCAGCAGCAGGGCAACGGCAAGGTGCATTGCCACTCCGGCATTTAAAGCCGCTGCCAGTGTATTTTCCGGTATCAGCTCTATGGCCATGCCCATAAAAAGGGAGATTATAAAATATCCTGTGGCAATGGAAAGCACTTCACGGCGGTTCAGGCTGGCCAGACCGCACCCCAAGCTGACCTTAAGAGCGAAGATCAGAATTCCGATCAGCACTCCTGAAATAGAAAGCCATGTCAGATCCAAAGGAGACACCTGCTAAACTTGACTGATTCGAAGGCAACTTTATTGGATTTAACTCTTACGCAAGCAATGATGTGCAAAAACAACTGTATTTGACCTCGGCAGGAGTCAGCTTCTAGACCTTATTTTTTCTGCCGTTGACCATACCATGTCGGAGTTACACCATAATCTTTAAGTAAACTGTATTTGTATTAACTAAAAATTAATGGATCAATATCCTAAGCTCCCTTTTTGATCAGGATGTGGGGGGAGGCAACTAATGAGGATGCAGCTTCCACTTACATCTCTTGCTTAAGGTTGAAACCGCTGAGGAGGATGTAGAATGGCAGGTGAAAAGAACTCCCTAAAAATGAAAGATATAAATGAAGCGCTATTTGACTTCAAGATCCGAAGCTTGGAAGGCGTTACAATGGATGGTTTGGAGAAAGAGCTGGACTGGCTCTTTAATATTGGCCGCGGCAGAGTGCATGCGTTTGGCCTGGGAGGCGGCAGCCCATGAGATCATCGGCTGCCAGTGCCCTGAGGGCAATCCTGCTTCTGGTCTTACTTGCATTCGTACTGGCCGGTCAGGCCAGCGCCGACTTTTTCACCTTCCAGGGAGATAATCAAAGAACTGGCAATCTGAGCGGCACAGGGCCGGATGAGCCCAACCTGCTCTGGAGCGCAAGTCTGACCGGCCACGGCTATGTCGGCGCGTCAGCCGCCATCTCCGGGGATCGGGTGTTCGTCTCCAACTGTCCGGATATGACATTCAAAGGTGAGCTTGGCCTCGCCTGCCTGGACCTGATCGACGGCAAAAGGCTGTGGCTCAACCCTCTGGGCGGCAAGGGTGGTGCATCAACCCCGGCCCTGGAGGGAGACAGGATCTTGGTGGGCTCTCTAACCGGCGATCTTTACTGTCTAAATGCCAGCACGGGCGAGACGGTCTGGAACAAAACGATAGAAAACGATCCTAAATGGTGGGGTGTGGCCTCCTCGCCTCTCATCCAGGAGGGCGTGGTTTATGTCATGAGCTTCTCGGACGGAGCCCTGCATGCCCTGAGCCTTGACGGCCAGGAGCTGTGGAACCTGTCCACCGGCCAGGTAAGTAACTATGTCTCGGCTGCCGCCTCGGGCCAGAGGCTGTACTTCCCAGGGGGCGACCCTGCCCTGTACTGCGTTGATTCTGTTTCCAAAGAGGTGCTGTGGAAGGTGGCAGTCACATCTCAGATCACTGCCACGCCCACGCTGGGGGAGACTGAGGTCTTCCTGGTTACAAAGGATTCGATCATGGCCCTGGACGCTGCATCGGGAAAGCAGCTCTGGACGGCAGAGATCAATGGCAGCATCTCCTCTCCTGCGGCCAGTTTTGGCCGGATCTATGTGGGATCGGATGATAAGCCAAAGGGCCACATAAGCTGCTTTGATGCCCGAAATGGCTCAATGATCTGGAAGACGGAGGTAAACGGTCCTGTCAAGTCCTCGCCGCTGGTCTTAGACAGACGGGTCTATTTCGGGACAAGCTCTGATGATGGAGCCTTTTATGCCCTGGATGCCGGCAACGGATCGGTGGTTTGGTCCTATCCTGTGGACGCCTTTATCATGTCCTCTGCCTCGGCCTCGGATGGCATGCTTTTCATGGGGGCTGATGACGGCAGGCTGTACGCCTTCAGCTCCCGGTCAAAAGGACTGCTCTGGATGGGAGATGTCCTGCTGGGCGACGAGAGCCTGAACCTCACGGCCAGCAGCGGCAAGACTTACCAGATCAACCAGAGCACTGCCCTGGGAGCGCTGGTCAAGGCCGCTGAGCAGAGCGGCTTGAACCCGAGCTTAAACGACTCCCGCTACGATCTTTACGGCCTGCAGGTCGAGTCTCTTGGGGGCTTCAGAGCCGGTGGAGACAAATCCTGGAGATTCTGGATAAACTATCCGTATGAGGCCATGCCTGCATCCGGTCCAGACATTAATGATCTGAGAGACGAAGATCGAGTACTATTTTATTTCGGAGATAGACGGGCGAGACCTGATGATTCGCCTCGCCTGGAGATCTCCGCCCGGGTCCTCCTCAGGAGGCCCGAGGCACTTTTTTTAACGGTAGGAAACCAGCCTCAGATAAGGCAGGCCTCTTTAGATTCTGTTCTTAATGTAACTTTAATTTCACTTCAGAATGCTTCCAACTCATCCTCATACGAACTCGTATTCATAGAGATGTTAGGCGCCGAAGCCGCCTCCCAGTTGGCGCCCCAGCTGCAAGAAGCAAAGGAGAAGGGAGTGCCTGTTATTGTACTCAACTCCGCCGGTTATGAAAACCTGGGAAATGTAAACCTCACCGATCATCCTTCTATCCAGCAGTACTGGGACTACGGCCGCGTCGAGAACATTAGGCGCCTCTTCTCTTATCTGGCCGCCAATTTCTGTGGCCTCAACCTCAAAGTGGAGGATCCGCTGCCCACACCCAAGGAATACGTCTATCATCCCGATTCACCAGATCTCTTTCTAAATATCACCTCATACCTGAGCTGGTATGGCAATAAAACCGGACACAGTTTCAATAGTACTGCGCCCACCATTGGCATTATCAGCTATTATCAGGATCTGGGCCATGCGGACCGGTCCGCTCTGATTTTTGCTTTGGAGAAGAAAGGAGCAAATGTGATCGACCTGGGCTTCTCGAGCACCTCCTCTTTGCGCAGTTTCTTCATGCAGAACAATACCTCAATTGTTGATGCCATCATTCTCACCAAGTCCTTCCGGCTCAGCTATGGCGATCCCGAGCAGGGCATCGCCGACCTGCAGGAGCTGAATGTGCCGGTGCTTAGAGGCATGAGGCTCTATTATCAAACACCCGAGGAGTGGAGCCAAAGCACGGGCATGGACCCCATGGAGATTCACTTCCAGATAGCCCTGCCGGAGATGGACGGTGTCATAGAGCCGATAGTCATGTCAGGCAAAACCGACTCCGGCTATCAGCCTATTGAGAGTCAAATGGACTGGCTGGCGGATAGAGCAATCGCCTGGGCAAAGCTTGGCAATGTCAGCCATGCGGAGAAGAAGGTAGCCGTCATCTACTACAACCATGGCGGAGGCAAGGACAATATTGAGGGCTGCTACATCAATGTCCCCCGCAGTCTGCAAAACATTCTGGATGGAATGATTCAGGCCGGCTACAGCGTAAACGGGACGGTCCCGGAGGAAAAAGCTCTGGTCGATCTTCTTGCTCACCAGGGGACCAATGTGGGCTCCTGGGCTCCAGGCGAGCTGGATGCTATGGTGAAGGCCGGCAATGCCACCCTCTTGCCTGCCGAAATCTACATGCAGTGGTTTATGTCCCTGCCGGAAGATAAACAAAAAGAAGTGGAAGATGTGTGGGGTCCGCCGCCGGGAGAGATCATGGTCTATCAGAATGAGAGCGGAAAGTTCATAGTGATTCCCAAGATCTCTTTTGGAAATGTTATCCTCCTGCCTCAGCCCAGCCGGGGATGGCTGGAGAACAGCACCGTTCTTTATCATAGCAAGTCAATACCACCCCATCACCAGTACATTGCCTTCTATCTCTGGCTCAAGAAGGGATTTGGCGCCGATGCCATAGTCCACCTGGGAAAGCACGGCACTCAGGAGTGGCTGCCGGGAAAGGAATGCGGAATTTCCATAAATGACTCCTGGCCGGCTCTGCTCATCCAGGATCTGCCCGTGGTCTATCCCTACATCGTAGACAATATCGCGGAAGGCACTCAGGCCAAACGCCGGGGCGATGCGGTGATGATCACCCATTTGACGCCGCCAATTGTGGCCTCGGGGCTCTACGGCAACCTGACCAACCTGGCGGAGATGGTCTTCCAATACAAGAGTGTGCAGAACGCCAGCGTGAAGGAGGGCTACAAGAAGGAGATCGTCAACATCAGCCGGGAGATGCACCTGGACGAGGACCTGCAGGTGGACGCCGCCAACATCTCGGCTAATGAAACCGCTTTCGACCAATTCGCAGATGGGCTGGAGCAGTACCTCTACGAGCTGAAAAACCAGTTCATGCCCTATGGCCTGCACGTCTTCGGCCAGCCTCCTCAGGGAGAGCCTCTAACTGGATTGGTAAGGTCGATGCTGGGTGATGATTTCAAGAGAGATGTCGCTCCCATGATCTCCTACCAGGATTATCCCAATCCTGCCCGGCTTGATAAGGAGAATGAGCTGGAAAACTGCACGACGAAGCTGCTTATGGATGTGGTGATCAATGGCACATCACCCGAGGTCGCTCAGAATGATGTTTTTGGAAATGTCTCCCGGAACCTGACAGATCAGCTCAATCTTTCCTTGCAGTATGCACAGAGCATTGCCGCCTGCTCGGCAGAGGTGCCCAGTCTCATCAATGCTCTGGATTCCAATTACACGAAACCTTCCCCTGCTGACGATCCCATCCGGGACCCTCAGGTTCTTCCTACGGGCAGGAATTTCCGCTCCGTGGATCCGCGGCGCGTTCCCACCAGCGCTGCCTGGCAGGTAGGTTCTGACCTGGCGGAAAAGCTCATTGAGAGCTACAGGCAGGATCACAACGGCACCTACCCCAGGAAGCTGGCCATAGTGCTCTGGGCCTGGGCTATGACCGACCATGGGGTGGTGGAGTCTGAGATCCTGAGCCTGGTGGGAGCAAAGCCGGTCTACGATGCTTATGGCGGTGTCTCCGATGTGCAGCTTATTCCTCTCGCCGAGCTTGGCAGGCCGAGGGTTGACGTTGTCGTCGTTCCCTCGGGCTTGCATAGAGATCTTTTCCCGGAGAAGCTACAGCTCATAGATAGAGCCATACGATTGGCTTCCAACGACACGAGCACAGAATACACCAACTATGTGCGGGAGAATTCAGAGGCGATCTTCCACGAACTTATGGCAAGTGGAAACTTCAGCGAAGAGGACGCTCGTATCCTCTCTGCCTCCCGGATATTCCTGGAAGAGGCGGGAACTTATGGTCCCAACCTCGACAGCCCCATATCCGCCAGCAATACCTGGGAGAACGACACAAAGCTAGGCAACCTCTTCATAGAGAGAATGTCGTACATCTACGGCGACTGTATATGGAGCAGCAAATTGGCCTCCGGAAAGGATCTATCTATGGTGCAGGATAAACTCTATCGGACCAACCTGGCCGATGTGCAGGCTGCTGTTCATCACACCAACTCCAACCTCTACGGATTCATCGACAACGACGATGTCTTCCAGTATCTGGGTGGCATTGGCATGGCGGTGAGAACTGTAACCGGAAATACCCCGGACATGTACGTCACCGACGGGAGGGACCCGGAGAGAAGTGAAGTATCCTCCCTGCACGACTTTTTTTCGAAAGAGCTGCGGACGCGCTACTACAATCCCCAGTGGATCGAAGGGATGATGGAGCAGGGCTACTCCGGAGCCAGGGAGATGGATAGGTTTGCGGAGTACCTGTGGGGATGGGAAACTACAGTTCCCGATCTGGTCACTGAGAACACCTGGTCGGAGGTGCACGAGATTTACGTAGATGACAAATACAAGATGGGCTTGAAGGAGTTCTTCGATGAAAGCAATCCCTGGGCCTCCCAGGCTCTGACCGGACGGCTGCTGGAGACGGCCAGAAAGGATCGGTGGCATCCCACTGAGGAAATGAAAAAAGAGCTTGCACAGCGCTATGAGCAGTCGGTGCAGGATTATGGTGTCACCTGTTGCCATCATACCTGCGGCAACCTGGCTCTCCAGGAGTATATGCAGGGAGTTCTTCCTTCCCCAAAGCCCGATCCATCTGAAAGCTCCAGCAGCGTTTCTGCCAGCAGCTCGTCCAGCTCATCCTCTTCCCGCAAACATTCTTCTGCCAGTGAAAAAGCGGCCGGCTACAACCAGACCCTACCAGCAGGCTTTGGAACCGAAACCTCCCAAAAGCCTGAGCCGTCCGATTCTTCTGCCGGTGAGGTAAAGGGATTTGTGATGGAGACCGTGGACACGAAGACCTCTCAGCCCAGTTCATCTGCCACTCCCTTGCTGGGAATTGGACTAGTGCTTGTCGTGCTCTTCATGATCTGGATGGGATTTAGGGGAAAGAGCTGATACATAGCCGCTTTCCGATAAAATTTTTTTGTTTATTGCTGTAGAGTCAGGCCCCTGAATCACAAGAATCCTCAGATACTGAGAAATTGATAGATCCAGGTAGGATACGTGTTCAGTTCTGGCACTGGTGGCTGCCAGTCACTCTTTAGAAAGTTCGTGATTGCTGGAACATGGTAGAATTGAATGTCTCCTGTCGGACTCCAATTGGGGCTGGCGAAATCTCCCAGGCCCGGGGTATGGTAGCTATAGTTGATGCCCTTAGGTATTGTATCTTCTTGAAGGAATTCAACTATCGGCGGCACATGGTACTCGCTGACGTTCAAAATGTCTGAAGACGAGAAATTGCCGGGATATGGATACTGGGTAAATCTGAAGCCTGACGCATCGCTCATCAACAAAGGCCCAGCCCTTTCCGGCTGTCCGGAAAAGGCGTGAGGATATGCACCCAGCAATATCGTCTGCGGGCTGTGATTCATACCTAGATAGACCGGCGTCCTCCCGGTCAGATCCGACCCTGTTGCGGAAAAGGCCAGAAGCAATGCCAAAGCGCCGGCAAGAAGAAACTGCAAATGTCTCATCTCTTTCGAACCTCCCTATGTTTTTCTATGCACATTCATCATATAAAATAGTTATATCTGGCAATCCATTTTAAGGCTCTGCCTTTGCCGAGGAATCTGCCTTCTCTACCGCATTAAGCGTGGCAAATTCTGGGGCTGAGATATTCCAGCCTTGATCTGAGATGCCCAAGATCCCTTCCATGAGTTCCATCTCTCTGACGACCTGATCCTCGGCTGATATCCGGTGCCTCCCCCTTCTTCTTCTTCCTCGATGGGGACACATGATGATCTCATAGCACAAAGGTTATATTTCTAGGTTGCCCCATGGAAACATTTAAGTATATAATCTCATAAGTTACTAATGAGGTGAATTGATGCCTTTCGGAGATTGTACAGGGCCCTGGTGGATGAATCCAGGGGAGAGTAGAGCATTGAGTTACGGGTGCTACGGCAGAGGCATGCGATTTGGTAGAGGCAATGCTGCAAGACAGAGGTTCATGGCAAAAGGATATGCTGGATATGGCCCCTCTGGCTGGCCAACTCCGGCTGAGGAGAAGAGCTACCTGGAGGACGTAGCCCGGAGACTGGAAGAAGAGCTACTTTTTGTCAGAGAGAAGATTGAAAAGCTGCAATCCAGTGCATGATCTGCAGCTTTTTTTATTATCAATACCAGGTGAAGGTTCCTTTTTTATGCCTGTTTGAGAAGGTAAGAGAATGGGGGTTAGATTAAATGTCTGCAAAGATGCTACTGGCCTGGGCGGCCTTAGTGATATGCTTGACAGTTCAGGGCCAGGCCCAGTACGATCCGTTGGCAAGTGACATATTCACTTTACCGGATGACATGAGGAGAACGAGCAGTCTGGATACACAAATAGTCTATTTCGATCCCTATGCCGATCCGCTGAGTATCGATCCATTGATGCGCCCTCTCGACCCGGAGCACACAGCGGAGTATCTGGATAAAATCAGCGGCCGAGAGTATCTGGGTCCCTTTGTGCCGATTCAAGAAGACCTGCGGGGCAATTGGAAGCTGGATCTTATGGGCGGCGTGCCGGGCAAGGTCGAGCTGCTGCTCGTCCAGAACCGGGATGCAGTATTTGGGCGCGGCGCCTTATCTTTGGCTGGCTCCAGCTCCGCCGTTGCCATCTCCGCTAGCGGCGGGACGGTGAAAGATGTTCTCTATCTGGATCTGGTCAATGCTGAGGAGCTAATGCTCTACCGGTGCACACTAACGATAAGCAAGGATTTCTTATCCGGCAGCTTTACCGCCCTCGATGCTCAGGGCCGGGTCTGGTCGGGAACAGCGCAGGGAAGTAGGTCGGCAGTCTGAGCAGAGAATGCTGAAAAATCACTGCGTCTTTGGGTGCAGAGATACATGCGTTAAACAAAGGACAAAAGGATTTTATGGGAGAAAAATGGGGGGACAATTTTGCCCCCCATGATTTTGGAATGCGGGCTTAGTCTGCCTTTATAATCTCTTCAAACTCGCTCTTGCTCAGGTACTTGGGTGAGTATTGTATTCCACGGCCCTGCAGGTCGGCGACGTATGAACGCAGATGTTTTCTGGAGCCAGCCAGCAGCCCCTGGTATACAACCTTAATATCTTCCGTCGACGTCGCTGCCAACTCTTTTTCCAGGTCCATGATGCTAATCTCCTCGAAGGTGGCAGCCACCATCAGAGCGTCCTGATCAGATCGCAATCCCTCTTTCAATAGCTGGTCATGAATTTTCTGCAAAGTCTGGTTCTGAAATACTCCTGGCTCATCCTTTCCTGGAATAGCCAGCCCGTATTTGTCTATGATTGCTCTGGCCTGGTCCATATGGCTTTGCTCCGATCCCGCCAAATTCAAGAAGATGGAGAGGTTATTCTTGTCATATAGAGACTTGTACAGGTCGCGGGCAACCTTTTCTTCCTCCCAGATGAAGAGTATTCCTTCTTTCTCGCTTGAGGTTAGTGTTGTAACCGTAGCCATTGCCGTAGAAGTCGTTGTCTGCCCACTGGTCAAGGTCATGATGCCCTCGCCGTAGGCTACATTGTGTTTGAAGCTGATCTCAGGGTTACTGGACAGAGCCCAGATTATGGAGATCGTCTGGCCGGGCGAGAAAGCCTTATCGAACTTATCGCCTGTGTCCAGCTTTCTCTTCAGCTCGATGACAGTGCGGCCGGCACCTTTGCTGCCGCCAAATTCAATAATGTCGTTTGTGCCTCCCAGCATGGTATCCTCGACATGCGGACCGTAGTTGCCTGTGCTATACTCATCCAGTGCTGTCGCTTTGCCTCCTTGTACCGAGGCTAGTATTATGTCGGCGTCCTTCATCCACTCCAGGGGCTCAAAGCCTATGGCCAGCCAACCTTCAGTGCTGCCATTCAAGCCCAGGTAGAGATATTCCTGATCGTTCTTCCAGGAGACCTCCATCTCGCCTCCCGTATATCCCTGCCTGGCCGGGGCTTGCAAGAGCATGCTGTGGGTGTATTCGCCATTTGACACAATTCCATCTGCCTTCCACCCTTCCGTGGCTGCTCCTTCTTTCACGACAGGGGCCTTTTCAGATTGAATGCATCCGGAGGAAAAGAGTAACAAACCTAACAATAAGGCGACAAGAATTCGCTTCACATTACAACACCTGGCTATTATATTGGTTTGCTGAATATATCAGATTATCGAATTAACAAAGACGACTGTGGCCGGTAATCTATTTTATAGAAATCTCAGGCCGCCTCAGATAGAAATTGCTGCCCTGATATTCAGTCTTTATGAGCTTGCCCTGATCGATCAGCCCTTCTACAACCTCCCAGCTCTCCTGAGCCTGCTGCAAAAAATTTTTAACGGCTGCTTCTCTCATGGGGTGAACGGCGGCAATTGCCAGGAGGTCGCTCTCCACATTGCCCGTAAAATCGAAGCTATCTCCTTCATATCCCACGAGAAGCTCCACCCGCTTCACCCTGGCGCTGAATATCTGGTAGGCGCGGTTGATGCTCTCTTCGGAGGGCAAAGTGGCCCATCTTTCCGCAGGCGGCCGGGTGGGCACTGAGATATAGGCGACGGCCGGATTAACCTTTTCCAGGAATTCTGCCATGGCCTGCAGAGAGCTTTCATTCTCATTTATGCCTGCCAGCAGCATGCTCTCTGTGACTAGCTTGCCTTTAAAATCCTTTGAGAATTTGAGGATGCCCTGCAAAATGGCCTCCTGCTCTAGGGCTCGATGAGGCCGGTCTATGTGCCGCCAGATCGTCTCTTCCAGGGCATCTACCTTGACCGAGACCCAATCCGCCTTTTGCAGCTCTTCTCGAACGCGCTCATCCCAGATCAGAGAGGCGTTGCTTATAACCGCGATCTTGATGCCCAAAGGCCTGAGCATATCGATCTCCTGACCCAGGTTGATGTCCAGGGTGGGCTCTCCGTCGGGTACGAAGGTGAGGTAATCAATGGCCAAACCCTGGCTTAGGGAGCTATCCACCTTCTCCTTCACCTCATGGTAGATCTCCTGGGGCGAATAGAAGGAACGGCGTTTGACTTCCATCTGCACCGTCCTGCCCACCTGGCAGTAGGCGCAGGAATAGGTGCATATCTTGGCAGGTATGTTGTTTATGCCCAGGCTTCTGCCCAGCCGACGGGAGGGCACGGGTCCGAAAGCAATCATTCTTTCTCACCATCATGTATTTTCAGAGCTGTATTGAGTCTCCTGCTGCCAGCGGCTGGCATCTATCGCCCAAAGCCTTTTGCAGTCGGCAGACAGCCTTCTGTCCCGTGCAGTGTCCCGGCCGAATGATGGTGGGATCAAGCCTTTGCAGCTCTTCTGCTGTAGAGTCTATGCGCTTATTATCCGCACCCATGAGGTGGAAGCCACCGATCACGGCATAGAGCTCCTCGACTCCCATGATTTTCCGGGCATACGTGATGGTATTGATGATTCCGGCGTGAGCGCAGCCGGTGATGACGACCAGCCCTTTGCCTGGTAAGTTGATCGCCAGGGCCTGGTCGTCCGGGATGCTGTCCGGGCAGTATTGTCCATCCTTGACCGTCCAGAACCCTTCCACTTTCTCGAAGGTCTCGATGCGCGGCACCTCACCTGTGGTCATGACTCCCGGCGCTACTATTACCGGCCCCTGGCAGTCGAGCATGATAGCTCCCGCGGCATCCAATTCAGTCCGGCTGAAGGGCAGACCTATGAACTCGAGAGCGGGCCGTGCTTTCAGCTTGGGTGCGAAGATATCGGGATGGGCCAGGACGCAGACCCTCTCGTTCAATCGCTGCAAAACGCCCATCAGACCTCCCGTGTGGTCATAATGGCCGTGGCTGAGACAGATGAGATCAATTTTGCTCAGATCAAGATCCAGAGCATCTGCATTGTGCAGCATCACCTCCGGGGAAGCGCCCGTATCCAGGAGCAGCTTCATCCTCTTCTGGCCGAAGCCCAGCTCCAAAAAAATGGACAGGCCGTGCTGGGCCCAGACAGAAGAGCTGCTGAGGGTGGCGGAGTTTTCAACCACAATGGTCAGTCTGAGGTCTTGCAGCATGACAAAAGTGAGGACTGCCGAAAGCTTAAACCTGACGCACGACCCAGATTGAGCCCTTCTTCTCCAGCCACACGTCCTATCCGCGAGCGTTTTCCCGGACATTGAACACCTGGCCGCTTTCAAGCTTGTAAGCAGTTCCCAGCTCAGCTTATTTTCGGTCCCCTTGCTGGAAATCAGATTGCATCTGCATCACTGAGAAGACGGAAATGATGTGAACAGCTTTTATCAATTCCTGTATGGGAAAGGGTCTCAAGATGAAGACAGCCTGCAAGTTCCTGCTATACCCAAACAAATAGCAGGAAGGACGATTCAAGCAACAAATTAAAATATATTCGTCTCCATGATATTCTTTATGGAAGGTAACATCCTCATAGCCCTGGCTCTAACTCTCCTTGCCGGCCTGGCAACCGGCATAGGCAGCCTGGTTGCCTACTTTATCCCCAAACCCGACATGCGCTATCTTTCGCTGAGCCTGGGGTTTGCGGCCGGGGTGATGATCTACGTGGGTTTTGTGGATCTCTTCTGTAGCTCCAAGAACGTCCTGGGATTAAGCAAAGCCAATCTCTTCTTCCTGTGCGGGCTTATTCTCATATATTTGCTTGACCATCTCATTCCTCATATTCACATGGACGGGCAGGTGGATTCTCAATGCAACCGCCTCTACCGGGGAGGGATAATGACCACCATAGGCATCGCGATTCATAATCTCCCGGAGGGCATGACGGTGGCTTTGGTGTCGCTGGCGGATCTTCATCTCGGAATTCCCGTTGCCATAGCCATCGCTATTCATAATATCCCGGAGGGGCTGGCCTGCAGCATTCCGCTTTACTGCGCCACATCCGATCGGAAGAAATCCTGCTTGATCTCTTTTGCCGCAGGCATGACCGAGCCCCTGGGAGGAGCCTTGGCTGTGCTTGTTCTATATCCTTTTCTTAACGCCTGGATCTTGGCGGCAGTCTCAGCCATGGTGGCCGGGATCATGGTTTTCATCTGCTTTGATGAGCTAATACCCATTGCCAATAGATACGGAAGCGAGCATCTCACCAACCTGGGGATCATAGCCGGATTTTTTATAATGATGGTTGGACTTGGCTTGCTGGAGAATTTCTGAAACCTTATGAATAGTGCACCATCGTCGCGAGCAGACTGGGGAAAATCCTGTGTCTCTCTGGCCAAGGTTTAAATAAGTTCTCGTGATATTGCGATTACTATAAGAAAAGCTAGATATCGCTGCAGAAGGATTGCGTGCTTTCGAGATCAAAGGCTTTCGATTCTGTGATGGATGAGTATCTGGTGGTGGACGATGAAGATAATACTCTTAGGCAGCTTCTGTCTGATGCTGGCAGTTTTGAGCACGGCTCAAGCTTCTGATCAGGATCTGCTCACGGTTAAGGATAATTATACCAGTGAGCTGAACGGTAGTGCTCTGGGCCTGGCACTGGTGGGACAGCCTTCCGGAGCCCTGGACGCTTCTGAGAAAGAGGGCCTGCTCTTTATGGTCGAGGAGGAGAAGCTGGCTGGAGATGTCTATTCAGCCCTGAACGAAAAGTGGAGCCTGCGCGTCTTTGACAACATTGGCCGGGCGGAGAGAACTCACGAGGCGGCCGTGCAGACGCTTCTGAAAAGGTACTCGCTGCCAGATCCCACAAAAAAAGGGCCGGGAGAGTTTTCCAACGAAACCCTGCAAGGGCTCTATGATGATCTGGTGAGCCGGGGAAGTGTTTCTGTAAGGGACGCCCTGCAGGTAGGGGGAGCCATAGAGGAGATAGACATCCTCGACCTGGAAGAGCGCATGGCACAAACGGATCGAGAGGACATATTGCTGGTCTATGCCAATCTAAAACAGGGATCCGAAAACCATCTGCGGGCCTTTGTCAATAACCTGCAAAGGAACGGGTTTGAATACAATCCCGAGTACCTGACCCAAGAAGAGTACAACGGCATAATCAGCGGCTAAAAAAAATAAATTTTTTATCCGCTCCACAGCCTTAATAGCCTGATCGCCCTGAGTTTGGGGTGCGGCCAAAAAAAGCATCACCATCTGGACAATATTATGCCTGATACTGATCATTCAGAGGATTCTCGCGCCCGGACCTTCTCTGTGATGAGGGTGGCCCTCTACTCGCTGCTGTTCAACCTGGGCCTAGTGGGGGGCAAGGTCCTCCTCTCAGCTCTCACCGGAAGCCTGGCACTGCGAGCCGATGCCGTTCACTCCCTGGTGGATGTCCTGGCCTCCATAGCCCTCATCTTAGGCCTGAAGATCTCAGAGAGAAAGAGCCAGAATTTTCCCCTGGGACTGTACAAGGTGGAGAATTTAGCCTCCATTGTCATCTCCTTTCTGCTCTTTGCCACTGCTTATGAGATCTTCCTGGAGGCGATGCGCGGAGATGCGGGGCCAACTCATTACCCGGGATTCGCTCTCTATGCTGTGGCCGCTATCATACCCCTGCCCTATCTATTTGGCAGCTTTCAGATACGAGTGGGAAAGCAGACCGGCTCGCCCAGCCTCATAGCCGATGGCGTGCAGCATAAGGCCGATGTGCTCACCTCCTCTCTGGTTTTCCTGGCCCTGATTGCCCAGAGCGTTGCCTTTCCTCTGGACAGGATTGCGGCCGCTATCATCGCTCTCGTAATCGTTAAAGAGGGCTGGGATATTCTTGTCGACGGCATGCGTGTGCTACTGGACGCCTCCGTAGATGCAAGAACGCTGGAGAAGATCCGTGCCTTGATAATGGAGGCCCCTGAGGTTGCCTCTCTCAGGGAACTGGTGGCCAGGAACTCCGGTCGCTA
Organism: uncultured Methanosarcinales archaeon; assembly: GCA_963782455.1. Taxonomy (GTDB): domain Archaea; phylum Halobacteriota; class Methanosarcinia; order Methanotrichales; family Methanotrichaceae; genus Methanothrix. Next base: position 335,597 of record CAWAJP010000001.1, read on the forward strand.
TCTCTTCGTGCAGGCCAACGTGGTCTTCAGGATAACCGATCTTAAGAGAGCCCATCTGGCCAGCCAGCGCATTGAGGCCGAGATTCGCAAAGAGTTTCCCCATGTGGATCGCGTGCTCATTCATTACGAGCCGATTATGCAAAGCACCCGGCGATATGCATCTCCGCTTAAAGACGCGCAGGGAACATTAGGGGAGCATTTCGGCGAGTCTCCCTATTTTGCGCTGGTGGAGATAGACCTGCAGGAGAGGAAGCTCGTCAAGCAGGAAATCATAGCCAATCCCTACAAGGATCTGGCCAAGGGCAAAGGCCTGAAGGTTGCTCAGTTTCTGTTGACATATAAGCTGGATGTCATTTTATCTAAAGAGAGCCTCGCGGGCAAAGGACCTGGCTATGTCTTCGCTGAAGCCGGAGTAGAGACGTTCCAAACAGGGGCAAAAACATTAGAGGAGCTGGTTAGCAGTCTGATGGAAGCTGAGTTATGGAATGAGAAGATTTAAATACAAAGTCTCATATGTTCAGTTCTGAAAAGTGAGGATCTAATGAAGATATGTGTTACTGCAGGGGCATCGGGCCTTGATGCACCCATGGACCCCAGGTTTGGGCGCAGTCCCTTTTTCGTATTTGTTGACCTAGACAGCATGAGCGAGCCTTCCATTCCTAATGCCAATGTCATGGCAACCAGCGGTGCCGGCATACAGGCAGCACAGGAAGTGGCCAGGCAAGGCGCCGCTGCTCTGATTACGGGTAACATCGGCCCCAATGCCATGCAGACCCTCTCTGCTGCCAAGATCGATGTCTATCAGAACCAGGAAGGAGGACGCGTCAGAGAAGTTGTGGAAAAATTCCAGCAAGGAGAGCTCATGAAGATCAGCAGTGCCTCGGTACCTGTTCATGCCGGCATGGGCCAGGGCAGCAGTCCCGCTGGCCAAGGGAGAGGACGAGGCGGTGGCGGTGGTGGAGGCGCGGGTTTAGGAAGGGGAGGTCAAGGACGATGAAGATCTGCATTCCTACCATGGGCAACGGCGGCATGGATGAGGCCGTCTGCCAGCACTTCGGCCGGGCTCCCACCTTTACCATAGTGGATCCGGATAGCGGAGAGATCAAGATTCTTCCCAATGTAAGTGAACACATGGGAGGAACCGGCCTGCCCACGGAGACCATCTTCGCGGAAGGAGTGCAGGTGATGATTGTGGGCGGCCTGGGCCCCAAGGCGGTTTCAGCCTTTAGCCAGGCGGGCATTGATGTATTTGTTGGAGCGGTCGGCACCGTAAAGGATGCGATCGAAGACTGGAAGGCGGGGATGTTGACCCGTGCCGACCTGGACAATGCCTGCAAAGATCATAAGCATTAGACCTCAATTTGAGGCGATGAATTGAAGATATCCATAGCTAGCGGCAAAGGAGGCACTGGCAAGACTTTAGTGTCAACATCGATCGCTTCATCCATGGCCTCATCCGGAATAAGCCGCGTAACCTTGGCCGATTGCGACGTAGAGGAACCCAATGCCTACCTGTTCTTTCCAGAAAGGACCCTCTTAGAGCGGAATGAATGTCGTATTCCTGTGCCAGTAATAGATGAATTGAAGTGCACGCATTGCGGCAAATGCGCCGATGTTTGCGCCTACCACGCTCTGGCCGTGCTCCCCGAGACCGTTCTCCTTTTTCCAGAGCTCTGTCATGGCTGCGGAGCATGCACTATCATCTGCCCTGAGAAGGCTGTTAGCGAAACCTCCCGCTCTATAGGAGAGATACTTCGGGCCCGATCAGATGGCGTGGAGATCATCTGGGGCGAGCTGCGTCTGGGCGAGGCACGTACTACCCCCCTTATCAAGGCTGTAAAAGATCTGGCCGAGGGCGGGATAGTGATTGTGGACTGTCCTCCCGGCACGTCCTGCTCCATGGTGGAGGCTGTGCGTGGAACTGACTTTTGCCTTCTGGTCACTGAGCCCACGCCTTTCGGCCTCTATGATCTGGATATTGCCCTGAAGGTGCTGGAGAAGATGAAAGTCCCCCGGGCGGTTCTGGTCAACAAGAGCGGCATGGGAGACAGAAAGGTCTACGAGTATCTGGAGAAGAAAGAGATACCCCTATTAATGGAGATTCCACTGGATCGGAAAATAGCAGAGCTCTACTCCCGGGGAGAGATCTTCGCCATGAAGATGCCGGAGTGGAAGGCCAAATTCGCTGACATGGTCAGGGAGATTGAGGAGATGATATTATGAAGCAGATCGCTGTAGTGAGCGGCAAAGGAGGCACGGGCAAGACCTCTCTCGTGGCCTCTCTAGCGGCATTGGCCAGCGGCCGGGCCGTCTATGCCGACTGCGATGTCGACGCTCCAGATCTGCACCTGATCCTCCAGCCAAGGGTTATGGAGCGTCGCGAGTTCTTCGGCATTAAGAGAGCGTTTATCGACGGCTCGAAATGCACCCAGTGCGGTTTATGCCAGGATGCCTGCCGTTTCTCTGCCATCACCGACTTTCAGTCCAATCCTGCTCTATGCGAGGGTTGCGGCGTCTGCAAACTGGTCTGTCCGTCCGGGGCGGTGGAGATGAGAGAGAGCCTCGCCGGTTATGCCTATATATCCGAGACCAGATTCGGCCCCCTGGTTCATGCCGAGCTGTTCCCGGGCGAGGAAGCATCAGGAAAATTGGTGGCCATGGTAAGGGAAATGGCTCGTGACTTGGCCGCGTCCCGCAAGCTCGATCTGGTTCTGATCGATGGCTCTCCAGGCATCGGCTGCCCTGTGATTGCCTCGCTTACCGGAGTCGATCTGGCGCTGGTGGTTACCGAGCCCACCATCACCGGCGAGCACGACCTGGAGAGGGTTCTGGACGTGGCCGATCACTTCGGCATCAAAACTGCGGTCTGCATAAACAAATTTGACCTCAACCCAGAGAAGGCGAGACGCATCGAGGACCTGTGCCAGGGGCGAGCAGTTACGGTCGCCGGAAGGCTGCCCTTCCATCCTTCTGTGGTAGAGGCCATGGTATTGGGCCGGGCTGTGGTGGAGCTGGGCGGTCCGGTCGCGGAAGCTATATCGGGCATGTGGAATGTCCTGGAAGAGCTCCTTTAAATCATCCTATTGGAAATCATGTAGATGTTGCTTGCAGCTCGTGCGAAGGTCTCTTATTTAGGCCGTTGGGGAGATAAGAGAATTGGGGGTTAGACCAAATGTTTGCAAAGATGCTGACGGCCTTGGGCAGCTTTAATGATATGTATGACTGTACAGGCTCAGGCTCAATATGATCCATTGGCAAGTGACATTTTCAATTTGCCGGACGATGTGTGAGAAGAACAAGCAGCCTGGATGCTCAAGAAGTCTTTATCGATCCCTTTGTGGATCCACTGGGTATCGATATCTTGATGCACCCGCTCGACCCGGAGCATACCCCATCCTTCAGGGTGGGGTGGCCGCACGCAGTTTGATTTTATGCAAAGAGGGCCTCGTCGGCAAAGGACCGGGCTATGTATTCGCCGAAGCTGGGGTAGAGACGTCCCAAAGTGGGGCAAAAACATTAGAGGAATTGGTCAATGGTCTGCTGACGGCAAAGGGCGAAGATACTGCCGGTAACTAGAACGGATCGTGGATCCTCATGATTTTCGGGTTGAAAGGCAGTGATTGTGTCGGTTTGTTCCACGATTCAGTCAGCGTCCTTTTGGAGAATGTTTAAATACTATGTCGCATATAAGAGTAATTGTTCTGAGTTGATAATTGCAGCATTCTCTGGTAATTAAATGCAGAGATACCGGATTCTGATGCAATGAAGAGCAATTGGAAAAAGAGCAGTTATTTCAGAAGATATGATAAATGAATTCATAAAACAGTGAGGCTTTTGATGAAAGTATGTATTACAGCAGGAGCATCAGGCCTTGATGCTCCCATGGACCCCAGGTTTGGGCGATGCCCCTTTTTCGTGGTGGTTGACCTGGAAAGTATGAGCGAGAATTCCATTCCCAACTCCAACGTCACGGCATCCAGTGGCGCAGGGATACAGGCGGCCCAGGAAATAGCGAAGCTGGGCGTCTCTGTCCTGATTACAGGAAATATCGGTCCCAATGCCATGCAGACCCTCTCTGCTGCCAAGATCGATGTTTACCAGGACCAGGAAGGAGGAAGCGTCAGAGATGTCTTGGAAAAATTCCAGCGAGGGGAGCTCACGAAGATCAGTAGCGCCTCCGTACCGGTTCATGCCGGCCAGGGCCAGGGCCAGGGCAGCGGTCCCGCTGGCCAAGGGAGAGGACAAGGCAGTGGCGGTGGTAGAGGCGCTGGCGCAGGAAGGGGTGGCGGCCAGGGAATGGGAAGTGGATCTGGTGTTGGTGGAGGCAGGGGTCAGGGAGCTGGAAGGGGAGGTCGAGGACAATGAAGGTCTGCATTCCCACCATGGGTGAGGGCGGCATGCAAGAGGCCGTCTGCCAGCACTTCGGCCAAGCTCCTACCTTTACCATTGTGGATCTAGATACGGGAACGGTCCAGGTCCTGACCAACATAAGCGAGCACAGGGGCGGAAGCGGCCTGCCAACGGATCAGCTCAGAGACCAGGGATTTCAGGTCATGATCGTGGGCGGCCTGGGGCCCAAGGCGGTCCAAAACTTTGCGGAACAGTGCGTAGAAGTTTTTGTCGGAGCGACAGGCACGGTCAAGGATGCCATAGAGGACTGGAAAAAGGGGCACCTGAAAAAAGCCAGCTCTGATAATGCCTGCAAAGACCATAAGCATTAAACGCATTTGGCAATTACCGGGCAGAGATTGCTATTTATGAGCAACAGTAGTGTCAAAATGAGTCTAATAAGAAGTAGTTTTAAATGTTATTAAGGCATGATCAATACCAGGTGAGACTAATGAAATATGGCAAAATTTTGCTGCCCGTGGCAGCGATCGCAGCGTGCCTGCTGATGGGCATTGCCTTTGGACAGGACTATCTGGAAGGCGGATACGTAGGCAGCTACAGTGGCGATATAGGTCAATACTTCACAGACCCTATCTTTTATTCAGACCCCACGGGAGCACAAAGACAGAGCTGGGAACAAGCGTATTATCCCTACTTCGGCGCGGAGTTCTTCCGAGATTACGCCCAGCCTTATCAGTTCAGCCCCGGCACTTATCCAGGACCTTATGGGGTATATCCCTTCAACCCGGTGCCCTACTATTCCGACTTCAGATTGAGCTCGTTAGCCGGGCAGCAGTGGGAGCCGTTCCAGAAGAACTGGACAGAAACTGTGAATTATCTAAGGACGAGCTCATCCATGAGGGTATATCAGAATGGAGTTTGGATAACGCCGTAAGATCGGCGATGCCAATCAATTATGCCATGCCTAATTGGCGTCCTAATTTTTAACTTTAGCACTATTTTCATAGGGCGCATCTATAGAGCAAATGTACCAAAAGCTAAAGCCAAATCAGAAGCTCAAGGCATCTTTTGGGCAGACCTCTACACAGCGGGCGCATTTGATGCAATCCGGATTATTCAGAATCTCATTTACAGGAAGCTGCATGGGGCAGACCTTCTGGCATTTTTTGCAGTCGATGCACTTCTCTTTATCCACTAAGAGCATGTACCTGCTCTGCCCGGCCACCCTTTGCATAGTGCCCATGGGACAGAATGAGCACCAGGCCCGGGGAGCAAAGACGATTCCAAAGAGAATGGCAACAGATGTGGTAAGAATACACAAAGTTACAAAGACCATGCCTATTTTGTCCACTACTCCCTGGGTCTGCACTATTCTGAAGACCATAAAACCCATGAGGGCGATGAAGATGGGAACTCTTATCCACATGTTCCGTAAGATTGAGGGAATCTTCAACTTGCGGCTCAATGGGCTCAGCCAGAAGTCGACAAAACTTCCTCTGGGGCATAGGTTGCCGCAGAACCATCTGCCTCTGAAGGGGGCAATAATCATAAGTGTGGCAAAGACCACCAGGAGAAAATAGCCTAACTTGGGGTAGAAGATGCCTCCCAGGGATACGATTAAGACGATCATTCCAAAATATGGTGTGATCTTTAGCATCTTAGCCCTCGTTGTCTATAACATCTGGATAGGATATAAACTGGTTGGTGGTTGCGATCTGGTAAAAAGTTCCAGAAATGCATTATTAGGATTCCTCCAAGGATGGGCTAATGAAAAGAAAATTTATGCATAGGTTTAATCCGTTTCATGCCATATGAAGTTCTTTGCAGCACATAACGCAATCCTGTGTACCGTTTTAGACCTCCGATTGAGAACTACTACTTCGACTGGGGTCTTCCGGCACCTGTTGGGTGCGCCCGAAAACTATGCCTATCAAAAGAAACGCAACGGGAGCCACAACGCTGTAGCCAATGATTCCTATATTCCGGACCTGCATATCCGCAAGTGGCACACCGATCAGACCCGCTAGAGACAGAACACCACTGACAATCATAAGAATACGCACCGTTATCTCCAACCGGCCTTTCTTGAACACTGTAGCCGCAAAGAGCATAGAAAGGGCAAAGAACCAATCCCAAGCAAGGATGTCTAACGCATATACAACAGACGGCCACTTCCAGGAAAAAAACAAAGGAACCCATATCAATCCGGTAGCTTCAATCTGATGGCCTACCGTCAGCATAACGAAGTGGACACTGGACGTAAGACCTGCAAGAAGGATCATAAAGCAAACTGCAGCAAAACTATATAACTTGACCTCAGGAGGCGCATAGGCGTGAACTGCGACCATGCTAAGGACATAAAGTACTGCCATGGGGACTATAAGCAGTTCCATAATGGAGACGAACGGATCACCGATTGGATCCTGAGGCGATTTGAGCGAGAAGAATCCGAGAACCGTTGTTACCGCATAGGCTACCCCCAGAAAGAAGACGGCCCAGGCCGCGACTTTTCCGATTGTGCGATGCTGTGGCGTGAAACCTTCGTGAGACATGTCCTTATCCTTTAGTGGATTCTTATTTGATATTTCTTATTCTTTGAGACTGGCAGAACGTTACAGAAGCTTAATATCAGTCACGGGCAAATAATTTCCTGGCATTGATTGAGGCTTGGTATGGTTATTCGTAATGAGCTGGAGTCGGATGTTGAAACGATATCAGCGGTCACCAAAGGGCTTTCGAGACCTGTCCATATGGTAACCATACAGAGCAATTCATAGTTAATGCATTGCGGGCTGCCGATGCCCTGACGGTTTCACTGGTCGCAGAGAATGGCGGAAAGGTAGCGGGCCATATAGCCTTCTCGCCTGTTACCATTTTCCGATGGCAGTCTAAATTGGTATGGTCTTGGCCCTATCTCTGTGCTGCCGGAATCCCAAAAACAGGGTATTGGGAAATCTCTCATTCATGAGGACTATCCTCGCTGAAAGCCTCGGGAGCCAAAGGATGTGTTCTTGTGGGCGACCCCAAATACTACGAAAGGTTCGGCTTCAAGAATCTTCCGGATTTGGTTCTTGAAGGTGTTCCACCGGAATATTTTCTTGCCTTGACGTTTGGAGAGGAAAAGATTCACGGCGTAGTAGTGTTCCACCAGGGTTTTACTGCAACTGGCTAATCCGTTATTCGAGCGAGATCGGCTAAAAAGTGGCCTCTCGCTCAATTTTATTTTGGAGTAAGAGCGGGATGAGCATGTTGATAGATCCAAAGAAATTCGCTGCAAAATGGATTGAGTCATGGAATTCCCACGACCTGGGGCTCGCATCCTGAGTCATTATACTGAGACGTCAAGGTAACCGTTCCGATGATCGAGGGCGCGATTGGAATCAGCAGGGCATGCTCCAAGCTAAAGCCTCAGTGCGTCAGTATTTGGCGTGCAGCTAATCTACGGCGCTTCCTGTAGCAACTACAAAGGCAGGCTGGCTCACTTGGTCGGAGAGAAGGTCTTGAGTTATAGCAGGGATGCAGCTTGCCAAAGCAAGTAGGATTTCCCAGATTATTTGGGTTACACTACTTGTAATAACTAAGGACCAGTAGATGCATTAAATGGTGTGAGACGAACATTATTCACAACCACGCAGTCTCCAGTTTTTCCTGGAGGATAATTTAAGTACACGCTGTCTGCATAATCGTATTCTCTATTACCATTTCCATCTAGATATCTGATACTTGTTGTGTCTTTGGCCATCCCGAGAAATCTCGCAAGGGATGGTGCCGCAAAAATTTTATTTTGATCGGGGTCGAAATCCACTACTTTTGATCCTGAACTCAGGTTCCCGATGCTGGTTTAGTCTGATATCGTTGGTACAAATAAAAGCCATAATCGGAGCAAAGTGGCTATTATAATCGAGATCATCTTCGTCGGCCCCTCGATCATCAATATTGTTTGGAGCAATTCTCGTAAACCAGGTGTCGAGAATGTGATAATAATTTGCTTTTACACCATGGATCATTTCGACCTTCAATTTCCGCCACGTACCAACTCTCTTGGGAACAGAATCAATTATTGGGTCCGCGACCAACAATTTATAGCCGTCGGTGAATTCAATACGGTTTACTCCAGGTACGGAAATTCTACCGTGATATGGAAGCCGCATCTCGAAATCTTCTATCTTAAAGGTGTCAATTTTTCCATCTTGGCATGTATTTGACTTACCCAAGTCTTGCGTTTGATGATTATCTATATGATCCATACCGCTACAATCTATGTGCAGGTAAACTGGATCACTAAGATCGTACGCCGAGCTGCCATATAAATTTAAATATTTAATCGTTGCAGGCAACGGTGTTAGTGGCCTGTTCATGTCGATGTCTTCGAATATTACCTTTGATCCCGGGGAATAATTGTCGATGGAAGTGAGCCGCACATCATTAGAGGCTATCATATTGCGATAAGAATGAGATACATGCAGGTATACCGGATCAGCTTGATCGTATCCCGGCGTTCCCGTATCCCAGAATCCAACCGTCCATCCTCCTGGCAAATCAAGAAGAGGCATCCCCATATCCGTATCGTTCGCCATGACTTTTGTTCCAAAATCATATCCCGAGCAAACAGAGAAAACCTGTATCAAGATTAAGCCAGTGAATACGAGCACCTTCATCAATCTTATAGCCCCTTGCGTTCAAATATTTCCTTAACGTCTTATTGGCATCCTTATATAAATATCTTTTTGAAGACTTGCTATAAGCAGATGCGATCCCTTATAACCCTGAACTCCAGATCCCAAGGTCACCCCGGTCAAGATTCATGGAACACAAAAGCTTCATTTGCTTTCATTGAAACTGTGAGAAGCTGCTCTGCGAGAATGATTTAGGTAATGCTTATCCCAACAACAATCCACCATCCGAATTTTATGAAAAGTCACCGAAGAATTAAAGACATCTCAGCATACATCGCCTTACTAGATCTGAGGGGATGCTTGGAAATTGGCAAGACGAAAAAAGAACGACAATAACATTCAGACGCATCCGGCATGGCAGTCCGCTCAGGCACCGGAAGAGGATGCGCATCTGGATATCTCCATGCTCGTAACCAGGGTTATGGGAGGCAGCCTGTGCCATCCGGGGGGCCACTGATGCGCCCAAGTTCAAGGACTTCATCTCAAGGACTTCATCTTGCCCCCTTGTCTTCTTCAAACGCCTCGTCGATGTCTTCGAGGACGAGTTTGAGGCCCACGTCAAAGATTACGGAGAGGAAGAGCTTGCCAGGACCATCATTGAGGCTGACCTGGCTCATTCTCTGAAGACGGGGGAGCACTCCTATAATCCGGTTTTACATCCTCAAGAACTACAGCTGGAAGGCCATTCGAAATCATGGGGCTGATGGCGGCCCGGGCTCCGGGCGGGGGCGTTGGTGGGGGCCTGGAGATCTGCCAAAGCTGCAGATTAAAAGTCTGGCTGGCGGCTCGCCCGCTGGGAGAATATCCGTTTAATTATAAAATGCAGGGGCTTTCCTGCACTCCGCTTGCACCCATCTGCGAGATATTCTCAGGCCCTGCCTCCTCCTGTAAAAAGTAAAGAGCATTGAAGCATATCCTGAAAAACCGCAAGATCAAGTTCTATCTTATCCATTAATCTTTTGCCACCAGAGTACCCAAGCCGCCCCGGCGTTGAGGGGGCCCAACTCCACCCGCGCGTAACACCCGCGCGCGGCGCCAACTGCAAAGGAGTAAGAGTAGATTCAATAAAATCAGAATGCAGCAAGATTCATCTGAGAACACCTGAAGAACAACAGGTGCAAGAGCAAAAAGCGTCAGAACGGCCGGCCTGCCTGAACATATTCTTTTAATCATAAAATTCAGAGGCTTTCCTTCACCGGGTGGGGGCGCTGGTGGAGAAAGGCGGACTGCCACAGATTATTGCCAATAAAGCTAAGCTGTAAAGATAACTGTTAAATCCTATCGAGTAATAGAACTCATTATGTTCTCGGAGTACATCGGCGCAGCTTTAAGGCGAGCCAGGTACGAATCCCTGGAGAATGGCTCTTACATGGCCACGGTAGATGGCCTCCGGGGAGTAATTGCTACCGGAGAGACTATTGAAAGATGCCGGGAAGATCTCATTGAAGTCATGGAGGAGTGGATTGCCATTCGACTGCAAAGAGGCTTTGCCATTCCGGCCCTTGATGGTCATACCATAGGCGTCTCTCAGGAGCCGATGGCTATTGTGTAGGATAACTCCTGTTCCTTATCGTGTCCTCATCAAGAAGCTCAAGAAGCTGGGCCTGGAAGGACCACACGCGGGCAGCAAACACCCTTACATGGTCATTGGAGACACAGTCATAATCCTGCCCAATCCTCATCAAGGCGAGGATGTTGATGTCAGCCTGATTAAGACCATCCTGAAAGATGCAGGCATAACTCGGGAAAAATGGCTTTCTGCTTAGTGAAATAACACTGTAAATATTATTACTTGCAACTGGCTATCAGGCATGATGGGCTTTTCCGGGCCAGGCAAAAGGAGCTGATGGAGGCTTGGGCTACGGGCAGGGGGGGCGCTGGCGAGGAACGCAAGTCCTGCTGCCTGACTATTGCCGGTGAAGCTGAACCGTAAAGATAACTGTTAAATCCCCCTCAAGTAATAGAACTCATTATGTTCTCGGAGTACATCGGCGCAGCTTTAAGGCGCTAAGGGTTTGACGGGAGATAATTTGCGCATCTCCAAAGGCAATATCTGGAATTAGCTTGTATCCGATAGCGACTTTCGGGCAACGCCTGCGAAAACTGGATATTTTATCACCCGTCAACGACCAAGTACGAATCCCCGGAGAACGGCTCTTACATGGATACTATACAATGGCCCTAAGAGAAAAAGGAACATAAAGTGGTAAGAAACATAGCCTGAATACCCACTGAAGAGACAATATTTACGAAATCTCCTTGTTGTCACCTTAACAAGTTTAGCGCTACCGGTCAGGTGGTAGCACCTGCATTCATATTATCCTTAGCAGAATGATGATCAATATGATCAGAAGTATCAGGCCAATTAGTCCGCCACCCATAACGCTTTGCATAAAATCACTCCAATGTATATTATGATATTATAGTATTTAAAGATTTTGAGCTTTCGCTAGATGCTGTAGAGTCCCGAAACTTTGATTTATATACTCATCACAGGTAGCATGAGAAAGTGGAATAGAGTCGCAAAGCTAACTCTGGCGAAAATCATATACAATCCGCTACAAAATACGCAGGGAGTTCAAATAAGCCTGGACGGCACTTATTACGAGAGTTTGATCGAACGCAATCAACTTATCTAATCTCTGCCATAAGATTCGTTAAGGATCGGTCAATTCAATGAGGGTAGGTAGACTTGCCAATCTTGGGTAGTCCCCCCCTATGTTTGTTCTGTCGACTTCAGGAACAACAACAGTCATCATGAGTCATTTACTCTGCGTTCCAACTTTTTCTTCAATTTATAGTATTATATTCATATGTAAAACAATGGGTCGCTAGTGATGTGATTTTGACTCATGAAAGCACCCCTAAATTCATCTATTCATCTATCTATGCAATTTGGCATTCGTCTTCGTGAGATTGTGGCGGAGCTGATGGCGGCCCGGGCTCCCGGCGTGGGCGCTGGTAGAGGCTTAGAGATCTGCCAAAGCGGCAATTGAAAAGGTCTGGCTGGCGGCTAGCCCGTCAGAAGAATATTCTATTAATTATAAAAAACAGACCTTTTCTGCACTCTGCCTGCACCATCTGTGAATGTCTTTCCGGACTTTGCCCAGATCCCAAAAAAAGCAAGAGCCTTTAGGCCATATACCGAAAACCGCAAGATCAAGTCCTATCTTATCCATTAACCTTTGCCCCCAGGGTATCCGAGCCTCCCCGGTGTTGAGGGGGCCCAACTCCACCCGCGCGTAACACCCGCGCGCGGCGCCAACTGTAAGGAGTAATAGCAGATTCAATAAAATCAGAATGCCGCAAGATTCGCCTTTCATGCCTCACCAGAATCTCATCCTGGCTCAACACAGCGGCCATCAGCACACCTTAAACATTTCCTGGAGCAGGTCTCTAAGCATCCTCCCTGTTTGTCCCAGTTCCTTCTCCGGACATAAGACATACTCGCTCCACAAAACGTCAATGTACTCAAATAACATCAGCTTTGCCTCTTGATAATCTATGGAGCTTCCTACAGCATCTGCAAAAGGCAGGCTGACGACCCATAGCCCCTCATCACAATCGACCTGCAAGTTAATGGAAATTTTCGGCACAAATCTTCTGGTTCCTACAACGAACTCCAGTAAGGGATGCCTTTCATAAAACTCAATTGTCGAGGGTTGGGCAGCCATTGATCTTAATTGGATCTGCACGCTATTTCAATTTTTGCCACTGGATATGTCAGGAGATGCGCCTCAAAAGCGTTCGATTCGTTTATCCGGCGTGCTAAACCCGGGAGATACTTCCTTCCGATAGATGGCACGATGCCGAGGACCTGAGATGGACTGCCCGCAATTGGGCTTCGAGAATTGGCGTCAAAGTGCCCCAAATCTATATCCGCCGGATGACAACTAAATGGGCTTCGATATCGACATCTGGGCATCTTACTCTGAACGCCGAGCTTCTGGACATTCCAAAGAGTCTGGGTGAATTCGTGGTTGTCCATGAAATAGTCCACATGCTTGTCCCGAACCATGGCATGGTCTTCAAGAGCTTTCTGCACGCGTATATGCCGGATTGGCAAGAGAGGGAGAAGTGCTTGCGGAGCTTCGAGAAGGAGAGGTTGAAAGAAGAGTAATGGAGTACCCAAGATTATGGCTGCTGCTTTGGCTATTGCTTTACTTTTGTGCAGCCCCTAGACTTTCCAGGCTCTACATTCAGCTGATTCACGACTGTCCATCTTGAATTTAAGATAATGTACTTTCTGCAGGGTAATCAAGCAACTTGGTTATCGGCAGCCTTCCAAGAACAGTCCAGCAGCCGCGGCAGTCCAATTTTTTCTCCAATTCCTCGGAAACCCAGGAAGGTACATTGGATTTTCGTATCTCGGCCATGATGATATGCTTCATCATGGTGCAATCTCGTTCATCTTCCGCGCCGCAGGTGTGTTCAAAGAGAATGCTCCTTTGGTCGATTTTCAAATCATCTATCACTTTTCCTGTGGATTCACACATATTCTCTAAACCCCCTGGCCCTCAAATTGCAGGTCGTTATTGAGTTCATTCCGGCTGCTCCAAATTCAAGATCTGAATCAGAGCTTTGGTCTTTATTACTTGGACCTGCTCGGTATATAATTATTAAGCATTATAAACTATATAACTCTTACCTTTGCGGACTGTACTTCAACCGCCAAACCCTCTTTGATCTCGAGAAGATTCTTGTCCGCATTTCTACTTTTCAATCTGGCCAGTTTGACTATCTCGTCTCGATTCATCTCTATCCTGGTGAACTGCACGCCGTCCAGCAATTCTTTCCCGCGATCGGATCTGACGATCACCGTGGAGTATCCATTAGGGCTTCCTATGGAGCCAATAGATATATCGGCAAGCCTTGAGACCAGATCGCCACAAAATCGACAGCCTTCCCTGACCTCATGCTCAAGGTCTCGCACGCTGCAAGAGTGGTCCTTGCCCCTATGTGAGACTATAAACTTTCCTTTGGCGATCTGGATTTTATCGGCCCCATCAAGATCAATGCCGAATAGCTCTTTGCAGCGAGTCCTCAGACTTCTGTAATCGAAACTCTCAAAACAGAAGAGACCGAGGAGGAAAATCTCTGCATCCCCAAATTCATCATTGAAGTACCCCCTCTGCTGCATTTTTCTGATGACTCTGACCTGGCAGGGCGTGCAGACTACTGCAATTCTCCTCTTTCCATTTTTCAAGGCACCAATCAACTGAGGCATCACGGGCACCCTCATGTACTTCGTCCCCTTTGCCTCCAATATTCTCTCGATATCGTCAACTGCTGCAGCCTTCGCTCCATAGATCTTCCTATTCAGCACAACCACGGCAGAATCGAGCAGGCCCTTCTCAATGCCCTTCGCAAGCAGAGTGGTGACAATTCCACCATCCTGTCCATCTATGTTTGTCTCAGCGGCAAACAGTTCTGTATAAAATCCCAAATCATCGTCTGGACCGCCCTTCAGAAATCCTTTTTCGATATCTCTATAATCCTCGGGGGTGACGGGAAATATGTTTTTTTGCTCAGATATGGCATTGGTGGGACATACCATTGCACATGCGCCGCAGCCGATGCAGTCCTCTGATAGTTCTCCATACGGCGTGTCTACATCCCTTTCTATGCCCCGGTTGTGAAAATTGATTGCCGATACGCCCACCAGTTCTTCACAAACTCGACAACACAGTCCGCAGAGGGCGCATTTCTCCTCATCTAATTTGAAACGAGGCTCAGAGATTCCGTATTCTCGTGCGAGATCCTGCAGTCTTTTCTCCTCTGGACATCTTGCCAAAAGCAGCTCTGCTATCATCTTTCGAATATTCAAAACGCCAGGAGAGGCGGTCTTTACAGACAAACCTTCTTCAACGAGATAGTTGCAGGCGGTAACAAATCTTTTTCTGTCATTTTTTTCTATCTCCACAGTGCAAAGCCTGCAAGACCCATAGGGTTCAAGAGACGGATGATGGCATAGGGTAGGAATATAGATTCCAGCAGACCTCGCAGCCTCAAGGATGCTGCAGGAGGCCTCTGCTTCTATCTGATGATCATCGATCTTCAGTCTCAACTTCGACACCCCTGATCACCCCCTCTTGCCTCTTCCTCAGAGTCCTCTTCCGAGGGCGATTGTGATCTGGAATCATCAGCTCCTGTCAGGTCGGGCTGAGTCAGTTTGGGTTGAGTCAGTTCAGGTTGCGGGAGGCCGCGGGATTCCTTCTTGACAGCTCTCACCTTTGCAGGACAGACCTCAAGACAAATCCCGCATCTGATGCATTTTGACTGATCTATAACGGAGATGCCGTCCTTATCTCTCGCGATTGCTCCAGGGGGACAGTTCTTCTGGCACAGGTCGCAGCCTATGCAAATCTCGGGTTGAACAACGTATGAAACAAGGGCCTTGCAGGAGAGCGAGGGGCACCTTTTCTCCACTATATGGGCATCATACTCATCTCTGAAGTGGCGAATCGTGCTCAAGACCGGATTGACTGCCGTTCGCCCCAAAGCACAGAGCGAGGCAGTTTTCATTAAACTGGCTATATCCTGGATTATTTCAAGATCTTCTTCCTCACCTTTGCCGGAGATAATGCCATCCAGTATCTCTCGCATTCGCTTCAGGCCCTCTCTGCAGGGCAGGCATTTGCCGCAGGACTCATCGCAGAGAAAGTCCACAAAATAGCGGGCCAGATCGACGGCACATGTATCCTCGTCGATGACAATTATACTGCCCGACCCCATCATGGAGCCAAGCCGTGTGAGTTCATCGAAATCCACTGGCGTTTCCAGATACCGGGCAGGAATTATTCCGCCGGATGGGCCTCCTGTCTGGATTCCTTTGAGCAACTTGTTCCCGGGTATTCCGCCGCCTATTTTGTATATTATATCGGCAAGCGTCATTCCCATGTGAACCTCCACTAATCCCGTATTTTTAACCTTGCCGACCAGCGAGAATATCTTGGTCCCCTTACTGTGTTCGGTTCCTATGGAATTGAACCATGAGGCGCCTTGGTTGATGATTAGGGGTACATTTGCAAAGGTCTCCACATTGTTGAGGAGGCTAGGTCGATTCCAGACCCCGCTCTCAGACGTATGGACGTATTTTGGTCTGGGCTCACCCACCTTGCCTTCCAGGGCATTCATCAGGGCCGTCGATTCTCCGGAGACGAAGGCACCTGCGCCCTTGTGCACGGACGCATCGAAATCAAAGCCGGTGCCCAGTATGTTCTTGCCGAGCAAGCCGCATTCTCGGGCCTGGCTTAGTGCGATTTTTGCGTTCTCCACGGCCAATGGGTATTCCATGCGCACGTAGATGAAACCGCTATGCGATCCTATAGCGTACGCTGCAATGATCAGGCCCTCCAGAACGCTGTGCGGATTGCCCTCCATGAGTGCACGATCCATAAAGGCGCCTGGATCTCCCTCATCGCAATTGACAATCACATACTTGGGCTGGCCCGGAGCCTGGCGAGTAGCTTCCCATTTCCGTCCTGTGGGAAATCCGCCTCCACCCCTGCCACGAAGATTGGCCTTTTTCACCTCTCCGATTACTTCTTCCGGAGTCATTTCGGATAAGGCCCTGGCCAGAGCACGGTAGCCGCCCAGTGCTATGTAGTCCTCAATATTTTTTGGATTTATTTTTATATTATTTCCTATAAGATGCCTCACCTGATGCTTATAAAACGGAATATCATTTTCCAGTGTTGCCCTTTCATCGTTTTCTGGATTCTTATAGAGAAGGCGATCCACCAACTTCCCTTTGAGGATCGTCTCCTCCACGATCTCTGGCACATCATCCGGCTGGACCCCGAGATAGTAAATTCCCTGCGGGTATACGACCACCAGAGTTCCCTTTTCGCAAAACCCCGGGCATCCGGTTTCTTTGATCTCGATCTCTTTTTCCAGTCCTCTCATAAGCACATCTTTATGAAAGGCGCTGACGACCAATCGAGCCCCCAGGCTTATGCAGCCCGTGCCGGCACAAATTGCGACCAGAGGCTTCATTGGATCTCTTTTGGACTCGATTTCAGATCGAAGCCTCTCAAGATCTTCAATTGATTTGAGCCTCGCCATTCGCTCACTCCTGGCCGTACTGCTTCAGTATCCTGTCCACCTTCTCGGATGCCACCCGGCCGTAATAATCATTATCTACAATTATTACCGGGCCTATGGCACAGCAGCCCAGGCAGTTCACTTTTTTCAGTGTGAAGTTCATGTCCGGCGTTGTCTCGCCCTCTTTCACCTTTAGCTTTGATTCAGTCTGATCCAGTATCTTCTGAGCGCCGCGCACCTGGCAAGCAGTTCCCGTGCAAATGCTTATCTTATGTTTTCCAATGGGATTAAGGCTCATCGCTTTATAAAAACTGGCAATCCTGAATATCTGGCTGCGGGGAATTTTCAGCCTTTCGGAAATCTCTGAGACAGCATCTCTCGGGATCCAATTAAACTCGCTTTGCAGGTCCAGCAGCAATTGAATTAAGAATCCTTCGGCACCATTGTATTTATCTAATATTTCATCCAGCTTCTTCCTGTCAGCATCCTGCATTCGGCCACCTCAGGGACTTTTCTCCTTTGTTCTTCCTCTGCCCTTCTCTGCTCTTTGTTCCATGGAGGGAAACATGGCAGCCTCAAACCATAGAGGCGAGGCATCTTATGTTACGTTTTTACATGAGATAATGCCGCAGCATGAAAGAATAGCCCGTGAATCTCTGGAGAGCCGGGATCAATATCGCTTCAGAGCTCACAATAACTGTCATCGACCCTAGATCACTTTATCGAGCCGCTGCTAGCCTATCGTATAGCACCGGCGTTCCAGCATCCCTGACAGTGGAGCCGTTTCTCCAGTTCTTCTTCCACCCAGACGGGTAGATTGGATTTGTGAATCTCTGCCAGGATTTGATGTCGCATCATGCTGCATTCTCTATCGTCTTCGGCGCCACATGTGTGCTCATGGAAAACGCTATTCAAACCGGCATTTCGTTTCTCCATCCCTTTTTCTCTTAATTCGGTCATATTTAGCCTCCAGTTTCGCCACCAACCTGAAGATGGGTGGAACATAGGTCCCGTCGAGCCTTGGATCAGGCGTTTTCAGAGCCAGTTGCCTCTGGCCGTCTTTGCCATGTATGTCACTATTAAGCATGAATAAATAGGTTTTCCTTTGAGCTTAGATTTAAAGAAGGATTATAAAAAGAATTTATTATTTGATCTAATGTTATAAGACATTAAGAGAATCTGCGGTAATCCTTATATGAAAATATATATTCATATGCTGCAAGAATAAATCCTTTTGGGAGAAAGAGATAATCCCCGGACTATTGGCTGTTATGCCTAGTATTTAACTAACAGGTTTTCGCCCAAAGCTGTATCATCATGAAGCAATTTGTTCTTATGATAATTGTGCGCAAAGATCTTGGTTTCACCTATTATTATTGAAAACCGTAACATTGTAAGAATGTTTTTCTTTTCAATCCAAGTGCCATGTTGGACTGCCAAAATATTACGCTAAGATACCTCTGTTAAGATGGTCGTCTCCCTCTTGCCTCTAAGCATGCTAAAGATTCCTTGATGATATAAGCCCGGTATTCAGGATTCATGTTTAGGTGCGTTGTTCTAATCAGGCCTAAGCTCATGAAAAATGGAAATGCCGTGGTTAATCTCAGAAATTCCTCTCATGGCGAAGTAATGTTTCACCAGGGTTTTACTGCAACCGGCTAATCCGCTATTCGAGCGAACCGGCTAAAAAGCGGCCACTCGTGCAATTTTTTTGAGGGAGTAAGAGCGGAATGAGCATATTGATAGATCCAAAGCAATTCGCTGCGGACTGAATTGAGCCGTGGAATTCCCACGGCCTGGGCTCGCAGGAGGGGGAGAAGTGCTTGCGAAGTTTTGAGAAGGAGAAAGGATGAGCTAGAGCTAGGAAAGCAGATCTAACCGGATTCTTTTGGTTTTAAATGAATAATATTAGATCTATTCCCAGCTCTTAATGGTCTCTTCTTTGCGTATTGACAGCTAATCCTGCAGTCTACATAGATCCAACACCGTAATTTACCCTAACATAGGCAGTGACTTCTGCCATCCCTTCTGGAAGGTAATTGTCTCCAAATAAGTGATCCATTCTGGAAAAGGGACTTTGCCAGAACATATGGTTCATCCTCCTGGGCATCCCCCATCCGTATGGCATGCCGATCTCAATATCAGGATATGTGGGCTCCTCGATTCCCATGGTCGACCCTAGCTTGAAACCAAGGCTTGAAGCATATTCCTCTGCTCTCGCTTTTGCATCGTCCAGTGCTTTCTTCCTTGCCTGAGCCACAGCGCTGCCAGGATCGCTGAGGTTATATCTTACGATTGCGGCTTTTGCACCGGCAGACTCTGCAGCATCGATCACTTTTTTGGTCTGGTTAATGTCAATGACCTTCAGGTTAATGACCATCTGCTCAATAGACGCATTTGTGATGACCTCTTTGCATGTCGTGCTATTGTTCACCTTATTGCAGATCAGTTTCCGGTAGGTCATTTGGCCTTTTGATCGATCCGGCATAATTTCGTCTTTTTTTACTCCAGCAGCAATCAGGGATTGTTCCGTTGAATTCAGCAATTCAGACGCCATTGATGCGGCCAGAGTTGCGTTATCGCTATAATTTTCTGCTCTAACTAAAATAGTTGCAGTATCTGCAGGAACTTGCACAGTGCCTACACCTATCACTCGAAGCGTGTTATCTTGTGCTGAGACCGTGGCCATGCATAAGGCTAAAGCCACGAGTCCTATCAAGCAACTTAGCCTTGAACTCATTTTATCATCTCCAGTGGTTAGATTTAGGGGGTGCAGCTCGTCTTCATTTCTCCTGGAATGAAGAGAAGCCAGTCTGTTAGCTCTCAATCCCATTGCATTGAAGTGGAATCGGATCCGGGCCTCTTGAGAGCCTCACCCAATCCACGACTCTACCTTATTACTCGAAAATATATAAAATTTACGCTTTTTGTCGATATAACTTGGAGACTATCAATTTCTTTGTCGTTGAAATGCGAGTCGTATGTCATTGTTTGAACCGGAAGCTGATACGAACGCTATCCGGCAATTTTGTTGAAGATCAATTCTATGGCACCATCAAGTTCTGAAAATCGCATTGCAGTATATGCTTCATGGGGCCACGGCGATTTGAACGCCGGTCACAGGACCCCCAGTCCTGTAGGATACCAGGCTACCCTTCTAACGGAATCAATCCAGTCCTTCTGCTAGTGATTTTTCTGATTTTCTTTATCGCTTCATTCAATAAATATCCGTTTCATGCATATAAAGTTTTTCGCAGTACATAACACAATCCTGTGGCACCTTTGGATATCTCAGTTTGCTTCCTCAAAATGAGGAGTGTTATCCGGTTTATAAGTCTGGCTTATTGAGTCAACTGACAAAAACAAGCAGAAGTTAATAAGCTGGAGTGCGCACATGTACTATTTCGGCATACACCAGCATCAATCATGGTTCTGAATGGCTATGATCTCCTGACCATTCAGCATGTCTTACGCCATAGCGATATAAAAACAACTATGAGATATCTGCATCTTGCGGATGACGCCAAACGCGAAAGGTATGATCAATTTTTGAAGCTGT
>CAWAJP010000002.1:0-236093 GCA_963782455.1 uncultured Methanosarcinales archaeon
TATGCGGCCAGTCGGACCGGTACTCCGTGGGCTTGAGGGTCACCATGGAGCCATCCGGATTGGTGGCCACAAAAGTTAGAGCAGTCGGCATAATTCAGGGCGCTATGATATAGCTGATTGTAGCTGCAGCGTCATAGCTGCCCTTTTCGGCATGCTTTGCGTCAATCACCAGCACTTTAAGGCCATTTGTCCCACTGTCGGCCAGCGTGGGCTCCCAGATGGTCCAGTTTTGGCTCTGCCAGCCCGTTAGATCCTTCCAGTAGGAGGCTCCTGGTGGCTGATGACAGAACTTGTAAATCAGCTCGTTGCCTTCGGCGTCCGTGCGGGCAGATCAGCTCGATCCCCAGGCCCGGAGGCTGGGGTGATGCGAGGGAGGGCGTGAGACTCGTAATTGTTGGCGCCGCATTGGTGGTTGCAGTGATTGTGTAGCTTATCGATGTCGATTGATCTGCCACACCTTTATTCAATCCGCCCCGGATCTCTACGTAAATGGTCGAGGCGCCCACATCGGCATCTGTGGTACGCCAGTCATAGCTATTTCGTGACTGCCAGTCGGACAGATCCCGCATAACATTGCCCGTACCTGGCCCGCTGATGAGGAAACGGTACTCAAGGCCCTGGTTCGGCGAGGCAATCGCCGTTAGGACTATCTCGCAGCCGACGGCTTTTGGGCTGGCCTGGTTGGGCGTGAGTGACAAGGAAAAGCTGCCCTTGACTTGGCTTGTTACTTCCAGCTTGCATCTGTATCCTTTTAGGATCGCATCCCAGGCTACCACCCCATAGATCTCTGTTACAGTTGCCCCGGTAAATCCGTCGTCCAGGATAGCCCGCACTGCATCGGCAATCTGGGCGCAATACTCAGCGCCTCCATCTCCCTCAGTTTCTTTTCGGGTCCTGATATCTACGACAAAAACTTGATCTGCAGAAAGAATCTGGCCGCAGAGGTCCGACAGCTCACATGAAATCTGGCTTTTTGCAGGATCCCCATAAATGTCTACTGCGCTGGCTGAGATTGCTTTATTTTTGAAGATCTTGGAGCCAACCATTGTCATGAGTGCCGAATTGCCAGTTAACGCTGCAAGCAAATTATCTAGTGGTGTGTAGCCTGTCATCGTTTCCTCAGCTCAGATCATTGATTGCCCTAAGGATGCCTTCCTCATCTGTTCCGGCCCCATGCATGGGTCTTTGCCTAGGCCGATGACAGGCCAGGAGTAGCCGCCTCTTGTGATCAGGTCGTCTTTCTCTACCTGGTTAGATGTCAGAATATAGGCGACCTGCTGCAGCTGTCTTCCTTCTTCCGTTTGAAATGACTTGACCTCATCATACCATAAAACAGTGATAATTGAGTCTGAATAGACAGGATCCACGTTTTCATCTACGCCTGTTTTGCGCCGCCAGGTTACAGATTCGCCCATCGAGTTTGTGTATGCATCCAATAAGCTCAAATGAATATCCTCCTATGAATAATGTTCACAAAAAAATCGATAATTGCCACAGAACACGCAACTGCTGCCCATTTGACGGCGCCGTTATTATCAAGCCACGAAAATATGCACCGAGAGAATTCAAGATAACTACATTTTTCTCATTTTCTGTTAATCGTTCTGTAATTATTTTATGTTCATTTGTATTTGATTCAATTAATTGATCTATTCGCTCAATAATCATCCCCAAGGTTATATCTCTGTTTTCTTTGCAGTCTATTTCGCTTGCTAGTGTTTCCTGCATGCGTCCTCCAGACCCAAAAATTAAATAAATCCCTCACCGGAGCATCTACCTGACTATCGATCCCATGTACTTACGCAAGAGTTGCCTGGCCGTTGCGCTTTGCAGAGTCCGATTTCCTGTGCCTTCAATAAATGTCTCAGAGAGCTTTCGCTCCAATCGTAAAAGACTGCACTCCCTGATCCTGTAATAGCCTTCGTCCACCATTGCCGACTGTAAAGTGCTAGGGCTTCCTCCATGCATGCATATTTAACGTCTGGTGGGACTAAAGTAGTTCCTGTTGTGCGGTTATAATCCAGGATTTCGCCATCTATTATCCTCGGAAAAGCCCTGGCCTGGTCAGCAGCTCCATCTGTGATGTTCAGATCGTACTTGGTACCTCTGACTGGTACTGAATCGATCGCTTTTGTGGCCCGGTTCAGGTAAGAAGTTTTCTGCAAATCTGTAAGGGCAAGAAATGCCGCGGCCCTGTCATCACCTGAAAAATAGGTGGTTAGCTCTTCCAATGTCACATAGGCGTCCAATGTCGTCATCTATTATAAAAAAATTTAAAAAAATATAATTAGTAGACCTCAACTCAAGCCTCAGCTATGTACGTATGCCTCCACTGTACCTGCTATTGAGGTTCCGGCCAGGTCTATGTAGAATTTGCCATCTGACTGCTTGAATCGGGCATTTTCGATAGGCCCAATTACGACCTCAGCAGCACCCCCTGCACAAGTATAGACAAGATCACCAATTCCTGATCGCATTGCTGGCGGGTTCACACCTGCCTTTAATGTGATCGTGTCGGCTGCCGTAGCTGCAGATAGATGGAACAGCAAAATGAGCTTATTTCCATCGAACGGCCCTAATGAATGGCCATTTGGCTTGTCTAACGTTGTTGGAGTTGCACGAGCAGCAAAAGCGCCCGTCAGATTATTTCCAGTGATTGCGGTTCTAGCCATCTATCTCACCTCATCTATTTAGCTCGAATTGACGGTTAGCACTCCCAGATTATCCGGATACACAACTTTTCCTCCGTAGACATGGCGGCCACGCACGATATCGGCCCATCTCTTTTGATGCCTCAAAGGCTCGATACCTGACATATTATCGGCAAAGGTTATGGCGTCGCCATTGCCAAACAAGATCTTGTACTTGGTCAGAGAAGTGTTCGGAACGTTGTTACTCTCCAGGATGTCAAAGCCTGCAATATGCGCTACCTTCCAGTTAAGTGCGCTTTCTCAGATAACCCTGGGGCTGATGCGCCTTCACGGTGGTAGTCTTTCACTATGAGACCTGCGAACCAGGGAGGCACAATCATGAACCTGCCATCTGTTGGAACATTGTTGTTGGGAGAAGCACGCGCAGTCTTCGATTAGATTGAAGACGTTCTGAACATCTCCAACAGTGGTATTGGGCACCTTTGGCGAGGCATCAGTCCCTATTAGGTTCGCACTTGAGGCATCTACATACAGGCCGGCAACATACAGGTCCGTGGCGTCCTTGATCCGGTAGGCCGCGCGCCTCATGTATGGGCTGAGAATGTTTCCACCGGCCTGCTTCGCCTGTTTATCGTAGACGAGGAACCTGAAGGTCTTATCCTGGCTAATGGTGAGGATAGTATCTGCATCGATCATCTCATCTCCTTCCGCCTGGTCAGTTCCATCTACAGTATCTACGACTGTTACATCCCCTATGCCTATTATGTGAACAGTGTCTCCGGCGTGCAAATTCGCCTTCGTAATTCCTGTTGATTACACCCGGCTGAGCGTAAACCATTGCTTTTTGGGCGGCCTCTAGAACGATGCTCGCCCAAAATTCCGGGATAAAGTTGTCTATCATCTATCAGTCCTCAGTAATTCGATTTTCGTTCATTGCTGCAAAAATCTCATCCTTATTTTTGAGGTGGTCTTCATGACTCATGTTCTTGATTTCGGAACGCTTCCAGGTTTTCTTTCCCGGAATGCCAGGCACACCGGGATTGCCCGCGCCCTGGGCAGCGTTCGGAGGCTGGTTCTGCTGTTGCTGCGGAGGCTGCGCAGCTTGAAGTGTGATATAGCCGTCCGTGATCATCTGCTGAATATCCGCCTCAATTTCTGTCTTGTTGGACCCCAGGACCCTCGAAATAAGCCCAGGTATTTTTTCGCTTGGAACCTTGGCAAACATTAGAGCTTCCATCTTGGCTATCTTCAGATCTGCCCCTTCCAGCTTCTCGGTTTTGTTTACGGGAGGCTTCCTGTTGGCCTTGATGAAGTCAATAGCATCGTCAATTGACATTCCAAGCTCTTTTTCGATTTCTCCATGCTTTGCACCCCACCGAGCATTGAACTGTTCTTGATTCATAATGAACTCGTTTTGTGCTGGTGGTTGATGTTCTTGCCCGCCTGCTGGTGGATTCGCGGGAGGCGTGCCCGCGGCTGGTGGTTGTTCTGCCATAAAAGTATCTCCCGCCGATCTAGTCCGGCGTCAACTTATTATTGATGATTATTATTGATTTAATGTCTCTTTTATTGCATCTTCTATGCTTACAATATTTACAGTATGAATGCAATTTATATGAAAGAGCCCTTCTGAAACTGCATCATCAATTGAAGGTATCGCTCCTTTCGTATGAGCTGACAGGCTTACTATCTTTCCTGCCCATTTCCTACAAATTTCGCAGGTCTTATTGGATTCCCCTTCTGAGATCCGCCCGAATGCGCCGCCTTCTTCCAGTATTTCATTTACTCCCCCTTGCCTGTAGGCCTGAATTGTTGCCTGATTAGCTAATGTCTCTACATAGCTCGACAACCCCCATTCTTTTCCGGACTTATCTCTGAATGCAATTACTTCTCCCATTCTCTTTGCTTCCTTGCGGCTGCTTCTTCTGCTATCTGATTCTGAATATTCTTGAGGTTGAGCTCTGTGATTTTGTCGTCTACCCATCGTTTCATTGTTTTGTAGACATCTAATAACCTTGAGAACGTACTCGCTGCAATCGCATTCGCTGCTTTTTCATGCAGAGCGCTGATTGATTTTCCATCCTCTTTTCTGATATTTTGAATCCCGGCAAGATAGCTTGCTGATATTGCCTCCTCTACCCACTGTTTGCAGCCTTCTAAAAATTCCTGGAGAATCTGGTTGATTTTTGCCACAGCAACATCTTGTGGACCTATGATCTCCCCTTTTTGCGACCTCGCCATCAGATCTATCAGTTCTGCAGAAATTGCATTCTCTGCATCCCTGCAAAATCGTACCAGCCTCTCGGCCTCTGCTCTGGAATATTCAGGCATTGCTACCCTGAGGCTGAAGAGAGATTATTGGCTGTGCAGGTTCAAGCATTTTTTGCGCTCCTCTGAGCCTCTCAAGTTCCTTGTCGAAGGCGTCTGAGCCTTCTTTCAGGCCCTGCAGCTCCAGTTTCCGCTCTAAGGAGATGGCTTTCATGCTGTCCCACAACTGTACTGTCCTGGCCTTCTCAAGCTGGTCCTCAGGTATTCCGTCCTGGAAAATGATCTGAATATCCTTGAGATCCATTGCAGGCCCGTGGAGCTGTGACCATAGTTGCAGGACCTTTGGTATTGCCTTCTCTGCTGCCCTGGCGAATCTTCCAACTTTTGCCAGAGTCGGTATTAGCCTGATCCTCAATGCTGTGCCGCTCTCCGCCGTGCCTGCGTCTTTGCCGGCCAGGAGGACTTTCGATAACTGCAACATCTGTAGGAGCTGGTCCATCTTCTGGTCTATCGCCCTCTCGACCGAGCTCAGCTCTGCCTGCCAGACCATTAGAGAAGGTGTTAGGTCTCCCGGCTGGGTAAAAATCGGCTGGCCAGGCGTGTAAACCCATTCCGAAGTTGCATGATTGAATATCGTGGCGCTCTCCGGGATGACGGGAGTAGGTGATGTGAACTTTGCCAGGACTTCATCCCTCTGGGCAAAACTGCGCTCCAGAGACTCTACGAGAGATATAATCGATGGCTTGTAGTCGGACCTGCCATAGTACCTCTCGCTTGAGAGCTTGTTTTGGACGTGTACAATAAGAAAGTCGTCTACGCCTGTCTTCTGGATGCCAATTTCATCCACCTTCAGCCCTGCAAAAGTCCAGAATCTCGATAACTCAATTGGTCCTTTCAGTTTTCCGTTGTAGAGTTCATAGATTTGGTGCTGAATTTGGCCCTTGGTGTGGATTGTGAGCTTGATGTACTCCTTGTCCTGCTCCTTGAACTTGTTGAAAATTACATACGCGGTTATTATCCGTATGTTCCCAGGATGTACTACAAGATACACATTCTCCGGATTGATTGCCGGAATGCCGTCTTCCGAGACCTCATACAGCCCGTGCCCGTAGCGGCTGGCGTCTATGAAAACCTCCTCGTCCGGCCTCTCAGGGAGATCCTCTCTTGGGGCCCTGATTTCAGGCTCCTCTCCTATGAGGAGATTGATGTAAGAAGAGGTGGCCATCTCCGGCCAGTCCAGGATTATTGTCTGCTTCTTCGAGTCCTTGTTCGAGTCTGCCAAATAGGCGGCATATTTAGGGAATATCTTGTCATGCAGGCCGTTGTAAATCTGTCTCATGACGGCATGTTCTGCCAGCCTGGCTGCCTCGTCGTCGTCTTTGGGCGGCCATGTTTTGCCGTCTCCTATGAATGCCAGGTTAGTTAGCATCTTTAGGCATCCTTCCGGCTTCCTCTATGATCTTGAACTCGTTGTGCAGGATCTTTTGGTAGCAATCCTGGCAACATATGCGCCCTGAGAGAACGGTGAGGCCGAGCTTGTTTTCTGTGACACCTTTGATGTAAGGCACAATTGGTGTCATAGATAATTCTCTGATAGGCACCGGGAACTCCCGGCCTATTTTCTGACCACAGAACAGGCAAATCATATCCTACCACCCCTTAGAATCTCCTCGCCGTACCAGATCCCCTGTGCCAGGCTCATGAGCATGTCGTCATTCTCTCCTTCTTCAGCCTCGAATTTCGTGTTCCCCTGGGCATTCAGCTCTGCCCTGAAACCGAGCATCTCTTTTTCGAGCTTCGGCCAGATAGGCATAGCAGGATTGACATGCAGCTTTCCTGAATCAAATGCCCCAAGGAACTTTCCTATCATCCTGGCCTTGGAGATGTTAATCTTCCTTCCCAGGCGCGTGATGCTGTTTCCTGGTGTGATTGTGACCGCTATCAATTTTATTCCTTTGGCGGCCAGGATGTCTCTTACTGCTACCCCAACGCCAGTAGCGTCTATGAGGAAATGCGGAGGCTGCTTTTTATCCCAAAATTTTTGATTCTTGTATACTGCAAGAGCCCATGATGCTATCGAAGGCTCGGTCGGATGATCATAAGGAAGGCCCTGTTTGCGATTCATCGCGATCAGGTCGTACTCGAAGCGTCTCTTTTCTTTGACATAATGCATGTCAATCGCTGATATGGCGCTCCAGTCCCGCAGTTTTGCCGGATCCAGCGATATTATGAATGTCATTCAAATCTCAATCACTGCAATATCGTTATCCATTGCCTGCATTATGCTGCTTCGCGTAAAGATCTGCGTCTCTTCGTCCACAAATGCATTGAAATATTCTTGGAGATACCATTGTTCGCCATGCTCTTCCTTTTCATCCTCCAGGAACTCTTTTGTGATCCTTGGACAATCATCTGCAGATACGAGGAACCACTGCCATTTTCCGTTTGATGTGACTCCTCTTCGCCTTCTATCCCATATCTCCCAGAAGTGCCCCCTCTTCCAAATGGCGTAGACATCAGTATATGCCTGCCATGTGAGACGGCGAGCATGGGCCGGACTGACTTATAGAGCACGTCCAGGACCCGGCTTGCCTCATCCTCCAAGAGGAGGGTTACGGCCGAGATTCCTCTTATGGTCTTCTCAGATCCAGGCAGGGCCATGAAGCGGTTTTTGTTTTTGAACTTCACTGATAATTTGGTGTCCTCATCCAGGTAATCAGAAGGAAGCTCGACAGCACTTCGGAACTCGTCAAACTTCTGCATGAGCTCGCCTGACTGCCTGATGCCGGGGCCACGCAAAGGCCCACAGTCGGGCGGCGATATATGCACTCATGCAGACCCAGGGCGGCGGTAGTGGTAGACTTGCCGCTCTGTCGGCTGCAGTTACAAGATTATCTTATTCTGTCTGCTCCGGAGGAGGTCCTGTTGCCAGCCGTCCGGATGGAAGCCCAGGACCTCCTTCGCCCAGATTACCGGGTCCAGGGCGTAAAGAAGGTCGTCGTCTTTGCTCCAGAGCGGCGATGAGCTTTTCTTTCGCTTCCGGGTCGTCATCTACTGCCCCAAGTATTGCCAGCCTGGTATCAGCCCAAGACTCCAGGGCCTCGGCCTTGCGGGTCTCTGCGTCATCTCCGGATAGCTCAAGTTCGGCCTTGATTATCTCACAAGTCATCTGCTGGCCCTGCCGCCAGTAAAGGGCCGCCGATCCCAGGGAAAGGGCCTTCTCTTCTCCGTCTGCGAGCTTGTAGGGGCTGCCAAGTTCCAGGCCCACAAGGAACTCTGCCCTGGCTTTGGCCTTGTTCAAAAGCTCCAGGGAATCTATGATCTTTGCCTTGCCGGCTGCCAGCCTCTCCTCGTGGCCTTTTTTTTGTTCCTCTGACCATTCTTCTGCTGCGGCATTCTTGACATTGAAGCATAGCCGCTTGTAGTCATAGATGGTCGTCTTTGCCAGGCCCAGATCCCGTGCTATTCTTGCCGGGCTATGTTTTGGTTTAATCGTTCTTCAATTTCTGAACTGTACTCTGATATCGATTCGAACATGTTTTTTTGCCTTCCGGAAATCTTCCGGAATTCCGGAATATTCCGAACTCTTCCGGAAAACTAAAATAACTAAAACGGCGGGCCGGATGTGTAGCAAGGGAATTTCGGGAGTAAATCAAAAGATTTAGCCCGGCCCTGCCGGTCACAAAGTGACAGGGAGCCCTCTTCTGGCATCGTTGCCAGGAGGGAGACGTAGATCCGCCTCGCCAATTGGCGGCTTGCGTGATGGTTATTATGACAGGCCGGAGTCCTAAGATGGCTATGCCCCTCGTCCGACCTACAAATTTTAGGCCGACCGAGGGCTAAGCCCTGGGTACTCGCTTCTTTACCCGCCCTGCTGGGGCCAAGTCGGCTTCTATTAAAGCTGGCTTTTCCCTCCCCAGGTTGTATTCCAGGATCATCGTGCCAGCTATCCCTCGGCGTTTAGGCTTCATAGGGGATTATTATTCGTATATTATACTACAATCTATGCAATATAAATTATAATTATCATCCATAAGCAGTTCTCCGCCACAGGGGCAGTGATCCAGCTTTATGATTTTGCCATTATTTGTATGGATGCTTATTTCTGGTTTGTTGTTTATCGGATCACTGAGTTCTTTTGCGGACCTTCCTTGGAGGCGGATTATTTTCGGAGGTCTCCATGACCAGCACGAACGGTTGTAAGGTCTGCCGTTATAGATTAGATGGCCATTCCTTTCAGCCACCTGAAGCTTAATTTTAAGTTGCCCTTTGAGCTTGCCGCCATTGAGGATATTCTTCGAAGGCCTTGTCTTTTCCGAGGATTTTGAGTTCATCCTCGGTGTACTCCTCAATAGTATATGTCTGGGGTTTGCTAATATTATCCTTTTTTAGACTGTCGCAAAGACTTGCTGGCATGCTCGGCCTCCATTGACCACCAGTCTTGTGCTAACCTTTCCGTCCTTTTTCAGGCGCTGCACTGCTTTCTGGACTTTTCCGATAGTCCATGGCCATCTTCCCATCTCCTCATTTGCCTTTTTTGTGATCTGATACAAATTAAGGCCCGGATGGGCTCTGATCAATGTTATAACTTGCGTATCGGTGAAATTCAGGCAATCACGTCCTTTTCCTCTCCGGGAATGGCTTTGTTAAGAGCATCAAGCACCACGAATTTGATTACCTTGACGTTGATATCTTCAATTGGAAGACCAAGCTTCTTGATCCTCTTCGCATTGATCTCAGCGAACTTTGCCAGGTACTCCTCCCTTGAAGAATAGCCTTCCGCGTTTGCATCTTCCTCTGAAATATCCCCCAGCTCTCTCTTCCCACCTATCGACAATGTAGAGCCTTGCAAAATATTCCTTTGAAAGTAGCTGCGTCTTTGCGAGGTGTTTGCTCCTCACGTTTGCCCTCCAGCGTGACCAAATCCTACGAGTCTCGGTCTTTGTTCCTGCCAAGATAGGGCCTATGTGTTCCGGCTTGAATAGAATCATATTATCTGCTCTCTGCGGCTGTGATTATCTTCTCATCTTCTCTTTCCACCTGAATGTCTCTTATTATCTTTACCAAATCAGAGAGCTGCTTATCTTTTAATCCATCCAGGCTGTCTTTTATCTGCTCGAATAGGAATTCTTGAGTCATGCTCATATTTATTTCACCTCATTCGTTTAATTATAATCACTAATTTTAATGTCTACTGTTAATCCTTGCAAGCCTTGATGTTGCGTCCCGCTCAGACTTTGCCCAGACGAAATAACTCATATGCTCTTTTGTTCCTTCCTGGATGCCTTCCACTTCTGCAGGAGGCCAGGTTAGGCTTATCTCTGCAGGGAGCTGTGGTTGGCCGTCTATGAGATCTACCTCGATTTTGTAGGGCCTCATGCCTTCCAGGATCTGATTTTTGAATGGGTCTGTCTCTCTGCTTATTATCTCGGCTTCGCTATCTACCTCCTGGATTATCGATAAAGTCTTTTGTAGTAGGACCTCATTTGTGTAGGGTCCTGCCCAGTCATCCCCTAATTCTGTTGCAATTACATGCATCAGAATATATATTATACCCACATTAGTTCCAATCGTTGACATTACTTGTCAAATGTCAAATGATTCTCACCCATCTTTAGTTAGCCTTCTGCTATCGCTTCATTCAATATTCTATCCTCATCTAATTGACATTATAATTTACATACGATCTATGCTAATAGTATGTCGGATTTTGCGAAGTTAGACCCCTTTACTATCCCCCTCCGCAGAACATTTGACATTTGACGTCAACGATCTGAGGCGCAAAACCTTCTGGCGATTATCTCCGGCTCGGAAGAAGACCTCATAGCTCCTCGTATCAAGCATCGACACCAAGCGATTCATTTCTTTGGGAGAGATCTTCAATATACGTTCGAGTTCTTTGTAGGTCTTCGATCCGCCCTTTAGAATCTCTTTGAGCTGCTCGACCCTGGCCTTGGACTTCTTGCCTGTAGGAATTCGACCTTTTTTTGTTACCTGCCATACCTTATTTATCGCTTCAGCGTGCTGGTCGATGAGTTCCTGCGCCTCGCCAAGCTCTTCTGCCAGATCGTTGACATATTTTCTGTCAACATTCTGGACATTCCGAATGTCAACAATTTCTGCAAGCAACTCACTGATACGGTCTTTTGCCAGTCCTTTGACATCTGTGATTTGCTGCTCCAATCGATTGTTGACATTTTCCATCTCCTCTATCTGCCTGGCCTGCTTGGCTGCCAGCAGCTCCAGCTCCTTGATTCTCTCGCCCAGATCGCTCAGAAGCTGCACAAGTGCCTGTTTCTCTTCAGGCCTTATGCCTGGGCTTTCTGCCTTCCTGGTCCCTTCTTCCCTGATCCTCTCTATCTGGGCGGCCTGGGACCGGACGAGGTCCTCGAGCGTTTCTTCTCTGGATGGAGAAGGACCGAGTTCCGAAGCAGGCTGAAGCCCATTGCTGCGACATCAATCCCGTCCTCGAATTCGAATCTGGAGGCTCTTTCAGCTTCAGGCAGAAAACCTGCCTTGTCGGGGGACATGCCCGCAGGCAAACCAGCTCTTGCCCGTCTCGCGTTCATTCCCCAGGAACTGCAGCACATCAGAACCACACATGGGGCACGACGGACATCATTATCTCACCTGAGCGAATCGCCCTAGACAATCCGAAGATCGAGCTCGAATCTCGCCGCGCCTATGCCCTGGCCGATTCCATATGTTATCTTCCAGTGGCCAGCCGGGCTGCGTGATCATCTGCCATGCAGATCATGATGTCATCACTCCTGCGCCCCACTGTCCGAGTATGCGGCAAACAGCTACTTTTTTCCCCACCAATCCCATCAATTCTGCGTGCAGGCTGTCGTCTACCAGGTATTCCATTCCAGAAATGACAACGCGGATTAGGCCGCATCCTATAGGCTCCGCCTGCTCCAGAATACCTCCCAGAGAACGCCCGTTGGGAAGGATTGGAATAATTGGATATGATGGGGCGGAGACAATTGCGCTACTCAAGCAAGTCCGCCTCCTTTTTGATTTTTGATATGTGGCGGATTGCTTTCTGTGTTGCCCAGCACTGCACTGTGCCGGTATTCTTCCTCAATCTGAGGAATCCACAGGTCTCCAGGCACTTAATTCGCTGATGTAAAAAATACTCAGATCGTTCATCTAATAGAGGGCGATAGATCTCTCTCTGGTGTGCTCCAGGATTATTCACCGCGCGTTTTACAATTCTAATATCTATTTTGTCTAGTTTCATCCCTCTCTCCCGAGAGGGCCGAGGCTGCAAGCTATTTTGCTGGATGCAAAGCTTTTTGTATTTTCACAACCAACTTATATACTTGTAGCTGGGGATGAGATCAACAAACTGCCAAGTTAGAGATCTCATTCTCGGCCCTTTCACTTAATCTATTTACTGACTTGACCCCCATTTTACTAATCCAAAATTATTCAGTTTAAACCTTTTTGTGTGCGCGGTGCGAATGTAATTCTCCGATTTTTTCACTTTTCCGTCTTGATATCTAAACCGCTTATCAGGCCCAAATCGGTTTTTTTGGAGTAAGTTCAGGGCTTGCTGCAATGCATCTATCTTTGATCGAAGTTCGCGAAGAGTTCATATAGCAATCTCGAACTCCTTTTGAAGTTCTGCAAGAGGGATTTGCAGGTAAGTTATTTTCTCCTTATTGCCGTACCTTATACTAACTAAACATACTTAAAGCTTGTGGCTAATATGGCTAATATGGATAACTATGCCAAAATGCTTAAATATCTATGGAGAATAGATATAACTATGATTGAGTCACAAGGTAGCCCGGTGGACTTGGATATGGAAATTGAGATGGCCGGGAAAAAGCGCGAGACGCTTATTGATCCTATGTATAAGAGGATCGATAAAATGGGGCGCGTCTACGTGGATCGTAATCTGGCTGAACAGGAAGTCTTGATCGTGGTAATAAAGCCCAAGCCAGAAGACAAAATAGACTACATCAAAGTCGGTAGAGGAACGTGAACCTTTGAATCAACCGATTTAGCAAACTTAATATATAAAAGTGTATAGATATGATACGGGAAATTCTACTAATGGCCTTGCGTCTGACCCGGGGTATCCGATGAGTTCATTTACATCAAACCATATAGCGCTACAGCAGGTGAATAATAATGGATAAAAACCTCAGCAAAGATTCTGTAAAACATCTGCTGGATCACTGGATTGAGCACAACGAGAGTCACAGCAAATCTTTTCGGGAGCGTGCGACAGATGTCGCCAAGGTGAGCGAGAAAGCGGCCCAGGACATCCGCGGAGCAGCAGAGCTCATGGACCAGTGCACAGAGATGCTGAAGAAGGCATTGCAGGATCTATGAAATCAGGAGAATGTACTAATGGAATTAGTCTACACTTATCCAATGGAAAACAGCAAAGATATGTTGAAGATGATGGACGAGGAGTTCTGGAAGCGGCTGGGGCCTACGGTGCGGGAATGCAAGGCCATGGGGCTGGAGAAAGACGGCATGTGCATCTACATCAAGGCCAGGGACGAGCTGGCTGAAGAGGCGCGGAAACTCTTGGCTGACACGGCTGCCAAGGAGCTGAAGGGCGACGAGGGCGAGAAGCTGCTGAAGGCCTTCCGGGACGAGGCAGAGGCTGCGGAGGCAGGGATGGGGGCGATGTTTGGGTAGCTCTATCACTTTTTTTAAGAGACAAGCATTCATGCATATTGCATTTCGATTTTGGAGACTTGCTTCAGGTAACTGGCCTTATTGGGCCTTCTCCTTCATCCTGCGACACTCATCTATTCCAAAATCAGTGAGCTGATAGGTCATCTCATTTCTAGTCGGATGCCTGGCCACATACCCTTTGCTGGCCAGCTTGTTTAGAGCCTTCCTGACTCTGTGCCCGAGGTTCGGGAACCTATGCACAAGAACATGCTCAGGTAAATGGGCGGCCTTGGCCATGTTTGTCTCTTGGCATAGCTTCACCAGTACAGCCCTTTCGAAGTCGGTTATCATGAATAGCTTGTCCGTGGTTCAATTTGGGCATTGGACAATAATGACCCGGCCGAGTCGTTATCTTGTAGATGCTCAGATCTCCATTTGCCTGAAATCTTCCAGCTCATCGGGCGCAAGCATATCCTGCCAGGGAGTCGGTGTTACCAGATCCACGGCCCGGCCGCTCCGGATGGTCTTCTCTATTCTGATGAGCCCCTCCGCTTCAAGCCTTTTTACCGCTCCTCGCGTCTTGCCAGTCGTCCAGGACATGAGCTTGGCCAGCTCGTAAACGCTTAAGTTGGGCATCTCGCTTGCCTTCTCATAGAGTTCCCACTCTTCATCCTCTGCTCTGGCAGTTCTCACCTGGGTGGCTTTCTGCACGGATCGCATGTATGACCTCTTGATACTGGAATATATTTAAGCCTTTTGACATATATCAATCTAATAAATGATATATTAAATTGATTAATAGAAGATTTTAAACCTATAAAGATATATCATTATTGGTTTAGATACTATTGAATCGTTGGATTAAGCACAACTACAGCCGAAACGCATCTTTCCTGGAGAGGCAGCGCAGTGGAGAAAGTAAGCGAGAAGGCGGCCCAGGATATCCGGGGAGCAGCAGAGCTCATGGACCAGTGCACCAAGATGCTGAAGAAGGCATTGCAGGATCTATAAATCAGGAGAATGTACGGATGGAATTAGTTTACACTTACCCGATGGAAAATAGCAAAGACATGTTGAAGATGATGGACGAGGAGTTCTGGAAGCAGCTGGGTTCCACCGCGCGAGAGTGCAAGGCCATGGGTCTGGAGAAAAATGGCATGTGCATCTACATCAAGGCCAAGGACGAGCTGGCCCTGGAGGCGCGGAAATTACTGGCAAATACTGCCGGCCAGGGAGCTGAAGGGCGACGAGGGGGAGAAGCTGCTGAAGGCCTTCCAGTTCTTAGTTAAGTCGGTTTTCATGACTATCCCAGCAGCAAGCTGCGGGGTGTTCGAAATAAATAAGAAAACCGCGACCTCAGTTGTAGCAGCCAATGGTCTGCAGAAACCGCCTGGCAAATAGCGACGATCAGACGACGACCTCCTGACTTAGTAGGGAATATTTGTCCTGCTTCCCGAGATTTCCGGCTTCGTGGAGAAGGGTGGGGCTATGGATCAGAGAGCAAATATAGAAAAGTCTCAGGGAACCTGACGTTTTCTGCAGGGCGATATGCTGGGCGTACTCCTCGCCAGGTCCTTATTGTGGGTTACTATCACCAGGGTTAAACCCTTGCGGTTCAGCTCCCTGAACAGATCAAAGATCATCAGCGAAGTGACCGAGTCCAGGTTTCCAGTGGGCTCATCCGCCAGGATGATGTGCGGATCATTGATCAGTGCCCGGCCGATGGACACCCGCTGCATCTCCCCGCCGGAGAGCTGTCCCGGGCAGTTGATTCCGTATTTATGAAGAGATGATCTCTCTTAGAACTTGACCGATCCGCCTTTCTAATCAAGCCGCAGCCCTTTGCGTCTTCATCTCATTTAGCGTCTTTTCTTTAAATCGAAAGAAAGCTTCCGGCAGATCGCTCGATCTGCTGAGGGTTCCAGTATCGATCAATTTCGACAGTTGACTAAACCGAAATCGTCATATAGTAATAAC
This sequence comes from uncultured Methanosarcinales archaeon, assembly GCA_963782455.1. GTDB lineage: Archaea > Halobacteriota > Methanosarcinia > Methanotrichales > Methanotrichaceae > Methanothrix. The sequence goes on from CAWAJP010000002.1 coordinate 15,537, forward strand.
AGAAAGTGAAATCAGGTCCGAGACTGTATGCAGTAGACGCGCAAAGAATGTTCATGCTTTCCGGGATCGAGGTTTAACCAGTGAACGCTAAGAACCCGGTGACACTCATCAGTAGGACTCGGGAAAGGTCGACATGATAAATCGCAACATACTACTAAGCGTAACGCTTATGGCTATTTTCCTGGTGCAGGCAAATGCAGAACCGTTTGACCCGCTCAATCCCAGCCAACTGGGCGAATCCATGTCCATGCCCTTGCCACCGGAATTCATTCAGGATGCCAGAAATGCAGGAGTGATTACGGAATCCGACCCGCTCTATGAATCAGACAGCGAACAGCCAGGTTTCTCAGTCATGGCTCCGGCCGAGGCGGCCGAAGACAATTCGCTGGATAATGTTAATGCGAACGGCACCTGGTCCTTCGATCTTGCGGGAAAAAACCCAGAGAAAATCAGACTGTATCTGGTCCAGAACAAAGATGTGGTCACGGGTCATGGGACCATAAGCGGACAAAATGGGACTGAGAAGGCTACCGCCATTGGTTCAATATCCGGGACGAAGATGAGCTTAACCGTGGTGCCGCAAGGATTATCAGATCTATACCAGCTCAATCTGTCACTATCCTCCCTGACTGCCGGGACCTATACTGCCTACATGGCCGATGGCAGCAGCCGGTCCGGCCAGGTCACCTTCGCGGTTTCTGCGAATATCTTCAAGCCTGCAGCCACCGCGGCCGAAGACGCACCTGGTGCAGATGCGAACGCTGACCCGACGGCTGCAACAACGCCTGTTTGGCCTTCTGGCGCTCACGAGCCTGGCAGTAGCATTAGCTCTACAACATCGACCAGCATGTCGTCCGGTGGTGGATGGATGAGCGAATCATCCAGCTCTTCACTCTAGCGCTCTATTCATAACCAAAAAATTTGTGCAATGGATTAGCGAGAATAGTTAATTGATTACTCTACTTTCCAACTTTTTCTTAAATTTATAATAGGATATCTATGTATATATTACTGAGTACCAGCAATGTGATTTTGCATGTTGAAACACCCCACCTAACTCAACCACTTCAGCGATTTGATATCCATCATAAAGAGATTGGGTGCAGCTCATAGATTCTCGAAAGAAAAGCATCGGAGATGATGGTGGATTGAATCCAAGCAGAATCTGTCCAAGATCCGATGGTTGCAGTCAACAAAGTTTCTATGCAGCAATTCGAGATATAGCGGCCTTTTCTCTTACGGACCTGATAGGACCAAAACTTGGAAAGTAGAGTGATTAATTGATGATGTGCGGACTGCCGGAGGTTGGCTCAAAGCGTGGGCAAGTGTTCCGGGCGAGGCGGTTGGTGGAGTAGAACTCCGCCGCCTCATTCTGCAGCGTTCTCGAGACTCTGTAGCATACGCTCGGCTACCACAAGACATGGACTCATCGCTGAGCATCTGGAGAGGTGGTTTCTACTGCTTTGTATCATTGAGTCTGCGAAGAGCCTTCGCAGCATATAATCGGACCCCGTTATCCTCATCACCCAGCGCCTGGATTAATGGCTCTATAGCTCTGGCATCACTGAGCTCGCCAAGAGCCACTGCAGCGCTTGCTCGGACCTCCGATTTTTCATCCCTGAGAGTCTGCGTCAATGGCTCTACAGCTCTGACATCATTGAGTTTGCCGAGAGCCACTGCAGCATAGTATCGGACTTCCGGATCCTCATCCTTAAGTGCCTGGATTAATGGCTCTATAGCTCTGGCATCACTGAGTTCGCCAAGAGCCACTGCAGCGCTTGCTCGGACCTCCGATTTTTCATCCCTGAGAGTCTGCGTCAATGGCTCTACAGCTCTGACATCATTGAGTTTGCCGATAGCCACTGCAGCATAGTATCGGACTTCCGGATCCTCATCCTTAAGTGCCTGGATTAATGGCTCTATAGCTCTGGTATCACTGAGTTCTCCAAGAGCCTCTGCAGCATATAACCGGACCACTGAATCCTCATCCTTGAATGCCTGGATCAATGGCTCTATAGCTCTAGTATCGTTGAGCTTACCGAGAGCGTCTGCAGCACTCGTTCGAGCAAACCTATCCTCATCAGCCTTAAGAGTCTGGATCAGCGGTCCTACGGCCCTGGCACCACCAAGGTGGCCAAGAGCCATTGCGGCGCTCGCTCGGACCATACTATCCTCATACTTAAGAGCCCGGATTAACGGCTCTATAGCTCTGGTATCATTGAGTTTGCCGAGGGCCTCTGAAGCACGCGCTCGGACCCTCATAGACTCGTCCTCCCTGAGCACCTGAATAAGTGGTTCTACAGCTCTGATATCACCAAGATAGCCGAGAGCCTCTACAGCGCTTGCTCGAACCTCCGGATTTTCATTCCTGAGAGTCTGCGTCAATGGCTCTATAGCTCTGACATCATTGAGTTTGCCTAGAGCCCTTGCAGCATATAACCGGACCACTGAATCCTTATCCTTAAGTGCCTGAACTAACAGATCTACAGCTCTGGCATCATTGAGTTCGACAAGAGCCTTCGTAGCATATAACCGGACCCCGGAATCCTCATCCTTGAATGCCTGGATCAATGGCTCTATAGCTCTAGTATCATTGAGTTTACCGAGAGCCTCCACAGCACTTGTTCGGACAAACCGATCCTCATCATCCTTGAGAGTCTGGATCAGCGGTCCTACGGCCCTGGCATCACCAAGGTAGCCAAGAGCCATTGCGGCGCTCGCTCGGACCATCCGATCCTCATACTTAAGTGCCTGGATTAACGGCTCTACAGCACTGGTATCATTGAGTTGGCCGATAGCCCTAGCAGCTTCCCCTCGAACCTGCCGATCCATGAGGGTCTGGGTCAATGACTCACCATAACCAGTATCTCGTACAATTGGATTTGTATCTTTGAGATCTTGGATCCATCTGTCCACATCAACAGCAACAGAAGGCATTGCGAGAACCGTCAGAGACAGGATCAAGACCGCCATTTTTATAAACATAATTCTCACGTTAGAGTTCAAGGACATATTCTTTCTGGAATATGTCTCAAAAATACGAATCTATCATGGATTCTCATCTCCATTATTTTTCATCGATCCTGAACGCCGGCGGCTGCTGTCCATCGACATCCGTGAATCCGTACTCCCGCGCCAGATCGCCCACGGCCATCACCTTACCAGATTTCTGCATCACCTGCGGGTCCGCAGCCAGATGAGCGACTGCCCGGCCAATATACTCGGGCGACTCAGTCCGCTCTAATGAGAAAGGCTGCAGGGCGTGCACTGCCATCACACGCTCTGTACGCACAAACCCCGGTGCCAGAGCCAGAGCTGCGATGTCGTGCTGGCGAAGCTCGATGGACATGCCGTAGGCCATGCGAACGATGGCGGCTTTGGCCACATCGTAGAAGAGATTGCCCAGGTACAGATTCCTGTCCCAGGCTACTGTGTTGATGATGAGGCCCCTCTGCTGCGGCAGCATGAGCGGCACAGCATAGCGGCTGGCGACCAGATGCGCCCTCAGGCCCGCTTCGAACATGCCATGCCAGTGCCGGAGCGGCTGCTCCCAAAAAGGGCTCGTGAACCGTTCAAACTCGTACTGCTCGTATCCGCCCCAGACATTATTGACCAGAAGATCAAGCCGGCCCTGTTCCTCTCGCACGCGCTGGAAGAGAGATTCGACGTCACTGTCCAATGTGTGGTCGCATCGGACATTAATGCCTACTCCACCGCGGGCCGTTACTACCTCGGCTGTCTCGTCGATGCTGCCGGGCATGTTCTCGGTCCTGTTTCCCCGAAGGCTCCGGCCTGTCACGTAAACCGTGCATCCTGCTTCCCCCAGAACAGTTGCGATGCCACGTCCTATGCCACGACTGGAACCGGTGACGACGGCAATTCTGCCTTTAAGATCAGGTACTCTAAAAGCGTCCGGTATCATAAGATGTCAATGCTGATATCGGTACAATTATAATTAACGCACAAACGACTCAATAAGATCAAGTGATGTCGTCTCCATGCCACACTGCTGCAAATGGTGCGCCAGCAGGCTCGCCCTCTCTCCCGCCGGATGGTAGACCATGATCTCTTGAGGCGATATGTGCTCGATCATCTTCATCAGGCCGCGAAAGTCCAGGTGGTCGCTGAGCTGAATGGTGGGATAAGACGTGTCCCTTCGTCCTGTCAGGAAGTACTTATTTCTTCCCGGCACCTGGGCCAGGTTCCAGGGCGTGACCACATTGTGTCCGTTTCCACTGACCTCTGTCAAGGGTCCGGCCGTCTCCTTCATAAGCTCCCGGGTCAAGACCAGGCTCTTCTCGTCCATGCCGATCTCATCTTTGTAGCCCATGGCCCTCATCAGAGCCACCGCCCTCTGGGCTTTGCCAAAAGCATAAGCACCGAAGCTTGCCCCCGACTCCAGGGCCTCGTAGAAGCCTGCCAGGTCGTCCTCAAAGATGCAGGACGGATCGTAAGGATCGCCGTAGTTGGCTTCCGTAACCAGATAATCGCAAGGGGGAAGGTGATGATAATCCTTTACGTCCCCGGTTACCAGCACTCTCTGACCCGTCTCCGTCTTCCAGGAGAAAGCGGACGAGCCGATAGTATGGCCTGTGGGGTGAGTGTCGACCTTTACATCTCCTACCATAATGCTCTCACCCACTGCAAAGGTTCGCCCTTTGTACTCCCGCTCATAGCGAATCTCCAGAGCGCGAGCGGTCTCAACGGAGGCCACTGAATTAGCCGAGAGCATGGCAGATTTGCCGTAATGATCGCTGTGGGCATGGGTGATGAGATAGGCATCGGGCTGAACGCTGGCCTTGGGAGCGCGACTGGTATCAATGGAAAAGAGGTACGAATCGAAGCGGATGCATAGATGTGGAGCAAAGCCTCCACGGCTATTTATCCTCCTCACAGCCTCAAAATCACAATCCATCCCCATCCAATGACCCTCACTTCAGAGCTTCATTGAGGGCCTGGGTCAACTCTTCTTTGGTAGTTACACCCATCCATTTCTTGACTTCCACGCCATCCTTCTCCAGAATGATCGTGGGCACGACGAAAATACTCTTCTCTACGGCCAGATCGCCTTCTTTGTCGACGTTTATCTTCTTGAATTCTGCCTTATCTTTGAATTCATTTTCCAGCTCATCAAAGATGGGGCCCTGCATCTTGCACGGGCCGCACCAGTCCGCATAAAAGTCCATCAAAATGGGTTTAGCCATAATCCTGTCTCCTCACAAACTATTCGGGCAAGAGCCTGGCTTTATGAAAAGCCTTCCTAGTATATCAAATTATATCGAATTTGACACCAATTTTGAATATTCTCCCTGCGGGCAGGATCAGCATTGGACGGGCCGTTCGCGTCTTTATCTCCTGCAATATTTCCTGGATTCGCTCTTCGCTTGCCGAAACTGTAAACCACAGATTGTAGCCGCTCGCATTCGGGCGCAGATAGTTATGCGATACTTCCTGATACTCGTTAACCACCACTGCCGCGTCATCCGCCTCTTCCAGTGATACCTGCAACGCCGCCAGGATTCCGCTCCGCCCTAATTTGCGCAGATCAAGAATCGGCCCAATCCTTCTCACCAGGCCCTCATTCTGTAATTTCATAAGTCGTTCTATGACCTCTTTTTCGTCCAGGCCGAGGGCCTCGCCCAGATACTGAAAAGGTCTGGGGGTTAAGGGAAAGCCGTCCTGGACCAGTGCCAGGAGCTTGCGATCGATCTCATCCATGGCTACACCTCCAGGCGGCAAGAGGGGTCTGACTCCAGGTAATTGCCAGTCTTGGCATAGGCTCGCGCCCGGCAGCCTCCGCAGACACGGGCAAAACTGCATCTGCCGCACTTCCCTTCGAGTTTTCTCTCTCGAAGCGCCAGAAGTTCTGGAGAATTCTCCCATATCTCCACAAAATTCCGCTCCCTGATGTTTCCGACTCGTAAGGGAAAATAGCCGCAGGGAAAGACATCGCCACTTCTGGAGACGAACACGAAGTTCTTGCCAGCCAGGCAGCCCCCCTTGCCTCTACCTATCCCAGGCTTTGCCAGGCGGGCGTACTGCGGAGCGCATGTTACCTGCACATCGATCTGACGCGCACTCTCCTTTTCGATCTGCATAAGTAGTTCCTCTTGCCTTTCTGGCGAGATCTGATCCTCGTCCTGTCCGCGGCCCGTGGGCACGAGGAAGAAGAAATGAAGGGCTTTTGCGCCAACTTTTTCGGCCAGGTCGAAGATATCCGAAACCTCAGACTCATTATTTTTGGTGACGGTGAAATTGACCTGGAAATCGACCTTGCCGCGCAGATTTTCCATGCCGTTTAAGGCCTTGCGGAAGGTTCCGGGACCGCGGCTCTGGTCGTGCTTTTCTGCAGAGGCACCATCCAGGCTGATGCTGACCCTTGACACGCCATAGGCCGCTATTTTTTCTGCTACATGGGGGCTTATCAGGGTTCCATTGCTGGCCAGAGAGACACGTAGATCCAAAGATACGGCATACCGGATGATCTGGAAGATATCGGGCCGGAGCAAGGGCTCACCACCGCTCAGGATGAGCATGGGCTGCAGGGGCGCAATGCTGTCGAGAAAAGCCAGCGCTTCCTCGAGGCTCAACTCGTCCGGATCCGGCGAAGGAGTAGCACAGGCCCGGCAATAGTGGCATGACAGGTTGCAGGCGGCCGTCGTCTCCCAGGCTACAATCAGCATTAAAGCAGGCCTTTCTTCACCAGTAGCTCTGCATTGAGAATGCTCGCGCCGGCGGCACCTCGCACAGTGTTGTGGCCCATGCAGATGAACCTGATTCCGGACCTGATCCTTCCCACAGATACGGACATGCCATTGCCCCGGCCGCGATCCAATCTCGGTTGGGGTCGATCGGGCTCATCCTTGACTATGAGCGCCTTCTTGGGCGAGGTGGGCAAATCTCCCAGGTTCGGGTCGAAGTCCAGCATGGCTTTCCTGACCTCTTCAGGGGTGGGGTTGTCTCTCATGGTCACCCATATGGCCTCGGTGTGGCCGTCCATGACCGGCACCCTGTGGCAGCTCGCGCTTACGGCAAAATCTGCGTTCACAATTCTTTCGCCGTCGAATCGGCCCAGGATCTTCTGGGGCTCGGTCTCTACCTTCTCTTCTTCGCCACCTATGTAGGGAATGACATTGCCAAGGATGGCCATGGAAGGTACGCCTTCATATCCGGCTCCGCTGACTGCCTGCATAGATGCCACATGCACGCTCTGAATTCCAAACTTCATGAGCGGCTTCAGGGGCAAGGTGAACATAATGGTTGTACAGTTGGGGTTGGTTGTGAGATATCCTTCCCAGCCGCGCTTCTCTCGCTGCACTTTTATCAGATCCAGGTGCTCGTAGTTGCACTCCGGTATAAGGAGAGGCACGTCGTCTACCATGCGGTAAGAGCTGGTATTGCTGGCTACGGCGAATCCAGCAGCCGCGAAAGCAGGTTCTACTGTCATGGCATCTGACGCCGGAAGCGCCGAGAAGACAATATCAGCGTCGACTTCTCTTGGGTCGACATTGACCACAGTCATCTCTCCGATGTCCTCTGGAAGCTCGCTCTCCAGGCGCCATTTGGCAGCCACGCTGTACTTCTTGCCTGCGCTTCTCTCAGATGCGGCAAGGCTGGTGAGCTCAAACCAAGGATGATCCTTTAATCCTTCAATGAAACGCTGTCCTACGGCACCGGTGGCACCTAATACGCCTGCTTTGATCTTGGCCATTGACAATCTCCTTTGCTAGTTTGGGGCATATCAGCCCGGGTGTATATATTTCTTGTCCGAAGGAACGGGAAAATGAGCTTCTCAAGACTGGCTGGACAAGAAAAAGAGATTTGGTTTATAAGATGAATTAGTCGCCCGCACAGGATCTTCTCTGAATGCCATAGCTCCTGGCAAACTCCTTATTGACCTCGACCACTTCCTCGTTGAAGTGCTTGAGGCTCTCAGGCACAGGCCCAAGACAGTCTGCCTTCTCTTGCGTATCTATCAGAGTGCCATGGGGCACGAACCTGTCGTCTGCAAGCCGGACGCCTATGACCGCAGCCGCGTGTCCTACAAAACACTTCCTGCCAAGGGTGGAGGCATGAACAACTGAGTTGAAGCCTACAAAACTCTCGTCTCCGATCTTCATAGGTCCGTGAATTACCGCGCCGTGGGCGATGGAGATCTTTCGTCCTAGCTCAATGGAACTGCCCATAAGGCCGTGAAAGACGACGCCATCCTGAATGTTGCACTCATCGCCGATGATAATAGGATGCGCCTCGTCCGCCCGGAGGGATACAGAGGGAGCAACATAGACTTGCTCGCCGATACGCACGTCTCCTATGAGCGAGGCTGACTCGTCCACGTAAGATGAGCCGGGAACCACGGGCATGCATTCTGTGCTATTCCATGAGGTCTTGGGGTTGGCCTTAAGCATTTTTAGCACCACCTTCTCAGGTATTCGCCATTCACCTTAAAAGAGATTGCCATTAATGATGATTCGTAAATGGACTAATCCTATACTATCGATGTCTATAGATGATTGCGTCCTATGGGAGATGGCTTATCTGATTAACAGAATAATGCCCGAATCGCATAGAAAAATAGACCCCGAACTTTTTCGATATGTGTAATACTATAATCTATAATAGCGATAATTGCCGTCAAATTTAAATATATGAGAGAGGGAATTAAGAGCAAGCCATTGAATAATCCTTCAAGGGTATGGGAGGGGATGCGGAGGTATTTATAAATATGTATTTATCGATATCTGTCTGAATTGCTTATTATATTTCAATCTTATGTATCGAATGAGAACTAAGTAATATCGATCAGAAGGTGTAACTTATGGCAGAAAATATGGTTAAAGAGCCGCCCGGTGGGCGTTGGTTGTTCGTCCTCCTAGGCACAATCATTATGCTTTGCCTAGGCAGCGTTTATTCCTGGTCTGTTTTCGTGAATCCCTTAACAAAGCACTTTACAGGCATGGGCCAGACTGTGACTGCAAGCGAGGTTCTATTGCCGTTTTCAATATTCCTTGCAGTCTTCGCAATTGCCATGGTATTTTCTGGCAAATATATAGAAAAGATTGGGCCGCGTAAGATGGCCATGGCAGGCGGAGTGATCTGCGGCCTCGGCTGGCTGCTGGCTTCAATGGCCGGATCTGTGCAGATGCTCTATCCAACATATGGTGTCATTGGTGGATTGGGTGTAGGAATTGCATACGGCTGTCCAGTGGCCGTCTCAGCCAGATGGTTTCCGGACAAGAGGGGGCTTGCCGTAGGCCTGACAGTATTGGGCTTTGGATTCTCAGCCTTCTTTACAGCCAATTTAGCGACCTATCTCATTGGAGCTTTTGATGTGATGAGCACCTTCCGTTTCTTTGGAATTGCGTTCATCATAATCATCGCCCTGTGTTCTTTGCCCTTAACCTTCCCCCCGGCAGGCTATAAACCGGCTGGCTGGACGCCGCCGGTCCCCAAGCCAGGAGCCCATGTGACATGCGACTTCAAGCGCGAGCAGATGCTTAAGACAACATCCTTCATCGGCCTGTGGCTATGCTACTTTATCGGCTGCATAGCAGGACTCATGGCCATAGGAATATCCAAGCCGGTAGGCACTGAAGTCGTGCAGATCGAGACAGGTCTTGCCTCTTTCCTGGTGGGCTTCTTCGCCATATTCAACGGTGGCGGCAGGCCGATCTTCGGTACGCTCACCGACAAGCTCACTCCCAGGAATGCGGCTATGGTTTCCTTCGTGCTTATCATCATAGCATCTTTGATGATGATAACCATGGCAGGACCTGGTGCGGACTATATCTACATCATTGCCTTTGCCCTTCTCTGGATGTGTCTGGGCGGCTGGCTGGCTATAGCACCGACAGCTACTGCGACCTTCTTCGGCACAGGTGATTATCCGCGAAATTACGGCGTGATCTTCCTGGCCTATGGTGCAGGAGCTATTGTGGGGCCGCAGCTGGCAGGTTTCATCAAGACCGCCTCAGGAAGCTATATGGGAGTATTCCCGTATGTGGTCGTGCTTGCAGTGATCGGCATCATCATAGCATTTGTTATGTTGAAGCCGCCAAAGCCACCCACCTAGATTAGAGCTTTCTATTTTTTTTAGGCGTTCTAATATTAGGGAAAGAATTATCTCCAGAGATTAGTATAGTAAACATCCAGTACAAAATTGATGAGGTGATCGTATATGCCAGAATCGGAATATTACATGTTTTGCTGTAGGGATGCCATCAAACCCTGCGGATTTGAGGTGAAGGCAAAGACAAAAGAAGAAACAATGGAACATGCCAAAGCCCATGCCGAAGGTGCTCATGGTATGGAAGTCACATCCGAGATGGAAAATAAGATGGAGAAAGCGATAAAGCCGACCACAGCAAAGGAGTGATCAGAGAAATTAAACAATGAAACTGATTCTCGGATGAAATAAAAAAGCGGATTTCTGCGGGCCTGCATCTCGCCCACCTTTTTGGATCGCTAGAACTGCTTACCTTAAACAGAGCCTTTTAATATATCCGAGTCCAGATATTCCGAGAGCTTGGTCTGAGCGGCTATGCATTTCTCGCCGGGAATCTCTACCGGATACAATCCTGTAAGACATCCCATGCAGAGGTTCTCTTTCGGTATACCCACAGCATCAATCAAGCCTTCGTGGCTCACATAGCCCAGTGAGTCGGCATTGATTACCGCTTCTACTCCGGCAACCGTCTTATATGCTGCAATCAGCTCCTCGCGGCTGGCCATGTCGATCCCCAGATAGCAGGGCGCGAGAATGGGGGGGCTGCCTATGCGGACATGCACCTCCTTTGCACCTGCCTTTCGGACCATGTTCACGATCCTCCGGCTGGTAGTGCCGCGCACAATTGAGTCGTCTACCATTACCAGCTTATGGCCTTCAATGTTGGGCCGAATGGTATTCATCTTCAGACGAACGGCCGTCTCTCGCATGCTCTGGTCGGGCATGATGAAGGTCCTGCCAATGTAGCGATTCTTCATCAAGCACTCCCTGTAGCTGATGCCGGAACGCTGGTGGTATCCTACAGCCAGAGTTATGCCCGAATCTGGAATGGGCGTGACGGTGTCCGCACAGGCGGGATGCTCCATGGCCAGGTTGGAGCCGATGTTCACCCTCACATCATAAATCAGCCGTCCATCCATGATGCTGTCCGGCCGTGCGAAGTAGATGTACTCAAATATGCAGTGAGCGGGATGAGGAAGGCGCACCAGTTGATGGGACGTCATCTGGCCATGCCTTATAACCACAAGCTCGCCAGGCATTACATCTCGGATGAGGCGGCCATTCAGGGTATCTATGGCCACACTCTCTGAAGCAACCATAAAGCCGGAGTCGATTTCGCCTATGCAAAGAGGCTTGATGCCCAACGGGTCGCGCAGGGCCAGGACGGTGTCCCCCCACAGGAAGACGAGAGAATAGGATCCCACAAGCTTGCGCATCAAAGCGCGAACGGCTTCTTGGAGGTCGTAACGCAGGAGCTCTTTGACAAAAAGATGCGCAATAACTTCTGTATCCGATGTAGAATAGAATATGTCCCCCGCCTGCTCCAGTTGTTCTCGAAGCTGACAGGAGTTAACCAGATTTCCGTTATGCGCTATTGCAATAGCCCCGTCCTTGTACTTTACCAACAAAGGCTGGCTATTTTCGATACAAGACCTGCCTGAAGTTGGATACCTGACGTGGCCTATGCCCACCTGACCACGGAGCAGGGCAATCTGGGCGTCGTCAAATACCTCAGATACAAGGCCCATGCCCCTGTGGGTGCGAATGGCTTTGCCGTCATGCACCGATATGCCCGCCGCCTCCTGTCCCCGATGTTGCAGGGCATAGAGGGCATAGTAAATGGACTTGGCTACGTTATTGCCCGTCTCATTGAAGGAAATCCCGACAACGCCGCAGGCATCGTGCAAACTTTGTTCCTCTAGTAATCCGCTTTTCTCATCCACTTGTAGCTTCTGAGCTTCGTAGAATTGCCAAAGCCACACTTAACACATACTTTTCTCTTGAAATTAAACGAGATGCTGCCACAGCGTCTGCATCGGATATGAGAACTCTTGTGGCGCCTGCCCATTGAAGGAGTACCCTTGGTCATCTAAAACACCTCAAGGTGAAATATATACAACATTATCTCCTCGCACGATTACCGTTCCAATTTTGCGTGCGACCGCCCCTTCTGCTACTTCCTCGGTTTTGTCGAGCACTAGGTTCATGTGGATATCATAACCCTGCAGCTCTCCCCTGAAAACCCTTCCGTCTTTAAGCTTGACTATGACGGGTCCATTCAGTGATTCATTCAGAATATCAAGCGGTCTCTGACCCATTAAATCTCTCTCCAGCTATGATAACCGCAAAAGGCTACGGTTTTCAAACTTGCGCGTTGCATATTTAAACCTATCGGGATATCCTTGGACCATGAAGATAAAATCCAGGCACCACCTCAAAGGGAGCGATGCCAGGAAGGTAATCGCAAGCATTGAGCCCTTCCTTGAAGACCCATCATCCCTCCGGAAGGCTTCACTAGAGATGGCTGTCAGCGACGAGGGTGTTGATCTAATCTTCGTAGACGGCCAGCCTTTGATGATGATCGTGGAAGGCGAGCCCTTCTTCACTGTGCTGGGAGCCATTGAACTCAAGCCCGTTAAGAGGCTGGTTGTAGTTGATGCTGGCGCGGTGCGTTTTGTTGTGAATGGAGCTGATATCATGAAACCTGGCATAGTCTCTGCCGATCCGGAAATCACCATAGGAGACCTGGTCATAATAGTAGAAGAGAGGCACAAAAAGCCTCTGGCAATAGGCCGGGCTCTTGTGGCGGGTGTGGAGATGAAGGGCGAAGGAAAGGCAATAAAGTCGCTGCATCACGTCGGCGATTTGATCTGGAAAGGGCTGGAGGGATGAGATGGAAGAGATAGGTGAAATGATTGGCAAGGGATTTGGCATCTGGAGACAAAACCTCAACCTCTGCATCCCATTCCTGCTCAACTTCTTTGTCTCGATGCTGGTCCTCATTTCCTTCCTTATCATTATCTTCCTGGTAGCCATGCCCTCGATAGATGTGAATCCCACATTGTTTCAGAATTCGCAGGATGTGCAGGATGTGCAAGCGGTACAGGATCTTATCACCCAGGTGGTAGGGGTCCTTGGCAGCCAGGGATGGCAGATGATTCTCTTGATCGTGTTTCTCTTCTTGGGGATGATTGTTATACTGTCACTGGTCGAAGCATTCTTCATGGCGGGAGCCATCGGCATGTCCAGGCAGGCTCTGGAGAAGGGCAGAGCGGATACGGGTGCCATGTGGTCTGCGGGAAGGAGGCACTACCTGAATATGTTCCTTTATACAATCCTGGCGGGATTGATCTCAATGATAGGCATCGTCTTCCTTCTGCCGAGCCTGGGGCAGATTGCGGGGGTCATGCAGGGCGAGCCCGCGCCTTTGGGCATATTCGTTGCGGGACTCCTTATATTCATCCTCTATGCTTTTGTCCTATCCCTGGCGCTGGCTGCAGCACCCTATGCGCTGGTACTGGATGGGCTTGGCCCCATGCAGGCTGTCCGGGCAGGCATAGATTTCTTCAGATACAACAAGTTTGATGTGCTGATCCTCTGGCTGGTAGTGGCAGCTTTATCCATAACTCTTCAGATCATAGGCAGCTCCATATCTGCCGGGAACAACACGGTATATCCGCTAATGTCGTTGGTCACGAGTTTGGTGAACCTGCTGGTCTTAGTGCCGCTATCCACCTTATGGTGGACAAGGCTTTATATGAATAGAAAAGGCATTCTCAAGAATGATGAGGTGAAGGATCCTTGGTGAACCTTGAAAAATTGAATTATGCAGATATTCTAATTCGCTTCCGGCAGTTCATGCCAATGAAGCAGGCAGCGATCGCGGGTCTGGTCGTTCTTGTTGTATACGTACCCTATTCTTACTTTTTGCTGCACTTAAGCCTTATTGAATCCGTCAGCATGTCCATTATTTCTGCTATATTGTTCACAATGGTGTTCTATTTCATGACAGTCATCATTATGAAAAAGAATAAGCGACTAATAAACCAATCCATGGGGCCCAAGAAAGGATTGAGGAATAAGTGAAGCGCATAAGGATAGATGCGTAAAGTTGTCCCCCATTCGCCTTTTTTAGAGCCTATTTTATTTACATGACTCGATCCGATCTCGGGCCAGAATTACGACCTAAAGTATAAGTTCAGTCACAAGCCATAATCATCTTCGAAGGGTTAGAGATGGAACTGAAGGTTATAAAGATAGACATCCCCGAAGGAGCGAATCTGATTTTAGGGCAGAGCCACTTCATCAAGACCGCTGAAGATCTCTATGAAGTCATGGCTGGAACGGCGCCCGGCGCAAAGTTCGGCATCGCATTCTCTGAGGCCAGCGGCGACTGTCTGATTCGTGCCGAAGGAAATGACATGGAGCTCATTGAAGCCGCCAAGAAAAACTCGCTCGCACTCTCCTGTGGCCATACTTTCGTGGTGCTGATGAAGGGAGCGTTTCCCATAAACGTTTTAAACGCCATCAAAGGCATCCAGGAGGTCTGTGGCATCTTTTGCGCTACAGCCAATCCATTGGAGGTAGTCGTGGCCGAGACGGAAGTGGGGAGAGGGATCATGGGCGTCATTGATGGCAGTATGCCGAAAGGAATCGAGAATGCCGGTCAGGTCGATGAGAGGCGCATTCTTCTGCGGAGGTTTGGATATAAACTTTGATCTGGCAGTAACAAATGGCCGGGTTTACACAGCCATTGGCCCGCAGAGCATCGATATCTGGATCAAAGATGGAAGAGTGGCAGCTCTGGGCGGATCGCACCGAGCACCTGAGAAGATCAACGCTCACGGTATGCTGGTGCTGCCGGGCTTCATCGATGCTCATGTGCATTTTCGCGATCCCGGGCAGAATTACAAAGAAGACTGGACGAGCGGCTCCACTGCAGCGGCGGCAGGTGGCATCACCACGGTTGTGGACCAGCCCAATACCGATCCGCGAACACTGGATGCTCGATCATTTGAGCTGAAGCTGGATCTGGCAAAGAACCGTTCCGTGGTGGACTATTGCATCAACGGGGGACCAGGCCGAATCGAGGAGCTGAAGAAGGCAGGAGCTCTGGCATTAGGTGAGATCTTCTGCTACGAGCACAGCGACCAGGAGTTGCAGAGAATCCTGGCTGAGGCTGATCGAGTGGGGATGATGGCCACGATTCATGCCGAAGACGGATTGATCGTGAAAGAGAAGACTGAGCCCTTTTTGGGCCGGCATGATCCTGAACTCTACTCGCAGGCGAGACCGGCCGGGGCAGAGGAAGCAGCAATTGTAAAGGTCCTGGCCTGGTCGAAACACCTGCACATCTGCCACCTCAGCACATCAGCAGGGTTGGCGCAGATAATGCAGGCGAAAGAGGATGGGAAAAGTGACGGCAAGAAGGTGAGCTGTGAGGTCACACCACATCATCTATTCTTCAATGTCAAGGACTACCGGGAACAGGGCTCTTATCTCAAGATGAACCCACCGCTGCGCCGACAGTCGGATAACGATGCCCTCTGGAATGGATTGCGGGACGGTTCCATCGATATCCTGGCTTCGGATCATGCGCCCCACCTGCCCGAAGAGAAGAGCAAAGACATCTGGGAGGCACCGGCTGGCGTTCCCGGTGTCGAGACCACGCTGCCTCTGATGCTCTTCGCCGTAAAGAGAAATCTGCTCCGCCTGGAGAGGCTGGTGGACACCCTGGCGGCAGGGCCTGCGCGGATCTTCGGCCTCTCCCGCAAAGGTGCCATAGAGATAGGAAGAGATGCCGATCTGGTTATAGTGGATCCCAAGGCGATCTCCAGGATAAATGCCGATCGGCTGCACAGCCGGGCGGACTGGACTCCATACGAAGGCCTCGAGGCCATATTTCCCAAGATGACACTGGTCAGGGGCGTTGTGGTCTTTGACGGAGATCTGGAGGTCCGGCCGGGCTTTGGACGCTTCCAGGGAATGCAAAAGGTTTTATGAGAACAACGCCTTATTTAGACCATGAAATCAGATTCTTCAGGCACCAGTGATCTGGAACGAGTCATAGGTAAGGCTGCCGTTGAGGCTGCCAGGATGTCGAGCCAAGCCAGCCAGGCAGCAAAGAAGATCCTGGGAGATGTGACGAGTGAATTTGGCGAGACTAAGAGCCTCGACCTTGCGGCCATTGACCTCCTGGAGACCGATGATGCGTTGATCGCACTGGTAGCCTTGCCGGGAGCCAGCAAAGAGGATATCGACCTTCGGGTGACTGAGGACAGCCTTTACGTCGATGCTAAGGCAAATCCGCGGGAGGGAAAGTATCTGCGCCGGGAGATCAATACCATGGGCCTGAAGCGAGAGATCAAGCTGCCTGTGGAGGTCAAGCCTGAGCAGGTGCGAGCCAGCTTCAAGGACGGTATTCTTGAGGTGAGCCTTCCGAAATTGGTAATAATAAACGCTCAGAGAGTGCAGGTGGATTAGGCGCTGTTGCCCATTATATCTTATAATCTTTTTCGCACCATTCGAAGTGCAACATATTTGAGATTGAACTGAAACTCCAATGAGCCTCAGGACTGGCTCATACATATGGTCTGCAGCTTAACCGCCGTAGCTTGGCCGGTCGCGGCCTTGAGCGACACCCCAACCGTAGCGCGGGAGGCCTGCAGGCCGACTCGCGGCACCCCGGAAGAATGTGCGGATGTTGTCTTGCTTGCATCCACATAATTCAGTCTGCAGTTGAATGACATTAGCATATCTTATAATTAAGCCCAGAATATCTAACAACGTCTTCTGGGTCCCGCGCGGTTAGACGCGCTAGGGTGACGGAGGCCCACTCCAGGCCGTGGCGGCCCCCCTTTACCCCGCGTCCGCGGGGAACAATCTATGAAGCTCTGCCTTTTATCGTTGAACGTTTTTGAGAAGGAACCCCTACAAAGTGCATATCCGAGCAGCTCACGCCATTATTGACGGAAAACGATCGAAATACTCTGACATCATAGACTTCGATTTACATGCGAAGAAGCAGCAATTGACTACGACTGCAAGACTCAACGTATCTCCTCAGCCACTGGCACAAACCTCAAAGGTTGTGCTCTCTGAATAGATCCAAGAAGAAGATGGCCTCACGCACTCCACGTCGTCCAGGAGAAATTCGCGTAGGATGTCAACAGGAACTGATTTTATTTCATCCTCAAGCCCTTCAGCCTTCATATAGGAGAGATACTCGTCACAGGCTTCTTGCAGCATTTTCCTCGCTTCTTCTATGCTCTCCCCCTGGCTGGATACATTGATCTCAAGGCACAAAGCCACATAATAATTTCCAGATTTTTTTATTTATCCCCGTAAGCTGCATTTCCTTTCCTGCCTTCATGATGACAATCAGCGATTATCCTCAGCCAAAATGGATAAGAAATCATTCATCATCCTATTTATTTGATTCGTGGGAAATAACGGACACGAAAAAAAAGGAAAACTTCCAATCAATATGCATTATCCAGGCTCTCAGTCGTTATCACCTGAAAGGCGTAATTGATGGTAGTCTCCTGCCGGGGCATTAGCTGCAGCTTCCACTTCAGGCTGGTAGCGGTGCTCTCGGCAGGCTCCGGCGAGACGGAGACGATCACCGCTTCCTGGGGAATGGTATCCTTTACCTCCAAAGCTGCTGAACTGTCCAGGTTGCTCTTGATCTTCAGGCTATAAGTCCAGGTCTCATTGGTCTCCTTTATGGTGCGATTTCCACCCTCCGGGCCTATCACCTTGAGGTTCTCGGTCTTGTTGTAGTCAGAGAGCTTTCGTTCCACCTTCAGATCCGCAGAGGGGCCAACAACAATGGAGGCATTGGTCCCTGCGGGCGTATAGGGCATCTTGATAGTAGAGACATACTCATCATCTCTGTAGAGCAGGGCATTTCCCGAGGGCCATGGACCGATCAGGGTGTTGTTGACCCGGATCTCCTCATAGGCCGGGCCTTCCTCCTGATTGTAAGCATCCCAGGTGTAGACCCTTGCCAGGGGTGCGTTCTCCTGGAAGAGGGGTAGGCCTATCTCCTTGTCCATCAGCAGGTCTTTTCGTCCCTCCAGCTCGAAGATGTAGAGGGTCTCCAGCTCGCCTGTGGAGGAGCGTGGTGCTGCAGCCAGGTCCATGGCCTCCGCTGCCGGTGCAGCCGCCGCTAGCGCGTATCTTTGCGGCAACTGAGGTGCGGCTCTGGCAAGATAGGGCTGCACGACCGGAGACAAGCCCGCGACCAGCTTGAGACGCACGCTCTTCAAATCCTCCCCACCGCTGTTGCTGACCACGGCATTGGCCTTCACGAAGACGGAATTGTTGCCCAGATGCAGATCGTACCTGGGCTCCCAGGTGGCGGCATTGTATGTGAGATAGCTCAGACCGAAGCTCTGGGATCCAGGTTCCGAGATGTTCAGGGTGTAAACAGGATTTGCGTCGTAGACGACGCCCTCCACGGTAGCATTGCTGACCGCCAGGAGCAATGAGCTGGCATCAGCTTCTTTTGGAACATTGACCACGAATTTGTGCACGCCGTCGGTCACATCCAGGCTTCCCACTCGTTTCACTGCCATCAGGCCGTCCGGATATATGGTAACGGAGTCCACGGGCAGGGTTATGGCTGTTGTTGCCTCGACGTCCGACTGAGACGTGCCAAGGGCCGGGGCAAGTAGCAACAGCACCAGAAAAGCTGTAAGGTGTTTCATGCGAATTCCTATCTAATGGTAATCCTGCAAAGATTTTATACCTTACGAAAGGACGGAAAAGAGTCTCAAGAAATATCCATTGCATGAGGAAAGGAATTTTCAGACGCGATCCTCGCAATGCTTATATCGCCCTATCCAATTGATGGTCAAGGATATTATTCATACTGGTGTTCCCATGTTTCTCGATTTTATGAGCGAGGTCGAACTGCTGCTGATGGGCGCGCTCGACCGCTGCGGCTACAAGGTAGAGGAAGGAGTAAACAGCCTGGGCCTGGATTTGTGCCCTCATGCGGACCTGGCCTCGTCCGTAGCCTTCCGGCTGGCACCGGTGCTGAAGAAGAGCCCGGCAGCCATAGCTAAAGAGATCCACCTGGCGATCTCTCCCGAGTACAAATACGTAGAGCGTGTGGAGCTCGCCGGCCCCTATCTTAACTTCTTCATGAGCCAGTTGTTCCTGAACGAGGTCCTGGCCCGGGCCCTGGCAGACAACGCCTGGACAGGCCGGATGACTGAGAAAGTTATCGTGGAGCATACCTCAGCCAACCCGGACGGGCCGCTGCACGTGGGCCACATCAGGAATTCCGTCATCGGCGACACCCTGGTCAGAATACTGCGCCGGGCAGGCTGCACTGTGGACGCAGAGTATTACGTGAACGACATGGGCCGCCAGGAGGCTATGGTGGTTGTGGGCTGTGATCACTTCCAGCTTGATGGCAGCAAGGCAGACCACGCTATAGCCAAGGTCTATATCGCCGCCAACAAGGAGATGGAGGCGAACCCCGGGATCCGGGCCGAGGCGGATCAGGTCATCCAGCGCTATGAAGCAGGGGACCCTGAGATCGCAGCCAAGATCCAGAGCGCTGTCCGATACGCTATAGGCGGCATCGAGGAGACACTGCACCGGATGAACATCCGCCATGACAGCTACCACTGGGAGTCGGAGTTCGTGCGCAATGGAAGTGTGGCCGAAGTCGTAGGTCTTCTGGAGAAGACGGGCCTCACTGAATGGGAGGATGGAGCCTACCAGCTCGACCTGAACAACTATGGCTACGAGAAGAAGATGGTCCTCAAGAGAACGAACGGAACCTCCCTCTACATCACAAGGGATCTCGCCTACCACCGCTGGAAGTCGGCCAACTCCGATCGCTCTGTGGACATCCTGGGGGCGGACCATAAGCTCGTCTCAGGACAGCTCCGCACAGCCCTGCGCCTTTTGAATGTTCGCGAGCCTGAGGTGGTTATCTTCGAGTTCGTCTCTCTTCCCACAGGTTCCATGAGCACGCGCAAGGGCAAGTTCATCTCTGCAGATGAGCTCATCGATGAGGTGGAGAAGCAGGCCTTCGAGGAGGTAAAGATGCGCCGGCCCGAGGAGAGCGAAGACTTCCTCAGGGAGGTAGCGCGCCAGGTGGCCCAGGGCGCTGTTCGCTACGATGTGGTCAAGGTATCCGCAGACAAGGCAACCACCTTCGACTGGAAGCAGGCCCTGGATTTCGAAAAACTCTCCGCACCGTTTATCCAGTACTCACATGCCCGCGCCTGTAGCATCATTCGCAAAGGAGATCAAACGCATGAGCAAGAGTTACAGGAGTTTCAGGCCGATCTTCTCACTGGCGAGAATGAGGTCGCGCTCATCAAGAAGATAGCTGAATTCGATCTGATCATCGACAGAGCCGCCCGAGAGCTGAAGCCTCACCATCTGGCAACCTACGCCCGCGAGCTCGCGGAGAGCTTCAACCTGTTCTACCGCTTCAGTCCGGTGCTGGATGCGGCTCCTGAGCTGAAGGGTGCCAGAATGGCTCTGGCGAGGGCCGCGAAAAATGCGCTTTGCACAACCCTGGAGACTCTGGGCATACCTGCTCTGGAGACGATGTAAACGCATCTCGACAGTAAACTCTAAAGCCGGGATGCTCGATCTTCAGTCATGAGACGCCCCAACCTCAACCATAGCCTTCTGGCCCTCACTCTGGCCATGACCACACTGCTGGCTGTTTCGGCGCAGGCCTCGCCGGATTCCAATCAGAGCTGGACTGAGATGCCCTGGAGCAGCGCCACAGAGGCGTCGGCGCAGAATGCGACAACGCTCTCACTTCCCCTTGCCTTCAACCTGAGCGATAATGAGCCTCAAATACTGCGATTTGGATCGGATCATCTAAACTTCTCAGAATACATTCCCAGCCCCTTTTTGAGCGAGCTATGGGTTCGAACCGGGATGCAGTGGAGCCGGTACGAGCAGATAGTTCAGGGTGATGATGTGGATATCATCCTTAGCATGCCCAAAGACGGCATTGCAGACGTCTATCTCGTATCCTATGCCAGAGGCTCCACAAACCACTGGAACTTCAAGCTTCTGAGAGGATACTATCTGCTGAAGTTGACGCCGGGGGACGACGGCCGCCTCTTTATGGTAGTGGCCCTGGACAATCAGCCCGGCAATGCTCTGATGCTGGACGTATCCCCACGCCCGGATGTTTCATCAGTCTCACCTCTGGATGTGGGAACGATTCAAATAGGAAAGGCCAAAGTGACCATAAAATCTGAGAGGATCAAAGGCTATGATGTCTATGTGGATGGCGTATTCTACAGCAGCGATATCAGTGACGGCGCATTAGACGGCAACACTGTCTTCACAATAGGTGCGGGAAAGACTCACACCATCACCATCTCCCAGAGGGACATTCAGGGAAACATCATAAACGAGAGTGAGCATACAAAGAGCTTCAAGAGGGACACGGCTTATACCCTTTTGATAATTTGATGCCGATCGGCCCTCTGAGCTTAATTTTCTTTTTGATCGCGAATTGATGCTTTTGGAAAAAGTTGCCGGAGCCCAGAGATCCAGAAGGGGCTCCGGCCTTCAAAATTGCTCTTTTTGTGTAATTCGAAGTTCATGAGGGCCTCAGATCCTAACTCCACGGCCATTGGATCTGCCGCGGCTTTCCAGCATGAAAGCAAAGTCTGCACTGGTATCCGTCTTCTTGCCATCCGGGATACGGCCGTAAGTGAAATCTGTATGCGAGTCGTCACTCTGCTGGGATGATTTATCCACCATACTTCCAGAGCTGTCATAAAGATAGACGGTTCCGTTGCCGGTTGTGACCCAGGAAGGCTGGCCGTCTGCTACTTTGAATCCCTGGGGATCGATGCTGCCCTGCAGAGCAATGGAGCCAGTCCAGGCAACATCAACGATCTTAATCGTCCAGCCGGTCAGATCCACGGCATTGTCTCCGGTATTGTAAAGCTCTACCCATACCGTGCCGCTGTCGGGTGGGCTGAGCTCCACCTCGTTGATGACCACATCACATAGGCCGAGGCCCGAGATGCTCAAAAGGCAGCAAAAGGCTAGAAATGCCTTAAAGCTGCTTGCAGATTTTAGAATCATTTTATTACACTTCCTATTGATATTATTCGTTTGTTGATCCTGCCAGACTAAATGTTCTCTGCCATCCCTCAGCGCACATTGGATGACCCTTTGGTGGCCGAACCAAGACCCCAATCGCCATCTGTATTTGTATCGTGCCCATCCGGATGCCTGCCATAGGTGAAGTCGTTGCCAAGATTGTCCATGCGTGTGGCCGTCTTATCCACGGTTTCGCCCGATGCGCTGAAGAGTGTGACATATCCGCCGTTATCATGATTCCATAAAGATTGGCCGTTCAGGACATAGAACCCATGAGGGGACAATATCGTTCCTGCCGGAACTGCCGGAAACTTGCCTTGCCAGCTGCCGTCGGTGATAGCAGCGGTCCATCCGCTGATGTCCACGCTGTCATTGCCTGAGTTGTAGAGCTCGACCCAATCTGCTCCTCCTTCAGGCGGATTCAGCTCCATCTCATTTATAACAACCGATGCCGCGGCACTTATGGACAAAACAAGCATTGCTGCCGTAAAATAAAACACCTTTGAATATGATTTCACTGCTGTTCTCCTCCTATCATGCACTTATCCATAGTTCATCTGACCTCAAAATCGTACTTGAGAAAACACTCACAATATCTGGAACTCGGATTTCAGGTATATTATCGTATCGCAGCCACCGCTGCCGGAAGATGCGCGGCTGAGATTGGCAGTGTTCTGCGAGATGAATCCGGAAAACGCTATATAGTTAGAGAGTTATAAACGCGATCAGATAACCAGACGTCATCGAAAGGATATAACCAAAAACATGCAATGAGGTGGATTGGATGAAATTTGCGATTTTGTCTAGCAGATCGGCACCTTTAGGGATAGTGCTCCTTTGCTGCATTATCCTTGGTCTCTTGACTGTGCTTCCGGCTGCAGCCCAGAGTGATAATCTCACTCGTGTAACAATGCCTATGAGCGATAAGACGAACAATTATGCAGAGCTTGCTTATATCTTGCCGTCTCGAGTGAACGTGGAAGCAGAGACATTAGATGTCTTGAATTATACTGGCGGAAAAGAAGTGAAAGCATCTATTCTCCTGAATGGGAGCAGAGTAAGTCTGTATCTCCTCTATCCCTGCCAACCTCCCCAAACATTGCTTGAGCCAGAGGCACTAAAATCTCTGCTGGCAGCCTCTGATCCGGCAATACTGCAGGCGAACTATAGCGATTCGCTGCTCGGCATCAGCGGCCTACCGGCCATTTGGGGACAGATGGCAACTCAGATCTTTGCGGCATATCAGCCCACTAACCAGACTGCTGCTGTAGTTGTGATGGATGGGACACTGCCTGAGGAGACCATGGCAGATTTCCTTGGCAATATGAGCATAACTCCAAACGAAGGCGTATCGCCTCTGATGCCCGGCTATTGCCCTGATACCACCGTAGCGGCCGCAGCCGCTCCAGTTTCAGAGGAAGCTGCTGAAGCACAGGTTGAAGAGACTGCTGCTCCCGCTGAAGAGACTGCCATAGACAATTCTGCCCCGAGCACGCCTGCGGCAGCGACGCCAACCCTGGCAGAGACTGCAAAAGACAGTACTGAGGCCCGCAAAGAGAAGGCTGCAGCAGATAGAGCAGCAGCCCTGGCAAAACTCGATGAGGCAAGGCAGAAGATGAAAGGAGGATTCTAGGATTCCCGGGGAAAGCTGCCCAAAATGTCATTCGCATATCTTACCCGGACCTGTGGCTACAATGCATGGAGGCCACGGTCCCGTGATCTATTTTTTTTGTCCGCCCAGGTCAAGCATTGCAGCCCTCATGCATTGGCTGCACTATAGGCTAAAATGGAATTGATCGCTCGAGGACTGCACCACTCGGGACTCTGACCCCAAAACCTTTTAACCAGGATCATCATAGTAAGAAGGTTATTAGTGCTCAAACATTAACAGGAGGTGTATTGATGCCATACGAGAGCATAAGCGAGCTGCCCAAAAGCGTGCGAAATCTGCCTAGCCGCGCCAAAGCCATTTACATGAAGGCCTTTAATAGCTGCTGGGATGACTTGGAAAATACAGATGAAGCAGCGCGCGAGAAGGCATCTCACGAATCTGCCTGGTCGGCCGTGAAAGAGCAGTACGAGAAGGACGACGAGACGGGTGAGTGGGTAAAGAGCGAAGAGATCACGGGAAAGCGCTCGCGCCATAGAAAGAGCAGGTCCAGCGGGGCCTCCTCGCAGGCTAAGGCACACGCATGATGTCCAGAGAGTGATGCTGTCGAGGAACTGAGCCTGGGTTATTGACTCAATCTGGCTCCTCTTCAGCGACCTCGTGACGATCACGATCCTGGGCCCTGAACATTTCGCTGCCGCTATTCCTTTGCTGCTGCGTTATTGTGATTTTGTTCATTTTATCATGATTTGTTCGTTGTTCACTGGAACATTCATTCTATCATTTCTTACCATAAATTAGTTATAAAAAGCAGCCAAGATTGTCGTGAGGAATTTCATATGCCAAAGATGGCGATAATCTACGCGAGCGGTCTTGGAAGGACCAAAACAATGGCAGAAGCCATTTCGAACGGAGCCCTGACCATTCCGGGAGTTGAAGTGGTGCTGAAGGATGCCTACGATGCCTCACCCGAAGATGTTTTGGATGCCCAGGCGATAGTTCTGGGCGGCTCGACCTACAACTATAAGCTGATCAAGGCCATGGACCCATTCCTAAAAGAGCTGGCAAAGCTTGATCTGAAGGGACGGATAGGAGTCGCCTTCGGCTCTTTCGGGTGGAGCGGAGAGGGCGTTCCCACACTCATCATTCGCATGAAGTCCTTCGGCATGAAAGTTATTGAGCCAGGAACCACAGCCGTTCAGGTTCCCACAAAAGAAGACATAGAAAAGTGCTTCTTACTGGGAAGAAGTATCGCCATGGGTCTGGTAAATTAGTCTCAAACCTGATTGATCCATGGAGCTTTTTCACTTTTTCAATTTCACCATAATGCCAACATAATTTTATATTATCCAAGGGCTTAGGATATACCAATAGAACCGGAGTTCGGAGAACATGTCCAAAGACATTCTGGAAAAGGGCGCTATTGTGCAGAGAGACAAAGAGACCTTTGCCATAGCTCCGCATATTGCAGGCGGCATAATCGATCCCGCAGGACTTCGAAAGATCGCTGACGTGGCCGAGAAGTATCATGCCAAGGTTCTCAAGATCACTTCTGCGCAGAGGATCGCGATCGTAGGGCTAGATCCGAAGGATATTGATCATGCCTGGAAAGATCTGGGAATGAAGCCCGGGGCTGCCATTGGTTTATGTGTTCGAAGCGTCAAGATCTGTCCCGGAACCACCTTCTGCAAACGCGGCCAGCAGGATTCAGTGGGTGTTGGCTTGAAGCTGGACGAACTGTATCATGGAATGCAGCTTCCCTGGAAGTTCAAGATGGGCGTATCCGGATGCGCTAACTCATGCGCAGAGCCGGCTGTGAAGGATCTCGGCTTGATTGGGACATCCAAGGGATGGAGGCTTCTTGTCGGCGGAAGCAGCGGCGTCAAGCCTAGGCTGGGACAGATGCTGGCAGAGAATCTGTCCGACGAAGAGGTATTATCTCTTATTGAGAAAATAATCAACTACTACAAGGACCATGCCAAGAAGCAGCGCCTGGGCGAGTTCATCGATGAGATAAGCTTCGAGAAGTTCAAACAGGAGATCCTGGTTTAGGTTCGGCAGATAGACCCAGGAGTGCATCGCGCCTTTCTGGGCTCAATTTATTTCTCTTCATAAGGGTACTGTCCGGCTCGAATGATTTGGATTTTGCTGAAGTGCAGCCCAAAAAAATTGGTTTAAATTTGGAAAGCCGAATACCAGGCTGCCCGGGATCTTTGTCTACGCATCAGGGTCTTGGCACATCATATCCCGGTGCATAGGTTGGCTGGTAGTAATAGGCAATACTGTTCTGATTCCAATAGGGATTGCCGTACATATTCGGGTACGTATTATAGGGCGCGTAGTACGGCATGTAGGAAGAACTGTATCCGCCGTTCAGGAAGTTGTAGGCCTCTGACATCCATATGGCCTGTTCGTAGTATTCAGGTCCGGGGCATGTTCCGTTATAGAATGATCGCAGTTCGCAGTAGCCGCCATCAGGGAAATAGCATTTTCCATCCTGGGGGTATCCGCCCTGGTTCACGCAATAGGCTTCTAATACATTTCTCGCCGCGTAGGGTCCGTTCTCATACAATCCCGTGGCAAGGACAGGCTCGAAAGGCAGCACCAATAGCAGTGTCGCCAATATCATTATAGCAGTAAATCTCATAATATTCCCACTCTTGTGGTATGTGCTATCCCAATCTATGAATGATTTTTGGTTGAAATAGGAATGGATCTTTTCAGGGGTTTGATGCGAAGTTCATGGCTTTCTTCCGAAGACTGAAATCATTTTCCGGAAAAGATGGCCCGGCAATCTTCGTTTGAAAAAGAGAAGTCGCGCCCCGGAAATCCCGGGGCATTGGTTGCTCACGGTTATTTTGCGGCCTCTAATAAGATCATGCGGTGCAGATCAGAGCTGAACTAACTGGAGCTACTGTATAGTGTCCACCGGTGTATCATTGACAGGAGCGGTGTCGTTGCTTGGCATAACTTCTGTTACCACAGTCATATT
This sequence comes from uncultured Methanosarcinales archaeon, assembly GCA_963782455.1. Taxonomy (GTDB): domain Archaea; phylum Halobacteriota; class Methanosarcinia; order Methanotrichales; family Methanotrichaceae; genus Methanothrix. Next base: position 42,252 of record CAWAJP010000002.1, read on the forward strand.
CTCCGCTGCAACGGGCATTTCCTGATTGGCGAATGCCAGACCATTTACATTCATATCAGTGATATTCACCATGAACTTGCCATCGGCAGGGGACACGATGTTCCAGCCCGTCTTGAGAACTTCGGAGACGACGTACTCTCCCGCAGACAGGTCAGAGAATGCGAACATGCCATCCATGGTAGTGTTAACGCTCATGACGACCATTCCCGCTGGCTGCTCCAGGTTAACAGTCCAGTCGGCAAGGCCGGTTTCGTTGTTGTCCATGATGCCGTTTCCATTCGTATCATTGAGGGCCATGCCTTCGATGCTGAATTTGGGTGTAACTACAACGGGTGCGACTTCTTCCGGTGCGGCTGTGGGTATGCCGATAGTCTCTGCAGTCTTTGCAACGCTGCCTAAGACTTCGGGCACCATCGTGGTTTGGGAGCCTTCTCGCAGGGCATTATTGACTCCCACGAGATTGACTGAGTAAGGCATGACAGTACCTTGCCTGAATGAATAGGCAACCCTGTTACTCAGAACTGCAGGTGTATGAATTGAATACTTGCTTGCCACCATCTCTTGTGTCAGGTTGTGTGCAGGGACTCCCGATGAGACGCTATAATCGGCTCTTCCTGCGGATATTGCAGTGTAAGATTGATTTCCTGCAACCATAGCGGTGTACCCCAGAGCAGGCATTATAACAATGGCTGCCATCATGAGGGCCACGGTAATAGCCAGAACTTTCCTCATATTGAATACCTCCTATTACTCTTGTGCATAGCACTTGTGACTGTAGCTTGAACATCCTCCCTTTTGAGAAGAATTGTCGTGAAGTCTAGTTATTCTTCATATAAATAGACTTTCATGGACGAGGACCATTATTAAGGGGCGGCATCGCATTTATGTCTTTCTGCCCAATATCTCTGGAGGGTGACCTGCCGTAAATTCCTGATCGTGATCTGCTGGAGGTCTGTTGCATTTATATTCTTCAGTCGGACCGATAATATTTGGAAGTAAATCATCTATATTTTGATAGACTGCAAAATTAGTGATGATGAAACACCTCAATGCAAGGGCGGCAATAGATGCGACCCATCGCAGTTTATGCCCGGGGCCGATGCGAAGCCTTCCCGGCAGGTGGAGTTGGTTACACCAGCCTTGCAGGCGTTATCTTTTATTTTCTGCATCAGACTGCATCTTAACTCTCTGGGAAGGAGGAGGCTCCGAGAATCCCGGCAGTCTTTCTGGAGCAGCATTTTCAGAGCAACACCCGCATCCGGGAAGGCGGAAGAGATCTTTTTCAAGTTACCAGGTCGAGCTTTGTACGTGGATGAGACAATGTGCCTGGCCCCGGCCTGGGCCGCTGCATAGACCAGATCTTCAATCTCAGAATCGTTTATTCCGGGTATTATGGGGTCTATGCGGGCCGAGACCGGAACCCCCAAATCTGCCAGTGCGGTCATTGCATCGAGGCGCTTTCTGGGCAACACCGCTCCTGGTTCCAGCTTTCGGCAGATTGAATCCTTCAGTGTGGTTACGGTAACCGCAACCGTGGCCCTCATGCCGGCCAGAAGATCCGCATCTTCTGCCACCAAATCGGATTTCGTCACCACCTGAACCCGGCAATCCGTCTTTTTCAGAATCTGCAAACATCCTCTACTCAACCGGAGCTCCCTTTCAATTGGCGGATAGGGGTCTGAGCTATTAGACATGGCAACAAGTGTGCCAGGCTCGATCTTTACCGATTCTTTTTCCAGTCGTTTTAGGAGATCGACTTTGGGACGGCATTCTTGAAAGCGCGGGATATAGGATGAGGCGTAGCAGTAAATGCAGCCATGCGGGCATCCCGTATATGGGTTCAGGCTCATCTTGGCAGGACAGGTGCATAACGGGTTCTTCCAGGGGTCAAAAGGTCTGAGGATCATCATCGGCAGATCCTATCCAGCCTTTCCAGATCATCTGCGTCCTCCTCAGACGCTTCAAGCCTGATTTCTTCAATCAAGGCCTTTTGGATGCTGTATCCTTCCGGGCCCTTGCATGCTCCCCTGATCTTCAGGTTCAGGATGACCCGGGGTATCAGATCGGCCCCAGACTCATCCTGATCTCTTACCAGGGATTTCAGGTGGCGGCTCAAATCCAGGGCATCTTTCTGGCCAAGGCCATGGCTCGCCCAGCCCACCGGCACCAGCATATCGTCACTCCTTAGTGCCACGCGGAACTTTGCATAGACCTGCTCTCCTTTACCCTGGCCATACTCTGCCCTGATGATTATGGCGGATATTGTCTCCTCGGCTCTGATCAAGAAATCGCTGCCTGAGCGTACACCAGGGCAGTATGTGGAATGGAGACTTCGCGCCATCAATCCAACGCCACCAAAACCTCTTACCAGGGAGAGGTAATCTTGAACTGCCCCATCGTTCTCCAGAATCTTCTCTTCGGCAGGAGACATGCCAGGGAAGGGCAGGGCTTTGGGTTCACCAAGTATTTCCACCAGTCTCTTTCGTCTCTCCAGATAGGGCCTGCTGCAAGCATCCTCTCCGTCCATGTAGATCAGGTCGTAGGCCAGGAGGGCGGGAGATAGACGGCTTCTGCGAGAAAGGCGGCGTCGATTGATGTACTTCACCATCTCAGCCTGGCTGCACATCTTACCATCTTGAAAGCCGATGAGATCTGCATCCACAATAAAGTCCTCTTCTATGGCGCTCAGCGACTGTGATAGGCCGTTCAAGGACATGGTAATGTTGCGAAGCCTGGATGTGAATATGATGGCATCTCCATTTGATTTATGAACCTGCACTCTTAAGCCCGGGTACTTGGGAAGATAGGCAAACATCTCACTTTCGCATCCGAATTCTGAAGCCGGGCAGGAGCGAATTATCATGGAATTGACTGGGTTCTTGGGCTGAATGGTTATTCCTTCCAGACAGGAGTTGAGGGCCATGTCTGCGATACTTCCAGGATCAGGCAAGAGGTTGTAAGCCCTCAAGACCCGGGCCTGATCGCAATGCAATGCCTGGAAAAGGGCGGCAAGCATGGTTTTATGTCCGACGCCGGCCAGCATATTTCTCAGGGCGGTGCGCGCGATGTACTTTCCCTCAAGAGGAGTTGCCTCCAGGAATAAGCCTCTTAGAAGTGCATTCTTTCGCTGTTCGGATTCTTTGCCATTCAAGCGAGAGATGCGTCTCAGTCTCTCGTAGACAGATAAGGCCTGCAAAGGCTCGCTGCAAAGTGAGTGTTGTCCTTTCTGGCGCAGGGCCGCCTCTGCGACCAGACCCATCTCACCCATTCCTTCCCGAAGCCTGGAGACGTCTTCCTCGCATACCTCGGCCAATGCCTTCATCAGCGCCTCAGGGCCTATTCCCATCTCCTTTTCTTCCCAGGGCAGCCAAAGCTCACCCAAAAGGAGCCGCACTGTTGGGCAGAGCATCTCCGGTTCTTGATCTGCCAGAAGGCGTGCCGTCAGATCGACCTTTTTGCTACGCGGGGCCTGGGAGATGTCTTGCAGGGCCTGGGCGATTTGGCAATAGAGCATTTACCTCGCAATCTTGATCTTCTTCAGATTATCTGCCTTTTTGGACAGGTCTTCAATCATGGAGTCCAGCTCTTTCAGAAATGATATGGTATTATTGGTGGTCACGGCACCCGGTGCTGTTGCTCTGATCAGTCCCTCCTGCTCCAGTACCCGCAGTGAATAGCGCACCTTGTGGCTTGGAATCTTTGTCTCTTCCGACAGCTTAAGGATACCGATGGGCTCATTCTCTACTACCTGCTTGAGTATGACCAGGTGCCTTTGCAGCATCTCAAGCTCACCGCTCACCTTCCCGGTCAGAATTGATATCACATCCGCGCAATGATAAAACAAGTATTGATTCGGGTGATAAACTTATAATTCCATCGATTGACATGGCGCATGCTAACATAGATAATCAAACTGGGAAGGCAGGATGAGAGAGTTCTGGATCTCCCGGGCAGCCAGCGCTTCTCAGAATTCGAAAGGCCCCATAAGGCCCAGCCGAATGTGCGCCATTCCGCCAGAGATTTATGCCAGACATCCTCCTTTGCTGCGGCGCCAAAGGTCAGTAGCGCGATCGGCGGGAGAGGAAGTCTATGCCGTGCCTGGATGTCACGCGCTTGCTCTGGTCCTTTCCCAGTATTTGCGGGGACGATACGCCTGTCACCACAAGCATGGTTCTCAGTGTATGCTCGAGGTTCTGGTCTATCTGGGCCCCCCAGATTATGCGAGCTTCAGGATTGATCTTCTGGTAGACCTCATCTACCACGGTCTCGGCATCGGTGATGGTCATATCCGGGCCTCCCACCACATTCACCAGAGCCGAAGTTGCCCCTGATACGTCAACATCCAGGAGGGGGCTACGCAGAGCCTTGACAACTGAGTCTCTTGCCTTCTCCTCGCCTTCTGCTTCGCCCATGCCGATCATGGCCACACCCCCGTTAGTCATGACCGTTCTGACATCGGCAAAGTCCAGATTGATAAGGCCAGGCCGGGTGATGAGCTCAGTGATGCCTTTGACCGAACGCATCAGAACTTCATCGGCTACCTTGAAGGCCGCTTGCAGTGGAAGGTTGGGCACCACATCGAGGAGCCGGTCGTTGGGCACTACAATTACAGTGTCAGAAACCTCTCTCAGCCTCTTGAGGCCTGCTTCCGCATTCTGCATTCTGATAGACCCTTCTGCACTGAAGGGAATGGTGACGATGGCAATGGTAAGAGCACCTGCTTCGCGCGCAGCTTCTGCCACAACAGGAGAGGCTCCAGTGCCCGTGCCGCCTCCCAGGCCGCAGGTGACGAATACCATATCAGCTCCTTCTACTGCTGATTTGATCTCGTCGAGGTCCTCCTGTGCTGCCTCTTCACCAATGGCCGGCAGGCTTCCTGCCCCGAGGCCACGCGTTGTGCGTCTGCCGATGAGGAAACGTCTATCTGCGTTGATATGCAGAAGGTGCTGGGCGTCGGTGTTGACGGCATAGAGCTCGGCTCCCTGGATGCCGCATTCCGCCAGGCGGTCGATGGTATTTGAGCCGCCACCGCCACATCCTATGACCCGTATGACTGTGGTCAGTTCTTCCAGAACCGATACCAGCTCTTCATCGCTCTGGATCATGCTCGAAGGCTTAATCCTGCTCTCGGCCTCAGATCTGCCCAGGGCGTCGTCGATGATGTACTTAATCTCCATCCCCCCTACTTTTTTCTGCCTGATTCTAGTAATCTATTAGTATATAGATTTTTGCATAGAGAAGGTAGATATTTCTAAAAAATATTATGAATCATTGGAGAATAGTGGACATAATTTGTTTCAGTGAATTAAGTTGCTGTATCCAAAAAGATGATCTACTTTAGGCCTCAATTGTATCATTAAATTATAATTATCTTTGAATTTAGTAAACAATTTATAGGGAAAAGAAGACTGTAAGCTGCCTCCAAATACAAGGCAGATCGTTTCTTATTATCCAGAACCTATATATAATATTAAACTAATTTCAACAATTTGAGTTTCTCAATCTGCTTCATTATCCTCTCAGATTCTTTTGCATTCTCTGCCTCCAGATATTCAACAATCTCGGGAAGGCTCTTGTTCAATTTGTAGATACGATATGGTCGACCTTTTCCGGGGTTCTTCTCATCTCGCTCTACGATCCAGTCCAATTTGCGAATCTCTCGCATGGCGATGCTCACTTCAGGCTGCCTAAGATCCGATCCAATTTCTATCTCGCGAGATGTTGCCTCTGCTACCCCTGCGAGGTAAGTCAAAACCTTGGCCACATTTCTTTTCAGGCCCACTTTCATCATTATGGATGCAAATTCATCTCGTTCAACTTTCAAATCTGAGGCAGCGGATGTATTCAAAGCGTTCACCAGGCGCATAAACGAATGATTACATATATATAAGTTTCGTTAAAAATAATTCCAGGGGGGTAAAAATGCCACTCATCTTAAAAATTATTTTTAATTTAAATTTTAAAGACCCCCCCCACCCCAAAAAGTCGGATCACAGATAACAGATAGGCATTCCTCATTTCCTGCCCTGAATTGGACACACCTTTGAGGATATCAACACTCGAGCATATTATGGCCTCCGTTGAAGTGCACGAGCGGAGAAGCTTATACCTGGCCGGTTTCCATATCGGCCTCCAGGCAGAGATGCTCACACTGCAAGCAGGCCGAGAAGATTAAGATAGATCAAGTTGATGAACATCAGTTGGATTAGGTAATGCCAACACAGAAGGCTGCACAATCAGTGTTTATTCTATTTCATAGGAGGATCAAATGCATATAATGGAATTGCTGGGCAAGTCATGTGTCAAAGTGAGATCTGAAAAAGTGCTGGAAGCAAGCGAGCCCTTAATCGACTGGTGTCCCTTATTCGATAAGGTCAGAGGCATAAAACAGGTTACAAGCGAGTCGGCCGCCGCAAATATGGAGTTTCGTATCGAGAAACACGGAATGTTCTCACCGCAAAGATCGCTCGATATGGATACCTTTGTGGGCTTCGGTGCCTCCGAGTCGATGATGACAGGCCTGGAGAGGAAAATAATTGATGCCGCCGTAACTGTTTGCGATGGTGCAGGAACTGTCATAACCTCTAATGGGAAACTCGTCCAGGGCATGGGGGGTTACATCTCCGGGCTGAAAGAGACCGATCCCATTCCAGAGGTAATCGAGGGCATTCGGGCCAGAGATGGACATGTGCTATCGCCAGCGGATGGCAAGATAGATCAACTGGAAGGGGCGGCATATGCGGCGGCGGCAGGCTACGTCAGGTTCGCAGTAACGGTTGCCGATGCGGCATTGGCCGAAAAGCTGAGAGAACTCGAGAAAGTGGCCGGTATCAGGATAATGATAATAGGAGTTCACCTCACAGGCATAAGCCAGGAAGAGGCATTGCGGCTCTTAGCTGTAGCCGATATCGTGACCAGTTGCGCCTCAAAACATATCCGAGAGCAAGTAAAACCCCTGGTGCAGGTAGGAACCTCAGTCCCTCTGTTCGCCCTGACTCCCTGGGGCAAGGAGCTGTTAGTGGAGAGGGCAAGAGATGTGGAGCAGCCGCTCTTGATAAATACCATGCCTCTTCCGGTCCTTCCTGAAAAGAAGCAGCCCAGGCCACTGGTGTAAATCCGGTTGTGGCTGATTGTGGTGTATATGCCAGGATCGGCTTATTCCTGGCATCCAGGCACTGCAAAAATGTGGTGTCTCAGATGATTCAATCGTCTCAAGGGCAAGGCAAGGTCATGATGGATGCATTGCCGCTCTCCAGTTGCATCCTCATATTCGTATACCCCTGGTAGGTGCCGGCCATGGTGTATATGGGCACAGAGCTTGCGCTCTTCTGAACCCGGGCCCCAACTCTTGCTGTTCCCTCTACCTCTGAATGTACATTGTAGACAGAGTTCTCATTGGTCTGGCTGATGGACGTATCTTTGATAAGATCCCGAAGATCGGTGTAGCTCTCAGAAAATTGCGAGCCGACTTCATAATTCTTAGAACAAAGAGCGTTTCGGAGGTCGCTGGGCGTGATAGGTGCAATATATCTGGAGGGTTTATTCTGATACACCCCCCATTCGCTCATCTCGATCACATCGTAACCATCAGGAAACCCGCCATAGACTTGAGAGTCGATAGATCGTGATATAGTGCCGGTGCCTCTGGTTCCCGTGACCAGTTTTTGTCCGTCGAAACCCGGCTCCGTCTGATAAATACGCATATCATCCGAGAACCCGCTGTTGTATATCCAGGAATGCTCAGTGAGGTTTTGGGGAAGCGCTTTTGCCCCGAGTATACCGCTAAAGGTAACAATACAGAATGCAGATATGATCAAGAATCCGAGCCACCACTTCATCTGGACACTCAACTCCGAAACATTCTGGCGGTGCATTGAATATAAATCTGATCCCTATTTTCTAACACGGGGCTTATTCCGTCCTCTGCGTTTGATATCGTCCAGGCGGATGTCCAGGGATGATTTGAGATCCTCAGACCTATCCGCACCAAAGTAGTCCAGCCGGGCAGCTATTGCCAGCTTTCCTGCCAGCGCGCGCGATATCTTTCCTCTGAGCCTTTTCGGGGATCCGATTACTGCAGGATGGCGGTAGATGATCCCGTGTTTGGGCGATGGAGCATGGCCGTTCAGATGCTTGAAGAGGGATTTCTCTGCACCCATGACCTGAACCCGGCTGCTGGGCATACCGGCCAGGCAGCGCAGCCCCCCGGCTCTGGATATGAGCCTCGCGGCCAGAACCGGTCCCGCCAGAGAGGACAGGTTGGGAGCCAGCTTATCTGCAGATGTGCTCACCTCCATCTCCATGGTCTTTCTCGCCTCTCTGAGGTCCCGGATCGCTCTCGCGAGTACGCCCATGTTTTCGTCTTCACAGAGCCCTTCTGCCAGGTCCTTTCCATGAACAATCTCCTGGCGGTGCAAGCGTGACCATTCGTACAGCCTCTCGTCCAGCAGATTCACTCCCTGTGATATATCATCCAGGGCTTCCGTGGCCTGAAGCAGGTCCTGCTCAGCCGTGGTAAGCGCCAGGAGCTGTCGGCGCACAAGTCTCAGAGCCACCTCTCGAAGACAAGAGTTGTATTCTCTATCGTCTGCCATGGTGCCATGAATCAGCGCAATGCGGCGCAGATCGGGCTGAAAGGCAGGAACGGCAGGAATGCCTCGAGTCTGGTCCAGGAGCAGCTCAATTGCGCTGTCAGCATCTCCTCCGCCAAGAAGTGACTCCGTCTCTTGGTCAATTTTTCCAAACCAGGTTACAATCTCCATCCACCTACAATACCTGGGGTCTGGAATAGATTACTTTCGGGCCGCACAGATTCTTTTTAAATACTTCCATGCCCTAGTTACAGTTACCTCTCAACAAAAATTAGGGGGCAGATTTGTCATGAAAGAAATGGTTGATCAGATATCAGCTCGTCTCAGGGATCAGAAGATCGAAGTCCCTGATGAAGAGATCGCGTCTCGCCTGAAGAAGCTTATCGATGATTTTCGTGTACCTGAAGGTGAGGCCAGAAGGTCGGTTTTAAACTACTTCCTGAAAGAGCACGGAGTAATTCCACAGGTCAGGGCCAGCTCTGAGAAGGTCAAGATCTCAGAGATCAAGGAAGCGGGCAAGTGGGTGGATCTGGAGGTCAAGGTCCTGGATCTCTGGGAGCCGGCGACGGAGGCCATCTCCCAGACCGGACTTATCGGTGATGGCTCAGGATCTATGAAGTTTGTGAAATGGACCAAATCCGAGCTGCCCAATCTTGAGCTGGGCCAAAGCTATCTTTTGAAGAAAGTAGTCACGGATGAGTTCCAGGGCAGGTTCAGCGTGAAATTGAACCGCACCAGCCAGATCGAGCCGCTGGAGAAAGAGGTCGAGGCAAGGCCCGCCAGCAGAGCCGCTCAAGCTATGAAAGTAGTAGAGATCACGGAGCCCGGCCTCTGGGTTGATCTGAAAGTAAAGGTGGCACAGCTCTGGGAGGCAAACAGCGATGCCATCTCCCAGTCCGGCCTGGTGGGAGATGAGACGGGGTCCATAAAGTTTGTGAAATGGGTCAAAGCGGATCTGCCCAACCTGGAGGAAGGCAAGAGCTATCTTCTCCGTAACCTTGTCACAGACGAGTTCCAGGGCAGGTTCAGCGTGAAATTAAACCGAACCAGCCAGATCGAACCATTGGATGTCGATGTGGAGATAGGCTCTCAGGCGGCGGAGTTCTCGGGCGCACTGGTGGATGTGCAGAAGGGCTCAGGCCTCATCAAGCGCTGTCCTGTCTGCAAACGCTCTCTGGCCAAAGGCGTCTGCAGCGAGCATGGAAAGGTGGATGGCACCTATGATCTGCGCATCAAAGCGGTCCTGGATGATGGCCGTCGCGTGCAGGACGTGCTCATCAATAGGGAGACCACGGAGCGTTTGGTAGGTTTAACCCTGGATGATGCCAAGCAGATGGCCATGGAGGCACTAGATCACGAAGTAGTGCGCAGCCTCATCGAGAGCAAATTGATGGGAAGATACTTCGGCATCACCGGACCGAGAGTAGATCGTTATATTCTGGTGGAGACCATAAATGAGGTTCCGCCGGTGACGGAATCCCGGGTGGACGAGCTGATGGCAGAAGTGGAGGCGGTCTAAAATGGCAGGATTTTCTCGAGAAGTTGCACGCAGGATCTTTGCCGAAGAGCTGAAGAGCTCAGACTACTCCTTCCGGGACGGAGAGGAGCAGAACCAGTATGCTCCTCAATATCTCCTTACACCGACTGGAGCAAAATGCAATCGAGTCTTCGTGGTAGGCGCTCTGACTGAGAAGGATGACATCGGTGGCGACACTGAGTACTGGCGGGGGAGGCTGGTCGACCCGACGAGCAGCATACTGATCTATGCCGGCCAGTACCAGCCGGAAGCGGCTCAAGTACTGGCCAACATGGAGGCACCGGCTTTTGTGGCCGTGGTGGGCAAGCCTAACCTCTATAAAACCGAAGACGGTAATATCATCATATCTCTGCGTGCCGAGTCTATCCAGCGCGTGGACGAAGCAACGAGAAATCTGTGGGTAATGGACACCGCTCGTAGAACACTGGAGCGACTGGCTGCGCTGAAGAATGCGAAGCCGGCCCCTGTGTCCAGCGAATTTGCCACGGCGAACGCGATGCCTTCTTCCACGCCTCCTCAGGATGCAGAGAGAGCTCTTGAGCATTATCACACCGATATCGAGCATTACCGGCTGATGACGCTTCGCGCTCTCACCTCATTGAAGGCAGATCTGGCCAAGAACGGCCCCGGGGCGGAGCAGAAGATCGAGGACAATGCAACTTCGGAAGGCGAACCGGAGCTGCCCCTAAAGGCTGAACCGGAGGAGAAGCCGGCCACAAAGAAGACCAGAGTGAAGAAGAGCGAGTCCTTTAGCGCCTGGCCGGAGTCTGAGAATGACGAAGAGGTGGAGACCATAAACATCGGAAAGAAGAGCTGAAAAGTTTTATATAATCTGCGGAGGCTCTATAACATGGGTGAATCAATATGGTAATTGGAGTAACGATGGTGAAGGTAGTGCCGGGACAGGAGAAGACCGTCTACAATGCCTTGCAAGAGATCGATGGCATTAAGGATGTCTACCATGTATTCGGCGAGTTCGACTTCGTGGTTATCATTGAGGTCGAAGGTCTGAGCATGCTCAACAAGCTAGTCGACGTAATCCGTGAGATAGATAACGTCACTGCCACCCAGACCGTGGTCGGGGCTGAGCTCTAGCCCTTTTTCCCCATTTTATGGAAATCGCTGAGGAGCTGGCCAAGAAACAGAAAGCCATCTCCGTAGCTGAATTTTTTGAGAAAAACCGTCAGATTCTGGGATTCGACTCAGCACCTCGCGCCCTGATCACCTGTGTAAAAGAGGCAGTGGATAATTCTCTGGATGCCTGCGAGGATGCAGGGATACTGCCGGACATCTTTGTGCAGATAAAAAAGAGCGGCGATTATTACCGGGTCATCGTGGAGGACAACGGGCCAGGCATTGTGCCAGAGGAGGTTCCCCGCGTCTTTGCCAAGCTTCTTTATGGCTCGCGTTTTCATACTCTGCGCCAGAGCCGGGGCCAGCAAGGCATCGGTATCTCCGCGGCGGTACTCTATTCGCAGCTCACCAGCGGCAAGCCAACGAAGGTTATCTCCAAGATCGCTCCGGACAGACCCGCCTATTTCTGCGAGCTGCTGATAAACACTGCCAAAAATGAGCCAGAGATCCTCAAGTCAGAAGAGGTGGATTGGGAGAGACCGAGAGGCACACGCGTGGAGCTGGAGATGGAGGGCTCCTACGTGCGCAGCCGGCGGCAGTCTGTCTTCGGTTCCATGAAGAGCACGGCCATCGTCAATCCCCATGCACGCCTGACGCTGGTGGAGCCGGAAGGCAATATGGAGGTCTTCGAAAGGGTGACGGAGAGTCTGCCGAAGATTGCCTATGCCATTCAGCCTCACCCTGATGGAATTGAGCTTGGAGAGCTGATCAAGCTCCTGCGTTATACCGATAAAAAGAAACTGCGCGTCTTCCTGAAGGAGACTTTCTCTTCTATCGGCACCATATCAGCTCAGGAGCTGTGCAACCGAGCAGGCCTGGATCCAGAAGAGTTGCCTGCAAACCTGGGACACGAAGAGGCAACTCGCCTATTAATGGCCTTCAAGCAGATCAAAGTCAAGTCGCCTCCAGTGGACTGTCTGTCTCCGATTGGCGAAGAGCTGATCAAGGCGGGCCTGGAGAAGGAGTTCCGGCTGGACTTCATTGCCACAACTGTTCGGCCCGTCTCCGTCTACTCCGGCAATCCTTTCCTGGTAGAGGTGGGCCTGGGATATGGAGGAGAGCTGGCGAAGGAGAGCCGCTTAGAGATTCTGCGCTTTGCCAATCGCGTTCCCCTCGTCTACCAGCAGGGTGCCTGCGCCATGACTCATGCCGTGGAGAGCATCGCCTGGAAGAACTACTCCCTGGGTCAGCCTTCAGGAAGCGGTGTCCCGACCGGCCCAGCGGTGCTGCTGGTGCATATTGCTTCCACCAATATTCCCTTCACGTCGGAGAGCAAAGATGCCGTGGCCGATATGCCCGAGATCCTCACGGAGATCGATTTGGGGCTGAAAGAGGTATCGAGAAAGCTGCGCCGCTACCTTAGCCGGCAGAGCGTGCTGTCCGAGAGACGAGAGAAAGAGGAGATAATAAGAAAGATCCTGCCTCGCATCGCTAAAAAGCTCTCCGACGTCCTGGAAAAGCCAGAGCCCGATATCGGGCCAGTGGTGGCCAAGATCATGGGCAACCTTCTCGTCTTCAGGCGCCAGGAGTTGCAGGACGGACATATGACAGTCAGGATCATGGTAGAAAACCACAGCGACCTGGTTAGGTCCTTCAAGCTGCACGAGGTTCTGGCAGAAGAGGCAGTCGCTGTATCCCCGGCTTGCAAAGTCATCCCTCTGGGGGATGGCTACGACCACCATTGGAAGCTCTCCATCGGCCCGGGTGAGAGCACCATTCTCAGTTACAGCGTCCATTTGGACGGCAAACCAATGAAGGAGCCGGTAGTAGAGGGTTTGGAGGCAGAGATTGTCACAGGGGCCAGGGTGATCTGATAAAATGGCGAGAACTGTTGAGGAAAAGATTTCCGAACAATTGGAAAAAAACGCCCAATCGAAAAAGGCTCAGGAGAAGCTTACGGGCCTTGCAGAGGCTCTTTACAATCAATTCCAGCAGGGCATAGTGCCCCATATCACTCTACCCTCCAGAACCAAAGGAAATATCGAGTTCTCATCCAAAGATGATGTCTGGGTTTACGGAGACCAGGAGACGATGCGCAGCGTGAAGACCGTGCGCGGTGCCAAGACTCTTCTCAAGACCGTTCACCTCACCGAACTGCTCATCAAGGAGCACCTCAAGAACAATCGCGGCTCAACATTGAGAGAGATCTACTACATCTCTGAGAACTGGGATATAGCGAAGTTCCACGAGCAAGCGGAGAGCGACCGTCTGATCGAAGACATGGAGATCGTCACCACTCTGCACCGGGAGGATTTCCACGTCCGGCCGGAGGAGGACGGCGCAGCAGTATTCGGGCCGCTAAGGCTCAAAGAACGGACGAGGCGCGGCGAGCGCGAGATGCACTGCCAGGAGGATGTGGGCGAGGCCGGCTACCAGATACCCTTCAATGTGGATAACATCGAGTTCCTGAGCCATGATGCCAGGATGGTAATAGCCATTGAGACCGGCGGAATGTATGCCCGGCTGATCGAGAACGGCTTTGACGAAGAGTACAATGCCATCCTGGTCCATATCAAGGGGCAGCCGGCCAGGTCAACCCGACGCATTATAAAACGGCTCAACACTGAGCTGAACATCCCTGTGGTCGTCTTCACGGATGGGGACCCCTGGTCCTATCGCATCTTTGCCAGCATCGCTTACGGTGCCATCAAGAGCGCTCACCTCTCCGAGCACCTGGTCACTCCGAAAGCGCGCTTCGTGGGGGTGCAGCCCAGCGATATCGTGGACTATAATCTCTCCACAGACAAGCTCACCGATCAGGATATGCAGGCATTGCGTAGCGAGCTGACCGATCCGCGTTTCAACACGCCCTACTGGGATAAACAGATCAAGCTGCAGATCGATCTCAAGAAGAAGGCAGAGCAGCAGGCTTTTGCCGGCAAGGGCCTGGATTATGTGACCAAGACCTATCTGCCGGAGCGGCTCACCGAGATGGGGATAATTTAAAGATGATACAAAGATGATATACAAAGATGATATACAAATATAATATAAAATGATATAAATGATTATCGATTTTCATACCCATATCTACCCGGAAAGGGTGGCGGCCAAAATCTTTCCCGCCGCGAAGAAGAAGCTGAAGGTAGAGGTGCCGGGCACGGGAGCGCCCGAAGATCTTCGCCGTCATATGAGCGATTCCGGGATATCCAGGTCCGTTCTCCTGCCGCTTGCCAGAGGCCGGAAGGACGTGTCCAGCCTCAATGACTGGATCCTATCCGTCTCAGGTGATGGTCTGCTACCCTTCGGGGCCGTCCATCCCTTCATGGAGAACCTGGAGGAGGAGCTGGACCGGCTTGCCGCTTGCGGAGTTCGGGGCGTCAAGATGATGCCCCTGCTGCAGGAGGTCTTTCCAGATGATCCCCGTTGCTGCAGACTCTACGAAGCGCTTATCGAGAGAAAGATGATTCTTGTGACTCACGCCGGCCGAGATCCTCTGGAGAGAGCAGAGGTCTTCGGTACGCCGGAGCGCTTTGCCAGAGTCATCCAGTGCTACCCCGACCTCCGGCTGGAGCTGGCTCATCTGGGGGGCCTGCGCATGTGGGATGATGTGCGAAGACATCTCTTGCCCGCGGGCAGAAATGTTTACTTCGATACGGCTTACGTCTCCTTCTACTTGACCCCGGAAGAGATCAAGGAACTGATAGCGGATATCGGTCTGGATAGAGTCATATTCGGTAGCGATTACCCCTGGGAAGAGCCGGGCCGTGCAGCGGCAATTTTAGGACGGCTAGGGCTTTGTGAGTCAGAAAGAGAGGGCCTGCTCTGGAAAAATGCGACCCGGCTACTGGATGGATCAATTTAAAAAATTCTGAGTGTACAATCTGATTTTTTGTTCTTTTTTCCTGTTCTGATTTTATGGTTTGATCTCTATCGATTTCGATTTAGGATTGGGCATATTCCAGGGGGGCAGCCTCTTCTCTGGCTCCCATGGCCTCTCAGACCGCCCAATTCAAGGCCAAAGATTTATACTTCTTAAGAATACATGTGCTGATCCATGAAACGTGATCTTCTCGACATTTTGGCCTGCCCGCTGTGCAAGGGAGACCTTACTCTAGAGGTATTCGAAGAGAACGAAAAAGAGATAGTGACGGGCAAGCTTTGCTGTAAATCCTGCAAAGAATGCTACCCCATTGAGGACGGAATACCCAATATGCTGCCGCCCGACCTGAGAGACGGATGAGTTCTCCCGGGCGCTTCGCTATTCAGAGATATCTGTCTATGGCAAAGACGGTTCCGGAAGTTTTACAGGCGAAATATTTATACAATATTATGACATATGGCAATAGGGGGTTGGGGATTGAACCATGTCGTTCATATTAACAATGGCAGTGATGCGGCAAAGCCCATAATTCTTCGTCTTCTGCCAGGGGAGGAGACCATCTTCGACCTCAAGGTTGTCAACCACGGACAGCCCTCTGATATCTCTCTGGAGGCCAGCAATTCTGTCTTCAGGGCGGTTCGCTTCAGGAAGCAGGACAATTACGTGGACAGGGAAGAGACCATACCCATCATGGCCAGAATGCCTGCCAATAAGAACCGGCTGGACGGCGATATTCTCTTGACCAGCAATGCTGGGGAAAGCCGTATACCCATCTCACTTTTGCGTGATTCAGAAGATCAGGGCATTGACCTTAACAGTCCCGGTTTGCGGGGGGGCAAGGATTTGTCAAACGACCTGAGCAAAGAGAGTTCCGACCAGGAGGACTCCGATCAAGACCGGGACGAATATCAGAGGGAGTATACCGGTGATGAGGGGGATGATGACGGCGATGCAGATAGCGATGCAGTTGATGGCCCCTTCCGTAGAACAAAGAGAATCGGTGAAGACTCTGAGGATGATGAAGACGCCGAAGAGGGGGATGATTTCGATTCTCTCGATAGAACGCGGAAGTCCGATGACGATGAAGAGGAAAAGGAAAAGGAGCCCCGGCGCATAGTATTCTCCCGTGATCGAGATCTGCAAAGGTATAGATCGGCCAGCCGGCAAAAATCAGATGATAATCCGGATGAGGGCGGAGCGGCGGGAGGCCGGGAGCGCAGGAAAAGAGGCATCGGCCGGGAAATCAGCGGGGTCTCTGAGGGTCGCATCGATGAAGACCTTGAAGATAGCGTCGATAAACGCCCGGATAGCCAGGTCTACCCTCGATTCAGTAACCGCATTGATGATCGCTTTGTAGATCGAAGCTTCAGGCAAGACGCGGCTCCTGGCCCCGACTCAGATGAGGGCCGACCGGAAGAGAGCACTCATAGGCAGAGATTGCCCCATGACCTTTCTGAGGATTATCAAGACTACCAGCCCGAACCGGATATAGAGAACGGAGAAGGAATTGGAGGTAGGGGGGTTCGAGATATCTTTTCCCCCCCGGAGGCAAATCCGGCCACCGTTGTTGAGGATGGAGGCTACCTGGATCAAGGCGGCCAGGATTTTGACCAGGGCAATTTTGGCCCCTTCGGCCTCACGCAGATCATCCCCATGGTCATATTCATGGCACTTCTGGTCGTTTTGGTTTTGACGTTTATCACCTACAGCATCCCCGAGTTTCCAGGGGCAGTTGGATCGTCCATTTTGATCGTTACCCTTATCATATACGGAGCGGCTACGCTCCTGAAGGCGTGAATAATGAGATATATTGTGGTCACAGGCGGAGTTATGAGCGGTCTTGGGAAAGGCATAACCGCGGCATCCATAGGCAGGCTGCTCATGAACAGGGGTTACAAAGTCACGGCAATAAAGATCGATCCTTACATCAACATCGATGCAGGTCTCATGAGCCCCTTCCAGCATGGTGAGGTCTTCGTTCTCAAAGATGGGGGTGAAGTGGACCTGGATCTGGGAAACTATGAGCGGTTCCTGGATGTTGAACTCACAAGGGACCACAACATCACCACAGGCAAGGTTTACAGCACGGTCATTGAGAAAGAGCGCAGAGGAGAGTATCTGGGCAAGACGGTACAGATCATCCCCCACATCACAGAGGAGATCAAGAGGCGCATTCGCCAGGTTTCCCGGGAAGGGGGCTGCGAGATCTGTCTCATAGAGGTGGGCGGCACTGTGGGCGATATCGAGTCCATGCCTTTCCTGGAGGCCATGCGCCAGCTCAAGTACGAGGAGTCGGGCAACATCTTTTTCGTGCACGTAACTTTGGCCCCCTCGACCATGGACGGCGAGCAGAAGACCAAGCCCACTCAGCACAGCGTCAAAGTGATGCGTGAACTGGGACTGCAGCCGGACATGATCGTGGTTCGCTGCGAGCACCCTCTCCTTGCAGAGACCAAGGCCAAGATCGGCCAGTTCTGCGATGTGCCCGTTGATGCCGTGATCAGCGCCCACAATTCAGATGATATTTACAAAGTGCCCCTGCAAATGGAAGCGGAAGGCCTGGCCCGGTACCTCATGAAGGCCATGCGGCTCTTCCCTCTGGAGGAGCACAGGGACTGGGACGATTTCGTCAAGAAGATGGAGGCCGTGGAGGGCAAGGTCAAGGTGGCCATTGTGGGCAAGTACACAGTGGGCTCGCAGTGCTCGGACCCCATGGAGGACGCCTACCTCTCCATCACGGGAATCACTGAAGCATGCCGGAATTGAGGCCGGTGTCAGGCCCGAGATCGTCTGGGTCGATGCCGAGGAGCTGGAGCATGGCTCGCCTGACCTCATTTTGCGGGATATGGACGGCATCCTGGTGCCGGGCGGATTCGGCTCCCGGGGCACAGAAGGAAAGATGAAGGCCGTGCAGTATGCCAGGGAGATGAAGGTTCCGTATCTTGGCATATGCTTTGGAATGCAGCTGGCCGTGATCGAGTACGCCCGCAACGTCTGCTGCCTGGATGGCGCGAGTTCGTCGGAGTTTGGTGCTACGCCTCACCCCGTGATTGCTCTCCTCCCGGAGCAGGAGAAGATCAGGCACATGGGAGCGACCATGCGCCTGGGAAATTATCCAGCTCATCTGAAAGAGGGCAGCCTGGCGCACAAGATCTACGGCACAGACGAGATCGTGGAGAGGCATCGCCACCGCTATGAGGTCAATCCCTGCTACATCCAGCAGATCGAGGATAAGGGCATGATATTCTCGGGCACCAACGGGGACCTGATGGAGATCTGCGAGATACCTGAGCATCCCTTCTTCTTCGGGTCGCAGTTCCACCCGGAGATGAAGTCGAGACCTGGCAGGCCATCGCCGCCGTTCCTGGCTTTTGTGGAGGCGATGAAGGAACGTGGCGCGAAGAATTAGCATAAATATTGTATAGATTTAGAATGATATATTTTTTAAGGATTGGATATGGTATTAAAACTTGAAGATGTTTTTCCAATAAATTCAGGATGCAATAATATTGGTTTTTTCTTTGGGGCAGGCACATCTGCGGAAGCAGGTTATCCTCTTACAGTAGATTTGACAAAAAGAGTTGTTTCGCAATTAAGCGGCGATGAAAAACGTAAGATAGAATCCATTTTAGATCAGGAACATGTTTCGCATTCGCTGGAGGAAGGTCTTCCTGACATAGAAGTTTTATCAGATGCTAT
This sequence comes from uncultured Methanosarcinales archaeon, assembly GCA_963782455.1. Lineage (GTDB taxonomy): Archaea > Halobacteriota > Methanosarcinia > Methanotrichales > Methanotrichaceae > Methanothrix. The sequence goes on from CAWAJP010000002.1 coordinate 61,036, forward strand.
TTATAGATATTATCGTAGTAATTCTTTACTAGAAAATGAGTTGGGGGAAATGATAAGGAGCAAAATAATTCAGGAACTCACCCAAACAGTGGACATTAATTTGAAACATCATATAAATTTTTTGAAAGCTATAAAGAATTTGCATTCGAATAAAACTGAATGTATTTGGATTTTTACAACTAATTATGATATGTTATTTGAGCGTGCTGCTATGCACGCAAAAATCCCAATTTATAACGGTTTTGAAGGGATCTTAAATCGATACTTCGATATCGATCGATTAGAATTAAAGCACGGTCGAATAAATAAAGAGAGTAGATTTGAAGAGTATAGAGAGCCATATATTCGACTAATTAAATTACATGGCTCAATTTCTTGGTATAAGAATGGGGACGATTTAATTGAAACGAATGAGAGTCTTAGTGGTGATAATACCCGTTCAATGATTCTTCCAAGAATGGATAAAGTATTTGATGCATTCGAGTATCCATATGACAAATTGTTCCGATACTCTTCGCAAATTATTGGTACTCAATGCAAATATATTCTAGGTTGTGGTTCAAGTTTGAGAGATCAACATATTAACGACCAATTGATAATACCCAAACTTCGTGAGAATACGATCAGATTTACGGGCCTATTTAAGTCGGAACCTAAAAATATTGGACAATTTAATGAATACAACTCATTTAATTATTTAACAGAAGATGTCATGTATATAAAACAAACATAAATTGCCGAAAAATCGGATATGTGGAAATTTAGTTCCTTTGTAAATTTGCTATGTGATAAAGTGGGATTGGAGTGTGTATAAATGAGTACGTATAAAATAGATAAAGTAATAGGTGTATCTGGCGATCAGAAATCTATTTCATTAACGGATCATTTGGATGGTTTTGATCAAACTGGAGTCCCAGAAACAATGGCCATTAACGTCAATACTGAGTCCGGACCTCAACCGCTATTAATTGGGCAGCCAAGTAGTTTTATAAAAATATCTTTGCCAACTGGTCAACTATAATGCATAGTCAAGGCATTCAAATGAAAGAGGATAATTTATCAATTTCTGAGCAGAAGCAAGCGGGAAAAGATGAACAGTATCCAATACAATCGCCTAAACGAATACTTTATGTAATCCCAATCGGTACAATTACCCCCTCTGGTGATTTTGAAATAGGCTCGGATATCTTGCCAACGGTCAATAGTGACGTATTTGCCGTATTAAATGAAACAATTGATCGTATCTATAAGAGCTATGCTGAAGGAAATTTCTCGATCGGGAAATTATCCCGAATTCCTAATCAAGATGCAAAAATAAATCTGGATGCATTTTTAACAAGACATGCTTCTATCTTAGGCCAAACTGGAAGCGGAAAATCATGGACGATTGCATCAATATTACAGAGAATATCAGTTTTTCCCAGATCTACATTGATTTTGTTTGATTTGCATGGCGAATATAAAAATGCGTTTGGTGATTATTGTGATTATATTGACGCATCTGAATTGGAAATGCCTTATTGGCTGATGAATAGCGAAGAACTACTTGGATTGATGGTTGATCGCACTGAGTTCGCAGCTCCAAACCAAATAGCAAAATTTAGGGATTTGCTTCAGGAGGCAAGAGAAGGATCTCCTGAGAATAAGGCTTTGGAATTACCTAAAATCACAATTGATACACCAATATATTTCGATTTTGATTATATTTTAGATGAATTCCGGAGACTTGACATCGAAATGGTCAAAGGCGCGCGAGGTGAAATAAAGGGCCCGCTTAATGGAACATTTACTAGATTGCTTATGAGGATAGACTCTCGGCTAAACGACAGGCGCTATAATCTAATATTCCATCCGATAAAATATAATACATCCGCTTCAATGGAAGATCTTTTTAGAAAAATATTAGGTGAAGCCGATGGAAACATAAAGAAACTTGTTGTAATTAATATGAGTTCGATTCCATTTGATGTCAGAAATTCAGCAATTTCTCTCACATTGCGGTGTATATTTGATTTTGCTTACTGGTTTAAATATATTAACAACATCTCGCATCCCATTGCCATCTTTTGCGATGAAGCTCATATCTACCTCAATGATGCGGATAATTCAAATGGATCGGCACGAACATCAGCCGAAAGAATAGCAAAAGAAGGCAGGAAATATGGGGTAAGTCTGACAGTTATTAGCCAGAGACCCAGGGAAGTATCTGCAACAATTCTTTCACAGTGTAATACTTTTATGTGTCTAAGAATGACAAATCCCGATGACCAGGCTTATGTAAAGAATTTGATGCCAGATTCAATCAGAGGAATTTCAAGTATGTTCTCAACTCTAAGACGAGGGGAGTGCATCTTATTAGGAGATTCCGTTATTATGCCAACCAGAATCAAAATCAATAAGCCAAATCCAAAACCAAGCAGCGAGGATACATCGTTTTACAGAGCTTGGAACTCAGAATATAAAAGAATTGATTTTAGCAAAGTGCTCGATGCATGGAGAAAGCAGGGTCTTTCAGATAGGGGATAATTTCGGTGCGCACGCTTCCTGCAGGCGGGCGATAACCAACGAAGCATCGACACCGTTCCTGGCGTTTGTGGAAGTGATGAAGGAGAGAAGAAAATAATGAAACTATAATTTTATTTTCAGGATTAAATTTTAACAATTATCAGGCTTATCATTTTGGTTTTTGTCGGATTGGCATTGAATTTCAAATACGAGATCTTTCCCTAAGTCTGTTAGATAGAAACTATCACTCCAATCTCCCAGGGCTGGTTGAACTCTAACTAATCCTAAAATTATTAATTGGCCTAGAACCTTGTTTGCAGAGCCTTCTTGAGTTCCCATAATTGCTCTTTTGTCAAACCATCCATTTTATTTATTAGAGATTCAAATCTAATTCCAATCGCTCCACAGGCAAGATTTTCTGAATCAGATTCAAAAATCTGTGCTAAGCTAAACGAATAACTATTCCATTCAAAACGTGTTTCATTTAGCTCCTTCAAGATCCTATCTCGATCAATAGCTCCTATAATCTTCAATTTGGTTAATTCAAGATCCAGTTCTGCAATTCTCTTCTCTAACTTTATTATAGTAATATTATTATTTTCATTTGCTTTTACTATTCTCTTTCTTAAATGCGCCTCCCATGATTTCGCGGTTAATTCGAGAAGGCATCGGGAATAGCTTTCAGAATTAATTGTAGGTATGCGGAGGGATCGAAGATCTGGCGATAATGACTGCCGAGTATCATCGGAATCAACAAATATCGCTATGAATCCACCTCTCTTTTCAAGTTCAAGAACGAATGCAGCATCTAACTCCCATCGAACCCAGGAAGAGTCTCTCGAATTTTTAGTTAAATATATAAAGAAAAGATCGCATTCCGTGATACCTTCTTCAAATATTTTGGCCCGAAGAGAGGATCCAGGCGGGATTTCCCAATCGTCGTACCAAACATCTATTCGAGCTGAACGCAGATCCATTGCTAATCGTTCGATATATTCTCGATCCTTTTTCGAATGAGAAAGAAAAACTCTTGGCTTCATTCAGCGACTCCGAGTTTAGTTGTATCAATCAACAGTATTTAGATTATCTTCTCTTCATCTCTGGATTAGGTCGGATTAAACCAGAGGATTGAATCGCTTCATTTTAAAACGCAATACCCTGCTAGCTTGCTGCGCGGGTGCGCCGCCGCCGTTTCCCTCCTCAAGCAAGGCCCGACTGTGCCGCCATCCTCCTCCAGGCACGCGCCCGCCCTCCCGCACGCTAGCCCCCGTGCCCGTGCATGCGCTTCCGCGGGGGCCAACGGGCATGCAGGCCCGGAGCCTGTGCGAAAATCGCTGGATGCCGTTTATCAAAGTGAACGTCTTCTATAGCGGCCAAGCTCTACGATTATGATTGCGTTGGCCAGTTCATTGGGCATTATGGATGTTAAAAATTCTTTTAAAATATTATTTATTTCTAGAGATTTGTATTTAAATGGAAGTCGTAGAATGATCGCTCCGGGGTGCGAAGGATAACGCAGCAGTTCACCGAAATCCGTATCTCTGGTTACTACTAACCGTTTGGTCTTAAGAGCATGTTGAATTATCGCTCGATCGCTCGCTGCCATCATGCCAATGTCTCTGACGTCTTCAACATCGAATCCAAGCGAGCGCATCAATTCAGCGCTCGACCTCGGCATGTTGGCATCCAACAGGAATCGGATATCAGGCATATGCGCAAATTTCTTCACTGGCTACGATCCTTGCCGCATACCCGATGGCAGCAAGGATGTCTTCTCTCTCCAGTCCATACTCATCAGCTACCTCGTTTATCTCCATGCCACCAGCCAGAGACCCCAGGACAATCTCCACTGGTACCCTAGTGCCTTTGATGACCGGTCTTCCATGCGAGATCTCCGGATCGATGATTATCCTATCTTCGAGCATAATCTTCCCACATCAGTATTGAACGTGCATCTTTATTAAGAGATTCCATTGCGGTGAATCTCGCCATTTCGGATCGCTGCCGGACAGCTCGACCTTCCCAGCATCCATCCGTATCCGTATCCTCATGCCACTTTGCAGGAGCCACAACAACCCATCGCCCTTGCCCCGTGGCGGAGCCTGGCCCTCAGGCCGTCTTCGGACCGACGTCGATCTCCCTCGCAAGAGCCCGACCGCGCCTGCTCCACTCCCAATCCCATATTCATGCCGATGACTGTGCCGCCATCCTCCCAGCCACGGGCCCGCCCTCCCGCACGCTCGCCCCCGTGCGCGCACTCACGGGTGGGTGGAGAACCATTCGACACGGATCTTGTATCTGTACCGGGGCTCATTTTGGATGTCGCATGCTGCATGATTCGGTATCCTCTCTGAGAGCCAAAAGTGACCTTCTCCCACCGTCTCTGGACGAAGGGAGCCTTTATCCATACACCCCCAAATTATAAATATTATTCATCAAGCATTAAAACTATGCCTCTTAGACCGCTAGTTTTTGTTGCCATGCCGTTCGGTAAAAAACGTAGTGACAAAGTTGAAATCGATTTCGATCAGATATATAATAAAGCCATAAAACCTGCCGCTTCAAAATGCGATGTCGAGATAATACGGGCGGATGAAGAACGGACTGGGGGAATTATACACCGCTCGATGTACGAACGCCTCCTCCTTGCAGAGGTAGTTATTGCCGATCTGACGATGGCAAACCCGAATGTATTCTATGAGCTGGGCATAAGACATTGTGCCAGACCAAAATCTACCATACTCATATTCGCAGCCAATGCCAAGCGGCCTTTTGATGTATCGCCCCTGAGAGCGATACCTTATCTCTTGGAAGACGACGGAAATTTCAGTGAAGAATCCGCCCGAGATCTACAGCAAAATCTGGAGAAGAAGATCAATGATGCCAAAGAAGAAAGCGGCATGCCGGACAGTCCGCTCTTCCAGTTGGTGCAGAAATTTCCGGGAATAACTCTTCCCCATGATGCTACGGAGGTTTTCAGGGACCGGGCCAAATATATTGATAGCATAAGATCGGAGCTGGAGGCCGCCAGGTGTGTTCAGCCGACCACAACGTCCCTCTCGGAGATCCAGTCTATTGAGGCCAAGATAGGCGATTTTAGTTTAGCACCCACTGAATTATTGGTTGATCTCATGCTTTCTTATCGGGATGTGTCTTCCTGGTATGATATGGTTCGGGTCGCAGACAATCTTCCTGCCAATATAAAAAATATCAGGACGGTCCAAGAGCAGCTTGCTCTGGCGCTGAACAGAAGGAACAAAGGAAATGATCGAGATAAGGCCATAGGAATTCTGAGAAAGCTCATCGATACGCATGGGGCATCACCTGAAACGTGCGGGATTTTAGGACGAGTCTATAAGGACATAAGTACCGATTCAAAAAAATCGGGAGATATGCCAAGAGCAAGAGCAGCTCTTGATGAGTCCATAGCTTTCTATTGCCAGGGATTCAGAGAAGATCCCAGAGACTATTATCCTGGTATCAATGCCCTTACACTGCTGTTTCATAAAGGAGGCGATGACGCAAAGAAAACCTTTGATAAGCTATACCCTCTGGTCAAATTTGCAATAGGTCGGAGAGGTGGCCTGGCTTCAAAGGATTATTGGGATCTGGCTACGGTGTTAGAACTAGCCATATTAGGGCGGGACTGGATTATGGCACGAAAAGCTGCCGATAAGCTCATACTTATCAGCAAATCCACCTTCAACTTGGAGACTACAAGAAACAATTTCGAAATACTATTGCATAGCCTCCAGGATTTTAAAGAAGATACTGGACCGTTGGAGATGATCATTTCAGATCTGAACAAGAGAATTGATGAATTGAATGGAGCCGGACACAAAAGTGAAAATGAATAGTTGTCTATCAAATTGGCTGAGCCAATGGTGCAAATGCTACAAATCTGCCTCGTGCAGGCAACCATTGCAATGATGAAATCTACTACTTAATGGAGGATGCATATGAATAAAACGATATCTGTATCATTTATTCCGTTGAAGAGTAATGGAGGCGATGAACTCAAAGGACTTTTCATTTCCCTGGCCGAGGAATTGGGTTTAGAGCCGAATTTGTTGGAGAATCCATCTCAGGCAGATTTTTTCAATGCCTGCAAAAATGATGACGTAGTAGTCTTTGATGCATCTATCGAATATGGTAAAGATAACTACCACGCAGCCACAGCCCAGCCCATGTCCATGGACCATGTGCTTGTAGTTAGCAGAACCTATCTACCTCAAAATTTTTATGGGCTAAGATATGGAGGAGCACCATACTATCCTAAAATGAAAGATAATAATACAATAATAAAGTGGTTACGCTGGCAGATCAAAGACCTCTTGCCTCTATTGCCAAGACCGAAAGAAAGCAAGAGCAATCTCGGCTCGATTAAAGTAATGAAAAAATCACTAGAATTTGAGGATCTTAGAAGAAAGAATACCGGACAGGTTTTTATCAGTTATCGAGGCAAATATATATCAGAGGTCCGAAAACTCAAAGATCGCATAGAATGTGGCGAATACCACTCTGGCCAGAGCAAAACGGTCCGCTATTTTCCACCTGGTGCATTGGCCTACGATGATGAGTTATTGACCGAGCAACAGCGCTGGCAACTCCTCAGCATAATAGATCGCTGGATGTGGCCTGCCGAAGAGATATGGCTTTATGGGACACCCGATTATCCCGATTCTTGGTGGACCAGAGGTGAACTTGTTGCGCTTTCATATCGATGCTCATATGACGGAGATTCGGTTCCCAATCTACGGATTTATAATCCGGATGACGGCCGCATCGGTGAGATCAACAAGGAGTTCTTGCCAAGGCTCAGTGAAGAGCAAAGGCGCAGGATAGCTCGATGGTACTCAAATAGCGATCCCGGAACCATGGGGCCGGAATCCCTGCAAATGATGAGATTTATGAGCAGTATACCGCTGATCCGGAATATTGGATATTTTAAGGATCACGTTTGGACAAAAGAATTCTGGGATTTTCCACTGATGCAATGCATCAACTGCGGCACCATAATAAAAGATAATGCCATAAAAACGAGCCTTGCGAGAACAAATGTTGAATTCGACGTGGAGGCGTTCGTATGGAGCAAGGAGCCAGTCCTCTTCAGACTTGCACCTGAGTATGTAATGGATGCATCCAAAAGAGGCGAGATAGAGTGCCCAAAATGCAAAAAACAGTATAATCTAAAAGGCGCATTGCCAAGATATCTATGGATGCCTACACGTATGGGTAAGGCCACAGGCCCTGGTGGTGCATCACTCAAATCACTGCCGACATACCGTATTACTCCAAGGATTTAGAAACGGCTACGACGGCCCACCGCTGACGCTCTCTGTTCTTTACGTTCAGAAATAATTTCTTGCCCTCGCTTAGACCCAACTCAGCCATAACGGAGTTAGGAAGCTCAATTATCCCGCCTTTCTCGACAAGAACCTCCATTGGTCTCACCATGATTTTACGGATATGCTTGGCCTTTAAAAATAGATTTCCTAGATCCTGAGATCCAAAGCAAATTCGGCTGAATCAAAATCCACATCATTGACCGAAATCGCACTCAGATCGAGTTACACACTACAGCTGGTCAGCGCATCTAATAAGACCAGCCCATGCATCCGTGAGCAGCAGGCCCTCGGCCATCTCTGACAGAAAGCGATTCCCTCGTCAAGCAAGGCCCCCCCCACGCCTCCATCTCCCAATCCCCTCATTTCCTGCAGAATGACAATGCCATCCTCCGGGCACGCGCCCGCCCTCCCGCACGCTCGCCCCCGTGTACGCGCACCCGCGAGGCCCACGGCCGCCTCAATCCCTTCCGGTCTCACACGTTCTTCTCTTCTCGATTCCGTGGACAATATCATCGAGTTCCAGGTCCAAAATTGTCGTGCGCTCCTCGGTATAATCCCTCCTACCAAGGTCAAAGCTCTGCAGGAATCGAATGGCATCGACTGGGCCAGGGCCTGCGTCAGCGCTTCGATTCCACGTTTCCTGATCTCCTCGGTGCTTCTTACATCAATCTTAGAGGGACATTCATCAGCCACCTTTACAGGGTTATCTATCTCGATTTTGACGAGTTCGCATTTTAATCTTGCATTTTATCTCCTTATGCCGAATCTCACAGCGCCTTCAGCTCATCGATGAACGCCGGCTTCCTCTTATTCTCTCTTCTCAGCCGCTCGACGATCTCCTGGACATCGGACTCAAAGCCCTTGATCCCTTTCATATCTTTAAGAATTGAGGTCACATCCCTGTAGTGCTCTCTTCCCATACGGCATTCGGCAAAGGGATAGATCAGTTCCTTGTATGCCTCGAAATATTCTTTCGGATACATATTTGCCAGCTTCTTATGATAATCTCTCAATCTATGGATGCTCTTCTGGGCCATCACCTCTTCAAGGGCGGCGTCAAACATCTGCTCCCTCAGGTAGATCTCAATGAGCTTTGTTCTGCCGTATCCTTCTATTCCGATATGGGCCAGAATTTTGTCGAGCATCTCCTTCCACTCTTCTTTTGAGACTGCTGCCTTCAATCGCTCGTAGTACTTCCATTCTCCACTTAAAAGAAAAAGTGATAGCAATTGCTCTTTATACTTTTCTGGATTTGTCTCTCTGTAGTTTTCGCTCAAGAACTCTTTTAGATACCTTGAGGGATGATCGGGAAAAAGAGCTATGCCCTCTTCAGCTATTCTTATCGCTTTCGTGCGATCTCCATCCATCAGGAGCTGCTGGGCATACTGAAGACTTAAATCTTCGCTGGAGCGATAATGATCATTCATCAAGGCATAAAAACCGGCCGTCTCTTTGAGCCTTAAGAGAAGATAAAGCCGCATAGAGATCAGCTCTTTGGCCTGATAATAGCGGCTCCAATCCTGCTTCTTATCAGGAAGCATCCCGGGAAGTTGAGGCCCCAACAGAGCATTCCAGTACCCCAAATCCTCTTTAGAGGCGCAAAGCTCTTTCAGAGCATCGAAGTAATCATCCTGGAAGTAATCCGGGTCTCTTAAAAGATACCTGTTGAAGAGATAGTCAATATATTTCCTCTTGACGTTAGTCTCCAGCTCTGCCTGCTGTATGCATTCCACGAACGCCTCCAAGAAATGTGAGAATTCGCCGCCATAGTAGCCGTCCGAGTCGTCGACATGATCCATCTTCTCAGCAATCTTCTCAGCCAGAGCTTGATAGATCTTGGCCGCCTCCAGGAAGTCATCTTTCTGGATGTGGATCTCCGCAAGACCCTCAAATTTTTCAAAATCCAAATTATTATCGTAAAAGATCAGGCCGTGCTCATCTTCAGCCTCATCGAAGATTGAGTCGATCTCATCTTTGTAGCTGGAAAGGCTCTTTCCTTCGCCGATCGGTGAGAATCGGGCCATAAAGCGAGACCTCAGTTCTGGGTTTGTCTCCAATTCCCGGGCAAAGAAATCATTGAGCACATCAGGCTCAGTTCTTTCCAGCAGAGCATGCATCTCCCTTAGCTCCTGGGAGCCTTCATCTATTATCCTATCGACCTTTTCAGGCTCATTGTCGATAGCCAAAAAAACGGCCACAATGTGCTTGCAGTACCCTTCCAGGTCATATGGACAATTGCAGACAGCAGAGAAATCATCCAGATCTATCTTTACCTGGTAGTTATCCATTCCGATCACAGTCGCGACTGTCTGTGACGCTGATGCTTCCTTAATCTTCACGCGGCCTTCTTCGAAGTATCTCAATCCTCTCTGAAAGGACTGCTCGGTGCATAGTTCTCTTATTTGATTTTGTCTGGATTTGATCATAAGTGACCACTCGTCATCTCTCTCAGATGAGATGTTTAGAATATCCATGAACATTTAAGAGCTTGCTGCTGGTAATGACCGCCATCATCCGTGTGCCTCTTGCACGTGCTTACACGCGCTTCCGCGGGTAAGCAAAGCCCTTCCGCTAGCTATGTTTTTGTCGTTTACTCACGGCTTGTAGATTACTATTCCGTTTACTCGTTCAAAGTCACCATCATTGGTGGCGATATTGGCAATGCCTTGGGCCTTCATGATCGCAATGTGTGTGGCATCAGATATCAATAGCCCAAATCTTTTGAAAGATCGATCGCTGTATCCATTGTGGCCTGATCGATACCATAGATAGTCAATGGATATGCCTTTATCGCAGAATAGTTTTTCCAGACTTGCGTAAGGCTGGAAATGGTCTCGGCACGTTCTTTTATTAGCCTTATGGCTTCGTTTTCTCGACGCAGATTGTATTTTTTTGTTATCTCAGCAAGAATGAGCTTAAACATAACTTCATTCAAAACCTGAGTAGATGTTGCTGCAGAATAGGCAGATCCTTCCATTTTCTGCAAGAAGTTTACGCAGGCAGATTGAAATTTTGTATACCCCATTATGTCATATAAAAATATATTAGTGTCTATGAATATCTTTGAACCTGAGGGAAGCGAATCCAAAGACTTGATCACAGATAATCCTCAGATTCTATTATCTCTTCTATTAGATCTTGATCATCAAGCTTAATTGAATCTGTTAGTTGTTCTGTAATGCTCTTAACCGGTTTGACAAGAATCTCGCCATCTCTAATGCTCAAAGCTACTCGTTTTCCCTCACAGAGGCCCATCTCAGATAATATCGAACTGGGAAGCTCTATTATGCCACCTTTTCGAATTACGGACTCCAAATCACTCACCGACCAGTTAATTATCTATTGGTTCTAATATAGATTTCTCAGATCCAGAGGGACGCACATTTCTTCAACATCCGTCCGCGTCATCTATCGCAGATCATATATCATATCCAAACACATACTCACCTCATGTGTGAGCCTCCCCACACGCTCGCCCCCGTGTACGCGCACCCGCGAGGCCCACGGCCGCCCTGCACCACAAGTTAGTAGTAATGATCCCGACTCATATAACGACGGCAATCATGACCGCAGGAGTCGTGATGGCATTAATTTCCTCAATCTCGATTCTCTCTAGAAAATCCGTGGCCATTTCGCCAAATTTGGGATTGGGAATGGCATAGTCGAGAAATATGTTGGCATCAACGAAGATTTGGTCAGAAGAAGAATATTCTATCAGATTCAATCTCTGCCACTCTCTTCCCAATCATGCTCCAGCTCTTTGATGAACTCCTCATCATATTCCGTCTCTCCCACAAAGCCATAATACTGTCTGGTCTTGGTCTTTGGCCAGATCACTATCTCACGACCTCTGGTCAAAACTTCGAGATTCTCTGTGCCCAGCTTCGTTAGAAGGCTCTTTGGAATGAGGAGGCCCTCATCAACCATCACCGCGTCCATCATGATGTTTTATGCTCTTCTTCTTCTTCTAATGATTTGTGGTTATTTTGAAGATTGTTGAGCGGATGCAAGCCCTGGGACCGTCTCTAACTGGACTGGGGTTTCCTGCCTCAAGCAAGGCCCGACAGCACCGACATCCTTCACAAGGCGTGCGCCTGCCCCCCCCCCCGCACGCTCGCCCGCCTGCGCGCGCTGGGCCCACAGCCCGCCCTGGCAGGCACTCCTGACGCCCGTGTCCACCGTTCGCCCCAGGCCGATAAAAACGAATCGATTAACTTCATAGCAGGATAGATATACCGCAAAGATATTTGTACCGGAGTCGCCTAATTTTAGGTTATCTTATCTTAAAGAGGAAACTTGACAATGACTATGAAGACCAGGAACATTCAGATTCTGATAGTTGGCCTGATACTCGTCTCTTTTCTTATGGGGGCATATCTTTACCCCTACATGCCTGAGAAGATGGCATCCCACTGGGATGTTAACGGCAGGGTAGACGGCTATATGCCCAAGTTGTGGGGCCTATTCTTGTTGCCGGTCATATCGGTAATTCTCTTTCTGGCATTCGTGCTCATTCCAAAGATCGATCCCCTCAAGGCAAATATCGAGAAGTTCAGAGGGCATTTTGATGTTTTCGTGTTGCTGCTCTTCTTATTCCTGCTCTACATCCATATGCTGACATTGCTTTGGAGCATGGGTTATAGATTCAACGTCGTACAGCTCCTGGCGCCGGCATTAGGCATGATCATCTACTACGCCGGAGTCATGATAGAGAATGCAAAGCAAAACTGGTTCATAGGCGTCAGAACTCCCTGGACATTAAGCAGCGAGGTTGTATGGGATAAGACAAACAAGCTTGCAGGCAAACTCTTTAAGTGGGCCGGAGTTCTGGCGGCAATGGGCACAGTCTTCCCCAAATATGCGATCTTCTTGATCCTGGTACCCATAATAATGGCTGCGGTCTATCCCGTTATCTATTCCTATCAAAAGTATCAGCAGGAGATAAAAGCCGGATCAAGAGTTATGGCCTAATCCTGGCCTTGATCTCCGTCACATCGCTCTCGATCCTCTGCAGCCTCTCATCTGTGCGGCCCTTCAGATCCGAACGCAGGCCCTGGACCTCAGAGACTATCTCCTCTCGTGTAGAGACTATCTCTTCTCGTGTAGAGACTATCTCCTCTCGTGTAGAGACTATCTCTTCTCGTGTAGAGACTACCTCCTCTCGTGTAGAAACGATCTCCTCTCGGGCCTCGTCGATCTTATCGATCAAAAGATCCTGCTTTCCTGAGATCTCCTTTAAGGAGGAGCCTATGCCATCTAGCCTGGAGCCATTATCCTTGAATCCATCTCTAACGACCGAAATCAGCTCTTTTAGATGCTCAGCGGCCATGTCAAGCCGGGCATCGGTCTCTCTCTCCCCTGCCACCTTGAAAAATTCCTCATAAGCCCCTTCAGACTCCGAAAATTCCGCTTTGATCTCCTCCACTTTGATCAGGGTGTTCTCAATTCTTATGGCCGAAAGAAACCTCTTCAAATCGGCCTCGGACCCCTCCGCCACGATCTTCACCTTGCCATCCGGAATGTTTCTTACATATCCCTTGAGATCAAAGGCTTTGGCTATGGTCACTACCCGAGATCTGTAGCCGGCCATCTGAACCTTTCCGGAGACATAGGCGATGAGCTTATGCATTCTTTTAATTGTTATTCCTTTTCGTATTTGGATTTTATCATAACCTCTGGAATGGCCGCCCTCCTCGCAGACCTATCCGAGAGCTTCGGTCATAGCCTTCGCATCCCTTCAGCCAGATCATCCAGATCATCACACCATTGGTTAGGGAATGGTTGCAAATTATCTTCTTGCCAGCCATTCAGTCTGCCAGTTTCGCCACTATCCTCCAGACACGTGCCCGCTCTCCTGCACGCTCGCTCCCGGTGCTCTCCAGCCAGGTCGCAGTCCTCGGCCCGCTGCATTTACTGTTCTGGATTTGAGACTGCCGCCCGGCTTCGAAATTTGAGTCACGCAGGAATGCGAGCAAAAATCATAAAAGCAATATCAATACAACATGTCCATAAAGAATATCAAAATGTAAGGAAAGAATTTTCATGGATGATAAAAAGGTTCTCATTTCCGGTGGAGGCATAGCAGGACTCACTCTGGGAATACTGCTCAAGGAAAAAGGATGGAAGCCTCTGGTGATCGAGCGCGATCCAGCTATGCGGACGGAAGGATACATGATGGACTTTTTTGGAACAGGCTGGGACGTTGCCGAACGCATGGGATTATTGAGTGATATTGCAGATATTCACTATCCCATAGATTACCTGGAATATGTAGACAGAAATGGAGCCCCCCATTTCCCACCTGTGCCCATCGATCGCGTGCGAAAAGCCTTCGGAGGAAGATATGCCTATCTACGTCGCCCTGATTTGGAACGCATTCTTTTCAATCGAGCATTGGCCTTGGGTGTGGAAATAAGGTTCAGCACAACTATAACGTCTATTAAAGAAAGTGACGATGATTTGCAGGTTATACTTAGCGACGAGACCACAGAAAGCTTTCAGTTACTTTTCGGTGCCGATGGAGTTCATTCCCGTGTTCGAGAGCTGATATTTGGCCCAGAGATTCAATTCTCTCGATTTCTTGGCTATTATGTGGCAGCGTTCCACATCCCTGATCATGATTACGGCATTCGAAATTCAATAAAGATCTATGAAGAACCAGGGCGGGTCGCAGGGTTCTACCCGCTTGATGACCATCGTATGGATGCTGCATACATTTTTCGTCATGATGAGGTCGGTCATCTGCCGAAAGAGAAGCGAATTGCCTTTGTACAGGAGCAGTACACCGGATCCGGGTGGATTGCTGAAGATGTGCTAAAGACGGTTTCGTCTTCTGAACCGGTCTATTTCGATACTCTGACACAGATCATCATGCCGAATTGGCATAAAGGCCGAATTGCTCTTCTTGGAGACGCATGTGGGTGCCTCACAGTAATTGCAGGACAGGGATCGCACATGGCGATGGCAGATGCCTGGGTAATTGCTCAGGAGCTGGAGAGACATTCAGGAGATCATAGATCTGCTTTTTCAAGGTATCAGCAGTACCTCAAGCCATTTGTCGAAAAGAAGCAAAATGACGCCGTAAGGTTCGCAGGGAATTTTGTTCCAACTTCAGGCTCATGGATGATTCGTTATCTGCTTATGCGATTGGTTTTCAATAAATTCTTCCTGGGACATTTTCTTAATTCTCTGGGTGCGAAAAGTGTTCTCGCCAATTATGGCTGAAAGATTTGGGCTATTGACTGTAGCTAACACGTTTCAACCGCGTAGACAAAGGAGTTCACGAAGACGCTTGCTAATACTGAAAATGGCGTAGAAGCTAATGGCTGGAAGCTCTGAAAGCGAACTGATAAATATGATTGGAGCAGATTGTATTGTTCTATGGAGACCAAGATTCATGGATCTCATGTAATGTATTGTAGACAAAAAAAAAATTAAAATAAAAAGGTAGACTTATGAGACCTAAGATATATTTTGTTCTGGTATTGGCAGCCATGCTGCTTTTAAGCGCTACCGCCTTTGCACAAAAAAGCGCAAGGATTGGCAGTTGAGTCAGATAGTGTGGCACCCGCACCGCCAGCGATCCACTAGCCGCAACCCTGGAGGGAGCGACTTATGCACCTGCGCTGAAAGACATATTAGTAGGTCGTGATGACAGTGCCTTCAGCGCGATTGAGAGGATTTTCGTCTTCATTAACGGTCCGATGGGCAAGGATAACCCACAGCGCCAGGGATTGGATAGTGCTATAGTGGACGGTGAGTCGCCACTCAATGTTCTGGGTGGAATTCCTTCGGTTGCCACGGACTATAGCCCATTGTGGGACATGAACCTGGGCATGTGGACAAATACATCCATCGATAAGGGTTACAGGTCCAGAATGATCGAAGAGTTCCAGATACTGGGAATGGCCCAGAAAGGCTGGATCACCGGGCCTGCGGGAGGGCCATTTGGCTCTGTGGGTATGGTTATAAACTGCCCGATAGCATATCGTTTCCTGTGAACGGCTAAGGCCTGACAGGAAACCAACTTTTTTCCTTTGTAATTGTATAGAAAGAATGGCTGACGTCTGAGGTGGTTGGCTGCTTGCTTTCGCTCGTTTTCATGCCCGTAACACCGGAAAAATAGATTCAAAAATTAGATTCTTGACAATGCTGTAATGTAATTGTTCGGGGATGATCATCCCAGAACGATTTTTGCAATCTCATGATCCAGTTCTTCCGCAGCCTTTCGTAGCGCGTCGTCCCCCTGGCCCTTGAGCTTTGCCAGATCCCGTCGCATTGGTCCGAGGCGGAACGCCGCTCCTGTGTCATGGCCTTCTGTTAAGGATGCAGTCTTTCGAAGCCTTTCCAGCCTCTGCATCGTCACATCCGGCTTTTGTAACAGGTCGGATAGCTCCTGCAGAGCCCTGGCAATTCTTCGGCCTCTGTCGGTCAGTTCCAGGTGCCTGATTCTGCCCTCGGGCCGGGATTTGACCAGCCCTTGAGTTTCCAGCTCGGAGAGGATGCTGGAGGTATGGGGAAATGTGGAGTCTATGCGCTTGGCAATCATAGCGGCATAGGCCGAATCCATCTCCCCCACAGCCAAAAGGGCAAGCACAGGCTTCTCCCGGAGGAAAAGCCGCTGCAATGGGTCTCGCTCTCGCATGAGTATTGCAGTCGCTTAAGCTTGCTGGACAACTTGCGGTTGGATTTGGGTTGGACGTACGGCCGGCGCTGTCAGTGCCCCAGCCGGCGGGATTACATTCACCGGCTTGTCGAAGTCATAGTACAGATCGCTCGTCTCTATGCTTACCGAAACTTGTGGCAGCGTCATAGATTGACTGAACATCTCCATCTGGCCGGTGCTGGAATTCAGGCCACCTATGATCTCCGGCGTCATCTGGAAGGTCGTCTGGCTCTGGTACTTCACAGGCAGGTAAGTGTTCTTTGAGATCCAGATCGTCTTCTCTATCTTGCCTGTCTCATTCAGTTCCATTCTGTTGACGGATGGCATGTACATGGGGTACTGTGTCAGCTTGGCTGCAATGCTAATGGCAGTATTGTAGAGAATATCGTAATCCCCGCTTCCCGTTACTATATTCAATTTGTAGGCATCCTCGCCATTGATAGTCTCAGAGCCGGTCTCTTCTGCTGCCGACTGGTTGAACGTCTCGGCTATGACCTTCACCTGATTATTGTTGCCCTGGCCCCAGATCTCTAATGCGGACCTTGGGTCCTGTAGGTGAGTCCAATTGCCGCTCTCGTCCTTCACATAGGTAGAGTTTCCTAATTGATAAACAACAGCCAGTATCGTGCTGGAGTTCTCAGGGAAACCCGGCTGCACTACCTGGCTCTTCGTTGAGCCATTCGCCTCGGCCTGGAAGCTCGATAGATTCACAGAAGCAGTAGTCTGGATGCTCTCTGTGACGGTGGTAGCGTTCTCTGGAGCAGCGTTCTCACCGCCTTCATTGAGCTTCAGTGTTTGAGTCACTGAGCTATCTAGGCTGTAGCTGGTCAGGTTATCCGCGGAGGATATCGATAACGTCTTGAGATCGCCCACGCTCTTGGTTGTCCCACTGGATGTCCCGCTGGGGCCCTTCTCCGTGCAACCGGAGATAGCCACTATGATCAATATGAGAACTAGTAATAATCGCTTCATGTCATCATCTCGAATAATTTGCGATGTGGATTGGATTCTCTCCGCATCTTTTAGGGGGAAAGGGTCTCTAATGGCTTAAATCTTTTCCGATTTTCTCGCCTCTGATCTTCGCATTCGACGTGTTCTCAAAGCTTTGCAGGCTTGAATTTCTCTCCTGTGATCAACTCGAAGAGTTTGATGTAGATTCTGCCCGTCTCTTCCACGACGGATGACGGCAGAGCCGGTATGGGAGGATCCACTCGGCCTGCGTCCCTGGCCTCATAGAGCTGATCTTTGTAGCCTGTCTGGCGATAGTACTGGCGCACATACTCTTTGCTCAGATCAACGAACTCTCCAGCCTCGTAGCTGGCTTTATCCCAGAAACGGTCCTCGTCTGCGGTTCCGTAGACGTCGATCACCATTATTTGCCGGTCTATGTCGAAGGCCAGCTCTTTCTTGCCATCCACGTGTATCAGGCCGCGAGGAGCAACGCTCTTGCCGATGTCCTCATCGATCTTAAGCACAACCTCCCGGGCATCTTCATACTCCTGGAGGCTCAGCCCGGAGATCTTCAGGGCTTCTTCTTTCTCCAGGAGCCTATCTGTCTTCTCGAGCTTTGTAGAAACCTCCAGGAAAGGCTCAGGTAGCGGCTCGCCGTAGACGACCTTATGCCCAGCAGAGAAGCCCAGAGACTCGGCTTGAACTTTCCCCTCCAGCACCCGATCGTAGAGAGAGCCCGCCACGTACCAGCGGCATATGAACTCCAGAGGTATGAGATAGCTCTGGGATGTGCTGGTGATTTGATGAGGCTGTAGGATATCCACCTTCTGGCAGAGCATGCCGTTGGGGGGGATGTACTCCAGGAAGTGAGTCTTTATTCCCATCTTGCGGGCTCTCTCAAACCAGTAGACGCCCTCCCGGCAGAGGGTCTCACCCTTGAAAGGAATAAGGCTGGGAATGATCTTGTCGAAGACAGAGATATTGTCCGTAAACCGAAACTCCAACCGATCGCCGAGGTCGTAGGCTTCCTTGACTTTGCCTTTCATCAAAAGCTTGCGTTCCATCGCAGGCCATGTATCTGGCAAGATAATAAACACTTTGCTTTTGCGAGTTTTACAGACCAGAAACGTTTGCAGTATAGATTTTGCAGTATAGATGCATAGATGCATGGGATTCGTATATTGAATTTATCGAAATTCTGGCGCATCAGAAAGCAGAGATTCGCAGGGTTGAAGAATCAGGAACTCTATGTTTTTTTTCCGGGTTTCAAAAAGAAAGAACAGGATAAAAAGAGAGGTTTTAATTAGTAGTCCTCTCCGCCCATGCCGCCCGGCATGCCACCAGGCATGCCACCTGGCATTCCGCCGGACTTGGAGGCGATGACGTCGTCGATGCGCAGGATCATGACTGCAGCCTCGGCGGCAGAGTTGATCGCCTGGGTCTTTACCCGCAGGGGCTCGACCACACCCAGCTTCAGCATATCAACAGGCTTGCCTGTATCCATGTCCAGGCCTGCACTCTTTACGCCTTTCTCATGCTGGCTGCGCAGAGCCACCAGGGAATCGATCTGGTCCAGACCGGCGTTCTCGGCCAGGGTCTTGGGTATGACTTCCATGGAGTCGGCAAAGGCCTCGATGGCCAGCTGCTCGCGACCGCCCACGGTTGCGGCGTACTCACGCAGACGCAGGGCCAGCTCTACCTCGGGGGCACCGCCGCCCGGAACCAGCATCTTGTCTTCGACGACAACGCCGACGACGCGCAGAGCGTCTTCCATGGCCCGGTTCAGCTCATCGATCACATGCTCGGTTCCGCCACGAAGGACTATCGATACGGACTTGGGATTCTCGCACTCTTCGACGAAGGTCATCTTCTCGTCGCCGATCTTTCTCTCCTCAACGAGGCCTGCTTTTCCCAGGTCCTTTGCAGTCAGGTCATGAATGCTGGTGACAACCCTTCCGCCTGTGGCGCGGGCGAGCTTCTCCATGTCGCTCTTCTTGACGCGGCGAACGGTGTAGATACCTGCCTTGGCCAGGAAGTGCTGGGCCAGGTCATCGATGCCTTTCTGGCAGAAGACGACGTTAGCGCCGGTCTTGATGATGGCGTCTACCATGCCCTTGAGCATGGTCTCTTCCTGATCCAGGAATGCCTGCAGCTGATCGGGGGAAGTGATCTCGATCTTGGCGTCGACCTCGGTCTTCTCGATCTCGATGGCTGCATTGAGCATAGCGATCTTGGCGCCTGTGACCTTCTTTGGCATGTTGGGATGGAGCCGGTCTTTGTCGATAACCATGCCGTGTACGAGCTCGGAATCGGTTATGCCG
Source organism: uncultured Methanosarcinales archaeon (assembly GCA_963782455.1). Lineage (GTDB taxonomy): Archaea > Halobacteriota > Methanosarcinia > Methanotrichales > Methanotrichaceae > Methanothrix. The sequence goes on from CAWAJP010000002.1 coordinate 80,826, forward strand.
CCGCCCACTTTCTTCTCCACGGTGATGTTGTCGGTATCCACGGACCCGTCCTCGTCGACGACGTCCCTCACGGCTTCCACAGCCAGAGCGGCCAGTTCGTCTCGAGCCGTGCCGGAGCCCTTGCCGGTCATGGCGGTGATGGCGATCTTCTTCAGGAACTCGGCATCATCTACAGAGACGCTTACGGCGATGGTCTTCAGGATCTCCAGGGACTTGTCGGCTGCTGCCCTGTAGCCTGCTGCAATAACCGTGGGATGGATATCCTGATCCAGCAGCCCCTCGGCCTGCTTGAGCAATTCTCCGGCCAGAACCACGGCAGTGGTGGTGCCGTCTCCGACCTCAGCATCCTGGGTCTTGGCGATCTCCACCATCATCTTGGCGGCGGGGTGCTCGATGTCCATCTCCTTGAGAATGGTGACTCCGTCGTTGGTTATTACCACATCCCCAAGGTTGTCGACCATCATCTTGTCCATGCCCTTCGGGCCTAGGGTCGTTCTAACGGCGCCGGCGACCGCCTTGGCGGCCATTATGTTCGACTTCTGCGCTTCACGGCCTGCCGTTCTCTGGCTGCCTTCTTTGAGAATGATTATGGGTGATTGTCCACCGTATTGTCCTGCTGCCATTCAATTACCTCCAATGTTATGGGTTCAAAGTGAGATAACGGGTATTTGAACTTCTATATGAAGGTATTCCTCAAAGGTTCTGTTGCATCTTCGGGTGTTGGCACCACCCTGTTGCATTCATGATGGCGAACGCTAACTATGTTATCCACGTAGTGTTACTCGCGCAAACAATAAAAGTAAGTAATTTAGAAGTGTTCCAAAAATAGAAGTTTGCATCAGTTTTATAATCTGATAGAGAAAATGCAAACATATGTTCGGTGAGGGGTTATTGCTTAATTGGCTAAAAGAAAGAGGTTTTTATGGATATGCCACAATAGTTGTCGTAATATTTCTCCTTGTTATATGGTCAGTGGTATATGGTTCTGCAATATTTATTGCTTCATTGGATACAATAAATGAACATTTGAATCCTTCTGAAAACAACACAGGATATAAGGCAATCCATTTCGTAGATAATGAAATTCCGGCAGGAACAGTACCAAATCTAACCTTGGCTTATGCCCCAAATCCAGCAAAAAGTCTCCAATTATATATGAACGGTATGTTTCTTAAGGCGGGCTTAGATAATGACTACATATTATCGAAAAAATCAATAACTATTTTGTATCCAGGAGTATCCCGCGAGGATCAATTTATCGCATCTTATAGATATTAGCTATTACATAGTTTTTATGCCTCAAGCTACAGCCTAAATATGATCATAAGGAAAGCATGAGCTAGTGGAAAATTATTTGAGTTTAAATAGATGATTATTAGCAAACAGAAGAGGTTGGTTTCAAATGTCGACGGGAAGATGGGGAGGGACCCTCTCCATAATAATTGCCCTGGGGTTTTTATCCATAGCAATGGCTGTATCCGAGAATGACAATGCTGAAAAATCCCTGCCGAATGATGCTTTGTTGCAGAATAGCAGCATCCTGAATCTTCCCTCGCCCCATACGGATGGCGGCATCCATTTAGAGAAAGCGCTTCAGGAAAGGAGGTCCATCAGATCGATAAGACCCGATTCTCTAACATTGGAGAATGTATCTCAACTCCTCTGGTCAGCTCAGGGTGTGACCGACGATAAGGGTCACCGCACCGCAGGCTCGGCCTTTGAATCCTATCCGCTGGAGGTCTACCTTCTGGCGGGAAATGTCACCAACCTGAATGCTGGGGTCTACCGCTACCTGCCCGGGAACCATAGCCTGGATCAACTGTCCAGCAGCGACCCGCGCCAGGGATTGGTCAATGCTTCCGTAGTCCCGGCGAACGGATGGATCAAAGAGGCCCCAGTCATCTTCCTGATAACGGCAGTCTTTGATCGGGCGGCCAGGAAGGGTGCAGATAATAGCACAGTTTATGTAGAAGTGGGTTTGGCCGCAGAGAACCTCTTGCTGGAGGCGGTCTCGCAGGGATTGGTCTGCACTTATGTAGCAGGTTTCGATCCGGTAAAAGCCGCCCATTTCCTAAACCTGTCAAAAGGTGAGTTGCCCATAGCACTGCTCCCTGTAGGAAAGAAGGTTTGAGGGAGACCATCCCTCCAAAATTTTTGGGTTCTTCGCAACAGGGCTCCGGCCGCGATGCTGTAGATAATAGAAAGCTTATTAAGACTCTTAAATGTGGGGAGGTTTATCGCAATGAACAGGGAAATCGTTTCTATCAGAAAACATTTGCGCAACGTCAACGCCACAAACTTTTTTCCTCAGCGGTTCCATAATTATTTCCGTCCTGTAGTGTGACGATGCCCAACAGATTGTACATACCGGCAAAGAGCACTTATTGCCGCAAAGACTTAAGAACGGCCTTCAGCTCCTCTATCCTTGTGGGTTTGCTGATGTATCCATCCATTCCTGCAGCCAGACATGTCTCTCGGTCACCCTGAAGAGCAGAAGCGGTCATGGCGACGATCTTAGGTCCACCTGGCCACCTCTGACGTATGGCTTTAGTAGCATCCAGCCCGTCCATCTCAGGCATCAGTATATCCATCAGAATCACATCGTAATTCTGGCGCTCCAGGGCTTGCAGGACCTCGATGCCATTGGCTACAATATCTGCCCTGTACCCCAGCTTATTGAGCATTCTTTGAGTTACTATCTGGTTAACTTGGTTATCTTCAGCAAGTAGTATTTGCAAGTCATGATCTAAGTTCTCCTGAATATCCGCGTCGAAACGAGAAATAGGCTTAAAAGTATCAACCGGCTCTTTGAGAGTCGATTCGGCCTGAATTGTAAAATGAAATGTGGAACCCTTGCCAACCTCACTCTCAATCCATATTTTTCCACCCATCATCTCGACCAGTTTCTTGCTTATAACCAAACCAAGCCCTGTGCCGCCATACCTGCGCGTGGTCGAAGAATCAACTTGGCTGAACGACTGGAATAAGCGCCCTAGCTTGTCCTCAGGGATCCCAATCCCAGTATCCTTCACGGCAAAATGAATTTCATAGTTGTCCCCTTCGAGCTTTCGGCTGAAAACCGAGATTACTACTTCGCCTTTTTCCGTGAATTTCGCCGCATTGCTGAGCAAATTTATCAAAATTTGACGTAGCCTGGTGGGATCACCCAAAATCACCTTAGGAATATTTTTGTCGGTATCGTATGTCGTGTTCAGGCCTTTCTCTGATGCAATAGTAGCAATGAGGGCCATGGACTCTTCAATAATGTCTCGAAGGGCAAATGGTTGGTGTTCAAGCTCCATCATACTTCCTTCTATCTTGGAGAGGTCGAGAATGTTATTGATTATAGCTAGCAGAGCTTCGCCGCTATTACGAATGGTTTCAGCGTACTCCTTCTGCCTCGAATTTAGGTTCTCGTACAGGAGAAGGTTTGTCATGCCTATGACCGCATTCATGGGCGTGCGAATCTCATGACTCATATTGGCCAGGAACTCCGATTTTGCTCTGGTCGCCGATTCAGCCCTCTCTTTTGCACTCTTCAAATCCTCTTCAGCCAGTTTTCGCTCTGTGATGTCGCGTATGGACTCAATCGCTCCGTAGACCTCTCCTTCCGAGTCGTAGAGAATGGCTGCACTTGCCAGGAGATAGGCGGCATGTCCGTTCATATTAGGTATGAAGGAGACGCCCACGAGCGAGCCGTCTTCTTGTTTTTTTAAGGCCTCATAGGTATTTTCGAAATCCGGCTTGGAATTCAGGACTAAATCGATAAGCATAGGCCGCCGTTCCCCATAAAATGGTATAGAATATTCATAGTTGTCCTTTCCCATGACATTCTCTGCCTTGATGCCGGTCATCTTCTCGATGGCCCGGTTCCAGGCAATCACCATGCCCATTTTGTTGATGACGAAGGTGGCATCAGGCAGAAAATTGACGATATCAGCCAGCCTGCGCTCGGAGTCCTTAAGAGCATCCTCTGCCATCTGTCGCTCCAATATTTGGCTCTGCAGATCTTTGTTGGTCGCCACGAGCTGGGAAGTGCGCTCTGTAACTCTTCTCTCCAGCTCTTCATTGAGCCTCTGCGCATTTTTATAAAGAACGGAATTCTCGTTCAATACCAGAACTTGGCGAGCTATTACGAGGCAGATAATAAATCCCACCGAGATCGAAAGAATTGAAAAGGGGATTGCAAGCGGATTCTCATGGCTATAAACCAGCATTATAAAAGCAACACCTGCGAAGAAATAGGGAAGGTATATAGGCCACATTTTTTCGCCATAATGATGGTTAAACTCCAATTCAACTTTATAATGGCCGAATCGCAGATTATTGGCGTGGGATATCCCGGCCAGGCTGAGCATAAGGTAAGAAATTATCCAGATAACGTCTAACAGCCCTCCGGAGACGTAAGTTCCAGCCATGGACTCACCCATATAAATGGCATCAGCAAATATATTCGCAAAACAAAAGAGACCTAAGAAAAGCAATGGATCAGCTCCCGGATTTCTACGACTCCTGAAGAACAGCTCCACGAAGGCAAACAGCAGCAAAAGATCTCCTATGGGATAGGCCACAGCCAGAAACATGGTCAGAGTATCGGCACCAAGATTCTCCTCGATTGAGGGAGCGATGAAGAGCGACCAATAAATAAGGACGGAAGAGATCAAGACTATTCCGGTATCTAAAAGCAGCTTGATTCGCTCACTGGGCTTGAAATTCGCAGAAGGTAGTAATAGTGCACCGGATAAAAATAATGGATAGGCTAGAAGATAAAATATATCCGCAAGAGAAGGAGAAGTGCTCTGCTTTAACAAGAGATCATAGTAGGCAAAGAAAACATCTCCTAAGAAAAACGAGAATTGTGATACAAACAGCAATAACCAGCCATAATAGTGCCTTCTATCATAATTGCGCGACATTGTTGCTGCATATAAAAGACACAGTACGGCTAGAAAATTTATTATAAGTGTAATCAGATCACTGAACATCATGCTGCCGGAAGGATTGCCCTTCAAGTAGTACCAAGAAGATATGTAAAACAGGAGAATCACACTAGCTAAGATCATTGCATTTTGCAGAGTTATTTCCCGCAAATGCTGCACAATAGAACGCGTACTGCCAAATGCTCTCGATAAAGACGGCTTCATTTGCTCAATTTTCCCTCATTCCTGGTAAGCAGGAGGCCCTTATCTCGACAGATTTGCACATCGTCAACTCTCTAATGCAATCCACATCCGCAGGACATGCTTCCTATATATTAGACATGTTAGGACATGCAATTTTTGCATCTGTGTCAATCTCTTTCCAATTTTTTGATGTTCATATTATCTAATTTTGTATAGAACGATATAAGCATATATAATTTCTGTAAATACAGCTATTATGGAGCGCTGGAAAGTCTCAACTATTTTGGAACGATTTATTATGGTCTATATGTTCTACCTTATCCTTCATCCTTCTCAAAGTAATAGGTATTAAGAGACATGGTATTCCCCTGCCAGTTCCATACAAAAATTATGATGATTCTGTGCAGATATTAACAAATGTTACAGTTACACATGACTTATATTTGAATTAATATATTTTCATGTTTTATCAAGATAGCATAGGCATGTCTCGATGATGGTCTTTCATTTTTTTCAATAGATCTAAGATGCGAGGTATGTTAAGGTGCATCTTTTGCCTGGCATCTGTAGTTAGCCGTTAATATTGGCATTACTGAAATATATCTCAGGAGCGGCTCATCTCCATGCCCCGCTCCACGTTCACTTCCTGCCGGATCATGTAGTTCAGGAGCAAGAGAACGCAAATGTTTCCTGCCAACCCCAGAAGGGCAAGAAGCTGAGCTTTGTAGAAGAGGAAGACCTGCACCATGAATATCTGCACAAAAACTGCATTCTTGAAGAGCTGATAGGCTTCCAGCCTGTGGCTTCGCACCCTTATTATGGCATAGATCACAAGGGCCGAGGCCAGTGTGGCAGATGCCAGGCCTGCCAGATCGAAGAACGAAAGAGTCGGAAAGATGGTATGCAGATCCACTCTCCAGCGCAGCTTGGCATAGATCAAAAAGAAGTCCAGCCCCAGGGCGAAGGCGCACTGCAGGATAAAAAAGGATACCACCGCCTTCACGAACCAATCCTTTTTCATCTGCTTCCGGTAAAACCTTCGGAAGCGATACTTGGTAGCGGTAAAGATGTCAGCTTTGGGAACCGGCACAGCATCCGTGGCATAAAGCAGCTCACGGAGAGCCTTTGTCACGGGATTGCCGGGAGAGCACTCTTTGAGCAGGTCCAGCGCCCTTCTCCTCTCCCGGTGATCCAGATCCTCCAGGACCACCTCCTTTGCCAGCTCCAGGGCATTTATCAGTCTCTCCTGCTCCGAAAGTTTGGGCGTTTTGATAAAGGCCTCAATCCCGAGATAGAGCAATATGAATATTATGTAGATCAGTGCCACGGCAGGGCGGTAAAAATAGTCGTTATCGCCGGTTATGAACTTGCCCAGTTCGTCAATGAACGCTCCAAAGCCGATGCCTCCCAGAATCGCAGCCAGATGATAGGCCGACTTGTTGATATAGCCCAGACATATGACGAGAGCCATCATCATGAGCACACCACCTAAAAGCACATGGGCGATATGCAGGCTACCGGGACTGAGACTGGGGTAACCTGTCAGGGCCAGGAAGAAGCGTATGCCTAAAACGGAAGCCACGGCGGTGACAAAGAATATCTCCAGCAGACTTCTTCCTTCCAGACTGCGCACGAAGTGACGGTTGAAGAGCTTCATTCGAGGACTCCTGGAGTTATGTTCGCGTCTCCACGCATTATCTTCTCAGAAGGGAAAAGTTCCCTATAAGGGATGATATAGATTGCTATGAAATATCTGAATACAGGATATAGACTCTTGAGGTGAGTGTGATATAATCAGGAGGGCTACTCCCAGGAACTTCCTGTAAACATAAACTTTACTCAAAAACATATGGACTTTATAGAGAAGGCCTGCAAACAGAAAATATTGCATTCAGTCAGAGGGCTATAAGTCCCAGATCAGTACCCAGATCAGTTCCTAATTACCTTTCTTAGGATTCTTATTGTTTCAAATACTTGTTGCTTAACCATTTATCTAATAATCAATCTAATAGCCAGGAGTTCAGTTCAATGCATCTCCCGATGAAAGCGAAAGTCGCAATAATATTCTTCATTGTTATCCTGATTGGATCTGCAACCTTTTTGAGATCTGCATCGGATACAAATCAGCTCTACAGCCCACTGGAATTGACTGATAATAATGTCTTATCTTCCTTGAACAGCTCTTTCCTTATTCTTGACTTCTACTATCCTGGATGCGGCCCCTGCAAGTTCATGAACAACACCACCTCAGTGCTGTCAAGTGAGCTCCATGGCCAGGTAATATTTGGCAGGATGGACGTCAGTGACAAGGTGAACAGCGAAACGGTCAAGAAATACAAAATTTCTGCCTATCCTACTCTTCTCTTTTTCGATGAGGGGATTCTTGTCAACAGATTGAAGGGAAACATCAGCAAATCCGATCTTCTGGCGGCGATCAAGGATCTCAGGCCTAACCTGGATGTAAGCAAAGTGAAGACAGTTCAGGCAGCTCTGGCGCCGAAAGCTTCGGCCAAACCCAAGGTGGCGCCCGGACAAGCCTGCGCGAATGTAACCAAATCAGATAAACCTCTTCTGGAGGCATTTATAGTATCCCAATGTCCCTTCGGCCTGCAGATGCAAAGGATCATGGCGGAAACCGTCAGCAAATTGCCCCAAGCCAGGGATTATCTCAAAGTCCGGTACATAGGATCCATCTCCAATAACTCCATAACCTCCATGCACGGCGACGAGGAAGCCCGGGAGAACCTTCGCCAGATATGCATTCGTGAAGAGCAGTCTGACAAGTATTGGGATTATGCGAGCTGCTATATGAAGGAAGGCAATTCCACTGACTGCCTTAGATCCTCGTCCATAGATGAGAGGGCGCTCAGCGCCTGTGTAAACGATAGCATCCGCGGCCTGGCCTATGCCCAGAAAGACTTCGATCTGGCCAACGAATTCAATATAACAGGCTCTCCCACGCTAAATCTGAATAATAGGATAGCCAGCGAATTCGACTTCGCCACTAACACAACCAGTGCTCGCAGCCCCGAGGCCCTGAAAGAGCTATTGTGCTGTGGTTTCAATAAAGAACCATCCTTTTGCGCCGAGCAGCTCAACAGAACCCAGTCCATAACCATGTTCCAGGTCAAAGCGCCAGTCGCGACCACAAATGCTGCCGCGCAGCAGACCCTAGGAAAGATCATACCCCTGATCAGGCTGGGCACGAAGAATCCCACCCAAGTTATGCAGATCACTGACGCTACTATAGATTCAGCCATCTCAGAGTATCGTCCTTTGCTGGTTGTAGTGGGGTACACAGATTCATGTGGCTACTGCAGACTTTTCAACGTCACCGTCTCGGAGCTGGCCAGCCAGCTTCAGGGCCAGATAGCCTTCGGGATGATAGACACGCAAAGGAACAATGTCACCAAGGCCAAATATAACATCACGGGCGTTCCCACCGCTCTCATCTTCAAGGACGGCAGGCTGGCAGGCACAGTGATTGGAAACAAGCCAAAATCAACTTTCGTGACAAAATTAATGGAGATCGAGCCCAAACTGAATACCAGCAAAGTAAAGGCCGTGAAGGTGGCCTCAGCAACAAAAGCTCCGGCTAAACCCAAGCTAACACCAGAGCAGGTCTGCGTCAACATGACCAAATCCGATCAACCTATCCTGCAGGCCTTCGTTGTATCCAAATGTCCTTTCGGATTGCAGGTGCAAAGGATCATGGCCAATATTATCAATGAATCCAAAGACACAGAAAAGTACCTCAAGGTGATGTACATCGGATCTGTGGACCCGGTCAATAATACCATAAAATCCATGCATGGCGCTGAGGAAGCCGAGGAGAATCTGCGCCAGATATGCATCCGCGATGAGCAGCCTGAAAAGTACTGGGATTATGTGCGCTGCTACATGAGGCAAGGCAAATCGGCTGATTGCCAGAAATCGGTCTCTCTGGACGTGGATAGGCTGAACGCTTGCACCAACGACTCCAGCCGCGGCCTGGTATATGCCCAGAAAGATTTTGATCTGGCCAAAAAATTCAAGATAACAGGCTCGCCCACCATGCTCATGAACGACAAGATCGTCAAGGAATCCGACTTCGCCACCAACACGACCAATTCACGCAGTCCGCAAGCCGTGAAGGAACTGCTCTGCTGCGGATTCAACAAGGAGCCCTCGTTCTGTTCCCTGCAACTGAATAAGAGCCGTGTGGCCACGATGTTCTATGCAAAGTAGTCCATTCAGGCCGATCAGCAATAAGCCTCAGGCAGCGGGAGGAATGCGACAAGACCTCCTGCTACGATCTTTTTCGCCAAAGGTCTTTCATAGATCCAGCTCTGACCGCAGATGGGATAACCCACATTTCATACTCTGGTCTCCAATTAAACATCTTTTATGGCTATCTATTAAGAATATTTTATGAAATATTTTGGTTAAATAGTTTTATATTCTGTTATTTTTTCTGACTATAGAGAACTGAATACAGGATAAGATGCCATCTATTGCCGCTGACACACGGCCGCTCTCTTCCAGACGCCTTAGACTCCATGAAGACTTTTCTCATTGATACTAGCGGACGCTGCAGAAGAATAATTGATAACGATCAAGTGTAAATCGTCTTCATAGCGAGTGGCTTCAAATCTCCGAACGTAGCTCCTTTCGATTAAGAAATAGCAAAAAAAGTGAGATTGAGATCGAATCAGATCCGATCCCAATTGGCTCAATTTCTAATGACTTTGCTGCCATCGATCGGCAGAATCCCATCGCATTCTATGTGATGCAAGTTCCGCTCTGGGGTCCATCTACTATCGGCGGGCAATCCGTGCCACAATTCTTCACGCAGTACGGTGTGTCAGGATTTGTACAGCAATGGTAACCATTGCAGCTCCCGCTTTCTCTGCAATGCTCTGGGTCGTTTATGTCAGCGCATCGATTGAAATGGCCCAGACAGAATCCGCCGTCACAATACACATCTTCAGCGCATTCTACATTCAGGTCGCAGGGTGTTTGATCGGGCTTATTGATGTACTGGCACTCGCCTGTTGCTGGATCACAGCTGTCGTCAGTACATTGATTTCCGTCATCGCATACAACACCGATGCATTTATCCACCGTGCAATCTTCGCTGGTGAATTCCCCGATTTCTGATGATGCTGGGCAACCATTTCCTGGCGTGCAGGTTACTGTATACTCCCCAACCCATTGATCCGGAGTTTCTGGGGTAGGCTCAACCCAGTGTATATTTGTTATCACGGGAGAGGCATCGCAACCACAGTCTACAGCGCCTAGATCTATGACTTCATCGGATGTTGGTAGGTCGTGGTTTGGACAGTTATCGGGGAGAATGGGGAAGCCTGCAAATGATATGTCGCATGGAGCCTCGATTTGAACATCACCGGTTGCTGTTACAGTGCAGCCGAGAGCGGATGTGCATGAGACATCATATGTCCAGGCAGTTCCAGCCTCATTCTTCACTATGTTCGTTACAACCGGATCACCGCAAGAGCAGGCTACATGAGCTCCTATCTCTGCTGCAGTTGGTGTAACTCCGGAGCATACGGTGAATGAGTCATCAGGCGTGATGGTGCATGGAGCCTCGATCTGAACCTCTCCGGTTGCAGTTGCAGTGCAGCCGAGAGCGGATGTGCATGAGACATCATATGTCCAGGCAGTTCCAGCCTCATTCTTCACTATGTTCGTTACAACCGGATCACCACAAGAACAGGCTACATGAGCTCCTATTTCTGCTGCAGTTGGCGTAACTCCAGAGCATACGGTGAATGAGTCATCAGGCGTGATGGTGCATGGAGCCTCGATCTGAACCTCTCCGGTTGCAGTTGCAGTGCAGCCGAGAGCGGATGTGCATGAGACATCATATGTCCAGGCAGTTCCAGCCTCATTCTTCACTATGTTCGTTACAACCGGATCACCACAAGAGCAGGCTACATGAGCTCCTATCTCTGCTGCAGTTGGTGTAACTCCGGAGCATACGGTGAATGAGTCATCAGGCGTGATGGTGCATGGAGCCTCGATCTGAACCTCACCGGTTGCTGTTACAGTGCAGCCGAGAGCGGATGTACATGAGACATCATATGTCCAGGCAGTTCCAGCCTCATTCTTCACTATGTTCGTTACAACCGGATCACCACAAGAGCAGGCTACATGAGCTCCTATTTCTGCTGCAGTTGGCGTAACTCCAGAGCATACGGTGAATGAGTCATCAGGCGTGATGGTGCATGGAGCCTCGATCTGAACCTCTCCGGTTACAGTCGAAGTGCAGCCGAGAGCGGATGTGCATGAGACATCATATGTCCAGGCAGTTCCAGCCTCATTCTTCACTATGTTGGCTATGACTGGCGTGCCACACGAGCAGGCTACGTGAGCTTGTATTTCTTCTGCGGTTGGCGTAACTCCGGAGCATACGGTGAATGTGTTATCAGTTGTGATAGTGCATGGAGCCTCGATGTTCACTCTGCCGGCCTCGGTTACTGGACCGCAAACTGACTGGCAAGTGATGGTGTATTCCCAGTGATCGCCTACTAGATGAATATCTGAGATTACTGGAGCGGCATCACAGCTGCAGGTTACGCTTCCTTGAGCCAGGATCATAGCTGTGGTTGGCGTTATACCAGAGCAGACTGTGAAGGGCACGGACGCAATTGAGCAAGGACCAGCAAAAGTGACATGGCCTGTAAGCAGTGCGCAACCGGAACAGGATACAGTGTAGGTGTAGGTTTCCCCTGCTACTGGATCAGCAGGTATTTGGCTGAGACCGAAGGTGCCTGTGGAATCGCATCCAAAGCATCCAGCGCCTTTCGACATGAGAAACTCGGGTGTGATCTCTGTGCCCGGGCATGCCGTGACATCTGGTGCTGCACCATGGCATCTGCAGGAGACAGTGATCTTTACTGTTGCCGAATTGCTCACAGTCATTCCATCAGTCATGGTGTAGGTAAAGGTAACGATGGCGCTGGTCCCAATATTTTCTGGTACATCATATACGAAGGACCCATCTGCATTTACGGTTATAGTCCCGTATTTTGGATCGATTGTGATGGACCCAGGATTTACCACCTGTACCAAACTGGGATTTGCTACATCGTTCTTTAGAATTCCCGGAGCTGGAACTGACAATTCCACTCCGCATTGGCCCGAATAATAATCGGACGAAGCTTTCAGTCCTGCTGCTGTTGATATCGAAATTAGCGATATCAGCAAAAAAGCTAGGACTGTAGTAGTTTTCATGCATGTTCTATTCATACACTTTCCTCCATTTTCTATTTCTGATGGAGCCTTGAAGCAATTAATTAAGACGAATTATGTTTCAGTTAAAATAGTTCGATATATGTTAACTTATTTTGAATAAGATACGACAATATGGTGTCAAAAAAATTGAGATATTGATTCATGATATGCTTGATCATTGTTGAATAGATTCGGTCCTAATCGTCTCTCCAATTGCCCCTATGCAGAGAAAATTCTTCAAAATTCTTGCCGGAAGTCGGAGACCGCAATCTGCTCGATGGAAATCGCCAAAAATTATATAATGTGGTTTCTCGTAGCGAATTCTAACGACCGTCTCTCAGGCTTCCTCAACAGGATAATAGTATTCGCCCTGATCCTTTTGCATTCTGTCCAGCCTTGACTCCGGTTTATTCACCCTTGGCCTGCGTGTTTCCTCATCACGCCGGAAGGTTATGCCTATCCCCTTGAGGAAGGTGTTCATGCCCTCACGCATCTCGAGAGGAGTGTGGGCGATTCCCAAGGCGCCGGGAACACCGTCAAAGACCATCAAACGTTCACTGAGCAGGTCGATCAGATAGATGTCATGGTCCACAACAAGGACGGTCTTCTCAGTGGACTCGGCAAAGCGTCTCATGACCTTGGCGGACAGCATCCTCTGCTCCACGTCCAGATGGGCGGACGGCTCATCCAGCAAATAGAGGTCTGCATCACGGCTTAGGCATGCGGTTATGGCCACACGCTGCAGCTCGCCTCCGGACAGCTCTGTCAGAATCTGGTCCATAAAAGGCTCCAGGCCCATGGGCTTCAGGATCTCAGTCTGATAGTAGCTGCTGTCAAAGTCGCTCGTCATGCTGCGGAGGAGACTGCGCACTGTGACATCCGAATCTGCCTTGAGATACTGGGGCTTGTAGGATATCTTGAGCTGGTTCTCAAAACACCCCGACGTCGGCTTCTCCACGCCTGCCAGGATCTTGATATAGGTACTTTTTCCTATCCCATTTGGTCCCAATATGCCGACCACTTCTCCTCGTCGGATGATACCGGGCTCGGCCTCCAGCCGGAAGGATGAATACTGCATGGCAAATGCGTTGTAGGCAATTAACGCCGGGATCTCCTTTTCTATTCGTGGAGCATGCACCTCGAAGCTGATGGCAGTATCGCGAAACCGCACATTCTCTTCCGGTAGGTTACCGCGCAGGTACTGATTGATGCCCACTCGAACACCTTTGGGCCTGGTTATGACACCATAGGCACCAGGTACACCGTAAATGAGGTGAACATTGTCCGCCAGAAGATCGAGCAGCGCCAGGTCGTGCTCCACCACCATGACCGCCTTTTCTTGGGCCAGGCTCTGCAGGATGCGGGCAGAATTGATACGCTGGTAGATATCAAGATACGGGCTGATCTCATCAAAGAAATAGAAATCCGCGTCGCGCGCGGCCGTGGCCGCAATGGCGACTCTTTGCAGCTCGCCACCACTGAGGCTCGATATCTCTCTGTCCATCAACTTTGATATGCCAAGGCGCATAGTCAGATCCGATAAGACGCCCCGCTCATCTGTTTTTTCCAGGAGGCCGGAAACCATTCCGGAATAGCTCTTAGGGATACGGTCCACATACTGAGGCTTGTAAGAAGTCTTGACGCCCTTATCCGCTACCCGTTTCAGGTAATCTCCAAGGATAGAGCCAGCGAAACGCTGCAATACATCATCCCAGGAGGCATCTTTTCCCAGGTTTGGCCTGAGAATGCCGGAGAGTATGGATATTGCAGTGCTCTTTCCTATGCCGTTGGGGCCCAAGAGACCCGTGACCCTGCCATTTACCGGCACCGGCAATCCATACAGTGCGAATCCGTTCTGGCCATATCTGTGAATCGGGTCCTCCATCTCCTCGGGCAGGTTGGTAATGGTGATAGCTCCAAATGGGCATTTGCGCACACAAATACCACAGCCGACGCAGAGATTTTCGGTTATGAGGGGCTTGCTGTCCACAAAAACGATGGTCTCGTCGCCCGTACGAACAGGCGGACAGAAGTACTCGCATTCCTTCGAGCACTTTCTGGGCTGGCAACGATCGCGATTGATGATGGCTATCCTCATGTTTTACCTCAATTGAGAAGGAGCGTCCATGTAACCAACCAGAGGTCTACAACAATGAACTCTACATACAACCAATCTTTAGTTTTAAAGCTTGCCGCGTCTATCTTCAGAAAAGGATAGGTGAATCTCTGGATGAGGGAAGTGACAAGAATTACTGATATCATTACAAAATGCCAGGGGAGCTCGCCTATTTGCCAGCTATATTCCCCTACAGCACCCGCTAGAAAATAGCAGGCAAAGCCGGCAACAACTCCTAAGGAGGCGGAGTACATGGTCTTCGTTATTCCATCTATGCGGTCTTTTCTGCGGTCGGCTGCACTCTTGGGCTTGGCTTTTGGCGGCGCTTTGGCGATACGTTCATTCTGTTTTTCCTGGGGTCCTGCCATGGCCCCCTGGACATTATTACCAGCCTTCTTTTCTTTCTTGGCCATCGAATCTTTGGATTGCATTATATGATAATAGCGTTTTGGTCCGGGAAAAGTCCAAGTACTATAACTTTCAAGAGCCAACCCTTGTGTATGTCGTAGCGGATGCTTCGGTATTCATCTGGGGCAAGAAGCCTGAGGGGGAATTGATCACAGTCCCTGCAGTTGAAGCAGAGCTGAAGGATATAACTGCAAAATCCAGGCTCTACATCTTTGAAGCGAGAGTGGAGAGCGCATCACCCCAGGCGCTAAAAGCAGCACAATGCGCCGCAGCAGAGACCGGCGACCTCAAAGCTCTGTCTCATGCTGATTTGGAGGTCCTGGCCAAGGCCCTTGAGTATAGAGCCGTTCTTGCTACCGATGATTACGCTCTACAAAATGTCGCTCTTCACCTCGGCCTGAATATCGAGCCTATTGGGCAGCCCCGGATAAAAAGAAAGCTGAAACACGTCCAGAGGTGCCAGGGCTGCGGTCGCAGCTTCGAGGGAGAAGCATGTCCTGATTGCGGAACTCCTGCCCGAAAGAAAAAGAGGTGCATAAGATGAAGAATATTGAGACTCTGATGAAGAAAGCAACGGAACTGAAGGCGGAAGGACTGGTTGAAGGCCAGATCGCAGAAGAGCTGAATGTCTCAAGCGAGACCGTGACCTGGCTTCTTACTCATGCTGAGAAGACGAGCACCACTCCCGGGCCCAAAGATATTTCCGTGAACTGGTCGATGATCGGCAAGAGTGCCTTCAGGTTGAACCATATCTCTGAAGCCCTCTCCGATGCCATTTATGAATCACTTGAGTCCAACGATTGCGGTGTGGATGTTGTAGTGGGCATCGCTCTGAGCGGCTTGCCTTTGGCGAGTATGGTGGCCAATGATATGGCAGCGGAACTGGCGGTTTACACTCCCAGCAAGCAGATGCTAAAGATGGAGAGCAAGAAAGCGCGCGGAAACCTGAGTTCCAACTTCTCGGATGTCAAAGACAAGGAATGTATCATCATCGATGATGTGGTAACCTCCGGCCAGACTCTGGAAGAGACTGTCGAGTATCTGGATGAGCGCGGGGCCAAGATCAATGCCATAGCCGTTCTAATTGATAAGAAGGGCACGGATGAGATTGCAGGCGTGCCGTTGGTCTCGCTCTTGAAAGTTATAAGGGTAAACTAGAAGCAAAACAGAAAACGATGGCCGGAACCAACGGCCATTCGAATCTTTTCTTACTTTCCGTCTTGAGCTTCCAAATAGGCCGAAAAGCGATTATGTCTTTGTTGGCCTTAGGAAAGCCTTTTAGCAATCCTCGATATTCTTTTGGCAAAAGCTGATTCACATGTTCTCCGAGGATGAATATCGATTGGACTTCTTCGTGGATGAGGGATTCCTGCGCAAGAAGTGCGAGAAATGCGGCAAATTCTTCTGGACCAGGGACGGCGCTAGAGGAACCTGCGGGGACCCACCCTGCGATCCCTACACATTTATTGGCTCACCCATCTTCAAGCGCGAGCACAGTCTGGACGAGATGCGCGAGCACTACCTCAGTTTCTTCGAAGGAAGAGGCCACACGCGCATCAAGAGGTATCCTGTGGTGGCCCGGTGGCGAGACGACATCTATCTGACCATTGCCTCCATCGCCGACTTTCAGCCTTTTGTGACATCCGGGCAGGTGCCGCCGCCCGCGAACCCTCTGACCATCAGCCAGCCCTGCATCCGCCTGGACGACCTCGATTCTGTGGGGCGCAGCGGACGCCATCTCACGACCTTCGAGATGATGGCTCACCATGTATTCAACACCCGGGAAAAAGAGCACTACTGGAAGGACCGGACGGTGCAGTTATGTGATGAGCTGCTTGTTGGCCTCGGGATGGACCCTCAGGCTGTGACCTATAAGGAGAATCCCTGGGCCGGCGGGGGCAATGCCGGTCCCAGCGTGGAGGTCATGATCGGGGGGCTGGAGCTGGCCACACTTGTCTTCATGGACCTGAAGGCGACGCCTGGCGGGGCTGTTGAGATCAAGGGCGAACGCTATGAGAAGATGAACAATTACATCGTGGATACCGGCTACGGTCTGGAGAGGTTCGTCTGGGCTTCCAAAGGGTCGCCCACGATCTATGATGCCATCTTCCCGGATCTGGTTCGAAAGGTGGCGGACAGGGCGGGTGTCGAGCACAATCTCGGGGACCCGGAGTACGCCGAGATCTTCGCCCAGAACGCCAGGCTGGCAGGCATGGTGGATCTGGATGAGTACAGCATGTCTGATCTGCGTAAGAAGATTGCAGGCAGCATCGGAGTATCTCCAGAGAAGCTGGAGAAGACCATCGAGCCCATGGAACGGATCTATGCCGTTGTCGATCACACTCGGTGCCTCGCCTACATGCTGGGCGACGGGATAATTCCCTCCAATGTCAAGGCCGGCTACCTGGCCCGCCTGGTTATCCGCCGCACTCTGAGACTGATGAAGGAGCTGGGACTGGCTCTGCCTCTGGCAGAACTGGTCGAGATGCAGATCGCGCGGCTGGATTACCCAGACTGGCAGGAACGTTTTGTCACTATCAAAGAGATCCTGGACCAGGAGGAGCAAAAATACGCCGAGACCCTGGAGAAGGGCAAGCGTCTGGTGAAGAAAGCGGCAGAGAGCTACGCCAGGAAGAAGCAGCCTATACCGCTCTCGGAGATGATCTCTCTTTACGACTCGCACGGCATTCCTCCAGAGATTGCCCGCGAGTCGGCTGAAGAGGTGGGAGCAACAGTGGAGCTGCCTGATAACTTCTACTCGCTGGTGGCCAAGAAGCACATCCGGGCGGAGAGTGAGGACGCCATAAAACTCACTATCCCCGGCAAGACGGAATTGATGTTCTACGAGCATCCTTTCGAGGAGGTCTTTGAGGCACAGGTGTTGGATGTGGTGGAGGGCTCAATCATCCTGGACAGGACGCTCCTCTATCCCGAGGGAGGCGGCCAGCCTGCAGATCACGGCACTCTGGAGAAAGGGGACAGGATCTTCCGGGTAGTCGACGTGCAAAAGTCGGGAGAAGTTGTGCTGCACAAATTGGAGAAGCCTGGCGGCCTGGAAAAGGGCGACCGTGTCACGGGCAGGGTGGACATGCGCCGCCGCCTGGCACATGCGCGCCACCACACAGCCACGCATCTGGTGCACGACTCTGCGAAACGCGTTTTGGGCAAACACATCTGGCAGGCAGGTGCGCAGAAGAGCGAGGACAGGGCGCGTCTGGACATATCCCATTTCAAGCGGATCACAGACATGGAGCTGAAGGCCATCGAGCTGGAGGCAAACCGGCGGGTCATGGAGGTCGCACCCATAGAGACCCAGTTCCTGCCCCGCACCGAGGCCGAGAAGCTCTTCGGCTTTGAGCTCTATCAGGGAGGTGTGCCCCCAGGCACGCAGATTCGGGTAGTCAAAGTGGGCAGCGATATCGAGGCCTGCGCAGGAACGCACGTCACCAACACCGGTATGATAGGGTCCATCAAGATTCTCCGTGCGGAACGCATTCAGGACGGCGTGGAGAGGATAGAGTTTGCCGCAGGCGAGGCCGCAGTGCGAGCCAGCCAGGGGAGAGACGACCTCTTGGCTGAAGCCGCAGACGTCTTGCGCGTGCCGGGCGAGCAGCTCCCCAGGACTGCTGAGCGTTTCTTCGGGGAGTGGAAGAGCCAGCAAAAGGAGATCGAGCGGCTGATGGAGGATTTGGCAAAGGCGCGGCTCAAGACGATGACGGCCGATGCAGAGTGCGTCAACGGCCTCAAGATCGTGGTGCAGAAGATGGGCAGCGCCGACATCGATGAGCTGCTCAAGGCTGCGGCCCTTTTAGCGGAGCAGGATTATGTTGCACTGCTGGGCTCGGAGACTGGCAAACTCGTGGCTGCCGTCGGCCAGTCAGGTTTGGATAAAGGCGTTAAGGCCGGGAGCATAATCAAGGCGGCTGCCAAGGCCCTGGGTGGAGGCGGCGGAGGCAAGCCTGACCTGGCGCAGGGCGGAGGGCCGAACGTGGAGAAGCTGGACAAGGCCCTGCAAGCGGGAAGAGAGGCGATGGGGGCGGGGGCTTAAGGCCTCTGTCTTCAATTTCGCTTTTTCGGCTTCCTCCGAGCAACTAATAGCGTTGCATAATAGCGTTGCCCATGTCCAAATGAGAGGATACTTGTTCTCTCTCAGAGCCACTCTTTATCGAATTATTTCTAGGTTTGTGAGTCCTGATAACGGCGATACATCCGTGATCTGAGTGCTATTTAGGCCCAGCGTTTCCAGGTCTGTGAGTTCCGATAATGGTGATCTATCAAAATAGCCATCTACGACCACACTCCGAGAACCGGCGTTGTAGCTTCCCGTCAAGTCTATGGCAAAGTTCACCGACTTGGCATCTGTCGGAAGGGGGACGGTTACGGTGAAGGGCTGGCTCATAGGATTCGGATACAAACCTCCTTCTGGAAATTTCTCTTCATGAAATTTCTTCGCGTTCTCTCCATCGACGCTCACACTGACATCTATCGTTGCGCCCCAGCCGTTCGTGGCCGTAGCCACCCCGGAGACAGTCAGCTCATCTCCGTCGAGGGTGCCCTTGATCGAACGCGAAACGGTGAAACCTTCCGAATCTGTGGGACTGCCCAAAGTCGCTCCCGAGACAGAATAGCTCACCTGGAGCCCGTTGAAAGGGTCTGCAGGAAAGACCACCGCCAGAACGGTTGGAGATATCATTGAAGATTTGTTACCCTGATTATCTCCACCAGTTTTGCCGCCCTGATCTCCAATTGGCCCCACTAGCTTGGGTGGATCGGAAAAAAGCAGGTACCCACCAAAGTCTGGGTTTACCCAGTAATCTCCCACGTATCCTGCTAAATCCGACCAAGCACCACATTGGGCATATCCCCATTTATTAAAGCATTCAGAATTACATTTTTGGTGACAAGATCCATATATGCTAGTTTCGCCTGCTCCACCTGAACTAATAGGCTCAGCGCACTTATCATAGCATGCGTCGTGGTCTTGACAACCTTGATGAGTAAGACATCTTACTACGTTATTATAAACACAGTTGTATTGTTGTCCAGACGCATCATAGATTGGAATTGTAATATGCGCTACAGGATCACAGCGATCTGAAGGACAATCCTCACCACACGCCCCCCTACATTGTGCGCCTGATGCAATCCCCGGATCTATTAGATTTGGCGCGCCATCCGTACCGATTGGGCAAGTGGGCAGCGATTGTCCACAGGCAGTCTGTAAATTGAAACACAGCAAGCCTACCATGAGAATGCTCAAAATAACTCCTAACTTTGGCATAGGCCTAAATCATATTTGTTAATATATAAAGACATGGTGATTATCAATTATTCTTGGGGGACAGGCTGCACTGTTGAGGATGCACGCCTCAATTTCATAGAGGGCCTTGAAGATTGGATCGCAGCTCACTTGCTATGGAATCTGGCTCTTCCGCCAAGGGGCGATCAGGCCACGAGCATGCCCCTTCGGCAAAGCAAAATATAACCATCCTCCTCTGTTTGATCTATCCTTACATTTATATCAAAAGAGCATCCATAATGAAGATCTGCTGGAAAGGATAACCATAAATCCCAACGTGATGGTAGGCAAACTCGTCGTCCAGGGCACAATGAAGCACGACATCTATGCCTGCCAACAAACGCATTCCATGAATGATGCCGTATTGGTTGAGCTATCAGACCTCAAGGCGGCAGGTCAGACCAATTCCCATCTCTTAGAAGAGACGATCGAAGAGCGGAAAAAGGCCCGATTCTTCAGGGATATGGAACGGATCGTGGAAGAAGGTGATTTCGTGGAGTTCCCGTGGTAGCTTACCGCCATCGAGCAGGAGCATAAGATATACGGTTGATTTTGAGAAGCAACCCCCTCAAGAGCCCAAGTCCTCTGCCAGATTCATATACTGGATGACATCCTCATCGCTGAGTTGAGGAAACTGCTCATAATGTTCCCCCACGGCCATGAAGTATTGTGGCACATCCAGAGCGACCAGCTCATCAGCCTCAGCTCGAATCCTTTCAGCCGCATCCGGGGAGGAGACGGGAACCGCCACGACGATCTTCTTGGGGTGGCGATTCTTCAGCACCATGATGGCCAGCAGGATGGTGAGGCCCGTCGCCACGCCGTCGTCAACGATTATGGCCACCTTTCCTTCTACAGCGGTGGGCTCCCGGCCCGCCAGATACACCTGCCGCCTTCGTTTGGCCTCCTGCCTCTCCCTTTCAGCCTGAGCCCGGAGCCACTCCTGATCGAGGCGAGAGGCATTGCTGTCGCATATCATGTCACCTTCCTCGGCAACAGCGCAGACGGCACACTCTTCGTTACCCGGGTAGCCGATCTTTCTGGTTATGAGCAAATCCAGAGGAGAATGGAGATAATGGGCGACTTCGTTGCCCAGAACCACACCGCCCCTGGGCAGAGCAAAGACCACTACTTCCTCATGTTCATATTTGGCCAGGGCATTTGCGAGCAGTCTTCCGGCTTCGGCTCTATTCTTAAAACGCATAAAATATATTGCAACGTCGAAGAGCATAAATTTTTGGGTTCCTTGCCATTCAATATGGGTTCGTGCGCTGGTCACAGGAATTCGACATTTTTTCGTGATCCTCGACGAATATTTAAAAGACGCAGAGTTCGCAGAGAGGTAGAATTCACCATTATATTATGCAAAAATTCATGGCTGTATCCTGACATTGGAACTCTCGATTATTCTGCAGCTTAACCGCCGTCGCTTGGCCGGCCGCGGCCTTGAGCGGCGCCCCAGGCACAGCGCGGGAGGCCCGCAGGGCCGACTCGCGGGCATCCCGGAAGAATGCGCTGATGCTGTCCTTGCCTGTATCTACGAAGTCCAGTCTGCATTTCAATGACATTAGCATATCTCTTATCTACACGCAAAATTTTATTTCACTACTTCTTTCGTGTCCCGCGCGGTAAAACGCGCTCGGTAACGAGGGCCCACTCACGGCCGTGGTGGCCCCCCTAACCCCACGGCCGCGGGGAACAATCTATGAAGTTCTGTCATATGGTCGTCTCCGTTCGCTCGTCCTCTGTGCGCTCTGTGACTCTGAGGTTCTATTCCGTAACACCCTGGTTTGATTATTTAACGATTCTCTTTCTGGACAACCTATATCAATTCTCAAAGCCCCAACGGTTCCATGCGCATCATCGAGTCCGAGTTTGGCGCCTATATCGGCCGATATACCAACGTGCTCTACCTCTGCCACCGCAATGCCGATCCAGACGCCATAGGCAGTGCTTTTGCCCTTTCCCGGGCTTTCGGCGGAACAGTAGCCGCTGTGGACGACCTGAGCCGTACAGGAGAGGCCGCAGCCAGGGTCATCGGTGCCGAGGTCCTCATAAACCCGAGAGCGGATGCCTACGACCTCACCGTAGTGGTGGATACATCGGTCCGCCTCCAGTTGGGCGAAATCCGGCTGGAGAAGTATGCTCTCATAGATCATCATCTGGACGAGGGAATGCTGGACGGTGCAAAGTTCTACATTCAAAAGCCCGCCAAATCAACTGCAGAGATCGTTTGGACGATTCTAAAGGAGAATGGTAAGGCGAATATGTTGAGCCGGGAGGCGGCTCTGGGCCTTCTGGTGGGCA
Organism: uncultured Methanosarcinales archaeon; assembly: GCA_963782455.1. GTDB lineage: Archaea > Halobacteriota > Methanosarcinia > Methanotrichales > Methanotrichaceae > Methanothrix. The sequence goes on from CAWAJP010000002.1 coordinate 103,315, forward strand.
TGATCTCAGACACAGGCCGTTTCAAGAGGGCAACGCCTGAGTCTTTCCGGGTGGCGGCCGAGCTACTGGAAGCAGGCGGGCTTGATTATGAAGAGGCGCTGCAGGTTCTTTCCATTCCCCAGGACTTCTCCCAAAGAATAGCAGTCATCAAAGCCGCCTCCAGATCAAAGATAGAACGCCAGGGAGACTGGCTGATTGCCAGCACGGATATCAACTCCTTCGAGGGCTCCGCGGCCATGGCGCTGGTGGATCTGGGCGCAGACGTGGCCTTTGCCGCCGGCAGGCACGGCGACCGGGTTCGCATCAGCGCCAGGTCCAGCCGGGCCGCAGTTAAAATGGGCCTGAACCTCAATGAACTTCTGGGAGAGGTTGCCAGAGCCCATGAGGGCGACGGTGGTGGCCACAGGGCTGCCGCCTCAATGGAGGCCAGAGGCGAGCCCAAGTCTCTTTTGTCGGAGTGCAGAAAAAAAGCGGCAGAAAGACTGCCCTGATGCCTGAAGCCAATGTCTGAAGCGAGCCTCTCAAAGCTGGCGTTCAAGCCTCTTTTAAGCCTTGCGCATCCGTATGGCCGCCTTCTTCAGAGCTTCAATGCCAGGCAATGGCTCGCCTGAGAGATAGGTGATGCTCGCGCCTCCGCCCATGCTCACATGGGAGAACTTGGACTCCAGGCCGAGCTGGTCGATGGCGGCTACGCTATGCCCTCCACCGACAATGGAGTAGCCCGACTCCGCTGCCGCTTTCAAGAGCTCTGCTGTGCCCAGCCTGAACTTTTCCTGCTCGAATATGCCAGTCGGCCCGTTTGTAACGGTAACCCTGGCTTCCCTCAAGTCCTTGGAATAGTTGACGATGGTCTCGAGACCAATGTCGGCTATGGGCAGATCGGTGGGAATCTTGTCCACTGCTACTTCGACACGCTCTCCATTCTTGTTCAGAGCTACGTCGACTGGCATGGCAATCTTTCCTGGATACTCCTTGAGCAGCTTGGCAGCAATGGGAATCTGTTCCAGGTACTCCTGATCCTCTACGAACTTGCGGTTGGCGTCCCCTACATCGATGCCTGCCGCCATCATGAAGACTGTCGCAACGACACCGGAGGTCAGAACCCTATCGGCTCCACCGCGACCAAGAACGTTTTTAGTGACTTTGATGGAATCATCAGCTTTCGTGCCGCCCAATGAGAAGACCGTTGGGTGCTCATTCCCTTTCAAGCCCTTGTCCAGCGCCGTGATCTCCTTGTCCATGAGAATTCCGGCAATGCTCGGCAGCACCTCTGTGAAGCCGACCACGGAACAGTGAGAGCGATGTGAAACGGCAAAGGCATCGTTTATGAAAAGATCGAATAAGGGTGCCAGCTTCTTCACCATGTGGCTCTTGGCATGATCCGCAGGAGTGCGGTTCATATTCTCTTCTGCGTAAAAGCGGGTGTTCTCCAGAAGAATGACCTCACCCGGTATCAGGGACTTTATTGCCTCCCGGGCGTGTGAGCCGAAGATATCATCAATATAAACGACATCGCGGCGCAGAAGTCTTGTCGCCAGGCGGGCATGAGCCTCCAATGTGGTGTAGTCCTTCTTTCCGGCACGGCTTTGATGCGCCATGAGGACCACCCGGCAGTCCTCCAGAGCGCGCAAAGTATCTAAATGGCTCTTGATGCGCTTATCATCCAGGATATTTCCGGCGGGGTCCATGGGAGAGTTGAAGTCCACTCTTACCAGGACCCTTTTGTTATCAAGTACGACATCATCCATTGTGAGATAATCCTTCAACTATAGTTCCTCCCGGTGAGTGGTTAGGGGTTGATGTAAGGAATATATAGTCATTGCTGATCGGACGGAAAAGATTGGCGTCTGCCGTCGACGGTCAACAGATCTGCCTCTTTCATCTAAGGGTGTTTGAGTTGATCGATATCACCGAGAGGACGAAGTGTGATGCAGTCCATTGCCATATCGTCGTGGATCTGTTGTGTATCATCAAACAGAACTCTATGATTTGCGATGGAATTTGCATCTATTATATGAAACATAAATCTGTTTGTGTATCACCAAACGAGTATTTATGATACACAACGGAATTTGCGTCTAATACATGATCCATAAATCCGTTTGTGTATCATCAAACACTGGTTTGTGACATGCAATGGGATTTGCATGCCTTCCTGACGCAAGAATCCAGACGCCCGAGATAGCGAGTACTGGATGCCACAACGGCTTCTAATTTGACAAGATGTTCCCAACTCTTAATACATTGGCGATATAATCTGGACTATATCTCTTCTTGGCATTATGGACAGCCTCAGCCAATTTGCTATCCTCTACTCCGAAATTATCCTTGAGGTAGAGCGCAGTTGCTATCAAAGATAGATCTATTGCCTTAAATTTCCCGAATTGATTTACAGTTTCGTCGATTGCCTGACGCTCGTCGCTATTGATGAGGGAAAGGAACCGTTCTGAGTCGTTAGTTGGCTTTATAAAGTACCCTTCATTATCTTTCCAAGTTATTTCGATGATGCCATTTTTCTCAGTGAAGCTTAGCTCTGCTGACAGTTCCGAAGAGTAAGGGCCATAATGGTACATGGAAAAATCAAATTTCGCGATATTCTTCCTCGAAAGCAAGTAAACCATTTTCTGGACGATAGTCTTGCCTACCTGCTTATCCGGATAATCCTCATTCAGCCTCTTTATCAGATAGCCTATTAATCCCGAAGCTCTGAAAATGCTATCTTCATGATTTAGATCCCCACTCATTTCAATGCCTCCTTCGCCCTTATCCTATACTCCGGCTTTACATAAATTCTTATTTGTTTTACTTCGCCCATATTTTTTACGATGGATGAATAATACGAGAGAGGGCGAGCGCTTTTCTCTTCACCCGATATGATCATTATCTCCTTATCGCCGTTTTTGCTGTCGCCTAACTTATACCATAATCTTTCGGACTTGTCTTCGTAGAACCAAAATCCTGCTCTTTCAAGGCGCGACTTCTTTTCTCTTAGCTCTGCTTCATCCACTTGATGTGGAACCTCTGGCGTCGAGTAGACCTCACGAATATGATTTCTATTGATAATCGATAGGCAGTCAGGGTCGCTCTTCTGATGCATGAATCGATCCCACATCGCATAATCATCAAGGCTTAAGAACTCCTCGATTGATTCAGTTCCGGGAAGTTTTTCACCATTGAGGGTTTTCTTCATTGCGTTCTTGAGGTGATAATCAAAAGCTCTTCTGGTCTTATGGAAATAAACCTGGGTGAACATCTGATATCTGGCAATCACCACCGCCTCTGCCACATGCCAGCCGTCTTTATTTATACCAAGAATAATCTCTTCAGTCTCCGGATCTATGCCAAGGGCAAGAGTATTAATCAACCGGGAGTTATCGTAAACACCATATTTAACTCCGGTATGATAAGAATCTCTCAGGAGGTAGTCGCCTCGATCGGCGTCGAGCTGGCTGGAGATCAGGACCCTCCAAAAGATGCTTTCTCCAAGGATCTCTGTATTTCCTTCAATGAGTGCTGCAACCTCTTCCGCTTTTATTCTACAGTTCCTTTTATTTATTGGATGATCTTCAATTACTTCCCTCAATATATTTTTTATAATCGTAACAGTATAATCTTCGTGTTTAAACGGCTTATTTCTCCTAGGATCTACTGGCAGGATCTCCTCCGATGCGTGTGAAAACGGGGCGTGTCCTACATCATGTAACAATGCCGCTAATCTGATGAGTTGTCTGTCCTTTTCAAGCCCCATTTTTTTGTAGCTGAGATGATCCTCCAGCATTCTTTTATTATTATTCACTATGGAGTCGTACATCATGGTAGCAAGATGCATTACGCCCAGAGAGTGCTCAAATCTCGTGTGAACAGCACCTGGATAAACCATCTCGGTCAGTGCAAGCTGCTTGATTCGTCTCAGCCTCTGGAATACAGGATGATCAATGATTCCCTTCTCCCAATCGTTGAATATCACAAAACCGTAGACAGGATCTCTTATCTCGTATTGCTTCATGTGGCCTCTGCAATTCATGCGCTTAGTTGGATCTGCTCCTTTAGGCATAAATAGAATATGTATAGGGAGTGCGAAAGTAATCAATACAGGACAAGGACGAGCGCAAGAAAGCAGTGCAACGCAAGTGGGCGATACCGCAGATGCCCGAGGGCTCCTGCTCCGGGCGACAAGCCCAACCCCAACCTGCGGACCTCCGTGGAGGCGCACCTGCAGGAGCGTCCCTACAATCCAGAGACGGACAAGTACAATGTACCGGCCTTCGACCAGGCTATGGAAATCTTAATGGGTATGACTGATAAATAAATGTCAACCTCGAACTTGAGGGTCCAGGATCAAAGATGTGCGAAAACAAATCTTTAGCTGCAAAAATAGAGCAGTTGCCCAAAATAGAAAGTCAGACTCTGCAGACAGGCTCTACCTTCGAGCCACAGACTTCTCTAGGTAGGCGACTTTGGTCCATCAGAAAAAGAATTGTCGCATCCGGGGAGACTCTTCTCGGATAGGATGAGATCGAAAAAGAGGTCGCAGCACGCCGAGGAGAAGCTGATTGATTCGAAAAGAGGACATTCATTGACGCAGGGGTGCTGATAGCGGCGGCGAGGGGTGATGATGTCCCGTCCATAATCGCTCTCAAGATTCTGGATGACCAATCTCGAGAGTTCGCATCAAGTCCTTTTATTGAACTTGAGGTGCTTCCCAAGGCAGTCTATAATGGAAAGAAAGATGAGGTAGAGTTCTACGAGGCTTTTTCGATTCAGTCAGCTTCTGGGAAGATGATTTGGCAGGAATTGTAAAGGCAGGAAATACGATTGCTCGCACATTTGGCCTTGTCGCTATGGATTCATTACACGTGGCGACCGCCATCATATCCTGATCTGAGGAATTGGTCACGACTGAGCGGGCAAGTAAACCAATCCACAGGGTCCAAGGGATCTATGTTACATCTATCCACAGAGATTCATAATTTTGAGTTTTGAGGCTGCATAAACCAGCGGCCACTTATCGATAGATTGCCAGAGCTGCGGCCAAACGGAGAGCACGAGAATGATAATATTCGCACGATATGGACAAAAATATATTCAAGAGTACTGGCAAGGATATAGCATCGCCAAAAATTGTGAAAAATGCTTATGAGATTTGTTCAAGGCAAAAAATCGATTTTCAATTACCCTGTAAAATAGCGCCGAGGGTGAGATTCGAACTCACGAGGCCCTTTCGAACCACGAGCTTTCAGGGATTCATTCCAGGCTCGCGCCATACCGCTAGACGACCTCGGCACATGTTTTGATTCAGTTTTTATCGCTTGGCTACGGTTTCCTTTTGCATGGAGCCATCCCTCTCGGCCAGCTTCCACGCCTTCGGATAGGTGCCCGGCTCCATTATTACCCTTTCGGTCGCAGCCACAATTCCAGTCTTGGAGGCCAGCATCTCGTAGCTCGTCATCTCCGCCCTGGCAATGGCCACAGCTTCTCCTTTCAGGGTAAAGAGGGCAACGCCATCGCCCTTAACTATATCTGTCTCCAGGCTGAGCAATCCCGGTGCCGCCAGTGGCGCGCCGTGACAGATGGCGTCCACCGCATTGTCGGCTATGATGAGATGCGGCAGATGCCTTAGCGCTGCCTCGACAGGCTGGATTACGCGCCGCAGGCCGCTCTCGTCGCCGGTTTCTTTGTAGGCTACAAAAGCGTCCTTCAACTGATGCAGAGTGACGAGCGTCTCGTCCTCCCGGAAGGGTCCGGCCTTGGTCCTGCGCAGCTCCTCCATATTGGCGCCGGTTCCCAGAGCGAGACCTATATCGAAGCACAGCTTGCGAATGTATGTGCCAGCCTGGCAGCCCACGCGCATGAGCACGTAGGGCCCGGCGACCTCCAGAACTTCCAGGTAGTAGATGGTCCTGATACGAAGTTCCTTGACTACGGACGACTTGAGGGGCGGCTTCTGGAAAATGGGGCCCGTGAACTCCTGGCAGACCTCAAGGATGCGCTTCTTGGGCTGCGGCTTATGAACGTGCATGAGGCAGATGTACTCCTTTCCGGCCAAGAGAAGAGTGTCCATCACACGTGTCGCATCTCCCAGGAGAACGGGCAAAATTCCCGTCACCTTGGGGTCGAGAGTGCCGCTGTGACCGGCTTTCTCGACCTCCAGAATCCTCTTCACCCAGGCCGCCACCTCATGGCTGGTGGGGCCGGAGGTCTTGTCCAGGTTTATGGCACCCAGACGGAAATGGGCTTCGAGGCTCCGCTGCAATGGTGGAGTGCCATAGGCAGGGTCAGTCTTGCCGCTTCGCTTCACCAGGACAGACCTGACCCTGTCTGAGGGGAGCATACCCGGGGCAAGTTTGGGTTTTCCCCCATCACTGGACGGCTGGGATGACGAGGATGTTGGCGGTTTATTGGACAATTGAGGTGGAGGCTGAGAAGCAGAACCTGATTTGTGCGAGGGCGCACGCAGGGATGAACGATCCGAAGGTGAACGATCCGAAGATGAACGTTCCTCCCTCTTCTCGGCGCGATGAATCACTGGCATTTGCGGGCCCTCACAGCCGCCAGCACTACTGCCAGCGTTCCTGCCTCATCAAGCCTGCCCGTATCCACTACCAGATCGTAAGCGGAAAGATCATTGATATCAATATTGTAATACATCTTATACCGCCGGGCCTCGCTCTCCTCCCTTATGCGCGTCTCCTGCATAGCATCATCCAGCAGCTTCGACTCGCGTTTGGAGATCCGTTCGGCTCTCGTTCGCAGATCGGTCTTCAAGAGCACCTTCAGGTCCGCCGGAAGGAGATGCCCGGACAGCCTTCCCTCGAAGACGCCCCGACCCTCCTTGGCCAGAGCTTTCTGGGCATCATCAATGAGATAGTCGATCTCTGGACCCTTCTCAGCCAGCCGGTTCATCTCCTTAACAGAGATGTTCTTCTCGCTCGCAATCTTACGAAAGAGCTCCCCAGAATTGATCCATCTTAGATCGAGCTGCGCCGCAAGAGCGCGGGCCAGGGTGGTAGTGCCTGTTCCTGGCGAGCCGCTTACGGTTATTATCATATTCAGCTCATGCTCCCGATGTTAAGAGCCTTACGTATTATCTGCGATACGGGCAGAGAGCAGACAAAATACCAGTAGAACCAGTAAATGATCGGCCCGATAACTGGTGCGGAGATATTATATGGCCCCCCCCAAAAGGGAAAGGTCATCTGAAGGACGGGATGACTTGTTAATGGTATGTAGTAATAGACCCACATCAAGAGAGGAATGGAGATAATGCCGATATAGAGCATAGGCTTGAACTGCATCTGCATCATCTTACCCTGTTCCGAGACAAGTCTCATCTGCTCATTTTGGAGGGCTTGAATTCTGGCCTGATCACCGGATAGCTGCGCTTCTTTCATATTTCTTTGCAGCGTCTTCATCTTCTCCTGCTGATTGCGCATAAATTCCCAGTCCATGGTGTACTTCTGAACCAGGCTGGCGTACAGACCGGTAACGGCCGCCAAAATGAAGAGAACGACGTGAAAAGGAAGAATCCCGGGCAGCCATCCCAGGACGTAGTTCATCCCGGCACCCAAAGACTCCCTGGGTCCTTCCATCATTACTCCAAAAAAGAGGACAATGCCCAATATCATGGCGCCTTTGTCCAGAGACTTGGTCAGGTCCGCGTTCATGCGGAAGCTCCGAAGAACTTCTGCATCATGGGGTACATCTCCTGAATCTGCTCGCTGGCTATCTGCTCATAGAGCCTGAAGACTATGCTAACCGCCAGGAGTAGACCTGTACCGCCAGCACCGCCCAGAGTTCCCAAAAGGCTGGCAATCAAGGTCAGTATGCCGATGATCACACCACCAATCACAGTCACCTTGGGAATATACCTCTCCATGAGCTTCTCGATAGAGGCAGGGTTTCTTCTGTACCCAGGAACCTGCAGTCCAGAGTTATGGATCTTGGTAGCAACGCTCTTGGGTCCCATGCCTGTGGTCTCGATCCAGAAGATGGCGAAGATAATGCCGCCGATGATCAGGATTGAAGCATCCACCATCACATGCAGAAATATCTGCCATCCGGCAAGGGCCGCAAATCCTAATTCATTCATGCCAGGTGAAGCCTGCACCATCCCCGGCATCCAGTCACTGGGACCCCGCAAGGCAGATAGATAGTACATCAAGCCGGAGACGGGCTGAGGAGACGATCCGCCCACAGCCGCGCCGGTAGCATCGAACCTTGCCTGGGAGATGAAGTTACCCAGAAGACTGGAGTAACCGGTGTACACAGTGGTCACTCCTTGACCCGTTACCGATGCCGTAGTCACCGTGCCAATCTTGCCTGCCAGCAATGCTCCGATCATCTCAATATTGGCCTGAATGGCTCGCACCAGAATCATGGGAAGAACGGATGCGTATACCAGTTTCACAGGGAATCGGCCTCTAGCACCGCGCACGCGGCTGTGAGCAAGAGGTATCTCAATTCTCGTAGACTCCACCAGGACAACCAGCAAAATGATGATTATGGTGGATACCAGAGCCAAAATGCCTCCCGTGACCAGGATGAACCTCAAACCCTCTGAAGTGAATATGGTATCAAAGCCGATGAGCTGCAACCTGAAGATGTCGATCCATTTGGGTATGATGCCCACAGGCAGGCCGGCATCGCCTGTAGCCGGATTGACAATACCCGTGACCAGCTGCTGGCTAATTCCTGCTACTATGAAGAGGCCCACGCCGGATCCCACGCCCCATTTGGAGACGACCTCATCCATATAGACGATTAATGATCCGCCTACGAAGACCTGAATAAATATCAATAAAGATATTATGCCCATGGAAAGGCCGAGCGTCTGTGCCAAACCCGCATCAGGCAGCAAATAGCCGCCCAATACCTGCGGCAAAGCCTCCACAACAACCATCACAAACACCAGAGCTTTTTGAGTGCCCTGATAGATGGCCTGATCTCGGGGATCGCTCAGATTGAGCTTGATAATATCCGCACCCACGAGAAGCTGGAGCACGATGGACGCCGTGACAATAGGACCGATACCAAGAAGCATCATCGAGCCGAAGGAACCGGCAAAGAATGCACGATAGGCACTGAAGATATCAATGGACGCTTTGGAAAGCCCAAAGAGAGGTATATTGCCAAGTGTAAAGTAGAGGAGTAATATGGCCAGGGTCCAGCTTAGCTTTCTCTTAAAATGGACGTGCCCAGTGGGCCGCTCCACAGAAGGGAGCCGGCGCACAAAAGGCTCTATCGCATAAAAGAAACTTTGCTGGTTCATACTGTTACTGCCTGACCACCAGCAGCCTCAATTTTGTTCTTAGCCGTTACAGTGAATGCTGCCGCGCTAACCTCAAGCTTGCGGGTTACTTTGCCGCGACCCAGTACCTTCATCTCACTGATCTCAACCTTTCCGTCAGGGCCGGCCATCTGGTCCAGCACATCCACATTGACTACTTCTACCTCTTCGCAAAGAGGCTGCCTGACGAAACCATGCTTGCCCATTTGAGTTCCAAGAAGAATGGAGCGCATGAAGTGATGTTTGCACTTGCCTACATCTCCACGACCGCCGCGAGATCCGCCTCCGCGAGCGTTCTTGTGTTTACCGTGGTAGGTTCTATGCCCTCTTTTCTCCTTTGTCTTCGGTCTGACCATTGCCTTCTACCTCATCCTCTTGATAAGATCCGCCAGATCGGGCCGAAATCCCAGATCTCCACCCTGTTGTGCGGTCTTCTTGGTGGTCCTTAAGCCCTTTCGAGCCGGGTGCAACCTGAAGATGGGTTTGATTTCCAGATCCTTCAGGCTAGTTGAGCCAGAGGTTATAGCGGACGCCAATTCCTTGAAGGAGGAATAGGATGAGTTCTCCTTCAGGTATTGCTCTGTCAAACGCCGGTTTGCGCTCAAGCGTCCCCTCTTCTCAAGGAGCAAAGCCAGTGTATCGTCATCGATCTTGCCCCAGGCCACATAATCCTTTATCTTCTGGATCATGCCGCGGTAATGGGGGTCTTCCTTGACCACGATGCAGTGGTTGACCCTGTGCATATGCAGCATCGCCAGTGTGGCTTTGATCTCTGGCCTGACGTTCACCTCGCCTCTCAATCTCACTATGGCAAACATCTTCAGGCCCTCACAGTTATGGTATTGATGAGCGCATTGTAGGTGGCCTTGGCGAAATTGATGGTGGTCCTTGTGGAGCCAGCCGTCCTGGTCCAGACATCTTTGATGCCGGCCATGTCCATGACCTTCTTGGATGTCTCACCGGCGGCGATGCCGAGGCCCCGAGGCGCCGGGATAAGCACTACCCGCACGCTTCCGGATTCGCCTACTACTTGATAAGGCACGGTGTGCGCCTGACCGCAGCCGCATTCCCAGCTGCCGCAGCCTCGCTTCACTTTCATAATATTCCTCTTGGCATTGTCGATGCCCTTCTTGATGGCTTTGCCCACCTGGACATCCTTTCCTTCGCCAAGACCAATATAGCCGTCTCTGTTGCCCACAATTACCGTGGTTCTGAATTTGACTCTCCTTCCGGAGTCCGTCATCCTCTGAACCATGTTTATATCCAGAACCTCGTCCTCTAGCCCTGGGATGAGCGCATCTATCAGTCCGGCCTCTTTTATGGGCAGACCTGACGCAATGGCCTCATCGAAAGTGGTTACCTGACCCTCAAAAACGAGCTTGCCAAGCCTTGTCTTGGGGACCCACTCTTCCTGGTAAAAATCGCGTTTCTTTCTCTGATCCATAGTCTCACCCCAATATCTTTTCCTTGGCAGCCTCGAATTGGGCTACGATATCCGCTCCGGTGTACTTCTTTATGTGCTCGCCGCGTATCCTCTCATCATCGGGGAAGATCTCTGAGCCGTGAGGCACATCTACACCTGCATCCACGACGCCCTTAATGGCAGCATAGATCCTGTTGCCCTTGGTAGAGGCATGCAGGCCGATGTCTGCTATTCCCTCATCAATCCCCAGGGCCAGCATCTTCTTGCCGAAGAGAAGGCCTGTGAGATATGCTGCGGGCAGATTGCCGAGGCTGGAGGTGAATCCGAAGTTTTTTATCTCCCGGGAATTAACCGTCAGTAGAGTCTTGTCGCCGAGCTGCTCTGCTATAACCAGTTGCAGAGTGGTGCTGGCGTTGCTCTTCCTGACAACGACGCGGGGTTTCTTCGATAGTATCAGCTTATATCTGACGTGATAGTTGGTTCTGCCCTCTCTCCGTCTTCGGAAGGGCACTTTGTACCTAGGTCCTGTTGCCAAGTTACTCACTCCTGGCAAGGCCCTTGGCCTTAATAAAGGAGTTCATATGCGCTGTGCTCCTGTACTCGCCGCCTTTGGATTTGCGATAGAGCAAGCGGTAAGCATGTCGATCTATCTGGCCGCCTTCACGAAGCTCCCTGAGCTTCTTTCTGAGAGCGCGAATCTTGGTCATCCACTGCTCTTTGCGCGGACGACGGGCACCTTTGGCACCCCTCCGGTGTCCTGCCCCTTTGCAGTGACCATAAGCGCGCTTGGCGTTCCTTGCCCTGATTCGCCCCCGGCTGTTGCCCTTCTTGGGCTTAGCCTTGATATTTCCGTCCTTGATCTGGGAGCGGATATCCTCCCGGGTAATGGCATCGCTCAAATCGCCTGCCAACTCGGGATCGGGATTGATCCAGACACGGCTTTCGCCAACTTTAAGCTCCGATGCCGCCAATCTACGCTGAGTCGTGAAACCTGGCAATTCAGGCACCACCCTTGGGGTTCAATACCCTGATGCCCATCTCGGACGCTTTGGCCTGGATATCCAGGCGCTTCTTCATTCCCACAGCGGAAGCGATGCGCACTACAGAGCCCTGGGCCTTCATGAGCTCTGCCACATTGTTCACAAGCAACTCAGGAAAGCCGCAGGGATGAAACCCACGAACTGCCTTGGGGCTTCCAAAGCCAGGTTTTACCAGCGAACCTTTAGCTGCTACCTGCCGCCGGAGCTTGTTGTGCAGGCCCTGAGGCTTTCGCCAGCTGGTTCCCAGCCTCTTCTTTTTATGTGAATCATGGTAGTTGAACTCAGGCTTCTTTGATTTCTGCCTGGTTCTAACTCTCAGCAACCTCTCTGCCATCCTAAATTCACCTCTTGTCCACCAGGTATATTCCGTCCTGGAATATCCTGATATCGAAACCACGCACCTTAGTCGCCTGCTCAATGTTGGCCATGGTCTGGCCAACGTGCTCCTTGTCGATGCCTGTAATCACTACTTCGTCTTTGCCGATCTCTACCTTGGTTCCCGATAGGATCTTAGCAGATCGAGACTTCCTTTCGCCAAGGAAGTTGTTTATGATGAGCTCGTCGGAAGCTGCCTTGAGCTGTATGGGAAAGTGAGAGTACACGACCTTCATCTTGTACTCATACCCTTTTGTAACGCCCGCAATCATGTTGCTTATGTGCGACGCCAAAGTTCCCACCATCGCTCGATGGCGCTTGCGATCGACCCTGGAATTCACGACCAGTTGAGTATCCTCTTTGCGGATCTCTATCTCAGGATAAGAGAGCGTACGAGAGACCTCGCCTTTCGGTCCCTTCACCGTGACGAGATTTCGGTCTACGGATACGTTAACTCCTTCCGGGATCTCTACCTGTCGTGCAATCTGTTTGACCATGAGACCACCTAATACACATACGCCAGTAGCTGGCCACCCAGGGACTGTGCCCTGGCATCAGAGTGGGCCATGACTCCTTTATTGGTGCTCAATATCAGCACTCCAAAGTTTCTGGCAGGGAGGAATCGCTTCTCCCATTTCTCCATCTCTGAAGCCTTGGTGGAGAACCGCGGCTTGATAACACCACAGCGGTTGATCCTTCCCAGGAGCTTCACTCTGAACATTCCCGACTTTCCGTCGTCAATAAATTCGAACTCGCCGATGTATCCTCTATCCGCCATAACCTTCAAAGCCCTGCCTATGACCTTAGAGGCGGGATGGATGATACATTCAGGCTTGCCTACGCTCTCCGCATTCTTAATTACGGACAGGGCATCGGCCAGTGGATCCAATAACAATGCAACCACCTACGAATACTTTTCGAACCCCATTTCAGGGGCGATTTCTCGGAAGCACTGCCTGCACAGGTATATCCCGTACTTTCTTATCAGACCGCTCTTGCGACTGCAACGCTTGCACTGATTAGCACCTCTTCCGAAAATCTTCTTGCCTTTCTTCATGCTGCCTCCAAGATCTCAACGCCGAACTTCTTATGGACGAACTCCATGGTATCGCCCTTGCCCAACCTCTGCTTGCCTGGAAGCTTCTTTTGTGCCACACGTCTCCGGGCTATCCTATAGCCGGCCCTCTTCAGAGCCACAGATACGTCCATACCGAAGATTCCGATCTCCGGGTCGTATCTCATGCCTGGAAAGTCGGTGTGCTCCTCAATGCCGAAAGAGAAGTTCCCCTGCTGATCGAACTGGCTCTTCCTCAGGCTGTTGCCTGCGGCTTTGAAGGCGAGGACGAGAAAATCCTCGGCAGCCTTTCCCCGCAGGGTCAGCTTTGCACCGATAGGTTCCTTCTTCTTGATGCTGAAGGTGGGCAGCGTCTTCTTGGCAATGGACCGTACGGGTTGCTGGTGAGTAATCGTCTTCATGATAGTTTCGGCGTTTACCAACCTCTGGCCACTCTCTCCTACGCCCACATGCACGACAACCTTGTCGATGCGGGGCTCGAGCATGACATTCATCTAACCGCCCCCAACTTGATGACAGGCTTATCTGTTCCGATCATGTAGACGTATTCTTCGATGGTCTCGAACTCCCTATCGCCGGTGATTATGACGCGATTGGGCTGAGAGCTCTTCACCTTTATGATCTCCTTGATCATACCCATCTGCCCGGAGTGCTTTCCGCCCACGACCATGGCCAGGTTGCCGACCTTGAACTCGATCCGCTCCTCGATATTCTTTTCGGGGATGGAGAGGACAAGGGAATCGCCAACTTTGAACTCGCCTTCCGCCAGCTTATTCGAGCCGTCGGAAAGGTTGAGCTGCAGCTTCTTGCCGCTGATGATGGTTTTGTTTTCAACCCTTGCCAGTTTCCTGATATTTCCGGTTTCAAGAAGGCTCAGATAGAACATTCCCTTCTCATCTTTCAGCATCCTGTATTGCTGGTCCAGAAGCGGGAGGGTTATGACATCAAATATGCCTATGGGCAGCTTGTAATCCGTCTGGGCCTTACCATCCACAAGCACCTTGCCCTCGTGCAGAATCCTTTTTGCTTCGCGGGCGTTATCCACCAGCTTGAGCAGATCTCGGATTACCATCACGAGAGGCATGCTATCCGCAGAGGAATGAGGCCCGGGACTGGTCTTGGCGACCCAGACATGGGTCTTTCTGGCGATGGGCCAGCTCACGGGAACAGTTATTCTCTTCTGATGTCGGCTCAAGCAGATCGCCTCGCGAAGATCTTCTCCCTCTCTGCATCCTCAAGGTTGAGCTTGACAATCATGACGTTGGAGGGATGAATGGTTCTCGGCACTTCGGTTCCATCGGCTCGGTAGTTGCTCACGCCTGCCACTTTTATGGTGCACCTCTTGAGGTCTACATCCTCAACAGCTCCTTCGGTGCCGGCGTGATCGCCACGCATAACCTTGACAGTATCGCCCTTGCGAAGCTGAGCATTGCGCTTCTTCAGCTCTTCACGGAGGGCCTTGCTCAAGGGTGCGTGCACATACTTCTGACGCCTGTGCAGCGGCGCAGTATACCTTTCCTTCCGCTGCTTCCTTGGCTGTTTTGTAATCATAAAATCATCACACAATAATGGATGCCGCAGAGGCAATCTTGCTGAACCGCTCTGCTACCTCGCGGGCCACTGGTCCCTTTACCTCAGAGCCCTTGGGAACGCCTTCGTCGTCTACTATAACGGCGGCATTATCCTCGAATTTCACCCTGAGACCGTCGGGCCTTCTGAACTCCTTTCTCTGGCGGATGATGACAGCTTTAAAGATCTGCTTTCTCATCTCAGGAGTCCCTTTCTTCACAGATACGATTACTACGTCCCCGATCCCTGCGCAGGGCTGTCTATTTTTCACGCCGCGGTACTTCTTTACCGCGATAACGTGTAGCGTCCGCGCACCTGTATTGTCTACACAATCCAGGTATGCGCCAGTGTTGATCGCCCTTGGGATCTTGGCCTTTTGTCCTTTCATTTCAAGACCTCCACTACTACGTAGGATTTGGTCTTGGAAAGGGGCCGACACTCCGCTATCTTGACACGATCCCCGGCCTTTGCATCAATGCAAGGGGGATTGTGCGCATGGATCTTGGACTGCCTCTTCTCAAATCGTTCATACTTCGTTGCTTTCTTCTCGAACTTGCGCATGACTACCACGGTATTTTCCATCTTGTCGCTAACCACGGTGCAACTAAAGACCTGGCCGCGTACAGGCAGGGTACCATGGAAGGGACACTTCGGATCATTGCACTCCTTTTGCGGCGAGCTAACGTCCAGTCCGATATCCCTCATAACTTCCACCTCATTCTCTGCATTCTCTTGCTTATTCTGTTCTCGGGCTGCGAGATCAAGATCGACCCCGCGACCCTCACTTTTTGTCCATTGGGTAATAAGAAGATCAGGCTTGTATTCTTTTTTGGAATGCGCACCACTTTGCGCAGAGTCTCCAAAAGGAATGTGTTCCTGGTCTCGTCCACAACCTGGGCCCTGAGCCCGACGATCCCCGGTTCACTGCTACACTCAACCAGGACATCAAGGCCGATCAACTCGTGCCTGGCCAGGCTCTCAGGGCTAAGGTTCACTTCTTTCGCTCCGTTTGGACCGTCTCGACTCTGGCGATCGTTCTGCGAATGTCTCTGATTCTCCCCGGCTTTTCCGGGGCGCCACCGGCAGTGACGACGCCTCTCTCGCGAATGAGCTCTGTTTCGAGCTTTCGTAGCTCTTCTGCAATCTCCTCCGCGTTCATGTTTCTGATCTCATCAATCTTAAAGATGGCCATTTTGGATCATTCCTCCTTGCCGCAAGGCTCGCTATCGGCCTTCTCTTCGGGAAGAGGCGCATCCTCTGCCACGCCCTCATCCAGGGGTGCGGGCATAACCCCAGCCGCATTCGGCTCTGACTCCAGGAGCTGATCCAGATCGCTCTTCTTCTCCTCAAGAGGTGCCGCTGACGCGGCCGGTGCCGGCGCAGGAACTGCAGCTGGTGCTGCTACGGGCGCTGGTGCCGGAGCTGCCTGTGGCTTCTCAATCTGGAAGTCGTCGGGAAGTCGCACGTCGGGTGGTATGATCCTGACCTGACAGCCGATAACTCCCAGCTTCTTGACAGCTACGGAGTACCCTCTATCCACGAGATCGATGGCCGGCTTGCCTGAGTGCTTAATGTACCCCGATATGAATTTCTCGGTTCTTGATCGGGGGCCTGTTAACTTGCCGCTGATCACTATTTCGCACCCAAGCGCTCCTGCGTCCATCACTCTGCGCATCATCGACTGGCCTGCCTTTCGGAAGTACCAGCCGCGCTCCAGAGACGAAGCAAGACGATTGGCCACTACTCTGCCGTTTAGGTCACCCCGACCTACATCCTGCACATCGATCTGGGGATTATCCAGATGGAACTTGCGATCCAGATCACGGGTTATCTTGCGGATCAGTTTGCCGCCTTTTCCGATGACCATGCCCGGCTTTTCAGCATAGACGGTGATCTGAGTGCCCATTGGCGTCCGGTTCATGATCATGCCGCCATAACCCGCACGTTCCAGCTCTTCAGCCAGATACTCATTGACTAGAGCTTTGGTGATGCCCTCCGCCACGAACTTCTTTTCAACGGACATCAGCTCTTCACCTCTGTCAAGACCATCTCCACAGAGACTGTCTCTGTGTTCTTGGGCGTGGCTCTTCCCATTGCGCGGGGCATCCATCCTCGAATGGTCCTGCCCTTCTTTGTACCAGCATGGAAGATCCTCATCTTATCGGACTCCATACCCTTATATTCGGCATTGGCGAGGGCATTGTTCAGGACAATTAACACTGCCTTGGCTGCCTTCTCCGGATACCGGCCAGCATCCCACCCCACAAGGTCATGCCTGTGGGCTACATTCTTTCTATAGCGCTTGAAGGGAATAGCCCTCTTCAAGACTATTACATCTTCCAGATAGGCACGGGCTAGGTTTGCCCTCATGCCTTTTAGCGTCCTGCAGATCTCGTGGGCGTGCTTTGGTGAGATGTGAAGCTCCATCCCCATGGCCCTTGAAGAGCGTCCTGCAGGCGTAAGCGAATAATTCAATCTGCCCAATCTCACACCTCACTTCAGCGGCACATATTTGCTCGATCTGGTAGCGCCCACGCCGGCGGCTCCGTGTTGAACACGACCGCGCGTCATTGCGAACTCGCCGAAGAAGTGCCCGATCATCTCAGGCATTACCTCTACCTTCTCAAAGCTTTTGCCGTTGTAGATCTCGAGATTCTTGCCCACCATATCCGGCAGAATTATCATGTTCCGGATGTGAGTTCGAACCGAGTCTTTGTTCTTCAGGTTCGCCAGGAGATTCTTGTTCTCCTTGGCAAGCCCTCTCTTGATCGATCTGCGCTGCCGCGCTGGAAACAGCCCGGCAAGCTCATCTATACTTAACTTGGCGAGGTCGGCCATCTTCCGGCCCCGATACAAGAATTCTTCCTTCCTCTTTGGAAGCTTGGACCCTGTTTTTTTAGCCAAACCAATCACCTAGCGCTTACCGGTTCTTCTTGCGGCAATTGAACCAACTTTTCGCCCGGGTGGCGTATTCCTGCTGACCGTCTTTGGCCTGCCGGGATGCTGCCGTCCGCCGCCACCGAAGGGGTGGTCTACAGCGTTCATAGCCACGCCTCTGACGATAGGCCACTTCTTGGCCTTGGATTGGAACTTATAGAAGCTCTTCCCTGCCTTGACCAGAGGCTTGTCCAGGCGACCGCCTCCAGCAACGACGCCTATTGTCGCCATGCACTTGGGGCTGAGCCACCTCATCTCTCCACTGGGGAGCTGGACAACTGTCTTGGCCCCGTCGTGAGCCACGAGAATAGCGCAGACTCCAGAGGACCGGGCGAACTGGCCGCCATGACCGGGCTGCGATTCGACGTTGCAGATCGGTATGCCCTCAGGGATCTCCGCCAGGGGCAGAGTGTTTCCCGGCTCGATAGGTGCCGATATGCCGCAGGCAACTTCCTGGCCCACGTACATGCCCTCTGGAACCAGGATGTACCTCATCTCACCGTCGTTCAAGGCCACCAGAGCAACTGGAGAGGTCCTGGCTGGGTCACGCATTATCTCCTGAACCACGCCTCTGATCGTCTCTCCCTCATCGACTTTGATGTGCTTGATGTCCGCCCTGTACCTGTGAGAGGGTGCCCTGTATGTAGGGCCTCCTGCGCCTCTATTTTGAGATATGATTCGATGTCCCATATTTTCCCCACCTACAGCAGTCCCAGCCTTGTGGCTAACTCGTTCGCACTACCCTCTCCGGCCAGCTTTACGATGGCCTTCTTCTCTCCCCGGGAGGTTATCATGGTCCTGACTGCCAGGACATCTACGTCGTAGAGCTCCTCCAGGGCCTTCTTGATCTCCGGCTTGGTGGATCTTATGTTCACCAGAAACTCCAGGGTATCGTTGGAGTCGATCATGCTGGTGACTTTTTCGGTAACATAAGGACTTTTGATAATCATTGCTTTACCTCCGCGGAGCCCTTCATGGCGAGCTTTTCCAGGGAAGATTCGGTCCAGACGGTAAGTCTGCCGGCCTTGGTTCCAGGGGCGAGCAATTCCGCATTAAGCCTCTCGACGGTGACGAAGTCCACGCCGGGAAGATTCCGGGCTGCTTTTCCGAGGCCACCGTCATTGCCAGCGACAATGAGCAGGCTCTTTCGACCCCTAAACTTCCTTCCCCGCAGTTTGCCTTTGCCAGCCCGAATGTGCCTTCCATTCTTGGCCCTCATGACATCATCCCAAAGGCCTGCTGCCATCAGGAATTTTATGACATCAGAGGTCTTCTCCAGGGATTCGATGTCATTCTTTGCCACGACTGGCAGCTCTCGGGAGAACTTATGGCCCCGAGCCTCGACAAGTCCCGCAGACGCGGTAGCGGCTATGGCGGAGCGGATCGCCTTTCTCCTCTCCTTCTTGTTGACCTTTTCAGTATTGTCCTTATTGGGCTGAGGGGCGTGAGACCTGCGGCCGCCTACGGCCATTGGTATGCCCGCGGCCTTTCTGCCGTTCTTCAATCTGGGAACTCTGGAGACGCCGTGTCCCGGACCCCAGGATTGAGCAGAGGTATTCATGCCTGCATAGAAGTGAGGGCCGTAAGACTGGAGCCTGTTGGCTTGTGCGGCCAGCACTGTCCTCTTGATGATATCAGGCCGGTACTCCTCCTCGAAGACGGAAGGCAGCTCGACCTCGCCGCTTGCATTTCCCGATAGATCAATGACGTTTATCTTCATTGCCTAGACCCCCTGCTTGGACTCTTGGCTTACATAGAGGAACTCGGGAGCTTTCACGAAGTTCTTTCCGGGTCTTATGGCATGCCTCATCCTGACCAGCCTCTTGATGGGGCCGGGTACGCTTCCCTTGATCAGGACGTATTCATTACGGACGATGCCATAGCCCGGAAATCCGCCTTCCGGAGTGATCTTTGTGCCATCTGTTCCGATAAACATGAGTCTCTTATTGAATTCAGTTCTCTGGTGGTAGCCCATCTGGCCCAGTTGTGGAACCCGCCAGCTGATATGCGCCGGATGCCAGGGACCGAGGTTGCCCACGTGCCGCAGTTTGCCAGTACGCGCATGTTTGCGCTTGGCCATGGCGATTCCCCAGCGCCGGACTGGACCCTGGGTACCCTTGCCTTTGGTGACGGCAGAGGCGTCCAGTAGATCACCCAGCTCGAAGACGCTGGAGACAGGGATCTGCTGGCCGAGCAGAGTTTGCGCAAAAGCGAGACGATCCAGCATGGACCCGCCGTTGATGGGCATCTCCATGACCTCAGGGACCTTCTTGGGAATTCCAGATACGAGCGAGGGGTTGGTGTGAACCAGGACCCGGACATCAACGATGTCTTCGCCAATAGCCTTCAGCTCGTCGACAGAGCTTCCGCGGGTCTTCTTGGGGACCGTCATAGCGCGGGTCAGATCCGGGCTCAGGTTCTCGGCCCAGGCCTCGCCTGCGGGCCGGAGGCCACCGTTGTAGTTCTCATAGGCGCGCACTGCCACCACGTTCATGGGGGGAACCTCAAGAACAGTCACAGGCATGCTGATCTCCATGCCCTCGGTGAGGCTGCGCGGTCGATCGTCGATCATTATGACGTGGGTCATGCCGGCTTTGTAACCTGCAAAGCCTGCCATCCTGGCCTTGTCCTCCTCGGGCCAGCTTCTGATTCTGGGGACCTCGCTCTTGGCCCTCTTTCTCGGGCTGTAGGCTAGCGAACCTCGTCTAGGTCGGTGTATTGTTGCCATCGATTTTAGTCCTCCAAACGCACCAGGTTGAGCAGGGCTAAAGTGGCAAAGACAGCTTCTTCCACTCGAACCGTCTCAGTTCCCTGATGCGGAATGGTGTTAATCATTTCATACCTGTCCATCGATTCATTACTCAAGAACGCGTCCACGCCTCGTGCGGGTGAGCCGAAGGCCACCGCAAGATCACGCTTCTGGCCCGAGTGACCGACTTTTGAGAGGAGTTCAGGCGTTAGTGCCATACCGCTCCGGGAGGTGAGAACCACATAGCTACCTTGCTCATGCTTTGCAGCCAGATAGCCTTCCAGGCTCTCCACTACCTCGGTCTCGAATCCCCAGTAATGAGGAATCTCCCTCCGGTCTACAGGCTCAGCGGCGAGCGGTTCATGCGAAAAGATTCTGACATTTAGGCGCTGCCCCACCGAGTACTTATCACCAGTGCGGAGGGGAATTGGGCGATTGATTCCGATTTCCACCCAGACGCCGCCATCAGATCCGACGCTTTCAACGACTGCTCCGACGCGAAACTCGCCAATCTTGAGCGATTCTGATTTTGAGTTTATGGGATGATGTGCGGTGCGTAAGGGCGGCAGTGTTCCCACATGGCGCAGCTCTTCCCGGCGCGGGATGAGCAATTTGCGCAGGTACTGCGGCGTTTCCATGTACCGCAGGATCATGGCTATGAACCGGGAATCGTTGTATTCTGGATCTCTGTAGATCACGATGCGGTTCATGCGGAAGACTGCTGCTGCCCGTGCGATTTGGCCGACCTTGAGCGTGTTAACACGCGAATCCCTTCCCTCCATGGTGAGAGAGGACGGGATAAGGATGGCTCTCTCGCAGCAACCTGTCATCAGATTTTCCATGCTTTGAAGAGAGTGGATATATAAAAAGGTTTGGAGAAAAAGAGAAAAGGAGAGGATCAGGTCTTATTAGTGAGATGAGGCGTCAGGATCAACCTTTGGGGAAGGCGGCATCGATCAGGCCTTTGGCCATCTATGACTGCGTCGTGGCCGGTCAGGTGGACTATGTGGGGCTTGAACTCGCTCACCTTCTCCTTGAGCTCCTCAAAGGTGCCCTGGTCGCAGGAATCGAAGGCTACATCCATGACCATAAATGGCCCGAAAGAGGGCTTCCTCCTCACGCTCGTAGTCCAGAGTCGCAAGATTCGTGGGAGAGCAGGCCATGAAGAGCAGGCGCAGAGGTCCGGGGCGCAGCTCTCCGGTGAAGGCGGCCATCTGCTTGCTGGTGGAAGGAAAGCGGCGGATTCTGAAGAGTGGATTGATGCCCAGGAATTCGCCTTCGGAAGGAAGCAAGAGCTCCCAGGGGAGGTTGAGGATCTCGGGAACCTCGGAGGCAACGACCAGGAATCGCAGCGCGCCTACGGGAACTGCGTTCGTGATCTTCTCCCAGGATGCGGCCAGCCAGAGGTCGAAGAGCTGCTTTCCCAGTGCCCTCTGGGCGTCAGCGTCCATTTCCGGCCTGCAGCCCTGCTCGAAGAGAGAGCCAAAGTTGCGGGAGATCTCCCGCACCGCCTGAGAATCCGGCAAAGAAAGGCTCTGGTTGCTAACGAGAGTGGTTCCGTCAAGCTGGATATGAAAAAGGTAGGTGCTGTTGGGACGCTCTCCCGCTTCCTTTATGGATAATGTGATGGTCGGATCCTGGCCCATATGCTTGCCTCTGGATGTAGATTTTGCAGGTGACAATTCAGGATTACTAAATAAGGTACACGATCGATTTAGCAATGCATCGTTTCAAAACTTCTGAAGATTATAAGAGAATGGAAGTTGCTTGCGAAATTAACTGCCTGATCGATCATCATCTTGACATTAGCCCATCCACTGGTCTGCAGCTTGGCCACCGTCGCTCGGCCGGCCGCGGCCCGGGAAAGGCGCCCGTGCCCCGAGGGCCGCAGGGCCGACTCGCGGAACCCCGGAAGAATGTGAGAATGTTGTCTCTGCAAGCATCAGATGGATCCAATCTGCATCTAAATGAATTCTAATTCGTCGCAAAAATTGTCCCAAAGCTTCATCCGGGTTCCGCGCGGTTAGACGCGCTAGGGCGATGGGGCCCACTCCTGGCCGTGGCGGCCCCCCTGACCCCGCGGCCGCGGGGAACAATCTATGAAACTCAGCCCTTTATTGTTGAACATGTCCCAAGGGAAGGCTGGCACAATGAAGAAGATATTACAATGCAGCCAATTAACATAAGACCATCAATGACAGGAGAGGGTCTATCGAAGACATGGTACTCTTAATTAGTCTGCAGTTCAACCGCCGTCGCTCGGCCGGCCGCGGCCTGGAGCGGCGCCCCCGACCATAGCGCGGGAGGCCAGCAGGCCGACTCGCGGCACCCCGGAAGAAAAAGAGAAAAACAGTGCTCTTCTGCGTCTGCTCTGTCCCCTCTGCATTTCAATGACATTAGCATATCTTTCATTCAGGCGCAGACAATTAGCCAGCCTCTTCTTCCGGGATTCCGCCCCGAACTGATCGCCTCCATCGCGTTGACCCATGAAGCGGCGTACGTGTTTAGCTCGTCATAATCAGCGTCTAGAAGCCCATTTACATGCTTCCAGCACAGCGAAATCATATAATGCCAATTTGCGGCGCACTGGCGATTGATATCGATTGAGGTTTAATGCACGATTATATATAATATGAGTTCCGAACTGAAAACAGCATTCATAGACCTACTCTAGTGCACCTAAACACGTACGAAGCGGCAATAGTATCTACAGACTGCCACTTCTCACGCGTGCCGGGCTTGACTGTAATCACTCCCTGAATCAACAACTCACTGGAAACATCCCTCAAGGTATGCTGCCAGATCCTCGATGGTCTCGATATTCTCATCGAGTGGAAGACCATCAGATATGCGCTCGTGCACCACATCCCATGTGGTGTATTCCCTCAGCCTCAGGACAGGCTCGCCCTTGGGCGTGCAGGCCAGATCGGTCTCGAAGCGTTTCCACTGGCCGTTCTCGCGCTCGACCTCGAAGTTAGTGCAGGCTCCGCATGTGCCGCCGTAAAATCCAGTCTCATCGACATCGATATTCAGCCTTATCCAGGAGATGCACTTCGAGTAACGAAAAATGCCATCAGCGATACAATTGGGTCCCTCCCATCCGGCCAGGGACGGCATCATTTCAAGATTCGTCATGATTGCTCAGAGATTAACAAGATGCTCTATGAAATCATCAGCATTCTTAAAGCATTTTCCAAGACCTGCCTTGAGCTCGGCTTCGCCCTTCCGGGTATTGGCGAAGGTTCGCTTATCATCTTCAAATGGTCTCTTTCCTTGCAGCTTGCTTCTGAATGACATCAGTCTCCATTTTCACGTTCTCTGCTCAAAATGAGCTCTCATTGGATTAGACTCTTTCTCTGGCCCTTGTTACAGTCGGTCTGCATCACTTCCCTCTCCACTATCGCGATCTCCTCTTCTGTCAAATGATAAAGCTCGTAAACCAGCCGATCGATCTGCTGGTCAATGGCCTCGATTCGCTTTGAAGCAGCGTGCTGCTCGTGCTCTCCCGCGGCTGAGGCAAGATGCCTATGAAAAATCGAGCATCGAAATGAACAAGCGAAAACATGCGAATAGTGGTGGCGGCATCTTCGGCATCTGAGAAAATCGATGGAAGGAAGGAAATCCTGATAGGATCATGGGCAAATTTGTGCAAAAGGATTTGTAGAATCCCGGCATAGTATTGATTCATGGCTGAGGTCGTGCAGCTAACCGAGGAGAAGGCAGGAAAGACAGAAGAAGGCGCATCTGAAGAGGATTCGACTCCATCCGCTCCTCCCAGAACCATCTGGTCCGGCAACCTGCGCATAGGTCTCGTGAACATCCCTGTGAAAGCATTGTCCATGATCAGAAATACGCGTATCAGCTTTCGCATGCTTCATCGGAGCTGCAAGACCCCCATCTCTTTCAAGCGCATCTGCCAGGAGGGAGACGAAGTTCCCCTCGCGGATACAGTTTATGGCTATCCTCTCGGCAAGAGCAAGTACGTAATCCTGGAAAAGAAAGAGATCGACAGCATGAAGCCCGAATCGAAGAACACAATAGCTCTTGATCGTTTTGTGAACTTCTTTGAAGTCGATCCCCATTACTTCGAGAAGACCTATCTTTTGCTACCAGATAGATCCGAGGATGCGTACTCCCTTTTAAGAAGCGTTATGGAGAAGACAGGAAAAGCCGCGATTGGCAAGATCACGATGCACTCACGCGAGAGCCCGGTCATGGTCCACTACTACCGCCGGGCAATCGTCGCTACCACCATGAGATATCCTGATGAGGTCCTGGATTCGGAAGGCTATGAGGTTCTGAAAGAGCTTCCCCCGCCAAAGGAAAATGAGCTGCAGCTGGCCATGGAGATAGTGAAAGGTCTGAGCGGAGATCTCGATTTTGACGCCTACAAGGACGAATACCGGAAGCGAATCGAGGCCCTGGTCAGGTCCAAGATGGAAGGAGTAGTCGTAGTCCCTGAAGCGAAAAAGGCCAAGCCTCCCGCCAAGAGCCTCATGGAGGCTTTGCGTATGACTGCAGAGTCATTGAAATAGTTGGGACAATAGCGAATCGAAAACAACTGAGCAGACCAAATAATCACGGAATTAAAAGGTCAATAGATATGGATCCCGTAAAGCCCATGTTGGCTGTGTCCGGTCAGCCCTTCAATAGAGCTGGCTGGATCTTTGAGCCCAAGATCGACGGAACACGCTGCATTGCAGCAGTCTCAAAGGACGTGCGCATGCGGAACCGCAGGCTGGTGGATATCTCATATCGCTATCCAGAGGTCGTCAGTGCCCTGGCCCCGGCAGCCTCGGAATGCATTCTGGACGGAGAGATCACGGTCTTCGTGAAAGGTCGGCCAAGCTTTCGGGCTCTTGCCGAGCGTGACCATCAGAATGAGAGAATTAAGATCGAGTATCTTTCTCGTGCCATGCCGGTAAGCTACGTTGTCTTTGATATTCTTTATGCAAAAGGAAAAAGTGTGATGGACCGGCCCCTTCGCGAAAGGAAGGAAATTTTGCATGAAGAGCTAGAGGAGAGCGAGATTGTAAGCATAATGGATTCATTTCCTGAAAAGGGCGAGGATTACTTTCATGCGGCCTTGAAGACGGGCATAGAAGGAGTCGTTGCCAAGCGACTGGACTCCCAATATTTGCCGGGCATCAGAAGCCAGGACTGGATAAAGATCAAAAAGAGCCTCAAGCTTGACCTGGTCGTGGGAGGCTACATTCCGGGAAAAGGAGATCGCGAGCCATACTTCGGCGGCTTGCTTATAGGAGCATACAGTCGCGGTCAACTGGTCTACATAGGACGTGTTGGATCTGGCTTTTCTCTGGATGAGCTAGAGGAGGTCACAAGTCACTTTTTGCCCAGAATCCGGTCTCCTTTCTCCAATCCGCCATCAACGCCGGAGGCAGTCTGGATCGAGCCAAATCTGGTGGTGCAGGTAACTGCCCTGGAGGTCACGCACGATGGTAGTCTCCGGGCGCCGGTATTCTTGCGCACCAGGGATGACAAAGAACCTCAAGAATGCACAATAGACCAGCTTAATTAATCAATTCCATTCTTGGCCTGAAACCTAGGCCAGCCTTTTTGCCGATCTTTATTCCGGTAAGATATCTGATCCGTCAGAAGGATAGAGCTTCGGGGGAAATGGAGTTGTATTTCTGCAGGGCTCCAATTGATGGAAGTATTTTAGCCATTCATAGTGCTTAACTCAGTGATTTAATTATATCATGTACTGAACCAAGTGAAGCATAGCGGTCATTAGTTCCAGATTTTAGGTTAAACACTATAGATCTAAGCAATCAGATATTATATATAAACATATACATAAATCATATACATAAATCATGCCGTAAGAATAATTACAATAATAATAACTATTACAAAAATGTTTAAGAAGATCTCACAAATTATTGCCAATCGAGATAATATTGGCGTCCATTGTGTCAAATATTAGAAATTATATATAATTTTTAGCAAAAACTATTTATAATCATCATGATTGCCAATGTAGTATGAATTCAAAACTGAACTCCATCTGGGATATATTAAGTGTTGCATCTACACAGATTTCTATTTGGCGATGGGAACTGTATATGTTCAGAAGATTTGGTTCTGATTGGCGATACAAGGAATCTTGGGACCGTCTTTAATGGCTTTGGCAAACGTCGCGAGGTGGCATTGATCTCAGTCTAGACACTGCTATCTATTGGGGGCCAGAATTTCACCTCAATAAGATTAAATGAGCGTATGACGATTTTTTAATTGTTTGGACTCTTTTTTGTCAATCTATCAAAGCGATTATCATTTCTTGAATCCCATGTAACGCCCTCCCGACAAAGGGCCACAAAGTATCAAATATCTTATTAATATTCACGAATAATTACATAAAATAATAATATTAATAGAGATAATAATAATAATCTTTAACACCCCAGAATGAAAACGATAGCGGTAAAATTGTATAGGTCATTTGTTAATGATCTTTATTCAGTATTATAATTATTACAGGCAAAAGATTCTTATATAATTTATTCTATTAGGTAACTAGAGATTAGGAGGAAAAATGTCTTTGAGTATTCTTTTGGTGGATGATAGTGATGTTAACCTCAGAGTTGCTTCACAGATGCTCAAGAAGCTTGGTCATCACGCAGATCTCGCAACAAATGGTATTGAGGCGATTGAAGCCATAGACCATCAGTCCTACGATATCGTGCTTATGGATATCCAAATGCCTGAGATGGATGGATTAGAGGCGACAAAAATCATCCGTCAGAGATGGCATCAAGATCTAAAGATCATAATTGTCACATCATTAAACAATTATCGCGAAATTTGCCTTGAGGCTGGTGCAGATAGTTTTCTAACAAAGCCACTTCGGATCGAAAACCTGAGAGAAGCAATTGAATGTCATATGCCGATCCCCACATTTAACGAATTTACTTCGAGCGGATTGGTAGGAAATGCGACCGCATGCGACATTGAGAACGGAATGGTCCACGTTATTGGATACAGCATATGAAAATACTACGAGCAGCGAAACTATGAAAAAAAGCAGACACCAGATCAAACTTTGAAATACTGCAAATGTTAGTTGTTGCTTTACCCTGAACGATATTGCTGAGATCATGGCGGTATCTGCTGATTTACCCGAGCTACCTAATATCAGGAGGAAAAGGATGATGAAGAGAAGTAAGCATGTGATAATCTCGGAGATTTTAGATATATGTAAAACAGGTGCAGGCAAGACGAAAATTGTGTATCAAGCAAATCTCAACTTCAGAACCGTAATTCCTTATCTCGACCTGCTAATAGCGAACAACCTCATAGTGGTTAAGAAGGGAAAGGACGTATTATATGAAACAACCGATCGAGGCATAAGTGTGCTAGGTGATTTCAAGCAGATCAATTCCCAGCTTTCAGATTTGTGAGGATTCAATAGCCAGAAGTGGCTGATTTTACATTTAATTTCAAGAATTATTCACATCTATGATCGAGTTACCTGATTGATTCCATTGATGGTAGTAATACATCAATGATCCAGTTGCCCAGGGATTAGGGGGGGATGATTTCTTGAAAACCATAAGAACATCGCTTTCAACTATTTTACTTCTTGCAAGCACCTTATACTCATCGCATCGCATTAAACAATCATGCCCTGCTTATGCTTTTATCACATTCTGATCAATGATCTTATTATAGGATACGAACAGTTGGTCCATACTTTTAGCCAGATCTGGACATAATCGTCTATATGATTACTGAAATCTTATAAGGGATTATGATGAGATCCGCGACGAAGTATCTGGCAACGATTGTATTGATATGCATGATGAATGCGATATTGTGCACAGTCACAGCCTCAGCAGAAAGCAATGACCTTTACAGCTTGAGGAGCCTCATCACATCCTATGAAGACAGCCTGATAAATTCCCCGGACCTGGCATTCTTCCTGGCCACTCACAACTATAACGCAATCCCAAGCGGCAATCATGTGGATTTGAATATGAACGGAAAAGTCTACAGGCTCTTTCCAAACGGCGACGCTCCAGGTCTATGCACGATTGAGTGGTAAAAGTCTGGTCTCGATTTCGGCCTGATATTTTGTCAAAGTCTAAGCAAAATAAGAAAATTAGAAGGATCTCGATCCGTTTTTGCGGGCTCCAGCAGATTTCGCAGGGGCATAACCTTAACCCGGGGGCTTCCCCCCAATTCGCATTGATCTAGAGCTTCCAGATAGGAAAGGAATGATCGGAAGAGATTAGCTTTTCACGTTCCGGTCCGAGCCTTCTCCCCAAAATGACTGAGGGCGTGCATATAATCTATGCCATCACCTGCTCCTTCAGGATGTACCGGATCAGGTCTTCTGAGAGTTTGGTCTCTCTTTGCAGCTTCTTCACAGTCTCTTCGATGCTGTTGCCTTCGGACATGAGGCTTGATATGCGGTTCACAATCTTTTCGCCGACGGCATAATACTCATCAATGTCTTTGCGGTGGCCCCAGACATCTCCCCTCAAGAGCTGTACACCTTGTATTTCCAGGAATTGTTGGGCGGCCTTAGACATGGTCTCATGATACGAGGGCGGAATCTGCACGGCCCGAAGACGCGGACAGGACTGTACAAGATTCATCACATCCATATTGGAGGCTCTGAACGCCAGGTGAACAAGCTGCTCATTCCTATTTAAATCAGTAATTTCTCTCTTAGAACTAACTACCCTCAGTTTCATGATACTCACCAATGCTCTTAAAATATTTATAGATAATGGTAATCATAGTACTCCTTAATCAGATATACTTAGATCAGAAACTGATTTCATAAAATATTTATGTACAGAAGCTACCTGACCGAAATATTTTCAGAATTATGTTAAAGATTTGAACAGGTTTTTACGATACATAAATTTTTATATTTAAAAAGCTACCATTTGCTTAGTTAGCGATGGTACAGTCAATAAAGGTCCTCCATCGAGAAGGATTTTACAGCTTTAGCGCAGTTCGCCAGGATTTTGTCGGCCAGATCCTGGCTTGGCCAGGACCCAAGGCCGCAATCGGGACCTGTTGCACGTATTCGATCTCCGAATTGGCCATAAGCCTCCTCTAACCTTTTCTTCATAACCAGGGGTGACTCCAGATCGAGGATCTCCTTCTCCAGCCGAATCATGTCGTCCCAGAGATTGATGCCATATTGATCATTTAAACGTGCGGCTATAGAGAGAATATCGGTGCGGGCGATGCCTGACCGAATATATGTTTCCGTCTCTTCAAGGACCTTCTTATCGATCAATCTTAAGTAGTCTGGATGCGCTGCCGACTCGACGCCCAGGATGTTGATACCGGGAACACGGGCACAGGTCTCGGCATAGAGGGGCGAATGCAAATGCACCTCGCAGTCCATACCCAGGCAGGGAGAGCTCGCAATCTCCAGTGCCCTGCAAATCTCATCTTCAGAGAAGACTATATTGGAGTTCATGCCAAGGCTGGGCTCATCTATTGATGCCACAGACATCTTCCCTTCACCCTTGGCCCTGGCAAGGAACCTGGACACGCTCTCCGCCAGAGTGTAGAGAATATCGGAATAATTCGTGGCCCCAAAGGCAGATATGTAAAGTTCAATGGGTCCTGTAACACAGACACGCACACTTTGGCCCGGAGGCACCGCTTGCAGCTCCATAATCTTCGCGTGCTCTCTCTTTATCAGGTAGGGGCTTTCCGTAAGCTCCGGGTCTTCGATGAGGTCCATAAACATGCGAATCATATCCCTGAACTGAGGATAGGTGGGAACCTCGACGCCTGCACTTCGCTTTTGAGCCAGAGCATCCCGCACCAGTTGTAGATACTGATCGCGAGATAGACCCTCCAGCCGGACGCCTTTCGGCAGGGGAAAGCTGCCGACATCATCGAAGAAAATGGCTTTCAATTGACTCGACATTTTTACTCCGCGAGGAAGCGTCCGAGGTAATTCTTCAAAGAAGCATAACTTCCGTTCATCTTCTCGAAGTGCTCTTCCAGATCATCCAGCCGGGCCATGACCTGCGGCAAAGCCGGATTTATGCCGGTGAGACGCACGATCTCATCCGGGAATTTGGCCGGGTCTGCCGTCTCCAGAGAGACGCAGGGATTCCAGTCCCCGCACTCTTGCAGATACCTCATAAGCCCTGCCCATCCTACTGCCCCATGAGGCTCCAGAAGGACACCATACTGGCTATAAGCATCTTTGATGGTCTGACGGGTAACATCGTCCGTGACTGAGACGGCATAAAGGTCCTTATGCATAGCTATAAGGTCCGGCTGCCTGGAAACCTGACCTGTCTCGTCCATCTGGCCGCCGTAAAGGCAGAAGAGCCTTGCCAGGTTGCTAGGGTGCCCTACGTTCATAGCGTTGGATATACAATTCTTGCTGGGCTGGATCGGCTGGTAGATGCCTGTCTGCATAAAGACGGGAAATTCATCGTTCTCATTCGTCGCCACCACAAACTTATGCACGGGAAGACCCATCTTAGAGGCAATCAGCCCACCCATGAGGTCGCCGAAGTTGCCGCTGGGCACTGAGAAGACGATCTCTTCTCCCTGTAATGCCGCGCGCGAACGGGCGTAGAAGTAGTAAACCGCCTGGGGCAATAGTCTGCCTATATTTATGGAATTGGCCGAGGAGAGGTTGAGCCCTTGCAGTTCGGGATCGACAAATGCCTGCTTGACCAGGGCCTGGCAGTCATCGAACTTGCCGTCTATTGCCAGCGGGAAGATGTTCTCTCCCAAGGTGGTCATCTGACGGCGCTGCCGAACCGTCACCTCTTTCTCAGGAAATAGTACAACTACCTTTATGTTGTCCAGGCCAAAGAAAGCA
Organism: uncultured Methanosarcinales archaeon; assembly: GCA_963782455.1. GTDB lineage: Archaea > Halobacteriota > Methanosarcinia > Methanotrichales > Methanotrichaceae > Methanothrix. The sequence goes on from CAWAJP010000002.1 coordinate 134,606, forward strand.
TGAGCTACGGCAGAGCCGGTATCACCAGAGGTGGCGGTGAGTATGATGATGCTCTTGCCCTCCTCCTTCAGGAAGTATTGAATCATTCTGCCCATGAGCCGGGCAGCAAAGTCCTTGAAGGAGCAAGTTGGGCCCTGATCCAGCCTCAGAACATATTTTCCGTCATAGACCTTTTCCAGTGGAATATCGTAGTTGTAGGCGTCCTGTAACATATTTCTCAGAGCAGAGTCTTCAATCAGGTCGCCCAAATAGGGCTTGATGATCTCATAGGCGATCTGTGGATAGCTCATCTTGGGAAATTCATCGATAATGCTCGCGGGAACCTTTGGAATCTGCTCAGGCATAAAGAGCCCTTTATCCGGGGCCTGGCCCATCAGGAGCGCCTGCCGAAAGTCCACACGCTCGGAGTGGCCGTTGGTGCTGAAGAACTTGATATGAGACATGGTCCAATGAAATTAGGTGGAATTGATCTTAAGCCTTTGCCAGAAAAAATTCTTATTCTATGCAGGACGCAATTGAATGTGATAAAGCAAATAAAAAAGTGTTTCAGGGCACCGTCTTCTTGCAGTGATCCACCAGGGCCCTCAATATGTCAGTATCCTTGAGCATTCCCATCAGCTTCTGGCTAGAGGTAACCACGGGCATCTGATCTATTCGGTTCTTGCGCATAACTGCCGCGCATCCGCTCACCTCATCAATTTTAAAAGCCGTTTTGGGGGGCACCATAGCCTCGCGAACGGGAATATTGCGAAGCCTGATCCGAGAAACAGTATAGTATTTGCTGATGGTCTGCATCACCCGGTCCCACATCCAGGTGTCCTCTCCGTCATCAGCAGACATATCCGTCTTCTCCACGGATTCCTCAATCACGCTGGCTTTGATGAGATCCCTATCTGAGATCATACCCACCAGCTTGAGGTCGGTATCGATGACCGGGCACGCTTCCACGGCAGCATACTCCATGATCGATCCGGCAACGGTCAAGGGCATCTCGCTCCAGAGCACCACGGTCTCCTTTTCCAGGTACGGCTCAATGCTCTCCGTTATTTTCATGTCCTCTGCCACGCGAATGATATCGGCAACTGTTAGCATCCCCACCAGCTCTTTGCCTTCCACCACAGGAAGCCGTCTTATGCCGTGCTGGATAAGCAGTTCGGAGGCCTCAACTATGCTCTTCTCAGGGCTTATCACAACCGGATCGCGAGTCATGAGGAGAGCGGTCTGATATTCATCGCGATTGCGGAGCAGGTCGGTCCTGGTGATCATTCCCACCACCTCGCCCTTCTTCACCACGGGAAGTCCGGACACCTTCCGGTCCTGCAACGTCTTTAGAACATCGTCCCTGTTGCCGGGGATGGCGACGTAGGCCACACTCCTGACCATCACGTCCCTGACGAGAGAGCTCAAGATCATTCCCTCGGAACTGTCAGGACAGGAATACTGGAGTTACGAACCACTTTTTCGGCTACGCTCCCCAATAGAAACTTATCAAGACCGGTGCGCCCCACAGCGCCAAGAACGATTACACTCATTCCCCCCTCTTTCGCATAGCTGATGATCTTGTCACCGGGGTGGCCCTCTATCACAGCGCTCTCGAAGGAGACGTCCATTTCCTTGGCCAGCTTCTCCACCTGTTTCACGGCTTCCTTCCCTTCTTTGAGGAGGAGCTCATGGATGCTGAATAGAAGCATGTCATCCGGCAGATGGGCTGTCCGTTCCGTGTCTGCCACGTAGAGGGCAGTTACCTTTCCACCCGAGATCTTGCCCAGCTCCAGGGCCACCTTGGCGGCTCTCAATCCGTGCTCTGATCCGTCGGTTGCAACCAGAATCTTCTCAAACATGATTTACCTCTAAAATATAGCTAATATGTCAGATGGCCCGGCTCTGCGCACAATGCTGGCCAGCGGATTCATCGATCCCCACAGGTTGTTTGAGTTCCTGTTTATGACCATCACTCTTGCCTCTTTTCCTTCCCGGATTGACCCGAGCCTCTGATCAAGTCCAATTATCTTTGCACCATTTAGCGTGCACATATTAAATACCTGTCTATCGTCATGCAGCAGGGCTTTAGCCAGTAGATGCATCTCCTCGAACATATCCGGCGAGTTGAGCATGACATTATCAGTTCCGACTCCGAGTGTGATGCCCAGTTCCATCATCTTCTTCACATTGGGCAGGCCCGCTCCTGTTATCATATTAGATCTGGGACAGACAACGATTGGGATATTGGCGCTGGCTACAGATCTCAAATCCGACTCATCCGCTTTGCTCATGTGCACCAGAAAGTCGGGCTCCAGGGCGATGGAATCGCGTATATCATCACGTGCGGCCTCCCCTGCGTGGATGGCCAGCGCCTGGCGGGATTTGCGGGCGAAGTCCGTCACGGTTCCAAGGAAATCGTGATCGTGATCTCTGGTGCTGCTTATTCCCAGGCCCCAGCAGCTTTCCGGAGTGCTCGTCTCGCCCTGACAGGGCCTGCCAAAGATGCGCATGAGAAGCGGCAAATCATGGGCCGCCTCTAAGAGCCTTCTCAAGCCCTCCTCTCCGCCCTCCCGAAAGTCGGCGAAAGCACAGGTTCCTGTACTCACCATCTCCATCAGGCTTCTCCTCATGCCTTCTATGATGAGCTCTCGTGGAGTTTCGGCCAGCAGACGTGCTTTCAGTCCGTTCGGGCCGACGAGGTCTGAGAGCGGCAGGAAGGGCGGATCCTTGAAGGCGGAGTCGCCCACATGAACGTGAGAATTGACGAAACGAGGGCAGACTACGCCCTCAAAATCAGCATCTATATGCCCCGTGCCAAACTCCTTTATGATCCCGTCCTGAAGGCTTATGTATCCCTCAAGGGACTGGAAATCATCACCATAGATTATAGTTCCCTGGAGCAGGATCTCGCGCGACTCGGGCATCTCGGGCATATCTTTGCGGGTAAAGCAGGGAAGCTATTTAGCTTCTCTCGGACATCCCTGGACATCTGAGGAGATGTGCAGGCTGCAGGCGGCCCTCTTTCAGACTATTAGCGATATGGACTATTAGCGATATGGACTATTGGCGGTACAGATCATTTGGCGGTGCAGACTATTGGCCAGGCCCTTCATATTCATCAACAGCGCCATGAGCGCGGACGGCAAGATCAGCTCTGTGGATCGCAAGCAGGTGAGAATCTCCGGCGAGAAGGATCTGGCCAGGGTTGACGGCCTGCGGGCATCCAGCGACGCCATCATGGTGGGAATCGGAACAGTGCTGGCAGACGATCCCGGCTTGAGAGTAAAGTCGAAAAATTCCCGCCAGGCGAGACGGGATAAAGGTTGGCAGGAAGACCCGCTGCGCATTGTGGCCGACAGCCGGGCCCGCACCCCGCCTGATGCAAAGATCCTGGGTCCAGGGTGCCTGATCGCTGTCTCCCAGTCCGCACCGGAGGATAGACTGGAAAGTCTCTCGTTGAAGTGTGAGATAATAAAATGCGGCGTCGAGAGGGTGGATCTGGCAGAGCTGATGACGGTGCTTTATGATCGCGGCATAAAGCGTCTGATGGTGGAAGGCGGAGCCCGGCTCAACTGGTCGCTCATCGAGCAGGGGCTGGTGGATGAGCTGTATGTCTACATCGGAGGGATGATCATCGGTGGAGAGAATGCACCTACCCTCGTGGATGGCCAGGGATTTCGAGAGTCTTATCCCTGTCTGAGGTTGGACTCGGCGGAGCGGCTGGATGAGGGCATGCTTCTCAAGTGGAGTCTGACTCCGACTCCATGAAACTATTCCTCTGTGGTTGAAAGCGTCGCGAGAACGCTGGCTCTCAGCGGTTACAGACGTTCACCCAGAGACACAGAGGAGATGCTGAATTTTCGAGTAAAAATCGATTCAATCATGACACGCGATTCTTACGCGGTTTGGAGCGAAGGCCAGCATGACGATTTGTTTTTAAGCGAGCCGGCTGCATGGTGGGGCGAAAACCGCCCTAAAAAGACCACGCTTAACCTTCCTACGACTCCGATTCATCGTCGGTCTCCCTCGCTGGACGGCGACGGCTTTAGATGCGGTTATTATATATAAGCATTCCATTATTATTGATGGCGATTAAGTATGGGTAACAATAACCCCGCCCCACAAGGCGTAACGCACGCAAAATTATATCTATCAGCTATTATGTTAGCGGTCGTTATGTCGGCCTAACTTCTGAATGTTTTGCCGAAAGGTTTTTCATTTATCCCCTAATATTAATAGAAGATAAGGAGGAAGAAATTATATGGGATATGGTAAAGCAATATTGGCGGCAGGAATACTTCTACTGATTTTTGGAGTTTGGGCAAAGGCCGATTGGCTTGGAGCGATTGGCGTGTTAATGATAATCGCAAGCCCCTTCATTGGCCTTATCATGACCGCCCTCGATCCGTTCCTAAAAGGAAAGGAAGCAAAAGAGCAGCAGAGACAGATAGAAGATCTCAAGAAAACTATCGCGGAAACAAAAAATCCTGGAAAAGGAACTGAATAAGTTTCCTTCATAGCTCCTGCCCAAGAAATCTATAGCGGCATTGTCACCAAAATGTAGGGCAGGATGCCTTTTCTGCTTGTATCCTGCCCGGCCAACCGAGAAGATTTCGCAAAAATCCTAGGGGATGGCAAAGAGGATCTTTGTTTCTACATATCCGTGGGTTGACGGCACCCTTCCCTCTCAGGACCATCTATCTCGAGAAGATCAACGCCATCGCATGAGGTTTTTGAAGTACGCATAACCTACAAGAATCCATCTCTCTTTTCTGCATTCTCTTAATAGGCCATATTTTCGCTTCTGGCAAAGTCACTATTTCATAGACTATGGAATCGATTATCGACAATCGCCCTTTATCGAATTATTGCAAACAGTGAAATCAGAAAGATGCTTTAGAATTCAGCGCGCAACATCGGACCTTACGAGGTCGAAAGCATATTTATAAAAATATCTTAGGCCCTTATAGTGGCCTAAATGGTTACATAATCTGATATGTATGACTTGCAAAAGAAGACATGCGACTAAACCCCTGAATAGAGACCCATGAGTTCTTACTCTAGTTTATTGATTTTGTATGCAATAACATATGATACTTTAATATTTTGAAACAGAAGGACTTTTATTTAATAAAATCCTAACATAACTAGACAAAGAAACCAGTTTAAGCAATAACAGGTGATGAAATGAAATATACCAAAATTTTGATATGTATGACGGTACTTGTTTGCCTTGCATTTCAGGCATGCGCACAGTCAGACTACCTGGGCGCAGGTTCCAGTGGCAGCACGATGGGATCTAGCGGAGATTGGATTAGCCCCAACATGGATGACGGATACGTTAGAGATCGTTCGATGACGGACATATCTGATGGTATAATCTGATGGTATATGTTGTTGTAATAGCTCTATTGCATGCATAACTGGGAGTATCTAAAATTACTAATCTCCGATGCGAAAGGGAAAAGCAGAACCTATGCAATGAAGATCGAACTGGAATTCTAAAGGATACATAAAGTGTGAGGAATATGAATAAGATTCTGATATCGATTGTCCTCATCATTTCTTTGATGGGGTATGTCTCAGCATTAGATGGAAGTGACGTAAAAACGCGTCCAGGTGAAGTTACGGCAGAAGGGCTGTTCAATTATGGTTTCGGTCAGCCCTGGGTAGGTGGCAACCTACCTTCTTATGATGCATCTGATATATATTCTCAATACTACTCGATCCCCACAGGATCTTCCCCTAAGAAGCATATTGAAGCTCCGAAGAAAGGTGAGATAAAAGACAAGACACCAACTACAGTTTACTTCAGCTATCAAATGCAGGCAATGCCATATACTCAATACCAGACTTACGCCACATACACAGGTGGTAATTCACTGTGGATACAAGGCTCTTCAAGCTGGACTCAGTACGCCAAAGTTCCGCAAGGATCAAGTCTGTCGTTAATGGCAACATCATCAGCTGGTGGAAATGGTAACATCTACGAGATACATCCTGACGGAATGTTGTATAAGAATACCTTCTATTTCTACCCAGGATATAATCAAATAGACTTCTATGCAGATTCGGTGGGACAGCACATACTGCTTATCGCTATTGACGGTCAGATAAGTAATTCAATAGTTATCGATGTTACGAGCTACACTCCACCATCATACCAACAACCAGTTCTCGCTTATCCACCTACTCAGACTCAGACTCCGGATCAGATCTATTACTGGACCAATTATTCATCTACTTACTATCCCTACTACTATCCGAATTTCAACTCCTTTCCATCAGGAACCTTTGGTTTATTTCATGGATATTATGCTCTGCAGGCCGCCAATGGCCAATACGTCAGTGCCGAAAACGGCGGTGGCGGAGCAGTCGTAGCTAACCGAAATGCTATAGGTGCCAGGGAGACCTTCAAACTCATAGATAGGGAAAATGGATATTATGCTCTGCAGGCCGCCAATGGCCAATACGTCTGTGCCGAAAACGGCGGTGGCGGAGCAGTCGTAGCTAATCGAAATGCTATAGGTGCTTGGGAGACCTTCAAACTCATAGATAGGGAAAATGGATATTATGCTCTGCAGGCCGCCAATGGCCAATACGTCTGTGCCGAAAGCAGCGGTGGCGGAGCAGTCGTAGCTAACCGAAATGCTATAGGTGCCTGGGAGACGTTTAAGCTAATCCCACGCTAGAATACCGCAAAATGCGCCATTCCTTCATCAAGGACCAAGCCGAGCGATATGGGGATCCGGATCCCCATATCTCTTTCGCAATTGAGTTGTCCCTAAGCAGAAATCTAGTATAAAACGAATTAAAAAGGAGATAAAAACGTGAGATGTGAATTGATCATTGTATTTGCGTTTATCCTAATGGTGTTCGCAATGCCAGTTTTAGCTGAAAACGTTGATCAGAGTATTCAGGCCCTCAAAAACGAAAATAGCATTACCCGAGCAGATGCGGCAATGACTCTCGGCGAGCTAAATGATGTCAGTGCTGTTGAGCCTTTAATCCAGGCCCTTAAGGATGACAATAGCTCTGTTCGATCGGAGTCTGCGAAAGCTCTGGGATGGATCAAAGATGACCGTGCTGTTGATCCATTGATTCAAGCCTTGAATGATCCAAATAGGGAAGTTCGAGGTTCAGCGGCATTGGCTCTTGGGGAGCTTAATGATTCTGGAGCTGTGGATCCGCTGATACAATCTCTGAATGATGCTAATAGTTCTGTCCGAGCTAGAGCTGCTGGGGCTCTTGGAAAGATAGGGAGTGAAAAAGCAGTCGAGCCATTGATTCAGGCTTTGAAGGACGAAGACCCCCTAGTCAGATATCAGTCTGCGGAAGCTCTGGGAAATATCAAAGATAGCCGTGCTGTAGATCCGCTCATACAGGCGCTGAAGGACGATGATAAAAGCGTTAGGTATTGGGCTGCTGTGGCTCTTGGAAAAATCAATGATGCTCGAGCAGCTGATCCATTGATCCAGGCTTCCACAGAAGACAAAGATAGTTACGTACGAAATGCGGCTGCAAATGTACTAAAAGAACACGGATGGGCATAAGGAGCGTATACCTAAGAGCGATGCAACCTTTGCCAAGGCCAGGTGTTGGGATATACAGACGGACCCCTAGCCCCAAGCAGTATGTGTAACCTGTATTCATCCCTTCTTTTTCCGGTATTCATTAAACTGCATAAAAATATTATAAGATACCTTTCCAGCTCAAACTTCGAAGGTATGTGTCCGAGAAATGACTCTATCGGCTCTCGAAGGACGATTTCTGATTATAGGTATAATTAGAAATTGGAAGTAGGATGGTAGAGGCTGCTGGCAAGGTCATGGCGACATTACTGGTAATCTCCAGCTATGCCTGCTGGAACAATTCCTGTAGATGTTGTTTCTGATTCTGAAGATATGATTACGTGCGGTGGATGAGATTCTCGCACGTTATCTAAGGAGGAGACAATAGTGATTTTCTAGTATCACCACCTACAATGCAACAGTACAGTAGAAACGTTTAATAAGATTAGTTGTATACTATATCAAGGAGAGTTATAGAATGGTACACTGCCACGATATGAAAATAGGTCAGATATACGTTTGTAGAGAATGCGGACTGGAATTGAAAGTTGAAAAGAACTGCAGTGCGGATGGTAAACATCCCAAGGGAGTATCTTGCATTCGTTGCACGCACGTATGCTGCGATAAGGACATGGTATTGAGAACGTAGGCGTCACGGCGCTCGGTCGGGCCGGCTGGGGCAAATGCGGCTTTCGCCAAGGCCAACCGGGGTATATGGGCTGATCCCACTACATGCAAGTATGTGTAACCTGTAAACCCAGCCTTTCTTTTGTTGCATCTTCAAAACCAGAGTACAATTTTATAAACATCTTTCCAAACCACCACGCTACCGATCTTACGAAGTCAAAGCATATTTATAAAATTATCCATAGCAATTATAATTACCTGAAGAGATACATAAGCCAGTACGTGCAACCTGCAAAGTTCTATAGCATTCTGAGCAATTCCTCATGTTCTGCCAAATAAAAAAATATAAGAGTGTATGCTTTATATTCGATAAAGTGCATATTGAATGTATGGAGGATTCATAATTATGAAAGTCATGGTATTATTCATTGCACCGTTGCTTCTGTTAGGCATCGTTTTCGCCGGCACTGCTACCTGTCAGTCAGACAATGCCAATCCTTTAGCTCCAGGACAGACAGGAGCTAACCCCGGACAGGCAAAAAAAATAGACAACCAGGTCGAAAGTTCCAGCTACAGCATATCTTATCAGGGGCAGGCGAGTTCAGAGAGTTATAAGGGGCTGGCGAGCCTGGAGAATTGGCTCAATCAGCCAAACAACTACTTCCCCTGGTACACTACGGGTGGATCATCCTTCTACAGCCAAGGATATAGCGACATCACGTTCTCTCCTTTCAGAGAATTTTATACAACTTCAGGTATGCCAGTAGTGGGCGGTATAATCAGCACCCCCATCAAGTTCGATATTGCGCAGAAAACGCCTACCACGATATACTATGGCGTAGGACAGGCATTGCCATACTCCCAGTATATGTCCTCAGTGCCATCCAAGACTAACGACCTTTGGGTCCAAGGAGCAACAAGCTGGTCCCAGTATGTGGTAAGCCCAGTCGGAACCTGGCTGCAACTGGTTGCCAATGCACCCGTTGGAGGGTCAGCAGGGTTCTACGAAATAGTTCAAACCGGCACAACTGCTACAAAGTACAGCACCTATCAGTTCAACCAGGGTTATAACACCATGAACTTCAATGCCGATCAGGTGGGAAGACACATGCTCTACTTTGTGGTGAACAATCAACCGAGCAACGTAGTCATCGTGGATGTGTTTGCCCAGGCCCCATCGACGCAGTATCAGACCTACGCTCCGACCACAACGACACCAACCGTGTCAACGCTGCCGCAAACACCTACCGTTAACGGAGATACGCCTGTGACTATCCAGTCCCAAGGCATGAGAGGTTATCAGGTATTCCTGGATGGAAATTACATAGGCACCGAGGGAACTGGTGGAGACCCTCTCGACGGAAGGTTCAGCTTTAATGTTATTGGTAACCAGAACCACGACATTAGAGTCTACGATGGCCAGTTCAATTACCCAAAGACAATGTTCTTCCAAAAGGGAGTCCAGAAGATAATCAATGTGGAACCAGGAACGGCGGTCTACATTTAGATCGTCATATTTTTCTTTTAATTTTGAAAATACATTGGTATAGAGCCTTCAGAGGGTGGTTGCATTATACGCTCAAACTACCAGCACGGCATTGGATTGGATTTAATAGTTTACTGCTAACGGTCATGATTTCTGATTTTACCCGTTTTTTTCACGATGAATATACTGGTGCGGTAAATGATTACTGCAAGTTAGGCGGACTAATCCGTGTTAGCTATATGGGCAGCGAAATACGGTTATTCTAATAGCGCCATTCAATAATTCAGATAATGAAAGGAGTAAACATTATGAATGAAGATAGCATGACCCGCAGAGGCACGTCGAACCGGGACTGGTGGCCGAACCAGTTGCGGCTCGATATCCTGCACCAGCATTCCTCCAAGTCCAATCCGATGGGCAAGGATTTCAACTACGCCAAAGAGTTCAAGAGCCTCGATCTGGCGGCTGTGAAGAACGATCTAGTGGCGCTGATGACCGACTCGCAGGACTGGTGGCCGGCGGACTATGGAAACTACGGACCCCTGTTCATTCGCATGGCATGGCACAGCGCAGGCACGTACCGCAAAGGCGATGGTCGCGGCGGCACAGGGGGCGGTAACCAGCGTTTTCCTCCCCTCAACAGCTGGCCCGACAATGTCAACCTCGACAAGGCGCGAAGATTGCTTTGGCCGATCAAGCAGAAGTACGGCCGGAAAATTTCATGGGCCGACCTGATGATCCTCGCCGGCAACGTCGCTCTGGAATCGATGGGATTCAAGACGTTCGGTTTCGGAGGCGGGCGTGAGGACATCTGGGAACCGGACCTGGACACCTACTGGGGCTCTGAAGATAAATGGCTGGGTGACAAGCGCTACTCCGGCGACCGGAATCTCGAAAATCCGCTTGCTGCCGTGCAGATGGGTCTGATTTACGTCAATCCGGAAGGTCCGAACGGCAATCCGGATCCGATCGCGGCAGCGCGGGATATACGCGAGACCTTCGCTCGCATGTCAATGAATGACGAAGAGACGGTTGCGCTCATTGCGGGCGGCCATTCCTTCGGCAAGACCCACGGCGCCGGCCCTGCGTCCCATGTGGGGCCTGAGCCCGAAGCTGCCGGTATCGAGGAGCAGGGTCTCGGCTGGAAGAGCAGCTTTGGCACAGGCATTGGTGCTGACACGATCAGCAGCGGCCTGGAAGTCACCTGGACCAACACGCCAACAGCGTGGAGCCGCAACTTCTTCCGAATCCTGTTCAGCTACGAATGGGAATTGACAAAGAGCCCGGCCGGTGCACATCAGTGGAAGCCGAAGGGTAATGCTGGTGCCGGCACCGTGCCGGCTGCACACGACCCGACAAAGCGTATTGCGCCTTCCATGATGACCACTGACCTCTCTTTGCGGTTTGACCCCGTCTATGAAAAAATTTCTCGGCGCTTCATGGAGAACCCTGACCAGTTCGCAGACGCGTTCGCCCGCGCCTGGTTCAAGCTGACACACCGCGACATGGGACCGCGTACACGCTATCTCGGCCCGGAGGTTCCCGCAGAGGAGCTCATCTGGCAAGACCCCATTCCTGCCGTCAATCACAAACTGATTGGTGAAGAGGACATTGCCTCCCTCAAGGGCAAGATCCTGGCTTCGGGCATATCCCTGTCGGAACTGGTAACAACTGCCTGGGCGTCGGCGTCCACGTTCCGTGGCTCCGACAAGCGCGGCGGTGCGAACGGTGCCCGCATTCGTCTGGCACCGCAAAAGGACTGGTCTGTCAATCAGCCAGCTCAGCTGGCGAAGGTCCTCAAGACCATAGAGGGTATCCAGAGCGATTTCAACAGCGCCGCCAATGGGGCCAAGAAGGTCTCCCTCGCTGACCTGATCGTTCTTGGCGGAGGCATTGGCATCGAGCAAGCGGCGAAGAATGCCGGCCAAAATGTGACGGTCCCCTTCACACCGGGACGCATGGATGCCTCGCAGGAGCAAACCGATGTGGAGTCCTTCGCCGTGCTAGAACCTGTCGCGGATGGGTTCCGAAACTACCTCAAAACCAAATTCCCGGTACCGGCTGAAGAGCTACTGGTCGACCGGGCGCAATTGCTGACGCTGACGGCCCCTGAGATGACGGTTCTCGTGGGCGGCATGCGCGTCCTGAATACCTGCTTCGGACAGACCCAAGCCGGCGTCTTCACGAAGCTGTCGGAGGCTCTGACCAACGACTTCTTCGTGAACCTGCTCGACATGGGAACGACGTGGACGGCGGTATCGGACGCCAAGGACACGTTCGAAGGGCGTGACCGCAAGACGGGTGAACCGAAGTGGACCGCCACGCGTGTCGATCTGATCTTCGGTTCCAACTCCCAGCTCCGGGCCCTGGCGGAAGTCTACGCAAGCGCGGACGCGCAGGAGAAGTTTGTCCAGGACTTCGTGGCGGCCTGGACCAAGGTGATGAACCTTGACCGTTTCGACCTCGCCAGATCGTAGCATAAACGCAGAAACGTCTTCGAGGGCTTCTAACTTTTTCAAGCTATGAAGCCTCTTGAAGTATATACAGCCTGCAAGTTATGCAGGGGCAGAAAAGAAAGAAACCATCGAAGCCTATGAAGCTCAAAGATGATGGGATCTCATTCCTTCACGGCCATGTGTCAGAGCTCACCCAAAAAAATAAGCCGATTCTATTACCAGTCGATGAAGATGAGAGGCAAATCCTATCGCACTACCAGTACCGGCACTTTGGAGTTACGAACTACCTTGTCGGCCACGCTTCCCAGGAGGAAACGATCCAGACCCGTGGCACCTATGTAGCCGACCACAATGAGGTTCATGTTCTCCTTTTCTGCAATTTTGATGATAGTGTCTGCGGGATAGCCCTCAACGATCTCTCTGACAACCTGAACGCCTGCGGCCTTTGCCATCTCTTCTATCCGCTTTATGGCTCCTTCACCCTGCTTTCTCAGCATGTCTCGCATGGCTGCAAAGGGATCCTCGACGATTTTTGAGACCAGGTCGCCCAGAGGGGCATACTCCTTGCTGATATCCACCACATAAAGTACTGTGACTACACCGCCGTAAAGTCTAGCCATCTCGATTCCCGCGGCAGCGGCTTTCTCGCTGTGCACTGAACCATCAATCGCAACCAGTATCTTTTCAAACATGATTAACACCCAGATGTATTAAGCTTCTTTAGGTTATAGTTATTTTGTGTCGTCTTTTTCCTGGGCTTAGAGGTTGCGGGAGATAATTGATCATTTCCAAAAGGCAATGCCTACAATGAGATTACGCACGATAGCGATTTTCCAGAGGCAGGCGAAAAATTTGTATGAGTTATTTCCAGTCAGCGACATAGTTGGTCGTTTTTTCTTGAAGGGATCGGGATATGGCCGCGCATTTGTGGCCTTGCAGAGCATCAATAGCGTAGGACTCAATAGCATAGGACTACCTTTCCCCCGATCATTCAGTAGGGCATAAGCTCTTGACTCGCTCATCCACATCCAGGCCCATGATGTTCTTGCTTCCCTCGAACACGTCTTTTGCAATGCAGGCACAACCAAATGCTGCAGAGCATCTCCCAAGAGTCCCCAAATCCCTGCCCAGAAGTTCAGCCACTCGCCCTTTGATCAGAGGAGCCGGGCTTCCCGCTAAAAATAGATCCGGATGGGGCTCGCCCAAGTCCCGAGAAAGGACCGTCAGTGCATTGATCTCCATAGCAGCGAAAAGAGCTAACGATTCGAGAGCCAGCTCCCTCTCTTCCGGGCTGCATTCTTCCAGCGTGGCTTTCTTCATCTTCCCGAGAATGCCGCCGCTGGTGAATGCCCGGTTGGCAGTCATCTTTCCCGCATCTACGTCTCTTATAGCGTCCACATCCAGGGGGCCCTGCATCAGGCCGGGCGCAAAGATGGGGGCGTCGATGGCTCCCATAATCTTTCCGTCAATGACGCAAAAGCTTACTGTATTGGAGCTGGCGTCGCAGACAATGAAACTGGAAACGCCCCTCTTGAAGACGCAGTAAGCCAGCCCCACCTTCTCCGGGCTCATGCCGTGGCTGAAGACCTTCAGCCTGGGATCGATATCGCTGGAGCGATGAATGCCGGGCAAGAGGATAGCGGGCCAGACCGATGCGCTTATGGCTTCAAATACCCTGGTGCCGCCGCCCTGGTGAAGGCCGGCCCCATCCAGGCTGACCAGGCCCCTGTTCGGGGCGTCCTCCAGGCGGACGATACTGGTTATGCCGTCTCCCATAGAATAAGTCAGGGCCACGAGGTCCACATGGTCGATAAGAAGATTTTGCGAAACCTGGGATATGATTTCAGGTGCCGGGAGCTGGCTTGCGTCGCATCTCGGCAGCTCCCAGCAGCACCCATCCGAGGTGGCAAACCTTATGGCCGTGGTGCCGTGATCGATGCCTACGAACATGAGATCAGATCCAGCAAGCCTTTCGCCATCGCCAGACTCTCATTTTTCGTCCTCATAAGCGTTTTCATACGCATGCACTCGCCGCAATAGTTGCTCTTCTTGTCGACAATGAAGAGATCGATATGGCCGAGCAGTGCTCGGATGCCTTCATCACTGGCAGGAACGCCGCGGGCTGCCATGAGCTTGGCAGCCGGGCCGCTGACCGGTTTATTTCCTATAAGAGGGCTTATTGCCACCACTCTTTTGTCTCGGAGGCGTTCTCGAACACCGGGCAGAGCCAGGATAGGACCAATGCTCGTGACGGGATTGCTGGGCCCGATAACAACTGTATCCTCTTTTTCCAGCAGAGCCAGAAACGCCTGACTGGGAAGCGCCTCCTCCATTCCCGTGAATACAACTGACCGAACATCCGGCTCGCCGTGCCGGCTCACCCAGAAGTCCTGAAAGTGCATCACTCCCTCAGAGGTGGCTACAACCGTAGAAACGATATCATCCGTCATGGGGATTACCTTCTGCTCCACCCCCAGTGCCCCTGCGAGGGCTTCTGTGGCCAGACTCAGTTTAACGCCCCGGCGAAGCAGATTGGAGCGAAAGATGTGTACGGCTCGATCTTCGTCCCCTACGGTGAGCTTTTCATCCACACCAAGCGTCAGCAGAAAGTCGTGAGTGAGGGTTTTATCACCCTTTATGCCCCACCACTTTTTCTCGTCTATCAAGTCTGCAAGCGTATAGAGCACCGAATCAATATCAGGAGAGATATAGTTCCCGGAGACCCAGAGATCCTCTGCCGTGTTTACGACGACTGTGAGAGCGCTGGCAGGGAGGAGTTCTTTCAGGCCTCGCAGAAGCTTGGGGGTTCCCGTGCCGCCGCTCAAAACCAGCATTTTTAGGCGTCCAAGAGTATGATGCCTGTCTTGAGGCGGGCGATATCCTCGTCAGTCAGCGGGGATTTCACAGCCTTTTCTGAATCGATGGCGCTGTTTCCCAGGGGATCTTCAAGAATGAGAGTTATTGGGAACTCTCCCTTGCGAGCAAGTTCAATCTTCTCCAGGATCTCTTCGCCCTTCGTTGCACCTTCGAGGTTTTCCGCTTCCCTCGCCGAACGCGTGGCAAAGCAGACTATGCCCTCAATTCGGTCCAGGACGCCCTCCACATTGGATATGTATGACTCTGAGGCAAATCCAGGTTCAATATCAACGCCCAGCTCCGGGACTCTTATGGTGCCGCTGGAGGAGCGAATCACCCTGGCGTCCAGATCATCAATGGTTTCCACGGCCAATGTGCAACGTACCGGCTCCTTCTGAGTTAAAAGAATGGTATCGCTGTGACGAAATCCGCAGCTGCAGATGCCTGCTATGAGCATGGCCTCTCCAAAATGCGGAATATCCTGAGTCTCCCAGCAAAACTGCATATCTGCAGAGCATACCGGGCAGCTAGCATTTGTAGTTAGATTCAATCTTTTCCTCCGACAACTTTATCGCGGTCTATTTTTATGCCGCTTGGAACTAGTACGATTAAATCGTCTCCAATTCCTGCAATGTCTCCGGAGACATCCTCGACGGCCTTTTTAAGCTCACCAATGGCCCTATCCAGGGCTGCTTTATCCCGTTTCAGTCCGGCGATATCGACGAGGACAATGTTCCCTGCGTAGATCTCCTGCTTTATCTCCGGCAGCACCTCGATTCGACCCAGCTCTGCGACCCGCAAGACGGTCTCCGCGGAGCCGCTCAACTCCACGAACTGACCAAGATCCACCTCAGAGTAATCCTGTTCCCCCGACTTTCCTATGAGCTTGAGCTTTTCCAAAAATCCAGCCATCTAAAATCCCTCGATGGAAAATGTGTATTATTATATTTATATTTAACGTAGCTACATATCCACGAGTTTCAATCCTGCAAAGCCCATGGCCACCACGAAGAGCAAGACAATCAGAGCGAAGCTCGAAGATCTCAGCCCTGCAGGAAGGGCCAATTGCGCCACTAAAATTAGGACGATCATCAGGAACACGAGGCCCGTGCTCATGCCTATCTCAAGCCAATTCTTCTTCACAATCCTATTCACCACCCTGCCTTAGAAGATATACTTTTTCGCCCGGAGGCCGTCCTTGCCCGCCAGTGATGCAACAAGCGCCCTGGTTCTAGAGCCATGCCACCCCCGCTCAACAAATTGGGGGTAGACCGGCAGCCGTTCTTTCAAAGCGTAACCTGACAATTGGATTTGCAGTTCCTCTTCTGTTGGCCAGGCCCTCTCGGGATTTATCTCATCGGGGGTCACCGGGCTGATTCCTCCAAGATCATTTGCGCCCGCATCCAAAAGCGGCAAGGGGTCCGCGAGGTTTGGTGGAACCTGGATCGCTATGTCAAAAGGCAGAACCTCGCGCGCTGTTCTCACCAGCCGGCAAAGATCATCCATCCCGGGCCGGGAAGAATTCGCCAGAGCCGTTCCAGGCTTCGGATCAAGCGGCTGGATTATAACCTCCTGTATGTGGCCGAAGGCTCTATGCAGTTTGGCGATGGCCTGCAGAGCCCTGATCCGATCCTGCCAGCTCTCGCCAATGCCGACAAGTATTCCGGTGGTGAAGGGGATTCGCAGCCTGCCCGCCTGAGCGATGTGATTCAGCCTCAAGTCCGGCCTCTTCCCGGGCGACCGGGCATGGACAGGCAACAGGACGAGGCTTTCCAGCATCAGTCCCATGGAAGCGTTATAGGGCTTTAGGCGAATCAAATCCTCCTCATTCAGAAGGCCGGCATTGGTATGAGGCAATAGACCATGATCTATTGCAAGCTCGCATAGCTCTATGACGTAATCCAGGAGGTCCGTAGCCCCTGCTTCGCCAAGCATTCTATGGAAACCCGAAACCAGCCAGGGGCTCTCACCAAAAGTGAAGAGCGCCTCGCTGCAACAGGCTTTTGCACCGCTTTCCAGCAGACGAAGTGCCTCGGATCTATGAATCAAATGAGCTTTGTCCGGTTCCTTTCGAAAAGAGCAGTAGCCGCAGCGGTTCCGGCATAGGTCCGTTACTGGGATAAAAATATTTCGAGAATAGGTGATGGTATCCATCTAGCGGCGAAACTCCACCAGCTTCAAAACATTTCCGCGCGGACAGTCCTCAGGAGCTTCGCCCACAACTTCCACAATAGAGCATCTCTCTCCGTCTTTCAATCCAGATGGGTGACACATGTCGTACATGCTGCATTCCGGATCGTCGCACTTCGCGGCCTCAAAGACGATCTTGGATCCGGGGAATGCCTTTCTGGCGTCGAAAGCAGCAATTATGGGGCTTTCTGCAACCTCCACGGCTCTGACTCCTGCCTCATGTATGGGGCACTCATGGACCAGCTCTCCGCGTGTTCCCAAAACTCTGTACCGCCTCTTTGGCTCCAGATTGATGCATGTATTCCTGAGCTTGCAGGACTCACATTCCGGAGTCGAGCCCACAAAGGTGAACTCCATGCCAATGCTGGCGAGTTTCGTTCCAATCAGCGTAATTTGTGTAGATGCTTCGGACATTGTTCTTACTCCTTTTTCATGAATTGTAATTTGATAATTATTATCTTATTAAATTATGCCTGTAACTTCCGCCGCTCTGACCGCAGCAATTCTATTCAGGCCGGTGTCCAGGATGGTGTAGCGTTCGGGCCGGATCTCGTGTGCTTTGATCAGGGCCTCGATAACATTTTCCGCATCCAGACCCGCCTCTGCGGCAGATGTGGGGGCTCCCACCTGCATTAATGCGCTTTTTATCTTTTTCCAGTCCCCGCCATGCAGATACATCATAATTATGGTACCAAGGCCGCACAGCTCGCCATGCAGCGCCCTTCCTGGAGCTATGCGGTTCATGGCATGGGCAAACTTGTGCTCTGAGCCGCTGGCCGGCCTTGAAGAGCCTGCTATGCTCATGGCCACGCCGCTGGAGATCAGGGCTTTAACAACTATCTTTGCCGATTCGTCGAGGCCCGGCCGGATATCTGCAGCAAGCTCAACGATCATGCTTGCCGTCATGCCTGAGAGGGCTGAGGCATATTCGCTGAACTCCTCATTTCTAAGCCTGTGGGCCAGTTGCCAGTCCAGGATGGCAGTGTAGTTAGAGATGATATCGCCGCAGCCAGCAGCCAGAAGCCTGGCCGGCGCCTGAGATATTATTTTTGTATCGGCAACAATCGCCAGGGGCGACTGGGCCGGAAGGGATGTGGTCTCTCCATTGACCGTCAAGGACGCCTGGGAAGAGCAGATGCCGTCGTGCGAAGCTGCTGTAGGAACAGATAGAAAGGGTATATTCATTCTAAGAGATGCAAGCTTGGCAATATCTATCGATCTGCCGCCGCCCGCACCGATCAGGAATCCAGCTTTGATCTCCTGCCCCAGGCTCTCTGCGCGATCAACCTCTTCCAGCTTTGAGGCGGTGCAGATCAGGGTCTCGGGCTGAAAACCAGCATCCCCCAGAAGCTCAGATATGGCTTTTCCCAACACGTCCTCAGTGCGGGGACCGGTGATGATAAGGCCGCGCTTCTTGAGCAACAGATCGGTACAGATCTCCGGCAGCTCCAGTATCACTCCACTGCCTACCGCAACTATTCGCGGAAGCTCCATCCATCTCGATCCTACCAACTGCCTCACCAGCGAAAAACAGGTTGAGATATAAGTGATCTATTCGATATAAAATCATATCCTTAACAGGTCACCATCTCGGAGCGAAGATCACATAGAATACGATCCCTTATCTGATTGACCTCGGAGCTGGTTCTGCTTCTGGGCCTGGGGAGAGGAATGTCGATGACGTCTTTGATCCTTCCCGGGCGAGCTGACATGATCACAATGGTATCCGCCAGGTATATGGCCTCATCAACGCTGTGAGTGACGAATATCACCGTCTTCTTTTCTTCTTCCCAGATGCGAAGCAGTTCGGACTGCATGATGTTGCGCGTCTGGGCATCCAGAGCTCCGAAGGGCTCATCCATAAGAATAGCCCGGGGGGCATTGACAAGAGCCCTGGCGATGGCCACCCTCTGTTTCATGCCGCCGGAGAGCTCGTGAGGATAGCGCGTCTCAAAGCGCTCCAGGCCGACCATCTTCAGATACAGTCGCCCGAGCCTCTTCTGTTCGTCTATTGGAACTTTTTTCAATTCCAGGCCGAAGACCGTATTGTCCAGGACTGTTCGCCAGGGGAAGAGAGAATACTCCTGGAATACCATGCCCCTCTCAGGAGACGGTCCTTTTATGGGAATACCGTCGAGGGTAACAGTGCCGGCTGTGGGATCCTCCAGGCCCGCCACTATGCGGAGCAGAGTTGTTTTGCCGCAGCCCGAGGGGCCTATGAAGCAGACGAACTCGTTCTCTCTGATGCTGAGGTTAATATCGTGCAGGGCCTCCATCTCTTTGCCATCTGCGAAAAATTGCTTGTATACACCCTTAATCTCCAGCAGAGCCATACGAGATGGACGACGCGCAAGAATGCTAAAACTCTTTCTATGCGGAATTTGTTGTCGCGGAAAAGAGCGGGGTGAATGGGGGCTGCCCTTCCTTTGCCCAGAAACGAGTAGGGCCGGGCAGCAAACTCCCTTTTGTAGCAGGAGATGATGGCACCGGCCTCTATTTAGCCAGTTGCCGCGCGGAGCGAAAGTATTCTACTAAATCTCCCTAAATCTTCTCGGTCCCGATCTTCTCCGGCTTTTCCAGAAGCCTGGTCTTCAACATCATCTCTCCTGTGCGGGCGTGAGGCTTGCGGGAGACGGTGTCGTTGGACTTCTCCAGCTCTCTGGCCTCGTCTGCCAGTCGCGCTGCCGCTCGCATGACCTCGTGGCCCGCAGCCGCTGCCAGTGCAATCTGCTCCAGCTCCTTGAGGCGGAAGCAGGCCTGGGAGTCGATGCTGGCTACGGTCTGGGCCATATACAGGGCACCGATGGCTTTAGCCCTGGCGTAGGGATTCTGGAAGTTCATGCGCTCCGCGCACTTCTCAGGGGTGGCCAGAATTGCCGGCAGGCGGGTCTCGCCTTTGGCGATTGCACTCATAGCGAGGTCCAGCTCTTCCGAGACCAGTCTGATGGCTCCGCAGGCTGCCAGGACCTTGAGCGTATCGGAGTTGAAGAGCGCCATCTCTGCCGGGTCGAGGAACTCGCGCTTGGCACCGATAAGCGGGTCTACAGGCAGGATGATATAGCCGAAGCCGTCCGCTGCCAGCAGGTCGCGCGCCTCCTTCTTGGTCGGACCGTCTGAGACAATTATGGTGGGAATGCCCCGGAAGAGCTCACGTGCCGTGGTTGGACCGGCAGTCGCTGCATTGGGGCTGGTGATTACCACCAGTTCGGGGCCCCAGGATTTCAGCTCCAAAGCTGCTTCGCCTTCTTTCTTGGTCATCTTGGGGCCGAAGCTGACGATCTTAAACTCGATATCTGATCTTTCCGCGATCTCATCCAGGGAAAGATCGATGACCGTCGAGGTAGCGATGTTTCCCAGTTTGACAAAGCCGATCTTGAACATGCTGGGCTTGAAACCAGAGAATAGATAAAAGGGTTCCGTTACGTGCCTTCAGCTTTCTGATCAGTCCTGACTCAACTACTACAGCCCCAACAGTTCGTTCCTATTTGCAATCAAAATTATGATGGACAATACCGTTTCAGCACCTCAGCCAGCTCTTCCATTTTCACCGGCTTGGTGATGTAGTCGTCCATCCCGGCACCAAGACACTTCTCCCGATCGCCTTGCAGAGCATGTGCAGTGATAGCTATCACCTTCGGCCCATTGAGCGGCCAGCGCTGACGGATAGTTCGTGTAGCTTCCAGGCCGTCCATCTCAGGCATCCTCACATCCATTAGTACAATGTCATAATTCTGGTGTTCCAGCGCCTGGCACACCTCAATTCCATTGGCAACCACGTCCGCCCTGTAGCCCAGGCGTTTGAGCATATGCAGGATTACCTTTTGGCTTGATGCATTGTCCTCGGCTAGAAGTATGCAAAGAGGGCGAGCCTTTTCCCGCATAACAACACTGCCGTATCGGGTTGACTTTTGAGCAGTTTGGATGGATATGATTTCTATCAGCGCTTTATGAAGCAGGGAGGGTCTGATGGGCTTGGTCAGGTGGAAGGCATGCTTAACGGGAACACGCTTTCCAATAGACGTCAGCATCACCAGTGGAAGAGTCTTGTTGTACTTCTTGATCTCCTCAGCCAGCGTCAAGCCGTTCATATCCGACATGTCCATATCCAGAATGGCCACGTCGAATGTATCTCCTCTCTTAATCCAGTCCAGAGCATCATGGCCCTTTGATGCGATAAAAGGCACCATGCCCCAGGAATAAGTGTAGGCTCCCAGGATGCGGCGGTTGGTCTTATTATCATCAACTATTAGCACATGCCTGCCCATCAGATGAGGTTGCACTCCTTTCAAATGGGCAGCCAGCTCACCTGGAACGGTTTCAGCGAGAATTGTGAAATGGAAGGTCGAGCCTATTTCGGGTTCGGACAGGGCCCAGATCCTGCCATTCATCATCTCCACAAGCTTCTTACTTATGACCAGGCCGAGGCCCGTTCCGCTCTCTGAACCGTAGGATGAAGGCTCTATCTGGCTGAAGGGTTGGAAGAGCAGGTCCAGCTTATCGCAGGTAATGCCGATTCCCGTATCATGAATCGCAAAGTGAATCTCTCGAACGTCATCTCGGCTCGAGGACACGCTTGAGGACACGGACAACTTGACCTCACCCCTATTTGTAAACTTTATGGCATTGCTTAACAGATTGCCGATAATCTGACGAAGCCTGGCAGGATCGGAGATGATTGTCTCTGGAACACTTGGGTCAATGGTATAAGCCAGGTTCAGACCTTTCTCTACGGCTTTGATGTTCACCAGTTCGAGGGCTTCTTCGATTGTGCCCCTAAGGTTGAAAGGCTGCTCCTCCAGCGCCACCTTGTTGCTTTCCATCTTGGAAAAGTCCAGGATGTCATTGATGACGGTCATCAGCGCATCGCCACTGAGCCTGATGGTCTCGATGAAGTCCTTTTGCTCTGCGGTTAGATCTCCATCCTCCAGGAGAATTGAGGTCATGCCTATGACTGCGTTCATGGGCGTGCGAAGCTCGTGGCTCATGCTAGCCATGAAATCGGATTTGGCCTGGGCTGCGGCCTCTGCGGCCTCTTTTGCAGCCATCAGCTCCTTCTCTGCCTGTTTGCGAGCAGTTATGTCTCTGCCCACAGACAGGACAGCGGGTCGGCCGCCATAAATTATAGGTGCAGATGCCATTTCTGCGTCAATGACTTCTCCCTCCACCCGGATCAGCTTGTACTCTGCAGCGGGGTTTGTTTCATTCTGCTCAAGAATCCTATTCACCCTTTTTCGACAAAACTCCCAATAGTCTTCATGGACAAAATCGAAAATCGATTTTCCTATAAAATCTTCGGGATTTAGTCCTCCAATAAGATTCACTGCCGCGTTATTAACAAAAACAATTCTGTCGCCCACGTAGACACAAATCGCATTCGGAGACAGGTCTGCGAGCTGTTTGTACTGCATCTCGCTCTCCTGCAAAGCTTTATTGACTTTCTCAAGCTCTGCAGTTCTTTCCAGAATCTCGTCTTCCATCCGCTTGCGCTCAGTGATGTCGCGGTTTACAGATGCATAACCTGTGACTGCTCCGTCAGCATCATACAGTGTGATGACTGTCGCTTCAATCCAGACGAATGACCCATCTTTCCTGTGTTGGAGGTAATCGCCTCGTATAGTTTCTCCTGTCCTCAGAGCTTGAACCGTCGCAGCACGATGTTTGTCAGATGACTCCGGCCGAAGTGTCTGATAGCTGTTTTTGCCCATGACCTCAGAGGCTGTCCATCCATAGATCTGCTCGGCCGCCTTGTTCCAGTAAGTTATATGGTACTGATCATCAGTGGCAACTACTGCATCGTTGATGTTTGCCAGCAGGCTTGCCTGGAAGGCGAGTTCCTCCTCGGCCAGCTTCCGCTCGGTGATGTCGCGCGTGACTGCCAGCACGGATTCCACTGCACCTTTCGTTGTGAATTCGGGTACGAGACGCGTCTCATAATAGCGCTTGCCAGCAAACCCAGCATATTGGTACTCTATCGTGACAGATTTACCGGTAGCGAAGACATCATGTAGGTTCTTTTCCATGATGGACACGATCTCTTGTGGCATGCCCAATTCACGGTTTGTCTTTCTCACCACTTCATCACTGGGGAGCCCTGTGATAAGCTCAATAGCAGCGTTCACGTATTGGTAGCGCATTTGACGGTCGAATCTTGCTATGACGTCCGGTGCATTCTCTGCAAGTGCCAGGTAGTGCTCTTCGCTCTGCATCAGTGCTCTATTGGATTCCGCTAGATCTGCGGTTCTCTCGCAGACCCTGAGCTCCAGCTCATTCTTCAGTTGTCTTAGAGCCTTTTCTGCTAGCTTCGTCTCTGTTATATCGATAACCACGATCCGGCATTCTCTAAGCTCCGCACGCCTGCGGCTCCGCGAGGAGACTTCCGCGGCTGTGCCCTCAACGCGAGCATAGACCGGTGGGCCATCTTTTTTGAGAAGGAGCAATTCACACGTTTGCTTGATAGAGGTCTCAAATGCTTTTTTGCAGAAATCGTCAAAATTTGGACGGTCTTTGGGTGCAACGAACCGCCGGAAACTCTTTTTTGACAGATTGCGCCTCTCCACTCCCAAGAGCGAGGCTCCAGTCAGATTGGACTCCAGGATACGCCCTTGCTCGTCCAGCGTGAACAATCCGATAGGCGCAAAGTCGTATAGATCAGAGTACTTCTCCAGCGCCTCTTCCGCCACCAGCCTGGCGCGCTTCAACTCTTCATTTTGCATCTCCAGTTCGATCTGGTGGACCTGCAGCTCATGGACCAGGGCAACAGCGTTTGCGCTCTCCTCTGCACTGGTGTTAGCAGAACCGCTTCTGCCTTCCTTCAGACGATCCTCCGCCAATCGGCGCAGGTCACTTCCCTGGTTCAACTCAATTTCTTCCTTCTTCATGACCCTACCCGTCAATAATCTGGAGTCGTTCCTTCTGATTTGTGATGTCTTCTATGGCGAGGAGGATAAGCTCTCTATGTGAGACTTTCTGGACAATGCGTCTTGCATTGAGGAGCATTCTTCTCTTACCGATGATTGGGAACTCATGCTCCATCAAGAACCCCTCGATTTGAGTGTTCTTAGAAAGCATCTCCTCCAGAAGCTGCCTCAAGACTGGAATGTCCCACTGCCCGTTTCCTAGACTGTAAAGGGCCCTGCCCTCGGTCTCTTTGGGCGTTATTTGGAACATCCGGTAGAATGAGGGATTGGCAGATACAATTTTCTGCTTGCCGTTCAGCACTACCAGCGGCTCCCGAACCGTGCGGATGATATCTTCCGCATACTCGGCGCGCTCAGCCAGGCTCTCCCCCATCCGTTTGAAGTCTGTAACGTCGGAAAAGGTGACCACAACTCCGTCGATGATGTTATCGGTGGTTCGATAGGGAACAATCCTCATAAGGTACCAAGACCCCTCTTTGGTCTGCACCTGAGTCTCCTTGGACACCAGCGTCTTAAGCACCTCATTTACATCTCTGGCCAGATCGTCGTATTTCAGGTTGGAGACGATGTCGGTGATAGGACGCCCTATGTCGCTTTGTATCAGATTGATAATCTTTGTCACATACGGCGTGAACCGCTTGATTTTGAGGTTGTTGTCCAGGAATAATGTCGCAACTTGCGTGCTGTTGAGGAGGTTTTTTAAATCGTCGCCGGTCTCGGAGAGCTCCTCATTCTTGGACTGCAGCTCAGTATTGAGGGTTGTCAGCTCCTCATTGAGAGATTGCAGCTCCTCCTTGGAGGTAACCATCTCCTCGTTGGTGCTCTGCAGTTCCTCATTGGTCGATTGAAGCTCCTCGTTCGCGGATTTCAGCTCTTCCTGACTGGTTTCCATCTCTTCTATGACTGTCTGAAGACGCTCCTTAGTATACTGTAGCTCTTTTCCAAGCTCTTCATTGATAACCTTCAGCCGGGAAGTAGATCTTGATTTTCCACGAGCGGATCCTGCCTCCTTAGCAGGCGCAGCCACATCCTCAAACAGGACCAGCATCAGCCCGCGCATCACATCCGGCTCTTCGAAAGGACTGACTGTAAGGTTGATGGTCTGCTCTGATCCATTTGTCTCGACCCTCAGCCCCTCGATAATTATCTTCCTCTTCTCGGTCTTCGCTTTACGGATGGCAGCTCCCAGATCCGCCCTCACCCCCTCGCGGGCCATGGCATGGATGTTCATGTTTGCTTTCCCGACAGGCGGTTCCAGATACTTCCCCGTCTGCCGGGTCAAGTAGAGGATATCGCCCTGGTCATTGATGAGCACAACAGGTGGAGCAATGGTCTGGAGAATGATTTTCTGGGCCGTCTCGATAATGCTGGCGCTTGAGGCTCTATGTTCTGTTTCGGCTTCGCGCATTTTGTTCTCATAAGACAGAGACGTTGTGGGAAATTCGACCAATAAGCTGCGAGCGACAAGATCTTCCTTGCGTTCGAAGAGCTTCCATTTGTTGTCCAGCGGAGTGAAGAGGTCTATGAAGCCTCCGATGGATTCTGATGAGCCGAGCAGAAGAAGGCCGCCGGGATTCAGAGAGTAATGGAATAGTGGTATTAGCTTCTTTTGTGTCTCAGGGCTCAAGTAAATGAGAAGGTTTCGGCAACTGAGAATATCCAGCCTTGTGAATGGAGGGTCGGTGAGGACGTTCTGCTGCGCGAAGACGATCATCTCCCGGATCTCGCTTCTGATGCGAAAACCTCCGTCTTCTTTTATGAAGAACTGCCGCAAACGCTCCTCGGATACGTCCTGGGAGATATTGGCAGGGTAAACTCCGTTGCGAGCCACGTCAATGGCCTCTTTGTCTATGTCCGTGGCATAGATCTGGACCTTGAAATTGCCTTTCACAGTTATCTCATCCAGGCATTCTCTGAAGACGATGGCAATGGAGTAAGCCTCCTCGCCTGTGGAGCAGCCGACCACCCAGACACGGATGGTGTCGGTCACATTCCCGCGCTTCAGCAGAGGCGATATGAATTTATCTTTCAGGACGGCAAAGGAAATGGGCTCCCTGAAAAAGCGGGTCACGCCGATGAGGAGCTCTTTGAAGAGCAGATCGATCTCCTGTGGATTCTCGGATAAGTAGCGGAGATACTGATTTATATCAACAATTTGATGGACATTCATCCGCCTTTCAATGCGGCGGTTAACAGTGCTCATCTTATAGAGGCTGAAGTCATTTCCGGTTCGAGCCCGGAGAAGAGCGAATATCTTGTTCAGCACGCTTGAAGCTTTCTTTTGCAAAACAGGCGGTTCTCTGATCATCCCGGGTGGGAGATTCGCATAGCTTTGCAGCTTGGCGGGCAGCTCATTCACAGGAGCCACAAAATCGGCGAGGCCCGTATTGATGGCGCTCTGGGGCATCCCATCATACTTGGCCGAGCTTATGTCCTGCACCAATACCAGCCCCCGTCTCTCTTTGATGGCTTTTATGCCCAGAGTGCCGTCCGTTCCCATCCCGGAAAGGATGATTCCTATGCTCAACTCCCTCTGGTCATCAGCCAGTTGCTTGAAGAAGAAATCGATGGGCATCCGAAATCCCCTGGGCATGGAGGGCTCAAGAAGCTGCAGGATTCCGTGCATGATGGACATGTCCCTGTTGGGAGGGATCACATAGACAGTGTTTGGTAAGACCTTCATCCCATCAGTCACCTCAATTACCTTCATGGTGGTGACGCGCTGGAGCAGCTCAGCCAGGAGTGCTTTATGTGTCGGATCGAGATGAGAGATCAGCACAAAAGCCATTCCTGAGTCTGCCGGCATGTTGCGGAAGAACTCTTCAAACGCCTCCAGAGAACCTGCCGACCCTCCGATTCCAACGATAGAGAAAGCCTTTTTTTGGCTATTATTCTGCAAATTGCATCATCCCGGCTTACTCGTGGCCATTCAGACCTACCCCGGGTTGTCGCATCAGGTTGCTTGTAACTCTGACCATAACCACTAATCAGATCTCATGCCTCGCGCCCCAACTCCGCGATGCGTCATCATCAATACGAGGATAGGGAGTTTCTGGCCTGGACTTCGTAAAAAGATATGATCGTATAAAAGACTATCTAAGAACGGTATCTAAAGACGCAAATAGAGAGAAAATTAAAAAGAGATTTTATTATTGTAAGCTTACTCACAGGTGTCGAGAAGGCTCTTCTTCTTGCCGCCTCTCTTGTCTCCAAGCTTAATTGGCTCAACCTTTGCTTCTGTCTCTTCCTTTGTCTCTTTCTTTTCTTCGTGGTGTGTCATTTCATTCCTCAGTCTACTATTGTACCTGATCTCTCATATATCTTCCGGTGGCCTCATTTGTGTGATGGTTAGCGAATTGTAAGGCTTTATCAACGCGGTGAAGTGTTGTGAATTTGATTTCATCCCTTGATTTCATTTCCCTGATGCTCCAGAATGCAGGTGGGGTCCTCAGCCATCAGATCCTTGTGATAGTAGTAGGCTTTCTGGCGGCATCCTCCGCACAGTTCCCTATAATCGCATCTCCCGCATGCACCCTTGAGCCCGGATTTTATGTCTCGCAGTGCCTGCAGCTCCGGAGTAGGATGATCGATCCATATGTCCCGGAAGGATCGCTCCCGGACGTTGCCCACCACGACCTGGGGCATGAAGTGGCAGGGATGTACATCTCCCTGGTGGTTGATGTTAGCAACTTTCACTCCTGTGGAGCAGCCTCCTGCATTGGTCAGAAGCTTTCGGACGTACTCCTGCCGGGGATCGCCTTTCAGCAGCTCCAGCAGATAGGCTCCATCCATGGGCGAATCCGTAGTCAGAATCTCGATATTCTTATCTTTCAGCTCCACCGCCGCCTCTGCCAGCAGGCGGATAACGCTGCGGCGCTGCTCGGGCGTGACATCCCTGTCGGCCATGCCGGCTCCTCTGCCTGTAGGGACGAGGTGGTAAAGACAGAACCGAGGAATATTCTCCTCCACCGCCAGGTTGAGCAGAGCCGGGACATCCTGCCAGTTGTCGCTGGTTAAGGTTATGCGCAGACCTGTTTTGAGGCCGGCATCCCTGGCGTTCTTCAATCCCTGCAGCGCCCGGGCATAGGCACCAGAGACTCCACGAAATTCATCATGGCGCCCGGGCAATGCCGAGTCCAGGCTCACGCCAACGTATCGAATCCCTGCCTCTGCCAGGAGCCTTGCTACCTCTGGAGTTATCAGGGTACCATTGGTGGAGATTACGGTGCGCAGGCCCACCTCACGGGCGTGAAAGGCCAGAGCATAGAAGTTGCGGCTGAGGAGGGGCTCTCCCCCTGTGAAGATGAGGATGGGAATATTGAGCTTTGCCAGGTCATCCACCAGGTGAATGCCCTCTTCCAGAGTCATCTCGTCCCTGGCTTCTGGACTCGCGTCCATGTAGCAATGCTGGCAGGCCAGATTGCAGCGCCGTGTCAAATTCCACATCACTACCGGTTTTGTCTGGGCCGAGAACCTGAGCAGATCGGCTGGCAGATTCTGGCAGGTCTCGGATTCTCGCAGGGTCTCCCATACGGTGGCTTGGTCAGCCAGTGCTTTGGAAAATATGATCATCTTAAGGCTCCCTATCGGCCAGGGCCTGAAGCATGGCCTCAAAAGTGAAAATCTCGGGCATTGTGTCCACTCTTACTCCCAGCCGGTCCAGTTCCGCTCTTGTAGGTTTGCCGATCGCGGCCACAGTTGCCCCACTCAGAGCTTCACGAAGACCAGACTCCTCTCCGAGGGCCTTTGCTCTTTCTATCAGATTTCTGGCGGTAGAGGAGCTGGTGAAGGCAAAGATGTCCACGCTCCTCGCTCTCTTTATCAGTTCGTCCAGCCTGGGGTCGCCTGAGTTTACGACTTCATAAAGGGGAATGTCGTCTACCTGAAGACCGGCTGCCCTCAGACCCTCTGAGAGGTACTGGCTGCCCTGAGCGCTGCGAAGAAACAGAATTCTCCGGCATTGGCCTTCTAGCATCTTCTGCAATCCCGCCGAGCTGTATTCCCCAGGTACATCAGACTTCAAACCGTATCCGGCCAGGGCCAGCTCTGTTTTGGGCCCAATGGCGACAATTCTCTTCTCCGCCAGAGCATTCTGGATGGTCTGGTTTTTCAGCGCCGTTTTCACTCCGTTGGCGCTGGTGAAGACCACACACTCGGCATCATTCAGCCTTTTCATCAAATCTGCGGGCAGGGGCGTCTCCCGGATTGCGATAGCAGGAGCCATTATGGCCTGGAAGCCATAGAGCTCTGCATGCCTCGCCGACTCTGCCTGCTGGCCCTCAGGCCGGAGGATGGCGATCTTCTTATGGGCCAGGATTGATGCCAACCGGACCACATTGCCCACTACTAAAATGGCTGGCGACTCGATCTTCAATGATCTTGCTTTTTCTGCGATATCGGCCAGAGTTCCGGTTATGGTCCTCTGCTCAGGCCAGCCTCCCTTCTCCACCATGGCGGCCGGCGTCTGGGGTGATTTGCCGGCCTCTATGAGGGCGGCGATATTCTGCTCCAGGCGGGATACGCCCATCAGTACTACCAGCGTTCCACCCTGGCTGGCTATGGACTTCCAGTCCAGTGGTGTGTCCTTTCCAGGCTCCTCGTGGCCGGTGACGATGGTAAGCGAAGACGCGACCCCCCGGTGAGTTACAGGAATTCCGGCCAGCTCCGGCGCTGCAATGGCCGAGGTGACTCCCGGAACAACCTCAAAAGGAATCCCCTTTTCCCGGCAGGCGATCGCCTCTTCGCCGCCCCTGCCGAACAGGTAAGGATCTCCGCCCTTCAGCCGAACCACAACATTGCCCTCTTCCGCTTTCTTGATGAGCAACTGGTTGATGCCAAGCTGCGTCAGCTTATGCCTTCCCGCGTTCTTGCCCACGTCGATCAATTCCGCTTTGATGCCCTGCAGCATCTCCGGATCAAGCAGCCTGTCAAATAGGACCACATCCGCTTCCATTAATAGTCGCTTTGACTTTATCGTCATGAGCTCTGGGTCTCCGGGACCTGCCCCCACAAGATAAACCTTACCGATTGCCAATCGCCTTCACCGCCTCTTCCACCAGCTCTCGCCCACCCAAACTCATGAGCTTCTGTCCCATATCTGCCGCCAGATTCAGATAATCCTCTTCTAGCGAGATCAACTCATCCACTCGCACAAACCTCTTGCCGTCCAGAGAAAGAACTTCTGCCAGAACTCGCGCCTCGCCGTCATGAACTCCGGCATGAACGGCTATGGGCACAACGCAGCCCCCGCCCACTGTCTCCAGAATCCTGCGCTCGATCATGGTCTCGATTCTGGTGGGCGTATCATCCAGCAATTGGGAATAGGTCTCGGCCTTCGAGCCTTTTTTGGCCACCACGATTATGGTTCCCTGGTTGGCGGCCGGAACGAACCGGTCGCCGTCGAGGCGAATGTAGTCCAGATCCAGGCCCATGCGCTGCAGACCCGCCTCGGCCATGACTATAGCATCGTAGTCGCCAACGCTCAACTTACGCAGTCTCGTCTGCAGGTTCCCGCGCAGGCTTCTTACTTCCAGATCGGGCCGGGCCCGGAGCAATTGCGCCATTCTCCGCATGCTTGATGTACCGACAACTGCGCCCTCTTTCAGCTCTTCCAGATCCCGGGCCAGGCCGCTATGGCTCAGCAGGATATCGTAGGGTGAGTCGCGCTTCAGGATTGCGGAGATGGTCAGCTCTTCCGGCCTCTTGGTGGGAAGGTCCTTCATGCTGTGCACAGCCAGATCGATCTCGCCGGAGAGCATACGCTCGTCTATCTCTGCTACAAAGACCCCGAATCCGGTGAGCTGGTGCAAAGGCTTGTCCAGGAAGACGTCTCCGCTGGTCTTCACCTTGCAGATCTCAGTCACTATACCCAAAGGCCGCAGCCGCTCCAGCACTATCTCTGTCTGGCGCAGGGCCAGAGGACTGCCCCGGCTGCCCACGATCAGCTTTTCAGGCAGGAACGAAACGCCTCCAGAGTGGTTTCAATTACGTCCTTGGAATGTGCTGCGGATATGAAATCTGTTTCATACTGGCTGGGTGTCAGGAATATTCCAGAATTGAGCATACGGCGGAAGAAGGCAAGATATCCCGACCTATCACATTTCAGAGCCTGGTCATAGTTATGCGGCTCCTGCCCGAAGAATATTTTGAACATGGAAGCGATGCCCACAACGCTGTAGTCCAGATTCAGGTCGTCCACTATCTCGCCGAGCCTTTTACGCATCTCATTTCCGGTGTTGTTCAGATTTGCCAGGACGTTCTCCTTTTCCATAACGTCCAGGGTAGCCATACCGGCAGCCAGGGAGACAGGACTTCCGTTGAAGGTTCCCGCCTGGTAGATGCCGCCGCTGGGCGCCACCTGCTCCATCAGGTCGCGCCTGCCGCCAAAGATGCCCACGGGGAACCCCCCGCCAATGATCTTGCCTAAAGTTGTCAGATCAGGCTTGACGCCAAAGAGCTCTTGCGCCCCGCCCAGTGAGAGCCGGAAGCCGGTTATGACCTCGTCGAATATGAGGAGGACGTCCTGCGCTTGCGTTAGATGCCGCACGGCCTGAAGGTAATCCTTATCCGGCAGCACCGGACCGATGTTACCTAAAACGGGCTCCATAATCAGACAGGCGATCTGGCCTGGGAAGCTCGTAAGGGCCTTCTCCAGCGCCTCAAGATCATTATAGGGCACCTGCAGAGTATTCTTCGCCGTGTCCACGGGTACTCCTCGCGAATCCGGGATTCCTAAAGTTGTGGCTCCTGAGCCCGCCTTTACGAGGACGCTGTCATGTGCCCCGTGAAACCCGCCTTCGATCTTTATGATCTTATCCCTGCCGGTACTGCCGCGCGCTACGCGAATGGCTGCCATTGTAGCCTCGGTGCCTGTGCTCACGAATCGAAGCCTCTCCATGCTCGGGTAAAGGCCAGATACTCTCTCTGCCATCCTGACCTCCAGTTCCGAGGGCGTTCCATAGAGCCAGCCCTGACCCATCCGGTCCATAGCAGCCTGCATAATGGCCGGATGGCAGTGGCCCAGGATCATGGGGCCGTAAGCCAGACAGTAATCGATGAATCTATTCCCGTCACTATCCCATAGATACGGGCCTTTGGCCCTGGCAGTGTAAAAGGGATAGGGTGAGATGGCGCGCACAGGGCTCGAGACGCCGCCAGGCATCAGCTTTTGGGCCCGCTCAAAGAGCTTTATGGATGAGTCAAAACGCATTGGAAGAGCACCTCGTTTTGTCAGATTAATCAAACTTGCGATTCGCACTCAGGAATTAGATTGCGATTATATAGATTGCAATTTAACTTTATGCGATTTTTGGGCGGTAACGCCATCCTGGGCGGTCTTTGTACCACCTACGGTTATTATTCGCGAAAGGTATATATAATGGTGATTACAACTACACTGTATTATTATCATAAAACAGATATGTGAATATTAAAACATTGGAACGGCGAGCCATTAGGACTTTAAAAAATGCAGTAAAAAATATATTATAAGGGATGGCACGATTTTAAAGGTCTATGGCCCGCCAACCCGCCTCTTCCACTTTTTTTATGACCATACGCAGGGGAAGGCCTGTCACTTCCGCGATCCTTTTGCTGTCTTCGTACTCTGCTTTGATGTTCAACAGATCGCCTTCCATCCGGCTTACCTTTATGACTGCATCGTAGCTTTGGCCTGCGATCTCCAGCTGCACTGACCTCGTCTCGCGTTCGGCCACAAAGCGGTGCAGGCTCGGGAAGACCCGAACACCCAGGGAGCCCGTCTCCTTGACTATTATCCTGGCAAGGCTTTCCATCTCTTCATGACGGGCTATGGCCCGGATCACATTGCCGCTGCGCCCTTTCTTCATGAGAGCTGGCAGGACTGAGACGTCCAGGGCGCCCGCTTCCATCAGCTGCTCTATCAGATAGCCCAGAACCTCGCCTGTGACATCATCGACATTGGTCTCCAGCTGCACCACGCGCTCGCCGTGCTCTGCATGATCGCGGCCCGCATTCTTCTCCAGCTCAGGAATCGTATCTGCAATCATGCCTCGCAGGACATTCGGGAGCACATACTCTCTCTTCCCCCCGCCATAGCCCACCTTCTCCGCTCGCATGAGAGGAAAGTCTGGCACAAACTCGTCGACAAGAGTTGCCAGGAGCGCCGCGCCAGTGGGCGTGAGAAGCTCCTCGCCCACCGGCCCTCCTTTCCAGGGAATCGCATGACTGCGCATGATTTCAAGGGCAGCAGGCCCGGGGACGGGAAGAAGGCCGTGCGCCGACTGGATGTAGCCACCACCTACAGATACCGGCCGGCAGAGCACGCGCTCCACTGCCAAACTCTGGAGTGCGGCGCAGCTGCCAGCGATATCCGCCAGCGCATCCAGTGCTCCTATCTCATGAAACCTGGCCTCGGCCTTCGGCACCCCATGCACCCGGCTCTCTGCCCCGGCCAGCGTGTCCAGGGCACGAAGCGCGTTCTCCTGTGCAATTCCCGTCAGGCTGGAGCCTTTCAGGATGGACACCGCCTCATCCAGTGACTGATATCTCCTGTCCGAGGTCACCTTCGCCCGGGTGGCCATGATGTGGCTTTTCTCCTCGCGGGTGATCTCCAGCTCGCAGCCCGTTGATTCGACCGCCTGAAGAACGATGTCCACATCTGCTCCCAGGTCCAGGAGAGAGGCCATGATCATGTCTCCGGCAGCGCCGGCGCTGGGGTCGAAGAGAAGAACTGACATGACTCATAATTTTGCTTAGGCCGTTAAATACAAATTGGTCCTTGGATCACTTCTTCCAGAACTCCGGCACCAGCAGGACCAGCACTGTCACTACCTCCAGTCTGCCGATCCACATGCACAATAAGAGGAGCATCTTTCCGGCGGGATGGACCTCGGCAAAGCTGAACATGGGCCCTACCATTCCAAAGCCCGGTCCGACATTCCCTAGAGCCGCTGCAACCGCAGAAAGGATGGTCTCAATGTTCATCCGCGGATCATCATAGGAGATGATGGCCAGGAGCAGCGAAGCCAAAGCAAAGATGACGATATACATGGCCACGAAGATATTGCTCGGCCGGACTACCTCGTCCCGGACAGGGACACCACCCAGTCTCACCGGTATAACCGCCTTGGGATGCAGAGCACGAAACAGATCACGATAACCGCTTTTTAGAACTAGTATCAACCGTACTACCTTTATGGCTCCCCCGGTAGAGCCAGCACAGGCGCCGATAATCATGAGCAGCATTAATGTGAATTTCGCAGCGGCGGTCCATCCATCAAAATCAATCGTGGCAAAGCCAGTAGTTGTCATGATAGAGACCACCTGGAAGCCTGCCAGCTGGATCCTGCGGAAGAGATCTCCCTCCAATCCGCCCCAGAGGATGATGATCAGTGTCGCCGCCAGCAGGATTAGAGCATAGAACCTGAATTCTTGATCTCTGAAAATGGCTTTTCTGTCTGTGCGGATCATTTTGTAGTGCAGGGCGAAGTTTGCCCCGGCCAAAAACATGAAGAGCGTGATTATGGCGTCGATCATCCAGCTCCTGTAAGCCGCTATGCTCAAGCCCTGCGGCGAGAAGCCGCCTGTAGCCATGGAGGCAAATGTATTGCAGAATGAGTCGAAGAGGGGCATCCTTGCCAGGTAAAGAAGCACTATCTCGGCGGCGGTCAGGGCGATGTAGACCACCCAGAGCACTCTTGCCGTCTGTTTGATACGCGGAGTCAGAGCATCCTTTTCGGGACCCGGAACCTCTGCCCGGTAGAGCTGGCGGCCCGCGACGCCGAGGCGCGGCAGTATGGCTACGAATAATAATATTATCCCCATTCCGCCCAGCCACTGGGCAAACGATCTCCAGAAGAGCAGTCCCATGAAGGTTTCATCCAAACTCCCTCTCACCTGAAATGGCGGGACGTTTTCAGTAAGGTTTTTCAGGCCCAGCTGCAGACTATGTGCCAGGGATCTTTCGGCAAGAGTTGAGTTTATAATCCAGTACCCTTGAGCATTTGTCTCTGTGAGTATGGATGAGCCGGTTGTGGTAAAAGCTGACATGGACTCGAAAAGGCCGTCGATTGGACTCATTCCCAGGAAGATATACGGCAGTGCACCGAAGAATGCAGCACCGAGCCACCCCAGAGCTACGAGCGCAAAGCCCTCTTTCAGGCCCGGTTCATCCTTAATGGAGAGCCGTGCCAGTGCTATTCCCGTAGCCAGAGTGAGAAGCGATGTTATGGCAAAAGCGATTACGCCATCCGTCTCTCCGTAGAAAGCAGCGACCGCGCCCGGAACCAGCAGCAAAACCGCCAGGATCTTCAGAAGAGATGCAAATAACTTCAGAAATACTCTGATCTTCATCTACAAATGCCGCTCCGAAAAGTAGAGCATATCCTCCCGTAGGACGGTCTTTCCTCTTCTATTGCTATAAAAGTTATATGCTCCTGAATAATTTCTTGGCTTTAAATCCAAAAAAGGCTGTATGGCAGGACGATACAGCAGGGTAAATGGCAGGTTTAGGGGATGAAGAGCTTCCTTACCTTGGAGACGACATCCGGCATGGACATCACAAAAACGCGGTCTCCGGCTGCCACTTTGAAGTCGTTTCCAGGAACTATTGGCATACCATCTCTCAGGACCATGCCTGCCAGTGAGTCCCGTGGAAGCTCCTTAGAGACAATCTTGCCGATGATCTTGGCTCCAGGCCTCGCAATGAAATCCACCAGCTCCATCCTCTCATCGCTCAGGGTGATCACCTCTTCTCCTCCAATCACCCTCTGAAGCACGGCGTCGGCCGTCACCTGTCCCGGGCTGATTGCCCTGTCCACGCCCACCATCTCAAATAGTTTGATGTAGACGTTCCTGTTGACCCTGGACAGAATCTTACTGGCGCCGAGCTGCCTTACCAGCAAGGAACAGAGCAGATTTTTATCATCCAGTCCGGTCACAGCAAAGACCACATCCATCTTGCCGGCACCTTCCTCCTGGAGAAGTGCGAGATCGGAACCGTCGCCGTTGAGAATCATTGTGCCTGAGAGCTTATCTGCAATCTCTGCACAGCGCTCAGCATTCTGCTCAATGAGCTTGACATCCATATCCATCTTCTCCAGCCTGCTGGCCAGATAGAAACCCACCATTCCGCCGCCCACAATCATAACCTTGGGAGAGGTTTGAGCCTCATGCAGCATCTGTCTCAAGCTCGGAAGGGCTTTGGAGTCGCAAAGCAGCATGAGGTGATCGTCTAGCTGTATCTGATCTTCTTTTTTAGGTATAAAGATCTCACCTGCCCGGTTAATGGCGATCAAGTTGCAGTTCCTGGGTAGGTTCACCTTCTCGACTGGCCCCAGAATATCCATACCAAGTGTCACCTTGAACTCAATCAGCTCAACTAATCCTTTAGCCAGATCTCGATTCATGAGCATGGACGAAAAGTACAGTGATCTTGCCATCTCCTCGGCCATGGCCAGCTCCGGACATATCATGTAGCTAATGCCGATCTCTTTTCGATCCTGGACCGGCTGGTCGATATACTCAGGGTTGCTGACTCTGGCAATGGTCTGGCTCACACCGAGGTGAGAGGCGATGATGCAGGTGATCACATTCACCTCGTCGTTTCCGGTCACGGCTACCACTATATCCGCCTTCTTGACCTCTGCATCAAGAAGCAGGCGCGCATTGGCAGAATTGCCCTGCAGAACTTTCACATCCATGTCTTGCAGCCTGGCACAGGCCGCGGGATCTTTGTCTATGACTGTTACATCATGATCCTCATGAAGCTCGCTGGCTATGAGAAAACCGACTTCGCCAGCCCCGGTGATCAAGATACGCATCTCATTTCCTCCATAATTCTGGAATAAGCAATAAGAATATCGGCATCAGCTCCAGCCTGCCTATGTACATGGCAAAGAAACCGATCATCTTTCCGGCGTTCGATATCTGGGACCAGTCGAAGGTCAGGATGCCGAAAGCCGGACCCACGCCGCCCATGCAGGCGGCGATACCTGATGCCACTACCGTCAAGTCCACCCTCGGGTCGCCAGAGGATACCATGGCCAGCACCAGAGAGAGTGCAAACCATACAGCCAGGTAGAAGAAAGAGTAAAAGAGTATCGGTCGGAGGATGTCATCTTTTACACGGGCCTCACCGAGCCTCACCGATATGAGCGCATGGGGGTGGAGCATGTGGAATAGCTCGTTGTAGGCGTATTTTAGATCTACTAGCAGCCTTCCTATTTTGATACCTCCCGCAGTCGAGCCGATACAGCCACCAATGAGCATAACCATGATCAATGCCATCTTGGCAGCTGTGGTCCATTTATCGTAGTCCAGGGAATTGACGAAGCCTGCCGTCCCCATTATGGAGATGACCTGAAAGGATGCAAACCGGAAGCGATCCATTAGTTGGCCTTCTATCCCACCGAAGAACATGAGAACCAGGGTGGCCACGGCCAGGATGGAGATCATGAACTTGAACTCTTCGTCCTTGAACCAGCCCAGCCGGTCAGAGGTCAAGGCCTTATAGTGCAGAGAGAAGCTCGACATGCCAAGAATGATAAAAACAGCAACTATTGCTTCGATGGCAGGGCTGTGGTAGGCGACGAGGCTTGATGCCTGGGGAGAGAAGCCGCCTGTAGCAAGAGTAGAGAACGCCGTGCATACTGCATCGTATATCGGCATTCCCACCAATACGAGCAGGATGATCTCCAGGGCGTTAAAGAGCAGGTACACTCTCCAGAGGATTCTGGCGGTTCCGGTAGCACGAGGTGTTATTGTGTCCTTGGTTGGCCCGACGGTTTCGGCCCTGTAGAGCTGGCGGCCTGCGACGCGAAGCTGCGGAAAGACGGCGACCACAAGCAGAATTATTCCGAGACCTCCGATTAGCTGCTGGAAGGACCTCCAGAAGAGAAGGCCGTAGTATGTATGGGCAGGGGTTATGTGGAGGGCCGTATTGCTTCCAGTCAGCTGGATTACGGAGGCCGCCAGAGACGCTGCGATGCTGCGGTCGGCGAGGGTGGCGTTCACTATATAGTAACCCAGGGGATTTGACTCTGTGAGAATCGTCGCACCGGTCGCCGAAAAGCCGGATACGGATTCAAATAGGGCATCGACTGGGCTCAGCCCTTGAAATACGAAGGGCAGAGATCCAAGAACGGTCGCAAACAGCCAGCCAAGGGTTACGGCGGCGAAGGCTTCTTTGTTTCCCACGTCTCCTTTTTCGCCCAGGCGCGTCATAAGGATGCCGCATGACACTGAGAGCAAAGACGTCAGTGCGAATGCCACAATTCCGTCCGTTTCATGATAGAGTGCAGCAACAATTCCCGGCACCAGTAATAACAGACCGAGAATCTTCAGAACAGTGCCGATAATCCCAAGAACTATTCCAACTCTCATATCATCTCCCCCTTGAGGGTTTCAGACCTGAGGCAAAGGAAATCTAGGTCTCAGAATTGATCCGATAAAATGCAGGCATTCTTTCATTTTCCGAATTGCGCTTGGATTGGAGCAAACCTTCGAGCACTGAAAAGTTGACGATTGTAAATTTCGGATAGCACACCGGGTGTTGCCGAGATTGGCAGATGTCAGCCCGAGGGCGCTAGATTTTAGCCACGTTATTCTTCGGAGATTTCCTGTTATTTTTCTCAAAGACCACGCCCTCCCGCCTCAACTGGTAACATATCTCGTCCGGGTCTGCTCATCAAATGAGAGGACTAATTCCCGAAGAGGATAGCTGAATTATGTCCTTTTGGACCCTCTCGACTCTACATGAAGCTCGCCGTAGTGGTGAGCCCAGGATATAAATGTTTCCGTTTTCGGTTCTGTCAAGTTGGCAGTAGTTTCACCGCTCTCAAATAATCCTGTCAGACTTGCGTCGAAGTGATACGATTAAGACCCAAAAAAATCTGCCTTGCTCGTCGATAGCTCATCGGGCAAAAAAAAAATTGGGCTTGGACCCATCACATCTAGTGATTGCTTTCTACCTTCGCAAGAGCTGCTTGCTGGTCTTCAGCCAGGTCTGCCTGATAAAACTCCTCGGTCTCCGGCAATGCCAAATCGAGCTCAGAGAGGCTGTCAACTTCTACGCTGGCGTTTTCCAGATTGAAGTCCAGGAGGTGGCCGCCCGATAATCTATCCAGGGTGATAAAATGCAGGTGGTAGCCTGGAACATTCACTCCGTTGACATAGTCCGGGCATCTGAACCCTACTATCGTTCCTTTGACACCATAAAACTCGAATATCTTCTGGGCTTTTACGGCCTCTGATAGAGGAGGATACGGCTTGCTCTGCATGGGAACGCTCCTGGTCTTTACGTAGTCGAATGTGCCATCGATCCTGATGCCGTAGAAGAGGTTCTTGGTGGCAAGCCTGCCATCCAGGCGGCTCTCCATCTCAGTGAGGTTGGTGGTGCCGTTCATGGTTATTGTCTCCTCAGGCTCGAAGAAGGCAACCTCTGCAAAGGGCGTCTTCATGGAGTCGTTCACGCGGTAGGCTATACCATTGGATTTTACCTGGTAGAACTCTCCGTCAAGCCCCATCATCTCGCCGTCAAGAGCCTGGACGGTTCCCAAACCGAAATCCCCATGGGCTCCGAGATCTTTGAAAGTCATGGTGCCATCATAAACACCCTGCATGAGGGCACTTATGACTGAGGTCTGAAACAGTGTGTCGTTCTCGGAGGCGACCGTGCCAGGTATCAGGAATGCCAGTGCCAGGAAGGACGCGATGCAAATTGATCCCGCAACTTTCTTCATAATCAAAATTCACCTGAGATCTCCCTAAAATAATTGGTCAGATAAATACCCTCGCCAAAAATAGTGAGTTTAAGATATGATGAGATGACGTGTCTGAATTCGGGAAAAGGTCAAAGGATGCCCAAGGCCACACATTTTTAAGCCAAAGAATCCAAAGCCCAAAGCAAATGACCGAGATCCGGGACCCTGTGCATGGCTACGTGAAGCTGGAAGGCCTGGCACTGGAGCTGGCGGACACTCCCCAGATGCAGCGTCTGCGATGGATAAAGCAGCTGGGCCTTGCGAATCTCGTCTACCCAGGGGCCAATCATACTCGATTCGAGCATTCATTGGGGGCTTACCATATGGCAACGCTCCTCACATGCCATCTCGGCCTGGAAGAAGAAGACCGGCTGCTGGTAGGTGCGGCTGCGCTCCTGCACGATGTCGGCCACGGGCCGCTATCCCATGCCACCGAAACGGCCCTGGCCCCATTTCTCAGAACAGAGCACGAGAGCGTGGTTGAACTCCTGAAAAGAGGTGAGCTGAGGGAGGTTCTGGATGGACACGGCCTGAGAGCCCAGGATATCCAGGCTTTCATCAATGGATCCGGTTTGGGGCAGATCGTCAGCGGCGAGATAGATGTGGACCGGATGGACTACCTCATCAGAGATGCGCATTACACAGGAGTGGCCTACGGGGTGATCGATCGACTGCGCCTGCTGCAGAAGATGACTCTCCATCAGGGACAGCTCGTGGTGGAGGCCGGTGGAGTGCAGGCTGCGACGTCTCTGCTCATCTCGCGGCTTCTCATGCATCCGTCCGTATACTATCATCATGTCTGCCGCATTTCGGAGTGCATGATCTCATCAGGCATCCGCAGAATGGTTGAAGACGGCGCCAGTGCTGCCAGGGTCAAAGAGATGGACGACATCCAGCTCTTCACTTCCCTGGACACTGCGGGAGGCTATGCAGCAGAGATGAATTCCCGCATCAGGTCTCGCAAGCTCTTCAAGAGGGCAGTCTATACCGGTATCGAGAATCTGGATCCTTCCCTTCTTCGGGTCAGCGACAAGATACTGGCACAGGAGATCGCGGCGGAGGCAGGCGTCGATGTGGATTATATTCTGGTGGATAACCCGCCTCTGCCGGATACTATGGAGGGCAGCTTTCCCGCGCTGGTCGGCGAAGAGGTAAGACCCCTGCGAGAGGTCTCGCCGTTGGTCAGCATCCTGGAGAGGGCGCACAGGGCTACCTGGCGTTTCGGCGTGTACGCTCCTCCAAAGCTGCGGGAGAGCGTTGCAAGAGCCGCCAAAAGGTGTCTGAATCTGAAGAAAAACACTGTGCAGCACACATTTTCGGGCGTTGATAGCGGTTACGGTTACCTTTAAGTCGCAAAAGAACATAATAGCGTTAATGGCATTTTCAGGAGAAGGGCGGGCAGACAGCAAGAATCTGCTGGTCAAGACCATCCAAACCATGAACCAGCACCTGCCAAATAGAAGAATCAATCTGACCGAACTCTTGAGTATGGAAAAGCCCGGCATCAAGGGAAAAGATAATACCTTTTACATCATCGATAAAGCCGAGCTGAATCTGATCTCCCAATCCTTTCCCAGATTTATGTGGAGCCGCCTTCGGCTACCTATGCTCATTGAGATGTCACCCGATTTTGGCAATGGAGCAGCTCGCATTCAGGGCGAGGCCGAGGCAGAGGTGGTCAGCAAGATACTGGGCAAGGAGCGACCTAGGGAAAAGCGGATAATAATCTATCTCCCGGAAGTGAGAGAGCTGCGTCGAAAGCTTCCTACTACCACGCAGTATGCCTTCATAACCAATCTCCGGGATAAGTGATGGGGATGGGTTCCCCGGGTCCTGGGGACCACTGATGGCCTGATGATAGTACCAGCAGCTAACTGTAAAGAACAGAGGCAGATTGAG
Source organism: uncultured Methanosarcinales archaeon (assembly GCA_963782455.1). Classification (GTDB taxonomy): domain Archaea; phylum Halobacteriota; class Methanosarcinia; order Methanotrichales; family Methanotrichaceae; genus Methanothrix. The sequence goes on from CAWAJP010000002.1 coordinate 176,330, forward strand.
AGCAGACTGAATCAGACCGAAAGCAGATTGACCGTAAGAAACAGAGAAAATAGTTATGGAGGAGCAATTGGCAGATAATACGCTGGAGGAAGGCGCGGGGCAGTTCAATTTGAAGATGAGCCAGGGAGCTTACAAAGAAGCGGCCAAGATCAAGTCGGACTTCGGTCTTCCCAATGAAATGCTTTCGGACGCGGTCAAAAAAGCCTATGACGCCAACATGAGAAAAGGAGACTATTCTCTTGCTGCTGAATTGGCCCTTCAGTACGATCTTCCGAGCGACCTCCGCCTGGAGGCAGCCCAGAGGTCATTTTATAGAAAGGTCGACGGCGAGTCTTTTCGGGCGGCAGCCGATTACGCCAAGAAATTCGGGCTGCCAGAGGATATGGTAAGAGAAGCGGCTCTCCAGGCATTCCACAAGAGCATGAGCTTTGGTCTGGTCAAGAATGCAGCCCAGATCGCGGAGGATTTTGAGCTTCCACAAGTGCTGAAACAAGAAGCGGCAACGAAATCATATGAGCAGTACATGCAAGAGGGCATGTATCGCAAAGCCCTCAAGATTGCTCAAAAATACAATCTTCCCGAAGAGATGATCGCAGCCGCCGCAAAAAAGATATCCTGAGCCTCGATGCCTCAGGTCGTACTTACTATCGGCGGCTCGGATTCCGGAGGCGGCGCCGGAATCCAGGCTGACCTCAAGACGTTCTCTGTACTGGGATTGCACGGAACCTCTGCCGTCACCGCCATTACTGCGCAGAATACTCTTGGCGTGCAGTGTGTCTATGGCCTGGAGCCCGACATAGTTTTAGCACAGCTCAAGTCTATTACCGATGATTTCGCCATTTCCTATGCCAAGACGGGCATGCTCCATTCGGCAGAGATTGTGGTTGCGGTGGCAGATCACCTGAGAAGGACAGGGATTCCCTTTGTCCTCGACCCGGTGATAGAAGCGGAGGCCGGTGGTAGATTGCTTCAACCCGAGGCTGTGACCGCCTTAAAAGAGCATCTTCTTCCACTGGCCAGAGTCGCTACACCCAACATCTTCGAGGCGGAGGCTCTGACTAGAATCCGTGTTCGCGATATGGATAGTGCTAACCTTGCCGCCCAAAAGATCATGAGCTTTGGACCTGGGGCCGTAATCGTCAAGGGTGGGCATCTGGACTGTACTGATCTATTGGCAGAGGGCGACAATGTCTGCCATCTGTCATCGGATAGAGTGGCAGGCGAGAATCATGGCGTTGGATGCACTTTTTCAGCGGCGCTGACATCATATCTTTGCCTGGGCTGTTCGCTCTCGGAAGCGGCCCAAAATGCCAAAGAGTTTGCAAAAAGAGCTCTGCGGGGGAGCTTCCATGTGGGAAAGGGTGTCGGGCCGGTGAACCAGGCCGCATACCTGCGCGAAGAGGCTAGCCGCTACCGGGTTTTATGTGATATGCAAAAGGCGGTCGATCTGCTTGTAGACGATCCGAAGATCTCCGCGCTAGTTCGGGATTTGGAGTCAAATATCGCCATGGCCGTTCCCAATGCTGCAACGTCTGACGACGTGGCCTCGGTGGAAGGAGGGCTGGTGAAATCTGGTGGGCGAGTTCGCCCCTCAGGCTGCATTAAGTTTGGGGCTTTTGGCGATATTGCCAGAACCATCCTGGCAGCAATGAGCTACGATCCTCATTCCCGGGCGGCCATGAATCTGAGCCAGAAGGCATTGCCCGCCTGCAAAGCACTGGGCCTGGTGATAGCGGAGCCTATTGGATTTGATCATACAGGTATTCTTAAAACCGATGCCTCGGGCCGGCTACCAGATGTTTTCCTGGCCAGGAGGCCAGGGGAAGAGCCCAATCTCTGTATGCTGGGAGCTTCAGCCACAGTGCTGGCCAGGCGTGCACTGAGTCTGGCACGCTTCCCAGAGGATAGGAAGATATAAATTGGTGGCAAGGGATGCACAAAGAATTGCTCTAGCTGGAGTGTTGATTATGGGAAGTGTAAAACCAAGTTATATCAAGAATTTCGCTATGGATCTGTTGAGGACTTACGAGAGCTCATTTAGCCCTGACTTTGAACAGAACAAACTGGTAGTATCGGAATATACAGACATCAAGAATAAGACCATCCGCAACCGCGTGGCCGGCTATATATCCAATGTGATGAGGCAGAGGAGCACTCGCAGAGGAGAGGTCGAGGTTGATGCTTAGTGGAGTTTTTCCTGCAATAATTACGCCATTTAAAGAAGACGAAAGTCTGGATGAGGAGGGACTGAGGAGAAACATTGAGTACCTGAGTAAAACAGGCATCGCAGGCATCGTCCCCTGCGGCACCACCGGCGAATCTGCCACCTTGACCTTTGAAGAGCATAAGAAGGTGGTTGAGATTGCAGTTGACAGTTCTAGCGTGCCGGTAATAGCCGGTACCGGCTCAAATAATACCCTTGAGGCTCTGGAGCTTACCCGACATGCCGCAAAAGCAGGTGCTGATGCTGCCCTTTTGATCACGCCGTACTACAACAAACCCAACGATCGAGGCATGTTCGAACACTTCAAGACCATAGCCGAGAAGTGCGACATTCCCATCATCCTCTATAATGTTCCCAAGAGGACTGGAATCAACCTCATGCCGGAAATGGTGGCAAAACTGTCCCGGGTAAAGAACATCGTAGCCATAAAAGAGGCCAGCGGAAGCCTTTCTCAGCTATCTCAGATCATCGAGCAGACCAAAGGGTCTGACTTCTCCGTGCTCTCGGGAGACGACGATTTGACGCTGCCCTCCATGGCTCTGGGTGCTCGTGGAGTGGTTTCAGTCGTGGCGAACGTTGCACCCCGGAAGACCGTGGCACTGGCGGATGCCATGCTTAAAGGAGACCTGGAAAAGGCAAGATCTCTGCATTATGAGCTTGCACCCCTGGTTCGAGCCATGTTCCTGGAGACCAATCCCATTCCCGTGAAGACCTCTCAGAAGTATGTGGGACTGGCTGGAGGCCCCTTGCGTCTTCCACTGGCAGCAATGGCTCCAGAGAAAGAGAAGATCCTGAAAGAGATCCTGGAAAGATTGGGCGAAAGAGCATGACCCGTATAGCGGTTACTGGAGCTGCAGGGCGCATGGGCACCCTGGTTATTCAGGAGGCTGCCAAGGTTGAGGGTATGCAGCTGGTAGCAGGCCTGGATGCGCTTGGAGCCGGAAAGCCGCTGCAAGGTGGCATCCTGGTCGAGGATGTATCGCGGCTGGAGTCGGTCTTGAAGGAGACCAAACCCGATGTGCTCATTGACTTCACCATTGCCAAAGCCGCGGTAGAGAACGTAATCACTGCGGCGGCTCTTGGAATAGACCTGGTGGTGGGTACCACAGGCTTTTCCCCGGATCAGCATTCCAGGATGAAAGAGGCAATAGATGGCCATGTGGCCGCAGTGATATCGCCTAATTTCATGGTGGGGGTTAACCTGTTCTGGAAGCTCGTAGCCGACTGCGCCGCGGCCCTCAAGGACTATGATTACGACATCGAGATCATTGAAGCCCATCACAATCAGAAGAAGGATGCCCCCAGCGGCACCGCTCTGGCTACAGTGGAGGCCATTAAGAGGGCTCGGGGCGAGACGGATGTCGTTTATGGTAGGTTTGGGGTTATGCAGCGCGGAAAAGAGATCGGTGTGCATGCCGTGCGGGGAGGAGATATCGTGGGAGATCATACGGTGCTCTTCGCAGGACCCGGAGAGAGGCTGGAGATAAAGCACCAGGCCCACAGCAGGACCGCTTTCGCCAGTGGAGCTGTGCGGGCGGGCCAGTGGGTGGTCGGCAAGGATCCGGGAATCTACACGATGGCGGATGTCCTGAAATCAAGATGAACCAATTAGAGGAGAAAAGCTTCGCCCTTCTCTTCGAGGGAAAACGGCTGGAACCGGTCTCTCTGGATCGAAATATGGTCGGATTTTGCAGCAAATGCGACTCTGATCTGGAGAGCCTGGCATATTACTGCACAGAGTCAGGCTGGATGGTCTCGACGCGCTGCAAAAAGGAGCATCTGGCACTGCTTCGCTATGACAAACAATGGAACTGGCTGGGCGACCTGGAGCTGCAGATAACACATGAAAAAATAAGCGTCGGTGACCTTTCCAGGGAGAAGCTGGAAGCGGTCTTCACACAGGCTGAGATCAGAGACATGCTGGCCTGCCAGCAGGGCTTGCCCTATACCAGGCAAAATGTATACCGTGCCCGGGCTAAGTACGATAAATTCGAGAAGCTGTTCGGGATAAAGATAGATGTCTAGATAATTACTTCAACTTCTTTTAATGGCATAACTGAAGGATGAAAATCGAGAGGCTTTGAAATCATCAACTCGAAACTTATGCGAAAAGTTGTACCATCATCTAGACATTGGGGCTTTCGATTTGTCTGCAGCCTGATCGTCGTCGCTTGGCCGGTCGCGGCCTTGAGCGACGCCCTCAACCATAGCGCGGGAGGCCTCGCAGGCCGACTCGCGGCACCCCGAAAGAAAAATCGAAAGCAGTCATCTTCCTGCGTCTCCTCTGTCCCATCTGCAGTTGAAGGACAAAAAGCATATCTTTCATTTTAGGCGCAAAACGATTATCCAGCCTATACTATCAGCCTCTTCTTCTGGGTCCCGCGCGGTAAAACGCGCTGGGGTGACGGGGGCGCACTCGAGGCCGTGCGGGCCCCCCTAACCCCGCGGCCGCGGGGGACAATCTATGAAGCTTGCTTTTTGCGTAGCAGTCCACGCTCAAAGCAATCATCGATATTCTTCAAGGGACTCACCAATCAGCGTTACTGAACTCATGACCAGGGAATTGTAGAAGGGTTTATCCTCTCTCTTGAGCCGCTCTAGCTTTTCAGGCGTCAGCACCAGTAGATTGACTTCGCAGTCAGCCTGCAGGCTTAAATCCTTCTGCAGCCTCGCCAGATCGCTCTCCGGAGGCAGGCGATCTGCTCTTATCCAGACATCCAGGTCGCTTTCCTGGCGATTCGTGCCCCTGGCCCAGCTACCATAAAGACCCAGGCCCCTGGCAGAGCCCAGGGAAAGAGTCGACAGGTCTATTCTCTCCAGGTTGAGCAGGAGTTTGATGGCCCGAGAATGAGCGCCATCATGAGGAGAATACTCCCGACCCTCCTTTTGCAGCAAACCATGCTCCACCAGGAGACGCAGATAGCGAGAAACAAGCCCTTTGGTAACTCCTGTGGCCCTGGAGACCTCGGCCACGCTGAAGGCACTGCGAAACATCACATAGCGCAGGATCCTGGCACGCTCCTCAGTCTTGAACAGCTCAGTGAGCATGCGTAGCATTATGTTTACATGCTATAAACATCTTGTTTACATACTGAAAACAATTTGTTTACAGGGCGTAAACGCGGGCATACTGTCGTCGATCTCCTGCCAGTACTGAGCCCAGCCGGGCCGACTCGCGGAACCCGGAAGAAAAATCGAAAAGCAGTCATCCTCTGCGTCTCCTCCGTCCCATCTGCAGTTGAAGGACATTAGCATGCTTTTTATCTATATGCAATAATTTATTCCACCACATCTTTTGGGTCCCGCGCGGGTTTTACGCGGCCCACCGGCGCACTCAGGCCATGCAGGCCCCCCTAACAGCGCGGCCGCGGGGGGACAATCTATGAAGCCATGCCCTTCATCTTTGAACGTGATCGAGAAGGGGGGTCCAAAGGCAAGGCTGGGACCAGAAGGAAAGATATGACAATGCCTGTCGATTGGCAGAGGGCATCCATGACGAGAGGTTTATCGAGACATTGTATTCCTATTAGGTACTGCAACTTGGCCACCGTCGCTTGGCCGGCCGCGGCCTTGAGCGGCGCCCCAACTATAGCGCGGGAGGCCAGCAGGCCGACTCGCGGAACCCCGGAAGAATGCACTGATCCTGTCTTTGCCTGCATCTACACAGTTCTATCTGCAGTTGAATAAGATTAGCCGATCATTTATTTAAGAGCATCAAATTACACCGCCACTTCTTACGGGATTCCGCGCGATAAAACGCGCTGGGGTGACGGGGCGCACTCAGGCCGTGCGGGCCCCCCTAACCCCGCGGCTGCGGGGAACAATGTATGGAAGCTCTGCCCTCTATTCTTAGACATGTTTGGGAAAGCCCGGACGGGGGTGCATATCCGAACAGCTGACATGCCATTATTGATGGAGACGATGGAGATTCTTTGACATCATTAACTCTATTTACATGCGATACACTTTCTCTTTTCGACTATTGGGAGAAATTGCACATGATATTGAGGGAATAGGGCACTGGTGGCCTTGAAACCTTACTGGTAGATATGCCAAAGTCTCTCCATGTCCGTCTCTCCTCAGCTCCCTTTCCCTCACTCCGCCATCCTCTCGTACACCTTCTCCATCATCGCCATCGGCGAGACCGCGTTCATGTTCAGCCCCAGCTCCTCCGGCCCGAGACCGAGAGCGATGCCCACCAGTTGTGTCACATAGAGCACAGGAATCTCGATCTTTGTGCCATGCTTTTGCTCCAGAGACCTCTGTTTGGCGTCGAGCATGAGCTGGCAGAGCGGGCAGACGGTCACGATGACCTCGGCTCCTGCTTTCTTGGCCTCGGCCAGAATCCTGAAGGCGATGTCATCCGCAGCAGCCTCCTGTGACATGAAGATGGGCCCTCCGCAGCAGAAGGTCTTGAGCCGGAAATCGATTGGCTCCGCCTTCAGGGTCGTGATCAATTTTTCCAGGATGGTGGGAAACTCAGGGCTATAGATGCCCACGGGGCGTGTAAGCAGGCAGCCGTAGTAGGGCGCAACTTTCAGCTCCTTGAGCGGCACCACGATCTGCTCATCGTTCTCAGCAAGACTCTCCAGGATGACGTCGAGAGCATGGCGGACACGCGCTCCGCTATACTTTTTCCCGAGGACCGCGTTCACCTTTTTTCGGGTTTCTAGATCCTCCAGATTCATAACCGCCGTCCGGAGGTTGCTGTAGCAGATGGAGCAGGCAGTCATGATTTCAAGATCCGTCTGGGCCATGTTTCGGGCAGCGAGACCCGTGGCGACCAGCTCATTGGAAACGTGGGTCGCTCCGCAGCAGTTCCAGTCCTCCAGCTCCTGCAGCTCGATTCCCAGAGCCTCGCAGACCGCCCGGGTGGACACGTCCATCTCTTTTCCAGTCGACAGGGAGACGCAACCCGGATAATATGCCAGCTTCATCTTCCCAGTTCCTCCACGATTCTCTTGACCTCATCCCGCCCCCGGATCTTTTCCGTCACCAGGCTGATCTTGCCTTTGGGCGCCAGCTCCAGACCCATCTGCATGGACTGCACTGCCCCCTGAGGGAAGACGAGCAGAAACTCGCCCGTTAATGGGAGTTCGCTGATCCGGCCAAAATCCCTGATCTGCTTCAAGAAAAGCTGCTCATAGGCCAGATCCTTGCCACGGATGCCCTCTCTCTCTGCCAGGTCCTTCAGTGCCGAGACGACGGCTTTGGGCCGGATGCCCCGCGGGCAGCGCACAGTGCAGAGAAGGCAGGAGGTGCACAGCCCCAGGGTATCGTTATGCAGAGCCTCCTCTTTCTTTCCCTCCAGGCAGAGCTTGATCAATTTTCTGATGCTGGGACTCATAAGATTGGCAGTGGGACAGCTGGCGGAGCAGGTGCCGCACTGAATGCAGGTCAAGACCTCCTGCCCGGCCAGGTTGAGGACCTTCTGCTTGAACTCTTCATCCTTTGCCATTTTTTCACTTCGCCTCCACCGGATCTTTTGCCCCTTGCGCCGCCAGCGTTTTCTTTGTTTTCTTCATTTCTTCTTCATGGAGCCTTTCCACGATCTTCGAGCTTGCCTCGTCTGCCTTCTCACGCTCCATGATCTGCCTGACCTTCGGCTTTTTGAGCAGAGGAAGGAGGGGCTTCAGTGCTTCGTCCACCAGTTTGAGAAGTTCGGGATCTATTTTGGGCTTTTCGGGTGGGGGCAGAGGCGGCCGCTCGATATCAGGCGGAAAGATCGCGCCGCTTACGTCCGGGCGCTTCCGGGCGCCGGTCTTTATGGCTGAGATGGCCTCTTTCCACTCCTCTGCCCAGGGGGTCTCCTTTACCGCCGTATGCCTGACATCGGACCGCTGCACCTCAATGGCCGAGACGGGGCAGGCCTTCTCGCAGGCTCCGCAATAGATGCACTGCTCTTTAACGGGAGCCGCTTTGCCGCGCTCGTCCACGTACCAGCATTTGGCAGGACAGACATTGAAGCAGGCCTGGCAGCCCAGGGGATCGCATCGCGCCAGGTTCTTCTCCACAAGCTTGATCTCTCCCTGGAATGGCTTCAGCACGTCCACGCCCTCGTAAGGGCAGACCAGAGAACACCTTCCGCAGCCGATGCATAGATCCTCGTCGATCTCTATCTTGCCTTCAAACGTCGGTTTCTCCGCCACCTCCAGCGGTTCGCCCTCAACCTTAATCGCCTCCTCTGGGCAGAGAGGAACGCACAGACCGCAGTAGTCGCAAAGCTCCTCGTCTATGAGCAGTTGCTCGTAGGGAATCAGATTGCAGGGGTCCTTCTCCCGTTCCTTCTCTCCTTTTTCTACCAGAAGGAATGCCTTGCAGAATTTTGCGCACCGCCCGCAGAGGTTGCACTTCTCCTGATCTATGGATATCTTGCCTTTTATTCCGGCGCGAAGCGGCCCATAGTCCTCACGGGTCTTGTTGAAAGTCACCTTAATGGCTTTGGTGGGGCAGACAGGCTCGCAGAGCATACAGGGCAGGCATTTCTCGTTAGGGACAGCCTCGGCTACGAGCCTCGGGTACTCATCCCGCTTCCTGAAGTCCTCAGGCCTTTCTGTTTCTTCAGCCACTGCAGTCACTTCGGTCATATCTGTGCTGCGGCAGCATTTGCCGCCTCGGGTAATTGCTTCGTCTCTTTTACCGTCATCTGGAAAGCCTTCAAGGGACAGAAATTCACGCACATCCCGCAAAAGACGCAGGCATCCAGGTCAATCAGCACGGGCGGCGCGTCCAGGCCTTTGGCAATCTCAGGCAGTGGCCCCTCCGCAAGAGCCTTTTTGGGGCAGAGTGCGACACATATGGAGCATCCGGCACATTTCTTGTAATCATAATCCAGGATCTTCTCACTCTCCGGTGTCTTCTGCTTGGCCAGAATGTGGGAGCCTTCCACCTCCATATCTTTCTCAATCTCCATCATGGCGCAGGTGCCCTCCGGTCCGTCTCGGTGCCATTTTCAGGTTTTGCTGCCATCACTGTTTTTGCTTCTTTTTCTTCTTCTTTTTTCCCGGCATCGGTCTTCGTCTTCCCAGCTTCTCCAGGCTCATTATCATTCTTCTTCAGCTCAGTTCCAATGGGACCCATGGCCTTCAGCTCTCCTATGAAGTCTCTCAGATCCTTGGCGAAGATCTCGCCCTCGCTTGCGGCACACCAGACGATCTTGACTCTTCCAGGGTCCAGGCCAATCTTCTCCAGGACTCCTTTCAGCACATTCACTCTCTGCAGGGCCTGGTAGTTCCCATTGTGGTAGTGGCATTCGCCCAGACGGCAGCCGGCGATGAGAACCCCGTCAGCGCCACGCTGCAAGGCTTCCAGGACGAAGCTGGGGTCCACACGAGCGGAGCACATCACGCGGATGTTGCGGGCGTTGGTGGGATACTGGATGCGTGAGGTTCCTGCCAGATCCGCGGCTCCGTAGCTGCACCAGTTGCAGAGGAAGGCGACAATGAGGGGGAACTCTCTCTTCACAGCCGTCGCCGCCCTGACCTGAGCCATGATCTGCTCGTCCGAGAAGAGGCGCATATTGATGGCATCCACCGGGCAGGCGGCAGCGCAGGAGCCGCACCCTTTGCAGGCTGCCTCATCCACGTAAGCCGGGCTCTTCACGGCTATGGCCTTTTTGGGACAGACATCGACGCATAGCTTGCACTTGACGCATAGATCTGAGTCCACATAGGCAGAGGTCGGCTCCAGCTCCAGAACTCCTTTGTGCAGGAGCTTGATGGATTTGGCTGCTGCCGCGCTCCCCTGAGCGATGGATATGGGAATCTCCTTGGGGCCGGAGGCGCATCCTGCGATGAAGACTCCGTCGATATGCGCTTCCACGGGTCTCATCTTGGGGTGAGCGATCTCAAAGAACCTGTCCGGCCGCCGCGATAGGCCGAGAAGGTTCCCCAGAACGTCAGCATTCTGGTCGGGCTCAAGGCCAATGGAGAGAACCGCCATATCGTGTTTGACCCGTTTCATCTCTCCTGTCAGGGTGTCCTCATAAATCAGATAGATCTCGCCGTCCACCTGGTCGATGCGTGAGATGCGAGCCCGGACGAAGTTTATGCCCAGCCTCTGAGCCCGTACATAAAATTCTTCGTATCCTTCACCGCATGCCCTGATGTCGATATAGTAAATTGTGATATCTGTGTCCGGGTACTTTTCCTTAACCAGTTGCGCGTTCTTGAGCGAGGCCATGCAGCAGATGCGAGAGCAGTAGATGTTGCCCACTGTTGCATCTCGCGAGCCGACGCACTGCAGGAAAGCTATGGATTTGGCGATCTGGCCGGTGCTCGGGCGTACGACTTCACCCTTCGTCGGCCCGGAGGCATTCAGCATCCTCTCCATCTGCAATGTGGTGATCACATCCCTGTACCTTCCAAAGCCGTACTCCTCCTTTCGGGCAGCATCGAAGGGCTGCCATCCGGTGGCCACTATTATGGCGCCCACATTTATCTTGAAATCCTCGGGCTTTTGCTCGAGATTGATGGCCTTTGTGGGACACGCCTCCATGCAGCGCGCGCAGCCGATGCAGGCATTGGGATCGACGCATGCCACCAGGGGGACGGCCTGGGGATAGGGCACATAGATGGCTTTCCTCTTACCGATACCGAAATCATATTCACTGGGCACTTCAACCGGACAGACGCCTTCGCATTCGTTGATGCAGCCTTTACAGAGCAACGGGTCCACATATCGTGCCCGGCGAACTCCTGAGACTGTGAAGTTGCCTACGCTCCCCTCTACATTCAGAACCTCGGCATAGGTGAAAAGAGTGATATCAGGATGGTTGAAGACCTCGGACATCTTGGGTCCCAGCACGCAGATGGAGCAATCGTTGGTTGGGAAGACGTCAGTCAAGAGTGCCATGTATCCGCCGATAGTAGGCAGGCGCTCTACCAGGTAGACATGCAAACCAGAGTCTGCCAGATCCAGTGCGGCTGTAATCCCTGCCACACCTCCTCCAATGACCAGCACATCTTTGCTGACCGGTATGCTCTCCGGCTCCAGAGGTTGCAGGAGTTCTGCTTTTGCCACTGCCATTGCTATCAGGTCTTTGGCCTTCTCTGTGGCCATGGCCGGCTGGTCCATGTGTACCCAGGAGCACTGCTCCCGGATATTGGCCATCTCCAGCATGTAAGGGTTCAGCCCGGCCTTGGTTATGGCCCGGCGAAAGGTGGGCTCGTGCAGGCGCGGCGAGCAGGCAGCGACGACTATCCGGTCGAGCTTGAATTCTGCAATATCCTTCTGGATCTGCTCCTGTCCAGTATCAGAACAGGAGAATTGCAGATCCCGGGCGACGGCCACATCGGGCAGCTTTTCTGCGAAGCTCTTCAGCTCCTCCATGTTCAAGACACCGGCGATGTTCAGGCCGCAGTGACAGACGTAAACACCAATAGGCATGATACTCCTGATAGTATGATTGCCTTAAATCACTTAAACCTATGCAATTCTGATTGCTGCTCTTGACATTCTTTCTGTTTTACCTTTAGAACATTGAACACTACAGGCTGTTGAATGGTCTGGCAATCCATTGGCGCCCAAAGAACGCATGAGATTCTCAGTCCCAGAAATCCTTTTATGAAATACGGACCTAGTTAGTCTAAAGAGAATTCTGCAAATAGAATTTTGCAGATACGAAATTCCAGGGTGATGTTTGGTGCCTGCAAAAGTGATTGAAGAATGCAGATTGCGTAATATGGTGGGAGTATATCGGGATCGAGATGATGCAGGAGAATACCTGGCCAGAGCCCTGGAGCAGTTTCGGGGGACGGATGCGTTCGTCCTGGCCATACCCTCGGGAGGAGTGCCAGTGGGCCTGGTCGTTGCATCCCGGCTCAAGCTTCCCTTTGACCTTTTGATCATAAGAAAGATCCCCATCCCAGGCAATACGGAGTCCGGTTTTGGGGCTGTAAGCCTGGAGGACGATATGGTGCTGAATGATCCCATGGTCAAAATGCTGCGCCTCTCTCCAACAGAAATCGAAGAGCTGGCAGAGCCGGTGCACGAAGAGCTGCGGGCGAGGAACCACATCTTTCGAGAGGACCGGCCCTGGCCAGATGTTCGCGGAAGGACCGTGATAATTGTGGACGATGGGCTGGCTTCCGGCTACACCATGATCACAGCAGCCAGAATGGTTCATAGGCGCGGCCCCTCTCGGATAATAGCGGCCGTTCCTACAGCTTCAGCGAGCACCATAGAGCTACTGGCGGCCGATGTAGACATGATCGTATGCCCTAACGTGAGAACTGGTTACAGCTTCGCGGTTGCTGATGCTTATCAAAATTGGTATGATCTGAATAGAGCAGAAGTCATAAATTTGCTTGAGTCTCACGGCTATATTTCAAGAAAATAGGCAGTTTATACTTCGATTTTGTCAATGACCTCCCAAACGTTTATATCAAACCTATTTTAATTATTACTATTGTTTTAAAAGAAAGGGAGTTAGAAAAGATGAACGCTTTGCAGACGATCTCCATCTTACTGGAATTGATGGTTGTGGCTCTTGGCATAATGCTCGTCGTAGGCAAGAAGAAAATGTATGGCTGGTGTATCGCGCTTACTTTCATGCTTTACGTCTTCTATGATCTGGCAAATCTACTGTCTTTGCACATCTCCGAGGAAACGCTCGATATCCTGTTCTTCATGGCCACCCTGTCCATACTCTGGGCGATCTGGAACATCTTCCTGGAGGCCTTCGGGCAAAGCTCGATTGGACCGGCAGGAGAACTCGGGATCGATCCGCATATGGGCCGGTCAGGATGTCATTGCACAAACGGGCAGACCGGCAGAGCCAGAGTCAGCTTTTTGAAGGAAGGCATACGTTGCCATGGCGATGATCTCTCGAGTTTACATCACTCACGCCCCAGATGATGAGGATATGGCACTGCAGCTCTCCCGAGCTTTATGGCGGGTGGGCCTGGAGAGCTATGCGGCACTCTATAATTTGTCTCCTGCGATCTCTCTTGCCGAGAGGGTCTCTTTTGGCATAAGAAACTCCGAAGCAATGATAGCCCTGCTGACCCGAGAAGGGTGTCGGTCCCCAGTGGTGGGCCAGGAGATCGGTCTTGCCAGGGGGCTGGACCTGATGATCATCCCTATGCTGGAGGATGGCGCCAATCTTCCCTTTCTGATCGAGCATCTGAGGCCACTGGCTTTCAGGGAAGAGAACTATAGGGATTCCATCGGCCTCTTGATCAAGACCATTCGAGACCTGAGCCGGCTGGAGTGGCTGAAGGTAACCTGCCCCAAATGCGAAGAGGAGATGACCCAGTATCTGACGCCACAGGAGGAGGTCGACTCTGCACTGGAACGGGGTAAATGTCTGGAGACTATCTGCAGCTATTGCCAGAACAAGATTTCCATGGACGCGAGGACTTTTGAGCCAAGGCTTTGATGAGATCGTCCTTTCCGTTATTGGAACTCAGAACGAAACGGCATTGGCCCTGATAAGCGCCGGAAATGGCCATCTTTTGACTTACATCACCCATAGCTTGCTCGCCGAAATGGCCTCTATCTTCGAGGATTCTGGATCTGCCTCAATGAACATGGCATCCTGAAATCGTTTCGCGCTTGCAGATCCCTGGAATATCGGTTCTATAGTAATATACAAAAAATTTCTGTATTAGAAAGCGGGCTGGTTTACAGGAATCCTCTTCGTGGGATTATTATAAAATTTTGTTTCGAAACTAAATTCTAAACGGAAAATATAAAAATTAAGCCTCGGACGGGATTCGAACCCGCGACCTCGTCCTTACCAAGGACGCGCTATACCGGGCTAAGCTATCGAGGCGCCAAGAGCCCCTTGTGTTAACCCTTCATGAACCTTTCGGTTGGAACAGAGAATCGCTGGACTTAGCATTTGAGCTAGGGCCAAAAAGGGGAAAGGGTAATGCTGTAATGCTATACGCTTTGCTCGAGGGCCTGCTCATAAACATCTTCCGTTCTCTTGGCTATGATGTCCCAGCTAAACTCGCTATCAATCCTGTTGTACCCCCCTTTGGCCAGCTTCTTCATCTCTTCAGGATTAGAGAGCAGCCGGTTTATACACCAGGCTATGGACTCCGGCTGCACATAGGCCAGGAGCCCATCCTCGAAGTTCTTGATGATGCTTACAGCTTCAGTCGCCACAACAGGTTTACAGGCATCCCATGCCTCCAGGACGACAACTCCAAAAGGTTCGTTGCGGCTTGGAACGCACATGAGGTCACATGCATTCACTAGCTCCTGTTTATCCGCACTGGAGGTGTAGCCAAGGAACCGGCAGGATCTCTCCACACCAAGCTCGCGAGCTCTTCTCTCGCAATCCGCTCTCATCCCGCCCTCTCCCATAAAGACAAAACAAACATCGGACCTGTTCATCAGAACGCGAGGAATGGCTTCCACCAGGAGGTCAGGCCCCTTCTGAATACCCATCCTGCCGCAGAAGAGCACCACTGGCGCGAGAGGATGAATGCCGTACTTCTCTTTAACCCGACCTGCATCGACTCCACGCTTCATCTTTCCGAGCATAATGCCGTTGGGTATGATTGGGATCTTTTCTTGGGGCAGATTGTATATCCAGATTAGCTCATCCTGCATTCTTCTTGTGGTCACAATCACCTTCGAGGCCTCAAAGCAGCCCAGCCACTCTCGGTGGGAGATCTCCTGAGATATGCCATATCCAAAGTTGTTTCCATTTCTCCCCCATTCAGTGCTGTGCATGGTTAAGAGAAAGGGGAGCCCAAAATCCTTCTTTATGCGGGTTAGAGCCAACACAGGATGCCAATCGTGTCCGTGCACTACATCGAAATTGCCGAAGATTTTTTGCACTGCCTCGAAACGGTCGTAGAGGGCATCACACATTCGATCCATCTGAGCCAGGACGTCCCCAGAGTTATCCGCGTCTACTCTCTGGTAGTGTACGCCGTTGATCTTGTCATAGGACTCATAATCCCCTCTGCGAGTTAAAATGTGAACTTCGTGGCCTCTTCTGGCCAGCGCTTCGGAGATCTCTGAGACGTGGGGTGCCACGCCACCCACCTTTATTGAGTATAAGCTCTCCCAGGAGAGCATTGCGATTCGCATTTCTTCACCGCACTTATTATGCATTCAACAATAGTAGTTGTTCATTTGCCGCTGCAATTATGGTCCGTATAGGGATTTTAGCGCTTTTTCTATCCGCCCAGCCCCACGTTTTACGAAATCATTTTGCCTGAAATAGCATTTATAATACTATTAGAGCGGATAATTGATTAACCTTTCGGCGATGTGGAATTCTTGTACAGTTCCGATAGCTCCGCTGCCGCTTGCTCTGGCGGAACTGAGTTGATGTATATACCTGTACTTTTCTCGAATCCCGCAATCTTCGAGACGGCAGTCTGGATTCTGATGTTAAGGTGGTAGCCAGAGGGTTGCTGGAATATCATGAGATTGTATGGCGGATCGTCTAATAGGGAACGCAAGCTTTCCAGTACATTTTTCATAAAAATAGCCAGGCTTTTGCGTTCAAGCTCCATCATCTCCGCCAGGTTGCCAAAATGCCTCTTAGGTAGAATCCAGGCCTCATAAGGCGTAAGAGAATAGAAGGGTGCAATGAGTTCCCAATGTTCATCCTCGGCGATAAGACGGCATGACGTTCTCTCCCGCTCAACTATATTACAGAACGGGCAGAATGAGGACTGAGAGATGGCATCATTCTCCTTCTTCAAAAGGGGCGGTAGTATGGGAAGGGTGATGATCTGAGAATGGCTGTGTGATAAAGATGCTCCAGCTTCCTTGCCCCAATTCTTGAAGATAGATACATATTTCGCCTCTTCAAGGTTGCTGTAGTGGACATAACGATCCCTGTAAACCTGGAGGAGTCGCTCCATGTGGTCCAAACTGAAATCCGCCGGGTTTTCCCTGTGATCAGGTGAATCCACAATCACTTCATGGTGGCCGTGTCCCGGCAGTGCTATCCATTCGGCAGTGGCGGGCGCAGGACTTGGGACCAGGGCAGCGAAGACGTTGGGAAAAACCCTCAACTGCCAGCCCGGAACTCTTTTTGGACCCTCAGAGGTGACGCCCTTATCCGCGTATACCGCAACGCTTGGTGGAGTCATGTCCTCGTTTCCCGGACAGAAAGGACATGTTTTTTCGTCTCCCGGTACGGCTTTTGAAGCCTGAAAATCGGATGGCCTCTTGTTTCGCTCGGAGGCGATTATGCAGTACTCCTCCAGGAAATAGTGGCGTCTTATCTCCGGCATTCCGTAGCCTCCCCGGACGGTTCAGGCCAATTCATCATAGATCTCCAGAGTCCTCTCGGCTGCTTTCTGCCAGCTGAATTCTGTTATCGCTCGATCCCTGGCGTTCCTTCCCCAGGTCTTCAGCCTCTCCAGATCTGCCAGAGCGAGGTTGATACCCCAGGCCAAATCCTTCGGGTCGCGGGCGTTAACATGAACGCCGGTAGGTTTTTCTGTGGCAGGATTCATTACGATCTCAGCTAAGCCGCTGGTCCCGGCGGCGCCCACCACACAGGGTTTGCCCATAGTGGCAGCCTCCAGGGCCACAATACCAAAAGGCTCATAGAGGCTCGGAAACACGCACAAATCCGCTAAAGCGTAGTGGAGCCTTTTCTCTTCAGCATCAAGAAAGTCGGTCACCAGCTTTATGTCACTACGTTTTTGCAGCTCTCCTTCAGCCCATGTCTCCAGACTGCCTTTGCCTACTATCAGAAGCTTCACCTGTTTGTGTTCTGCAAGAACCAGAGGCATAGCAGAAAACAGCTCCATGACGCCTTTTACCGGCTCCAGCCGGCCCACGAATAGGATGATTATGTCATCCTTTGTATAGCCATACTTCATTCTCAAGGCTTCCAGTGCACCGGGATCGACAAGCTCGGGATCAAAGAATTCTGTATCTACACCATGGTAGCAAACCCTGACTTTTTCTGCCGGGACTCCCAGTGCTGCAAGTTCTCTCTTCATGGCTTCAGACACAGTGATGACAAGATCCGCCACGTCAGCGCCTTTACGCTCCAGAGCTACCAGTTGGGGATTGGGGCTCTCTGAGCGGCCTGT
The DNA here is from genome assembly GCA_963782455.1 of uncultured Methanosarcinales archaeon. GTDB lineage: Archaea > Halobacteriota > Methanosarcinia > Methanotrichales > Methanotrichaceae > Methanothrix. The sequence continues at coordinate 193,577 of CAWAJP010000002.1, forward strand.
TTCCAGACCGTGCACATGAAAGATCAGGGGAACACCTTTGCTCTTGGCGGCCATTCCCCCGGGCAGACCGAGCCAGTCGTGGGCGACGACCATTTGGAACGGTCCCTCCCGCATGAGATCGGCCACAGAGAGCTGGTTGTAGCTGAAAAGATCGAGCAGGTACTTGAGGCCCTCTCCCCAGGCCAGAGTCTCAGGTGAAAGAAAGATCTCCATGCCCTCTCTCATTGGCAGAGGAGATTCACGGAACACCTCCACATCGCCAAAATTTTCATGCCTGGGCAGGGTATCAAGCCCCCAGGAGAAGACTGAGATCTTCTGGCCAAGGCTTGCCAGATTGCGAGAGATGTTATCCACATAGACTCCCAGGCCCCCGTAGATGAGGGGAGGGTACTCGGTGCTGAAATAGGCGATTCTCATTGACAATTTCTCCAGAGTGCGGTTCAAACTACAAGATTTTTATAATATTCCATTACAGGCTCCTTCCAGCTGAACTGCTTGGCCAGGGAGAAAGACTCTTCACAAAGCAGACGGTATTTGACCTCGTCCTCCAGATAGGTCCAGGTGAAGTAGTCCATTGCCAGAGCGTAGTCCAGAACAGTCTCCTGAGGTTGTGCTTCGATGTTGTCCACAATTACGACGCCGCCCATGCCCGGTACGCGGCGTTCGACCTTCTTCAGGGCATCGCTGTAGCCCGCCGCCCGGCTGACGATATTGGGTGTGCCTTCTCTTCCCGCCTCCAGTGCCGTGAGCAGGAAGGGCTCATACTGGGACGGAAATACGCCAGCGACGCACCCGGCCATTATCTCATCGGCCCGCATGCCCAGACCGCCGTCATTTGGCCCCAACCACTGTGGATAAAGAACCGCTGTGACCAGTCTCTTGCCAGAGAGCAGCTCTTTTGCCTCCAGGCCTCGATCCTTGATCATGTTCTCGAGACGGATCTCATCACCAACCAGAATCTCTGCAGGCAGATTGATAGGAAACCCCACCGGAAGTTTCTCTTTGTCCTTTGACCCGTGCGCCGCAATCAGGAAGCATACCACCTTACTCTTCCCGGCATGGCGCTGACCCATTAATCTGTTTTTGAGCAGATGATCCTGAAGCAGCAGGGCATCAAGGAGCTGAGGATATCCTTTATTCTCGATCTCTATGCGTGAGATGGTGAAAATAGGTATTATGTTTTCTCCGCCCACACAATTGCCGTCGCAATGCTTGTAGAGATTTTCGGAGAGAAAATCCTGAATTTTAGTCCGGCAGCGCTCTTTTTTATCCCAATCGATCTTCTCGGCTTCAACATCGATTCCATTTCTGACAACAATGCCTTTCAAGTGATGAAAGAGCATGGCCTCTTTCATAGTCGAGTCGCCAACGAACGTGACGGCATCAGCATAGCGGGCCAATCCCTCCAGGGTGGCAAAGCCCATAGGTGTTCCCGGCTCCATGTTGGAATCATTTTTGGCGATCTTTTCCAGTGATTTGTAACCCGCCGTCCTTCCCGGAACTGTGGCATGCAGGGTGCAGACGGTTTTTACCGGGATGCCAAGCTTCTCCAGCCTGGCTGCGGCATAGAAGACTCCAAACTCATGGCAATGGAGAGAAACCCTGACTTTGGGCATCACTGACTTGGCGAACTCCGAGACGGCCTTATCGGTGTATTTCTGTGACTTTTCTTCTGAGGCCAGGGCAAGGTTACGCACCAGTTCGGATACGGCATAGGAGAGGTTCAGGTAGTGGTTGTACTCCCATCCGTAGTGCTCCTTCTCGAAGCCCATGGAGTCTAGGCCCACCAGGTCAAAAGCCTCCGTCTTGATGGCGTTGTTCTGCGTCATCTCCTGATTCTTCCAGGCGACCATACGAGACTGATAGTAGTTGGTATTGAAGAGCACATAGCCAATGGAAACGCCCTGTTCATTTCGCTGGCCGGTGACGGCCTCAATGCCAAGGCGATTCAGTGTTGCCAGCGTGGCAGACAGCTCCGGCCCCATATCCAGCTTATCGAATCCCGAGAGATCAGTGACCCGGTTCTTGCCAGTATTCCAGTCCGAGCCTGAGGTAGGATAGTCCGGCCCCAGCACCAGTATGCGAAGGCCGCGTTCGATATCCCCTTTTGCCACGAGCCTTGCCAGAGTTACAGCTTCTGCATCCACCACATTCCAGATGCCGCCCATTTTATTGGAGGCAGGACCCGCTTCCTCCGCAGCCAGTACGATCCATCTTTCGATCATGAGCACCTCAGGGATAGGGCGAGAGCGCAGACACCGACAGTCCATCGTCGGAGATGTCAAGAACCCTTATGCTGTTGGCGATCTTCGAGCCACGCATCTTCATAATGTATATCGATCTGATGAGTGTGTTCCCTATGCGCTCCCGGTTGAGCATGGTGGCCGAGTCTGCGCCGTACTCCAGGAACTGGTTGGTGCCGAAAGCGGTTCCAATGGTGACGACAGATGTGACGCCGCTGGATCGAATGGTACCGAAGAGGTCGTCCGTTAGCGACCGAATTTTGAAGGGTGCCTCCACGGCCATGAAGAAGGCAGTAAGGTCGTCAATAAAGAGTCTGGCAGGCTTTGTCTCCTCCAGCTTTCTCTCCACCATTTTTCTAAAGTTTATGAGAAAATCCACAGGGTCTACATCGATGCTCTTTTGCAGGCGGAGCACAGGGTCGGTAACATCGACGATGCTTAATTTCTCCTCTTTTTCGAGGGCCGAGAAGTCCCATCCAAAAGAGGACATCATCTCACGCTTCAGGTACTCTGCGCTCTCAGAGGGAGTGATGATCATTCCCTTCTCACCCGCCTTTACGCCTGAATGAATGAACTGGCCGGCAAATACTGTCTTGCCCGTACCCGATGACCCGGTTATGGTATTGACTGTCCCCTTATGAAAACCGCCATCTACCAATCCGTCGTATCCAGGAATGCCGGACTTCACCCTGGGAAACTTGCTGCTTTGTTCTGCCATAATCAACCACTCCCTCGCTTATTGCACCTCGATTTTGATGCGCCAGATTCCTATTATTTATCTACTAAGCCTAATTAGTTCTTTCGGTTATATGCGGAAAAGTTTTGCCAGGAGACATTAAGGATCCCGCAGGCCATAATCAGAAGCGTCTTTCTGGGAGAGGAAAGGCGTTTATAACTTCTTTGCAGAAATTTTTAGTATGTGTGACATCAAGAAATCCATAGGTCCTAGAGGGGCTTGTGGACCCTGAAGTCTATGACCACGTTGTGCCTGTGGGGCGCATAGCTCCTCACAATGCTCCTGTAGAGCACCTCCACAGAAGAGCCCATCCGCAGGGCTGCATCTTTTATCAGAGCCTCGTCTTTATATAGATCGTCTTCGGGAGCGATGCAGTAGTAATGGACTGTGCCCCCCGACTTTGCCGCTTTTATGGCCGTGTTAAGGAAGAGAGAAGCGCTATGGGGAAGATTCATAATGATATGATCAGCCACGTTCTCGCAGGGCAGGGCCAGAACATTCGCATCTCCCTCCAGGATCTCGATGTTCTCGATCTTATTCAGACGTGCATTCTCGCGCAGTAACTTCACTGCGATGGGGTTTTTATCCATGGCGATGACTCTGGCAAATCTTTTGGCCAGCAGCAGAGCAAAGGGCCCGACACCTGCGAACATATCCAGCACGACATCCCCAGGGTGCACGAGGCCGGCGATCCTGAGCCGCTCCGTGCCCAGACGCGGCGTGAAATAGGCTCCCTCCAGGTCTACACGGTAACGCAGGCCGTGTTCCTTATGGATAGTGATTGTGCGCACCTCTCCCGCCACATGCCTGAAGCGGCGGGTGCGAAACTCTCCTTCCACGTCGGAGATGGGAGCAATGACGGTTTTTATGCTCTTGCCGGTGGACATGAGAGCAGAGGCCACTTTTTCCGCATCACTATCCACCACCATGGCGATGTCGCCTACCACCTCAAAACTGGGGCGAAAGCCAAGAATCTCCTCAACGGTTTGAATGTGCTCTTCCGACTCAAAATTGAACGGCACGAGTTCGAACTCTGCAATCAGGCGAAGCTTTGCCTCCGATTGATCACTTATTTCCAGAACGGGCAGATAGACATGGGATTCGTCCGAGCGTATCTTGCGGGATCGGTCGAAGGATTCATCCTCCACCAGAGCCCTGCGAAACCGCTCGCCATAAAATCTTTTGACCTTTAGACCTAAAGAACCGTCCGGCATCTCAATCTCAGGAAGACCAATGGATGCCAATCATTAATACATCTATCCTGAGACATTCATCCTGAAAATATTTGTCTTGAATGCCGCTCTAGAAAAAAAAATCTATCGAGAAGAGCTTATCTCGGATAAGTCCATCCGAGAATTGTGCCGCCGGAATTTGATCAAATCCGGGCCTCAATGACTCTAAGAGCATAAATTCGGAAATAGCTTTATCTGGAATCAAGTCTGCATAAAAATCATCATGATAGGGCGCCCTAACAGGAGCGATGTAATTGCAGCTTCAGAAATATCGCAGTACGTGTACTGCCCTGTTTCCTGGTACCTGAAGAGAGCTGGTTTGCCTCCGAGATCGCCAAACCTGGAGAGAGGAATTCGAGCACACGTCGGAGCTGGCAAGAGACTATCGCTTCTTCAGAAAAAAGAGAATTCCTCACGCACATTTCGCGTCCTGGAGTACTTTTCTATTCTAGTCGCCATTTTGCTGATAGGGTGGTTATTACGACAGAGCTTCTGATTTTGTCGCTCTTGCTCCTGGCAGTATTCTCACATTTTCTCTCCAATAGAGAGTCAATAGCCGCAAAATCGATTCGAGAGAAGTACGGGATTCCATACGGAAATGTAATCTACTCAGATCTGGACCGCCCGGCAAAAGCTCTATTTTCCAGGAAATGGGGTATCAGCGGCAAGCCGGACTACATAATCAGCGATAAAAGATATGGCGGCCTGATTCCCATTGAGATAAAGAGCGGACGGGCCGCCAATCCTTACAAAAATCACGTCCTGCAGCTGGCGGCATACTGTCTTCTGGTGGAAGAGACCTACCACAAGTCTGTGCCCTACGGGATCATTGTGTACGCGGACGGAAAGCAGCATAAAATAAATTTTGATAAGTCTCTTCGCTCAGATTTGATGAAAGTTGTCAAAGAGATGAAGCGGTCTATGAGATCAGGATGCCCCAAGAGAGGTCACGACGAAAAGAGGAAATGCAGTTCCTGTTCATTTCAATCCAGCTGCAGGTACTGTTTGGCTGACAACTGATAAGAAAATTGAGGCGATTCCGGCAAAGATGGGGGCGCGATAAGTACAAAAATGATTTCAAGGCGAGGTTGATATGAAGTGGTCTATTGCGTTATCATTCGTGGTAATATTACTGGCATTCCTGTCGATTCATGCGACGGTCATCCCCGTGGCGTCGGGCATGCCTGAAGAGGCAGTCGGGCGCGTTGTGACCGTCATCAGCGGCGACTCGCTGGGAATCGAAATGCTGATCCCGGACCCAAGGACGAACAATGTGGACAGCATAAAGCTGGCAGACATCACCTCTCCCTCGACAGTAACCCCGGAAGGGAAAGCCGCCCAAAAGTATGCTTATTCATTGCTCTGGAATAAGACGGTGTATCTCGATATCGATGACAACACCACCAGCGGACGGAATGAATGGAGCCAGTTGATCTGTGTCGTCTATCTGATAGATTCCGAGTACCGTCCCATCTGGCCGCCCGCCAACAGAATCATTGTCGACATGGGCTATGCCAAGGTCGATGACGATACGAAAAATGAATTCGATCCCGGCGCCTGGTGGAAAGAGCCGACCATCCCGGAAGGCCCGAAGGAGAGCCAGCTAAAAAATATGTCGGAGGAAAAAGCCATGTCTGGCGTCAGTGCCGGCGGCAGTGTCATCATAGGGAACGCAACGAACAGCAGCGTTACGCAAGCTGGCGTGATGTCCTATCCAGGCGGTGCATCTGGTGGCAGTGTAACCATAGGGAATACAATGAAAAGCAGCGTTATGCAGAAGGACAGCAAAACCGGGCAGGTTAGAATCGGATACCGTGCCTAGTGCTGGTGCGGCGGCTTTAGCCCGGGATCGATACCAAAGAGGTGCGAACTCCTGACTCAAGGGCTTACGCCCTACTGAATGATTCGGAGAAGGCGGTTTCGCCTTCCGTGATGGATACGCTGCAAAGCTGTGATGTGCGGCCAATCCCGTGGAGCAAGAAGCAGGCCGTGGTAGAGGAGCTGACGGCGTGAGGCTCGGCCTGCAAAATTTGCGCGCCTGCACTCGTGCTCGGGGGCAGGAGGAGGCCGAGATTATGCGGTCTTAAATCTCTGCCAGAAATTTATCTATTCTTCACCTGCTGCTTTGAGCACCCGGTGGTAAAGATCGTCTCCTATCCAAAAGCCAGCATCTCCTCTAAGCCGATCGAGATCATCTCGAAGTGATGGTATTTTGCCCGTTAGCTTGGCTTTGATCAGGATTCCAATTACGCCGGATATTTTAAGTCCGAGAATCCTGGCAGCCACTCTGGCGTCACTCTCATCCAAAAACACCAGATCCGCATGCATCTCCACTGCCAGAGCAATGGTCTCAGACTCTCCTTTATGTAGTTCCCGTTCCAGCATTTGGATCAAAGGCTTATTTTCTGGCGCAATTACCTCAATCCAACCTGATTCACTGGCCTCTTTAAGCTCGGAAGAGCCAGGTCTGCCTTGACCCTCATCTACTACTTCTTTCCAGACAGCAGGAGACAATATTATCTTGCCATGAAAGTCCCTCAAAAGAGTAATGCGATTAATCCTTGATAGATGAATAATCGTGGAAGAATCACAAATCACTACGGACATATTCCAGGTCCTCTTCCAGCTCCTCTTTTCCGTAGTGACGCAATATCTTGCGTTTTCCTAAGAGATCCTCGAACTGCTGGCGAGTCATGCCACTGAGGGCAGCAGCCTTGCCGGAAGAGAGCATGCCTCGTTGATAGAGCGCCAGAGCCAGCTCTTTATGCAGCTCGTCCTCCAGCTCGTCGGGTGGAATGCGAAGGGAGGCCACAACATCCTCTGGGATTTTCAGCAAACGGGCGCCCATAGTTCCATTCACCTTTTCGCAAATAATAGTCTGCATTATTATTTAGGCTTTTTGTGCCGATTAAATCAGCAAAGACTTCCGCATGAGACATTACCAAAATAGCCAAGGTTAAGGGCAGAGCTTCATAGATTGTTCCTCGCGGACGCGGGGTCAGGGGGGCCCGCACGGCCATAAGTTTGCCCCGTCACCGCAGCGCGTAACACCCGCACGGAATCCGGACGACGAGGCCAGATAATTTTGCGCCGAATTAAAAAAATAGGCTAATGTTATTCAACTGCAAACTGGCCTCCGTATATGCAGACAAGGACAGCATCAGCGTATTCTTCCGAGGTGCCGCGAGTCGGCCCTGCGGGCCTCCCGCGCTATGGGCAGGTGCGACAGCTTTTGCCCGGGATCGATACTAAAGAGGTGCGAGCTCCTGACTCAAGAGCTTACGCCTTTTTGAACGATTCGGAGCGGGCTGTATCGTCTTCTGTTATGGATGCTCTGCAAAGCTACGATGTACGGCCAATCCAGTGAAGCAGGAGGCAGGATGTGGTGGAGGAGCTGACGGCGTGAGGATTGGACCTGTGGGAGCCATTGAGCATCAATTTTTGGCGTGATGATCTCGGCATCCACGCAATTTCAGGAATGGAATTCTTGGCGCACGATCGATGATTTCACGACTGACGGGTGCTGGGCCAGCGGTCGGAGAGCTGCGAAGATGTCTGTCTGGGGGTCAAGGCTGTGTTATGCGAGCTTCCCGCATCCGTTTCCTCTGGGCCGCATTATCTCTTGCCACCCTGTAGTCGCGCATCAGGGGCACGCTCAATCAAATGATCAATCGCTCCTGAGAGCGGCGGTTTGAATCACGATGGATATCAATGGGGATTGGATAACCGGTAAAAGGCATTTATCCTCGGAGAAAGAGACCAAATCAGGATACTGAGCCACTGCGAATTTACAGCAATTATAGCACGCTAACTGCTCCGGAACTAGTCGCCCGAAAGTTTCATATTATGAATCATTATAAATTGATACATAAATAGAACTAAACGGTGGGAAGCGTTATGAAGAAGTTCCAATTTGAGTTGATGTTTTGCCTATTGGTTCTGTTCTTGGCCTCTAGTGCAAGTGGAATACCCGATTTGTTTGTCAGCGAATTCTCATTAAGTCCATCCACGCCAACACAGGGCAGCCCAGTCTCGGTCCGAGTCGGAGTATACAACAAGGGAACGACTGCTTCCGGTCCATTTACAGTTCAATGGTGGCCGGGAGAAAACTACCCTGAGTCGGCCTGCAGTTGGAGGGTTGATGGCCTGGTGGCTCGAGGCGGAAGGATACTGACATGCACATACAATGGATACCCAAGCTGGTATGGACAAATCAATACAAAAGCGGTTGTGGACACATCAGGCGCTGTGGCAGAGAGCGACGAGAGCAATAACATCTACCTGAAATCCATAAGCGTCAGTCAACCTGGCGCAGCTCCATCAGGATCAGGCGTATCGTCTGGATCTCCTGACCTTTACATCAGCGAATTCTCATTAAGTCCATCCACGCCAACACAGGGCAGCCCGGTATCGGTCCGAGTCGGAGTATACAACAAGGGAACGGCTGCTTCAGGCCCATTTACAGTTCAATGGTGGCCGGGAGAAAACTACCCTGAGTCGGCCTGCAGTTGGAGGGTTGATGGCCTGGTGGCTCGAGGCGGAAGGATACTGACATGCACATACAATGGATACCCAAGCTGGTATGGACAAATCAACACAAAAGCGGTTGTGGACACATCAGGCGCTGTGGCAGAGAGCGACGAGAGCAATAACGTCTACCTGAAATCCATAAGCGTCAGTCAACCTGGCGCAGCTCCATCAGGATCAGGCGTATCGTCTGGATCACCTGACCTTTACATCAGCGAATTCTCATTAAGTCCATCCACGCCAACACAGGGCAGCCCGGTATCGGTCCGAGTCGGAGTATACAACAAGGGAACGGCTGCTTCAGGTCCATTTACAGTTCAATGGTGGCCGGGCGAAAACTACCCTGAGTCGGCCTGCAGTTGGAATGTAGATGGCCTGGTGGCTCGAGGCGGAAGGATACTGACATGCACATACAATGGATACCCAAGCTGGTATGGACAAATCAACACAAAAGCGGTTGTGGACACATCAGGCGCTGTGGCAGAGAGCGACGAGAGCAATAACGTCTACCTGAAATCCATAAGCGTCAGTCAACCTGGCGCAGCTCCATCTGGATCAGGCGTATCGTCTGGATCTCCTGACCTTTACATCAGCGAATTCTCATTAAGTCCATCCACACCAACACAGGGCAGACCGGTATCGGTCCGAGTCGGAGTATACAACAAGGGAACGGCTGCTTCCGGTCCATTTACAGTTCAATGGTGGCCGGGAGAAAACTACCCTGAGTCGGCCTGCAGTTGGAATGTAGATGGCCTGGTGGCTCGAGGCGGAAGGATACTGACATGCACATACAATGGATACCCAAGCTGGTATGGACAAATCAACACAAAAGCGGTTGTGGACACATCAGGCGCTGTGGCAGAGAGCGACGAGAGCAATAACGTCTACCTGAAATCCATAAGCGTCAGTCAACCTGGCGCAGCTCCATCTGGATCAGGCGTATCGTCTGGATCTCCTGACCTTTACATCAGCGAATTCTCATTAAGTCCATCCACACCAACACAGGGCAGACCGGTCTCGGTCCGAGTCGGAGTATACAACAAGGGAACGGCTGCTTCCGGTCCATTTACAGTTCAATGGTGGCCGGGAGAAAACTACCCTGAATCGGCCTGCAGTTGGAAGGTTGATGGCCTGGTGGCTCGAGGCGGAAGGATACTGACATGCACATACAATGGATACCCAAGCTGGTATGGACAAATCAATACAAAAGCGGTTGTGGACACATCAGGCGCTGTGGCAGAGAGCGACGAGAGCAATAATGTCTACTTGAAATCCATAAGCGTGAATCGTCCCTAGAATTCTGGCTGGATCTATGGAAAATCCATGAGGGAGCGACCAAAATGCTCCTTCATAATCCTGCCTCAAAATTTGTGAAATGCTCAAAGGGGGTCTCATCCCCTGATAGAAATAGTATCGAATACTGAGCATAAAGGCAGCATAGGTGGAACTAGCTTGAGCATAAGCGATCAAATCATTGTCATTTGCAGTAATTTGTGTAATTTTATTCAAAGTCAAACGGTGGCGGCACACCCCGCTGCAAGCAGGTGGGGCATGCGAGGCGCCGCCGCATGAAGCTGATACTATATCGATCTGATTCGTTCCCTAGCTGGATACGCATGCCCTTTATCCCGATGCAAGCATCGGGGTATTGCTATAAAATAATTATATATTATTAATATTACCCTATATTATGGATTCTTTTGCTACATATGTTTTGCGAAGGCTTAGCGAGACAGAAGGAAAATCTCGATTATCGCAGATATCGGATTTGATCGACTGGACACCCATTCGCCGGATACTGTATTACGATAAAGGTATGTGTTTTAGCTCACCATGATCCGCATCTTTAAGCTGATTTTACGACTTTCCATGTCGCAAATTGCTAGAGGTCGTTTTGAAGGCACAGAACGCCACAGATATCGATCTTAGTTTAATGCAAGTTAATATATAATATACTCTTAGAAATCAAAACCCGTATCGATCAACCAATCCTTGGATAGCTAAACACATACAAAAAGTCCATAGTTTAAAAGATATAAACATTAAAATAGATATACAAAATATTCTGTGAAATTTACAGCTTCCGAAGGGCGGCCAAAGGGCCGCGCTTCTGAAACTGCTCCTCCCTCCTGTGATGTAGTTGTTGACGGTTTTTAATAATTGTTTATCACGAGGCCATGAGATCATGGCATCACGTCCGAGCGCAGGTGTAGCCGCGCCCGTCCGCAATCTGCTACAACCTCCCATGATATAAAGGTTACTTCTTCTGCAGCCAGGGCATCATGGCTCTGAGCTCAGCTCCCACCAGCTCGATGAGTTAGCTCACTCTCCCTCTTCACCAGAGATTTCTTCACGGGAAGACCGGCCTGGCTCTCCAGAATCCACTCACGGGCGAACTCGCCAGACTGGATCCCGGAAAGGATCTCCTGCATCTAGTGGAAGACTGCTTATTACGATTCTATGAACTCGGATCATGCCGCGGTATTTGTCGGTGTTGGATACACTTTTCTAGATTCCGAACCATGGAAAATGCAGGGGGATCTGCCGATGCGAGCGGGCGGAAATGGGTTTATCCAAGACGGACTCGCAAGGTTGCGGCGCGCTCATCCGGACGGGGCCTCGCGCCCGTGTACGGCCAGAGCCAGAGGCAGTTGGTAGTGCTCAGCAGTATAAGGCGACGCTGCCATATGATTATTACACAATCGCAGATAAAGTCTAATAGCCGGCAGTGCATAAATGAGTAGGAACTATCACATGCAATCCCGGAGCGAAAACGTCCGTTTCGCGCTCTTGAGCGAGGATCGATTATGTCAATAGAAGTCTCTGTATCCGCTGCAAAAAAGAACCTGGAAGAAATTCTCTCCAAGCTCTCCCCCGGAGAGACTGCAACCCTGATTGACCCTGAAGGCAAGCCCATGGCAGTTCTGGTCCCATTGAAGTCCTCTGAGGATACGTCAAGAGGGATCGATTGGGGCACAGAGTGGGAAACGCTGGCCCATGAAATCGATCTGGCCTGGAAAGACAAGAAGAGCGCGCTGGAGATCCTCGCCGAGATGAGGAGATGAAACTGACCATCGACGCCAGCGTATTTGTATCGGCAGCGCGGCCTTCCGAGGAGCTGTATTCCATAAGCTACAGATTCCTGCAGGAGGTGAAAGGAAGGGAGATATTTTGTCCCACCTTGTTCTATCCGAGTGTGGAGCAGCCATTGCCAGGCCCACAGGAGATTCTCTCCTTTCAAGGAGATTGGTATCTCTGATAAGGCATTTTCCAGGCTTGACACAGGTTCCTCTGGATTATCCCATTGCTCTTCGCGCGGCAGAGATCGCCATTGAGAACCGCCTTCGCGGTGCAGATGCGGTTTATGTGGCGGTGGCTGAGGAGTTTGATGCTGATCTGGTCTCCTGGGATACAGAGATGCTGCAGCGCAGTCCCGAATTTGTGCAGACCATGAGCCCTGAGCAATGGCTGGAAAGGCCTGCCGGGGCCAGCTGGCGAGAATAGGCTGCTCAAGGTGTGGCCATGCGAGAGCCCGCTGACATACAGGTTTTTTCAATAGGTGGGCAGGGATCGGCGTAATGTGGGATGTGCCACAAAGAGCGATGGATCTTATGATCGCATATCAAGAGGCCATGGTTGCACGGCTTCGCGTCCGGGCACGCTCTTTCCATGCCCGTGCGAAACCATGCAATGCCCCAAACGATTCAAACTTACTTCTTCTGCAGCCAGGGCATCATGGCTCTGAGCTCTGCTCCCACCTGCTCAATGAGGTGCTCGGCTCTCCATCTTCTCCAGGGACTTCTTCACCGGAAGACCGGCCTGGCTCTCCAGGATCCACTCGCGGGCGAACTCGCCGGACTGGATCTCTGCCAGGATCTCCTGCATCTCCTGGCGGGACTCCTCATTGATGATCCTCCCGCCACGGGTCATGCCGCCATACTCGGCGGTGTTGGAGACGTTGTTCCACATGCGCATGAAGCCGCCCTCGTAGATCAGGTCCACGATCAGCTTCAGCTCGTGGCAGGCCTCGAAGTAGGCGATCTCAGGCTGGTAGCCCGCGTCCACCAGAGTCTCGAAAGCAGCCTTGATCATCTCTGTGACGCCACCGCATAGATCCACCTGCTCGCCGAACAGATCGGTCTCCGTCTCCTCGGTAAATGTGGTCTCGATGACCCCGGCACGCGTGCCGCCGATTCCTTTGGCATAGGCCAGCGCCCGCTTCATGGCGGAGCCGGATGCATCCTGCTCCACAGCCACGAGACAGGGGACGCCTTTGCCCTCCTCGTATGTCCTGCGCACCAGATCGCCAGGGCCCTTCGGCGCCACCATGACCACATCCACGTTCTCGGGCGGCACAATCTGGAAGTAGCGAATGTTGAAGCCGTGGCTGAATCCCAGTATCTTGCCCTCTTCCAGGTTAGGAGCAATCTGCTCCCGGTAGATCTTGCCCTGGTACTCATCAGGGAGGAGGATCTGGATGTAGTCCGCCTTCTTGGCAGCATCCGCAACAGTCATGGCCTTCACACCATCCGCCTCCGCCCTCTTCCAGGCTTTGGAGCCCGGTATATCGGCAGCGATGACGTCAAGACCCGAATCCTTCAGGTTCTCGCCCTGGGCGTGCCCTTGATTTCCCCACCCAACTATGGCGATGGTCTTGTCTTTCAGCACCTTCAAGTCTGCATCTTTATCGTGGTATATCGTTACCAAATTTTATTCCTCCAATTTCTTTTTTTCCTAAGTTATAATAAACGCAAAAAATTCGAATCCAAGAGGGCACAGGACCTCTTGATAGGAGCATTGTCGAGCAGTTGTCCCGATCTTGTCCCAATTTAGATAGATCTAGCCTCGATCAGCATATCAAGCGTGTCAAGAGTATCGAGAGTTTCAAGCAGTATCAAGCCTTGATTACCCTTGCGCCCCTGATCATCGACACCTTTCCCGTGCGGGCCAGCTCCTTTATGCCGAACTGCCGTAGCAATTGAATAATGGCCTCGACCTTCACCTCGTCCCCGGTCACCTCGACTATCATGGACCTCTGCGAGACATCGATGATCCTGGCCCGGAAGATGTCCACAATCTGCATGATCTCGCTTCTGCTCTCCCGATCGACGCTCACCTTGATGATAGCCAGCTCCCTCTCCAGGGATTCGGCCGGGTCCAGCTCGCTGACACGAATGACATTGATCAGTTTGCTGAGCTGCTTTATGACCTGCTCCAGAACATCCCTGTCGCCCTGCACAGTGATGGTCATGCGAGAGTATTCAGGGTTATCCGTCGTGCCTACAGAGAGGCTGTCGATGTTGAAGGACCTGCGGCTGAATAGGCCTGCGATGCGAGTCAGCACTCCGGACTTATTCTCAACAATGACCGCAATGTTGTGCTTCATCTAGTACCCCTCCTGTCCCAGAACATCTTTCCTGGCGTCGCTATAGATCTTCTCCAAATGGGTGCATTGAACCTCATCACACCACTCCAGCTCCAGGATCTCGCTTAAAGTAGCGCCTGCCGGGACCATTGGCGAGACCTTCTCCGCCGGATTGACTATGAAGTCCATTATACATGGCCTGTCTGTGGCCAGAGCCGTACGAATGACGCCCTCTACCTCAGAGGGCTTTGTGGCCCGCAATCCCACGGCACCATAAGCCTCCGCCAGCTTTACGAAATCGGGACTGGTGCGCCCCAGTATGGTTGCCGAATACCTCTTCTCAAAGAAGAGCTCCTGCCACTGGCGAACCATGCCCAGACACCCGTTGTTCAAAATGGCCACCTTCACGGGAATTTCGTTCACAACCGCAGTTGCAAGCTCCTGGCTGTTCATGAGGAAACTGCCATCTCCGGCGATGTCGATCACTTCGCACTCCGGCCGGCCCATCTTGGCTCCGATGGCCGCAGGGAAGCCGTATCCCATCGTCCCCAGGCCTCCCGATGAGATGAACTTCTGAGGATCCTTATGCACAAAGAATTGAGCAGCCCACATTTGGTTTTGCCCAACTTCTGTGGTGATGATGGCATCAGGCGCCAGTTCGCAAAGCTTCTCAATCACGTACTGGGGCTTTATGGTGTCCATATCCGGAATGTAGCGCAGCGGATAGTCCTTCTTCCAGGTCTCAATCTTCTCATTCCAGGGCCCCCTGTTCTTCTGCGATACCTCTCTCAAGAGTCCCGTCAGAGCGTTACGCGCGTCTCCTACCACGGGAATGTCCACCCGCACGTTCTTGCCCACCTCTGCCGGGTCCACATCTATATGGACGATCTTGGCCCTGGGAGCAAAGCTGGAGATCTTTCCGGTCACGCGATCATCAAATCTTGCGCCTATGGCCAGAATCAGATCAGACTCCTGAATGGCATAGTTGGCATATTTTGTGCCGTGCATCCCCAGCATCCCCAGCGATAGGGGATGGTCCTCAGGGAAGCAGCCCACCCCCATGAGTGTTGTTGTAACCGGGGCGTTGATCTTTTGCGCCAGCTCCAGGAGCTCTTTGTGCGCGACGGCGTACTTCACTCCGCCACCAGCGTAAATAACGGGCCTCTCCGCCTCCATCAAAGCCCTGGCCGCTTTCTTGATCTGCATCTCATGAGCCTTAAAAGAGGGATGGTATCCGGGCAGGTTAACCTCAGGCCAGGTGAACTCGACCTCATCCACAGTCACATCCCGCGGCAGATCGATCAGGACCGGCCCGGGTCGCCCGGTGCGGGCAATATAGAAAGCCTCACGGAAGACACGAGAGATATCCTTGGCGCTTCGAAGCAGGTAATTATGCTTGGTGATGGGTAGAGTGATCCCGGTTATATCCGCCTCCTGGAAAGCATCTTTTCCAATCAGCCAGGTGTTGACCTGCCCGGTGATGGCCACCATCGGTACAGAGTCCATATAGGCATTGGCAATGCCGGTGACAAGGTTCGTCGCCCCCGGCCCGGATGTGGCAATGCAGACTCCCACCTTGCCAGTGGCTCTGGCATATCCGTCAGCCATGTGCGCTGCTCCCTGCTCATGCCGAACCAGGATATGGCGGATATCGGACTGATAGATGGCATCATAAAGAGGCAGAAGTACTCCGCCGGGAAGCCCGAATACCACATCTGCACCCTCTCTTTTCAGGCTTTCCAGTACCGCTTGAGCTCCGGTCATCTTCAGCGGTGTGTCCCGAACGTCATCGGAACCCGATCGGGCTATCCCTTGCGACATTTAGTCTTTTCCTCCTCTTCCAGCCGCATAAGCCGGTTGATGCCATCCAGCACGGCCTCGACTGATGCCATGATTATATCAGTGCCGGCTCCTCTGGCCGTTATCTTACGATCTGCCATTGCCATTGTCACCCATACTTCCACTAATGCGTTTGTCCCGCCAGTTATGGCATCCACATGGTACTCATCAAGGCGAACATCGGCCACGCCGGATATCGCTCGCCTTATGGCATTTATGGCCGCATCCACCGGCCCTACACCGATGCCAGCTTCCAGCTTTTCCACGCCGTTTAGCTTGATCTTAACTGAGGCGGTGGGCGTCACAGTATTGCCTGCAACCACGGTCACTTCTTCCAGCATCACTTTCGGCTTGATCTGGATAGAGAGGACAGTATCAGCTATCGATTGTAGATCGGCATCCGAGACGCGTTTGCCCTTATCCCCCAGCTCTTTTACCCGTGTTACAATCTGAGCCAGTTGCAGCTCTGTGACCGATAACCCAAATTCTCGCAAGGCCAGCTCGACTGAGGCGCGGCCGGCATGCTTGCCCAGCACTATACGCCTCTTCCTGCCCACGGTCTCCGGATGTATCGGCTCGTAGGTCTTGGTATCTGCCAGAAGCCCATGCACATGGATGCCAGCCTCGTGCGTAAAGGCATTCTCGCCTACGATCGCTTTGTTGGAAGCCAGGGGAATTCCGGTCATTCGCGAAACCATGCGGGAGATCTGGTATATATCCTCGCATCGGATCCCGGTATCTATTTTATAAAGGGATTCCAGGGTCATGACCACCTCCTCCAGACTGGCATTCCCGGCTCGCTCACCTATGCCATTCACGGTCACGTGAGCCTGGGATGCCCCGGCACGAAGTGCGGCAATGGTATTGGCGGTAGCCATGCCGAAGTCGTTGTGGCAATGTATGCTGATCGGCGCGCCCAGTTGAGACAATTGGGAAAAGATCTCGCCTGCCGTTTCAGGCACAAGTACTCCCACTGTGTCGCAGAAGGCCAGCCTATCGGCACCAGCATCGATTCCAGCCATGTAAAGGCTGGCCAGATAATCCTGATCGGCGCGACTGGCGTCCTCGCCGGAGAGCTCCACAATAAGGCCATGATCCTTGGCGTATTCCGTAACGTCCACAGCTTTCCGTATCACTGATTTTCGATCGGATTTGAGCTTCGTCTCGATATGAAGATCTGATACCGGTACAACGAGATGAACAGAATCTACATCGCAGCCTAAAGCCGTATCAATATCTGCGGTCAATGCCCGAACATAGCTGCATATCTCCGCCTTGAGACCAAAATCGGCAACTGCTTTTATGGACAGGCGTTCTCCCTCGGAGGTCATGGCAGATCCGGCTTCAATGACCTGCACCCCCAGGGCATCGAGCCCCTGGGCAATGGCGAGCTTTTCGTCCAAGCCCAAAGATACGCCCGGAGTCTGTTCACCGTCACGTAAGGTAGTATCTAGAAATCGTATTTTACCAAATAAAGCGATCCCACGCATTCATGCTCAATCACCCTCGGCCCCTCTGGCCGTTCTAGCTTTGAGATCTTTAATGATTGATAAAGCTAACGAGGGAGACGCCCTGTGCCATCAAATTGGTCTCTTGAAAGCCCGGAAAAACAGGAGGATCTTTTATGTAAAAAGCGGTTGATGTCTCCGGTGCCGGGCAGATCTTCGTCGAATGACGTTCGAGGGGGAAGCTTTAAACCGTTGGAACCCGAAGCTCCTTTTAGAATGGTGGAGGTTTAGTAGATGAAATCCAAGACAATTATTCTCACCCTAGCCGTGCTCTTCTGCCTGACGGCGCAAATCTATGCCCTGAGCAATATCGCAAAAGGGGCAGGATGTGGCACCAATCCGCTGGGAGACACTTCCGGCGATACTGACTTTTATGTGAGCAAAAATCAGAATTTGCCGGCATCCGATACATCAGCGTCCGCTTCGTCGATCACTGGAAAACCAGCCGTTGCTCTGGGCTCCTCTGCCGCTCTGAAAGCGACAATTCAGAGCTTGAATCCGGATAAGCCCAGTCCGCAAAGCCCGGCTGCAATAGTCGTCTGGAAGGTCGAGGCCTCCAATCCCAATAATGAAAAGGTGCTTTACGATTTTCTACTTAATGGACCCGCGACAGGCGGCAAGCTCCTGGATAAGACGGGCTGGACCGCTGATGACTCCTGGACCTGGAACACCACAGACGCGGATGCCGGAGAGAATCAGATTGTAGCCAGAGTTATGCGTTCCGGTGCCAGCAGCTTTGATGCCGAACTGGCGCAGAGATTTGTTGTATCCGCGACAGCTCAAGATAGCGGGACGGCTGCAGTTGATACGGCTCCAGTCGCATCTGCAGAGGATACCTCATCCTCGGACGGTGCCTCAAATACGGTTTCTAATACAGCCGCCACCGGAGTAAATGACCATCCCTTATCGAAGACAGCAGACAGCAAAAGCAGCAAGCCGAGAGTTGCACCCGACGAGAAGCCGCGACAACCTACCACGACCTCCGCCGTGGGCCTGACACCAGGGCCAAACATGAGCATGCCAGATCCGTCGCCCAAGTCCACAAGCCAGACCTCATCAGATACTGCGACCGGTGCACAAACGCAGACAGAGAGCGCTTCAGATCAGTCAAGTACCATGGCAGTGGAAGGTAAGTGGACAGTGAAACTCGCCAATGCAGGAAGTTCTGTAGACCTCTTTCTGATCCAGACAGGAGGAAGCATCGTGGGATACGGCAACCTGAATGAGCAGAACACAAAGATTCCTCTGACCTTTAGAGGTACAGTGTCTGCCGATTCCATGAGCATCGAGGCGCAAACCGTAGTGGACAAATATGTTAATAAGATAGACAAGAGCATAAGCCTCGATCTGGTCAAGGTCGACAGGGTGATCTCAGGCAACTACGAGATATACTCTGGCAAGGATCTGACGGGATCCGGAAATGCCACAGCCAGCAGATTTACGGCATAAACCCCCGGAAAGAGCTTGGAAAACCCGGGCTTTTTCCCTTCGCCCAGGAATTTTAACAGAATAAAGCACTTAAAGACGGTTATCAATCTCGAATAGGAGGATGACAAATATTGAAGATGCATTTAGTATTATGCACAGTTTTGATCGTGGCATTGCTTGCCTGCCCGGCGTGGGCGGGCTGCGGGAAATGGGTAGTTCGAGATAATACTGATTTTCTGACCGACCCGGACTTCGACCAGGCAGTGGCATCCTCCACTGGCACCAGTGCGACGTTGAATCCGGACGGCACGGCAAAACCGAGCGTAGAGACGGAGACGAAAAGCAACAGCGTAATTTCGACGCCGGTCATTGTCGCAGTCGAGAAAAAGGATCCAGTTATGGATCTGGGAGGAAAGTGGAAGGTTCGGCTGGAGACGACCTCTGCGGAGCAAAGCAAAGGAAGCGCTCTTGATTTGATACTCATTCAGACCGGGACAAGACTGCAAGGTTACGGCACTCTTCTCGAGGGAGGATCGGATATTCCTGCCACGGCAACAGGCACCATATCGGAGGACTCCGTAAGGCTGGATGTAAAGCTGGTCCAGCAAAAGAAGGACTATAAGCTGGATCTGGCTCTTGTCGACAACAAGATGGAAGGAAACTACGAGCTCTATGAGAGCCAAAAGCCGGTGGAAGATGGCAATGCCACAGCCAGCAGATCGGCTTCCTAAGTTTTCCTGCAATTTGATATACTTTTTGATTTATTCACCAACATCAATATATTAAATGTTCCGATGTCATCATTTGTGATAGGGTTCATGGTGCATTATCCTGAAGCTGCGATAGATCTGCTCCAGAAGGATTATTCGCATCATTTGGTGAGGAAAGGTCATCCTGGAGAAGGAAAGCACAAGATCCGCCCTTTGCAGGACACCCGGCGCCAATCCCAGGGGGCCGCCTATCACAAAGGCGACCTCAGTTTTTCCTTCCAGGATCATATCATTCAGCCATGAAGCCAGCTCTGGTGAATCAAGAGACTTGCCCACCCTATCAAGAACAGTCACAGGGCCCGAGTGGCGCTTCAGCTTCTCCAGAATTGCCTGTCCCTCATCTGCCATGGCCCTCTTCTCCTCAGCAGGAGTGGTAGTCTCCATTGTGTGGGCGGGTACCTCCACCATCTCCAGACGAGCGTAAGGGCGCAGCCGGCGAGTGAAGTCTGCTGCTGCCTCCTGCCAGTATCTTTCCCGGAGACGCCCGACGGCGATGATGCGAAGAATCAATAGTTCACGCCCCTTTTTATGCAGATCTTCTCTGTAATTCGAAGTTCATGGTATCAAAAACATTCGGTTCTCGTAAATCATGTGTGAGCCGTGGTCATGAGCTTCTTGAAAATTTCAGATAAGGATATTCAAGCGAAATTCAGCGGCTGGCCTCCACTTTCTCCAGATAGAGAATTCCTGTGGGCGAGGCAATCCAGCCGCCGACAGTCTGCTCTATAACCAGGGCTTTTTCCAGCATGTGTAGGTGATACTCCGCTTGAGCTGGACTGAGATCGAACTTCATCTCGATCTGGCTTAAGCTGGTACAACCGTGAGCAATGGCCATGAGCATCTTTCTTCGCAGCCCAAGCTGCAGAACTTCCAGTGCGAAGCGGTGATCCTCGGCCGTCTCCCACCATGTTGGCGTTGTTTTCGTACGTAGAACCCCCAAACACTAACCCAGGCTCACACTCGTTTTCGTAATTCATATTTTTTTGCTATTGATTTCAGGCTTTAGCTATTTCATCGCCGCAAATGAAGTGGATTTGTGAGTTGGAAAATTATGAGATATTACATATAAGGTTTATGCGTTATAGTTTAATAAGTTTAGATAAGTTTTAGATTGTTAGATTTATCCGAATCCAGATTCCTGTAAATCTTTTTTTGGCCCATGATTCACACATCGCGAGATTATTCTTTCAAACTGTCCTAAATAATTTTAATGAAAAAAGATTAACATTAAATAGTTGCAGACAGAATTTTGCCCTGGTTTTATAGTTTTGCTGACATTATAGAGGTACGAATATGGCAAATGACGTTCGCAATAGATCCATAGATCCTGCCAGCCAGGAGATGCTCGAGGTCTGCCAGAGGGCCGGCCTGGAGACTGCATGGGATCGGTTCGATAAACAGCAACCTCAATGCGGTTTTGGGGAACTGGGCTTATGCTGTCGCAACTGCAACATGGGCCCCTGTCGCATCGATCCGTTTGGGGAAGGAGCCAGCAAAGGCGTCTGCGGAGCCACATCGGATATCATGGTTGCTCGTAACCTACTGCGCAGCATTGCTGCAGGAGCTGCAGCCCACTCTGACCACGGCAGGGGCGTGGCTCATACCTTCAAGCTCATGTCCGAGGGCAAGGCTCCCAGTTACCAGGTCAAGGATAAAGCCAAGCTGGAGCGGCTCATGAAGGAGTATAATGTAGAGAGCCAAATCGCCCTGGCTGAGGCCATCATGGCGGAGTTCGGCAAACAGGACGGCCCAATTCAGTTCACTCGCCGCGCGCCTGCCAAGAGGGTCGAAATCTGGAAAAAGCTTGGTATAGACCCGAGAGGTATCGACAGGGAGATCGTGGAGATCATGCATCGCACCCATATGGGCGTTGATAACGATTACGTGCACCTAATTTTACAGGGCCTGCGCGCCAGCCTGGCCGACGGCTGGGGCGGGTCCATGATTGCCACAGAACTGCAAGATGTGATGTTCGGAACGCCAAAACCCACATTCTCCGAAGCTAATTTAGGTGTTCTGGAGCCTGACCAGGTCAACATCATAATTCACGGACATGAACCCCTGCTCTCGGAGATGATCGTGGCTGCGACCTCCGATCCCGAGCTTATCGAGCTGGCCAAAAAGGAAGGGGCTACCGGAATCAATGTGGCGGGCATATGCTGCACAGGAAATGAGGTACTCATGCGCCACGGCGTACCTGCGGCAGGCAACTTCCTGCAGCAGGAGCTGGCCGTCGCAACCGGTGCTGTGGAGGCCATGGTAGTAGATATACAGTGTATCATGCCCGCGCTCGGTGCATTGGCCGGCTGCTACCACACCAAGTTCATATCGACCTCTCCGAAGGCCAAGTTCCCCGGTGCCGCGCACATGGAGTTCCACGAGGAAACGGCAATCGAGACCGCCAAAACGATAGTAGAGGCAGCGGTTTTGAACTACAAGAATAGAAATCCCGTCAAGGTCCATATCCCTGACACCAAAACAAAGTGCATGGTGGGCTTTTCTGTGGAGGCCATAGTGGACGCTCTGGGCGGCACGCTCGATCCCTTGCTGGGAGCCATCAAGAGCGGACAGGTCCGCGGCATTGGCGCGGTCGTCGGCTGCAACAACCCCAAGGTCCAGCACGATTTCGGCCACTTGAACTTGGTGAAGGAATTGATAAAAAATAACGTGCTCGTCGTCACAACCGGCTGCAACGCCCTGGCCTGCGCCAAGGCCGGTTTGCTCACTCCGGAGGCGGCAGATCTTGCCGGAGATGGCCTGAAAGGCGTGTGCAAAGCATTGGGGATTCCGCCTGTGCTACATATGGGTTCATGCGTAGACATCAGCCGCATCCTCGTTGCCGCAGCGGCTATCGCTAACGCTTTGGGTGTAGATATAAGTGATCTGCCAGCCGCAGGCGCTGCCCCGGAATGGATGAGCGAGAAGGCCGTCTCCATCGGAACCTATGTCGTATCCTCGGGAGTCTTCACCGTGCTCGGTACCGTGCCGCCCGTCCTGGGCAGCCAGGGCGTTGCCGCGCTGCTAACTTCAGGAGCAAAAGATGTGGTGGGCGCAAGCTTCGCCGTGGAGCCCGATCCCTTCAAAGCCGCATCGCTCATGATCGACCACATCGACAGCCAGCGCAAGAAATTGGGATTATAGAGGCGAAAATGAAAGAGATATTCGTTCGTCTGGATCGCTGCCAGGGCTGCAAGTCCTGTGAGATGGCCTGTGCCGTGCAGCACTCCGCCAGCAAGAGTCTTTACGGAGCCGTATTCGAGAAACCGTTACCAGTTCGCCGGCTCTATGTGGAGATGGCGGAAGGTTCAAAGGTCCCATTGGTCTGCCGGCATTGTGAAGATGCTCCTTGCGTGGCCGTATGCCGAACAGGATCTATGTCACAAGATCCCATCTCGGGAGTTGTGGATAGAGATGCTGCTCGCTGCGTGGGCTGCTGGATGTGCGCCATGATCTGCCCCTATGGCGTCATAGGTGGCCAGTTGGAAGTGCGTAAGGCGGTGAAATGCGACCGCTGCAAGGATCTGGACGAGCCGGCATGCGTACATGCCTGTCCTACGAGAGCTCTTGTCTTTGCCACGCAGAGCGAATTCATGGAAATGATGAGAAAGGAGGCCGCTACCAGAATAGCTCGTGAGGCAAAGGGCCTGGCCAGAGCCTGAATGGGGAAAAGAGATAGAACAGGAAGACGAAACCGGGGATAAACTGTAAGATCCAAAAATCGGAGAAAGGAACAGATGAAGCTAGACCATAGGCGTCAGACTGATCCTGTTCCGATCCTCCAATAACATGTTGTAGAGCTCGGTCCTTGGTATGACTCCATACAGACAGAGTCCCCCGTTCAACTCACTGACAAGGAAATAGGTATCAGCGGTATGTATGGCCATGTTCATGCTCTCCTGGCCGCTCTTCACCACGAGAACATTGATGTCATTCGTCTCCTTCCAGTTGCGTATCATCAGGTTGGTCAGGTTGAGAACCGCTTTGTAGCCGAAGGCGAATTCGATGGCATCCAGACCAATGATGTTCAGTATGGGCCGGCCCGTGCTTTCCCTCAATACGTCCCACTTCTGCAGCAGATCTTTTCCCCATGCAGCAGGATCTTCTCCCTCCGGTTGGGATACGATGACATTGGTGGGCACAAATATGTCGCGCGAGCTAAGCTGATAGCCGATGCTGGGCAGGATAAAGACTCCGCGACCATTTTTGATGGCATTTGACGCCAGGGCCGTCAAGATCTGGTAGTACCTCTTGCCCACACCATGGTCTATTTCCAGCACATTGCACGACCCGTACTTCAGGCCGCCCGTGACAGTGTCAAAGTCTGGAATCCCTGTGGAGATTCTATCTTTGGAAAGGTCTGGAACCCGGACTCCGTCACTGGCAATAAGAGCATCCTTATGCTCCCTGTAAGGCTCAAAGTACCTGAACCGGCCGTTATGCAACGTGACCGTATAGGTCTTCTGTCCAATCTCCACCCCCCGCAGCTTGTCCAGCCTGATCTGCCGGACATAACGGGTCCTCATGCTCCCTTTTGCATAGCCCGGCAGGCGGAACTGCTCCATAGTCACCACTCCGTCCACGATATAGTCCAGAGGCATCACATTGGCAAACTCGGAGACGAAGATAAGGTGTGTATCCAGATCGCGAGCAAACTCGCAGATGTTCTGCTCGAAGCTGTGCTGAGATTCGCCTATGAGGTGAGAAGTATAATTTAAGACCGCGTCCCAGCTATCAATGATGATCATGGGGTTGTCCATCTCCTCGGTCTCGTCGAAGAAGACCTTAAAGAAATCCAGGACAGCATAATAGTTGGAGAGATCCTTGCCCATCCCTTTCAGGCTCTCCAGGAGCTTGGTTTGAGTTGCGTTCACCACATTCTTGGGCCTGAGGACCTCTTCCATCCACGGATTAATGGCATAGAGGCGACGCGGATCTACGCGGGTCGATATATACAGTCCATTTCTATCCTCGCATAGGCTGTTCATGATTTCCAGGGCGAGAGTGGTCTTGCCTGTACCTGGCAAGCCCTTGATGAGAAGCGTCTGGCCTTTCTCAATCTGGAAGAAATCTTTGATCTCACCTGGTATGGACATCTGCGCACAGCTTGGCATTTAATAACTCCTCAATTAATATGTGTCTGCAACGTTACAGATGCATTTCTTGGCGCGCTTCATCAGCGCGCATATCTGATCTGGATTGACCCGGAATGAAAAATATACGGTCTTATCTTCTCCACTATGAAAGTCGATATCCATCATGGGGAACGCCTCGACGTTCATCGCGGACTCTCTCTCTTCGGCACGCCTTAAGCACGCGCTTTTGGTCCTCCAGAGCTTGGACGGGCCTACTTCCACGAACTCGACCTCCCCTTCAGAACTGAGAACGGAGAGGTACTTGATTACCGTCGTCTTGCTGACACCTGCCTTCTTGGCCACGTCGACTGTGGTAAGACCTACTTCCGATTCACCTATAACTTCCAGGATCCTTTCTTTGTATGAGGCCATTTTAGTGTCACCCTCTCCTGGCAAGACCAATCTCTTGAATAGTTATTATCATTCCCTGACCAGGTTTACTTATTTACCATTCTGATATTTCAATTTTTCATATTCATCCTCATATACTGAACGGCCTCATTTGACCCTAGATCGGAAAAAATTAAATGCTGATCAGCCTTTCCAGATACCTACAGGAGCATTATGTCACAGGAAGGCAGCAGCATCAAACGAGGCTACGATGATCCCTGGCCGCCCGTGCGCGGCGACTATCTGGTGGGCAACCCGAATGCCGGCGTAGCAGTGGCGACTCTCGCAAGCCCGCTTTTTGTCAGGGCGGGATCTGATCTGCCCCCGTGCGTTGGAGCCGCCATCTATGGCGAGTGCAAAACTGAGAATCTGGGTGTAGAGAAGATCGTGGCCAATGTGATATCCAACTGCAACATAAGGTTCATCATCATCTGTGGCGTGGAGTCGAAGGGTCATTTGCCAGGCAATACGCTGCTCGCGCTGCACAAGAACGGCATCGATGAGCAGGGAAGGATAATAGGATCAAAGGGAGCCATACCCTTCATCCAGAATCTTCCGCCTGAAGCCATAAGGCGCTTTCAATGTCAGGTGGAGCTGATAGACTGCATGGGCCTGGAGGATGCGGAGAAGATCGAGGAGCTTGTCACCAAGTACAACCTCATGGCTGAGCCTTATCCGGAAGAGCCCTTCTTGGTTGTCAAGAGGAGGGCCGCATCGCAGGAGATCCTGATGGGAGAGGGCGATCTATTCTTTGGGGCAGACGTCTTCATGGATACACGTGCGTGGCAGATCGCTACACTTGTTGAGGGATGACAAATTGTTTAGATTCAAGAGCGAGCAGTCTGTAGTTAATGTGGCAGGCGTGAAGTTTGGAGGCCAGCCCGGCGAGCTGGCCACGGTCCTGTGCGGCACCATCTTTTATCAGGGGCACAGGATTGTGGAGAATGAGGAGCTTGGCATATTCGACCATGCCGCTGCCGAGAGGCTTGTAGCCCGCCAGGCAGAGCTATCCGAGGATACGGGTTGCCCTGCAGTCCTGCACATCTATGCTCGAACTCATCAGGCCTTTCTGAGATATCTTGATTTTGCCGAAAAAGTCTGGCAAGGCCCGTTCATAATCGATTCGGCGGATAGTTTCACGCGCGCCCAAGGCGCATCCACTGTATCTGAGCTGGGGTACGCGGACAGGGCCATCTATAACAGCATCAGCCTGGCCACGGACGGGGTAGAAGCCCAGGCTATATCGGAAAGCGAGGTTGATAGTGCCATTGTGCTGGCCTACAATCCAGGCGAGCCGGGTGTGGAAGGCGCTTTGCGGATCTTGGAGACAGGGGGCTCGATCCAGGAGAAGGGTTTAATCCCCCTTGCCCGGGAGCTTGGAATCGTCAATCTGCTCATAGATCCAGGTGTTGTGCCTATGGGCAGCGGGGCTGGTGCGAGCCTCCGCTTCTCAGTCGTTGCCAAAGCACGCCTGGGCCTGCCCGTAGGTTCAGGCATTCACAATGCAGTTAGCGCCTGGCCGTGGCTTCGCAAAAAGGAAATAGGTACCAGAAAGTGCTGTGATGCTGCGGCCGCTGCCATGCAGCTCCTGGCGGCAGGGGATTTTTTGCTCTACGGCCCGATTGAGAACAGCGACTTCATCTTTCCGGCGGCTGCATTGGCCGATATTCTTGTAGCTGAGGCGGTGCGGGATCTGGATATCCTGCCCGGAGCGGGCCATCCACTGTACCGGTTGGTCTAGATGAGGATTTCTGGAAAGAATTAATACCAACGTGCCAGAGGAGGAGCCATGTACCTGTCCCGCGAAGAAGAAGATATTTATCGAGGCGATAAGGGCGATACTCTTCGCCGGATGATGGAGATCCTGGTGGCCCTGGGAGACATTTTTGGCGCAGAGAAGCTAGTGCCCGTGAGATCCGTACAGATCGCAGGAGTATCCTTCAAGAACATTGGCGAAGCCGGCCTGGAGTGGATATCCGACCTTGAGGGCCGCGTCGTGGTGCCAAGCATTCTTAATCCGGCTGGTATGGATCTATGCCGATGGCGTGATATGGGCATAAGCGAAGAGTTCGCATCCCGGCAAAAGGCAGTCATCGAGGCCTATCAAAAGCTCGGCGTCACAATTGATTGCACCTGCACTCCCTATCAGATCTATGACGACCTGGCGGCGAGGGGCGATCACCTGGCCTGGAGCGAGTCCTCAGCGGTCTCCTATGCCAATTCCATAATAGGCGCTCGAACCAATCGCGAAGGGGGGCCGTCCGCGCTGGCCGCGGCTCTGGTGGGCAAGACGGCTCTTTATGGTTACCATCTGGATGAAAATCGAAAGCCCACCCACCTCATGGTTGTGGATGCGGATCTGCAAGGCTCGGATTATGGGGCACTGGGATTTCTGGCAGGCAGAATAGTCAAAGACGGGGTACCTCAATTCAGGCTGCGGGCAAAGCCCGAACGCGATCAGTTGAAAGCACTGGGCGCGGCAATGGCTGCCAGTGGTTCCGTGGCCCTCTACTATGTGGAGGATCAGTCTCGTAGATCGGTCACACCCGCACCGCCCGCGGGGCCGGATCCAGGCGAGACAATCACCCTCAATAGAAAGGAGATCGATGAAGTCTACGAAAAATATCCAGGCAAGGATGCGGATATCATAGCCCTGGGCTGCCCCCACTGTTCTCTTGAGGAGCTGGAGACCATTGCCCGGCGGCTAATGGGCCAAAAGGTCCAAAAAGAGCTGTGGGTGTGCACCGCCCGCAAGATTCTGGAAGCCTGCCCCGATCTGGTGGCAGAGATCGAGAAAAGTGGGGCCCGGGTGTTCTGCGATACCTGTATGGTCGTCTCTCCTGCCACGACCGGCTTCAGAAAGATGATGGTCAACTCCGGCAAAGCGCTGGTCTACCTGCCGGGCCTGGGCGGTGTTCAGGCGGGCCTGGGGAGTACGGAAGAGTGCATCGATGTGGCACTGGGTCGGAGATGAATATGGAGATCATGTGCCATAAGGTGGCTTCCGGCCGCGCCATTGGCCCCGCGCTGGTGACAGGAGAGGCCATTTCGTTCCTCGGTAATGTCAATCCGGAAACGGGCATGGTTGTCGATCCTGCTCACGAACTCTTCGGCAGGAGCATTGCCGGAACGGTGCTCATCTTTCCGGGAGGAAAAGGCTCTACAGTGGGCTCCTACGTCATTTACCAGCTCCAAAAGAGAGGTTTGGCGCCGTCGGCCATGATCAACCTCCGCTCGGAGCCCATTGTGGCAGTGGGTGCCATTATCAGCGGCATCCCGCTGGTGGATAGGGTGCCGGATGAGGTCTTGCAGCTTGAGAGCGGTATTCTGGTCGAGGTCGACGCCGACCGGGGGATGGTCAGGGTACAGGAGCCGCTCGCGGGTCGGTTGTCTCTCTAAGGCTCTTTGCATTATCCTATTTCTATCGGCTCCAGAAACAGGACTGTAAAATCACATCCACACCTTCATAATGGAAAGAGCCGGGGGATCAAGGATCACAGATATATCCTATTGAGGTCTAATAATACTACAGCTATGAATGCAATCATCGCTTGTGGCATTTTTCAAAAAGAGATCGAAGCATTGCAGGGTGATCTTGGATTTCCCTTTGAAGCACATTATCTTGAGCCAGGTCTGCATGTCAATTTCGATGATCTAAAAGCCGCCATCCAGGCAGAGCTGGAGAAGGCCCGGGCAAATGGCTGCGAGGACATAATTGTGGCTTATGGCCAGTGCCATCCCAAAATGGATGATATCCTCAAGCCCTACCACGCGGCACTCATCGAATGCCAGAGCTGTGTTGATGCCTTCATAACTCGCAAGGTTATGGAGAAGAAGGCAAGTTGCGGGCTTTTCTTCTACCTCTCGCCAGGCTGGCTGGATGCATGGCGAAATATATTCGAGCAATTGGGCTGGGGCCAGGTTGAAGCAAGGCTCAGTATGGGATCTTTTCGAGGGGTCGTCTACATGGATACACTGAAAGATGCTCTTTCGCGCGAGCAAGAGCTCCTGGAATTCTTTGATTTCACGAACCTCCCCTTTGAGGTGATGCCTGTAGACCTGAATCATTTCAAATCACTCCTAGTAAAGGCCAAGAGAAGCTTGGAGGATTGATTTTGGACGAGCTGGAAGAAATTAAAAAGAAAAAAATGGAGAAGATAATGACCGATATGAATAAACCAAAAGAACCCGTCGTAGAGCTGCCAAGCAAACCCATCGTAGTCACGGATGCGACTCTAGAAAAGGCCTCAGGCCAATATTCGATCCTTGTTCTGGATTGCTGGGCTGAGTGGTGCGGCCCCTGTCGCATGATTGGGCCGATCATCGAGGAGCTGGCAGGGGAGATGAAGGGAAAGGTCGTATTCGGCAAGCTGAATGTCGACGAAAACCCGCAGACTGCCAACAAATATAAGATCTCAGCAATTCCCACACTGATGGTCTTCAAGGACGGCAAGCTCATAGACAAACTAGTGGGCGCCTACCCCAAAACAACGTTGACGGCAAAAATTGAGAAATACCTCTGAAGACCAAATCTTCAGAGGATTCACCTCTATTTCTATTCTGCATTTTTTCCAGGTCAAATTATGGCCCGGTTTGGCGGCGTTCTTAAATTGCTTAACGGATGGAAAGCCACACCAAGATTATCCTTTTTCCAATCACGGTATGCTATTGGGAGCCTTGATCACGGGATATTCTGATATGCTGTAAACCGGTCTGGACGAGAGCGTGCTTGGAACCTCATAGGTGGGCTTGGTCCTTGAGTATTGGCTCACATTGTAGGTAGGCTTGACGGTATTGGTGTTGTATGTGATCTTGGATGCATTTCCCAGGCGCTGGCTGGCATTGAATGCGGAATTTGCCACACTGGATGGTATGTTGTAAGTGGACTTGTTGCCGTACACATCCAGGTTGTTTAGCGGCTTGGTCTTCTCGAAACCAGCGCGAAGCACCTTGGTATGCTGGCCGGTACTTGATGCACCAGTTTGAGCCGCATTCTGGCTGGCACCCGGTGTGATGCTCTGTGCCGCATTCTGATCCGGTGTAATGTTCTGATTCAATGAAATATTCCCGGCGGCATTCTCTGTCTCGTTCGAGGTGATGTTTCCCGTGAGGTTTTGTGTCTGATTGAGCGTACTGTTCCCAGTGGAATTCTGGTTTTCCTCTGCAATTATGACGGGCGTGGCTACTGCCAGCAGCGCCAGAATGCAGACAACGAAGGCAATAAATTTTTGCATGAGACCCCTCCTTGGATTTGTTCCTTACTCATGCACAATGATATTAATGCATGGTATAGTTCCTACCCCGCATAGCAGTTTAATAATCAACATTTTGATATATTTACTTGAATATCAACCTCTGTTAGATCTGAAACCCTGCGAATCTCGCGCTGCCCTTCTTCGATACGTTCTTGATTCGCCTTTATCATGGGACTTACCTGCCGGGTAATCAGTCAATTCCGAATGTGTGGACCAACGTGCCGAAAAAATGAGGCAAAATTGGCTCTTGGAACCAATTCACCAACACTCTAAATAGATATCCAATGAGTGAATGGCGCAATCAATGTTATGAGCAGGCTCGTCAATACTAACCAGGTGAAAAGCGCAGCCGCGGTCCTGGTGAGCCTCTCGGCATCCTCAGGCTTGACCACTCTCTCAAAGCCCGTTTGTACCAGGTCTCTGAAGATATGTCCGCCATCCAGCGGCACCGCAGGAAGGCAGTTGAAGAGACCGGCATAAAGATTTATCCAGCCTATCCAGAGCAGCAGGTTCGCTATCCAGAAGAACTTGCTACCCAGGGGTTCCGCCCATCCGCTGGGCTCAAAGACAGTGGTCAGCCAGCCGCTAAAGCCCGGGAAACCTTTTTGGGTGAACCCGGGAATTCCGGCAAAAGGCAGGCTGAGCATATAATTGAAACCCTGTATGCCGCTGCTCGGAATGGCCCTGAGCACCTGCAAGAATTGCCTGGCCGGAGCCTCCTGAAAGATTGCGCCGCCGGAATAGACCACGTTGCCAGAGATGCCGATGCCAATGAACCCTGCTCCGTCCTGCTCTCCAGCCGCTTCATTGGAAGTGAGATTTACCTGGTAGGTCTTGCCTTCGCCCGTAGTTATGGCGATGATCTGGCCGGGGTGGGTAGTGTTCATCTGATCTCTGAAGCCCACCAGGTTGATGATCTCCTTACCATCGATCCTGGAGATCACGCTTCCAGCGGGGATTCCGGCGACCTCCGCAGGCGAGCCGGCAAAGATGGAGGCCACCATGATGCCTCGCGCCAGCGGACCGGAAAGCTGAAGGCTCTCCAACTGACCATTGAAGAGTACCTGGACCATTGCCGGAGAACCGCTGAGATTGCCATAGAACTGATCAAGAGTCCCGACTTTATTTTCATTTACATTCAGAAGAGCCATGCCGCTCTCCAGACCTGCCTTTTGGGCGGCAGAGCCATCCTGTACATCGACTACTATTACCCGATCTATAGGCGATATGGCGCCGATCACCGGCCCGAAGAAGAGGGCCATAGCCAGTGCTGCAACAAGGAAATTGGAGATGACGCCCGCAGACAGAATTCTGATCCTTGCGGCCTTGTTCACCAGGGGCGGCTTATCTTTGCTGCCGAAGAGGTCCTCTTCGTCAGGCTCCACAAAAGCGGCTATTGGAGCAATAAAGAGGGTGATAATGCCCATAGACTTGACGCGCACGCCCTCGACGCGGCTCAGAATGCCGTGTGCGAACTCGTGTACCACCATGGTCACAAAGAGGGCAATCCAGCCCCAGACAAAGGGGACGTACTCGTTCAAGCCTGGAATGAGAAGGATATTTCTGGGTGCGTTATAGCTGCTGGGCTGGGGTGGCGCCTGAATCATGAGGTAAGTCATGAGCAGAACCAGAGCCAGAAAATAGCCCATGCATAAGACTACCAGTGGAATGCCGGCAGAGGCCACGATTCTCCAGAACCTTTTGGGGCGGCTCAACCAGTCCAACAGTTTCAACCCCCGGGTGGTTCGCAGAAAGACGACCAGAGGAATGCCATACAAACCGCTGACGGTTATTCCCCGGTTCCGCCATTTCTCGCTATCCTTCAGTGGCAGGAGTATGATGGAATACAGGCCTATCAGTGCCGCAGCTATCAACAGCCAATCCGAGAAATCAAGCTGTAACTGGAAATTCAAATTTTATCCTCGCAAGATCATTCTGGATACCACCTATATAAGCTAATAGCTGCCGGCTTGATGAGGCGGCGCCGTATGATTCTTGACAGAAATATGATTGTTAGATGCAATGGATATTTTAAAAATAAATAATGATTAATGATTTATATGAATATAATATAGATAAGGTAAACTGATA
The DNA here is from genome assembly GCA_963782455.1 of uncultured Methanosarcinales archaeon. Lineage (GTDB taxonomy): Archaea > Halobacteriota > Methanosarcinia > Methanotrichales > Methanotrichaceae > Methanothrix. Next base: position 226,093 of record CAWAJP010000002.1, read on the forward strand.
GTATCAATAATAAAAATAGGAGAGCTTTAAAGGATACCCTGCTCCTTCAGCTCTTCTTTTGCCAGCTCCTGGTGCTTCTTCTCCAGGAAGCTATAGACATTGCCATGCGGAGCACCGTCAAGCAGCATCTCAATGGCAGTGCGTGCGACTCTGATCTGCTCCGGATAGCCCAAGACGGCCACCGTCTTGCCGTACACCGAAACTTTAGTGCCGGAGAGCCTCTCCATGATCTCACGCGACCTACCGTCCTTGCCTATGATTCGCCCCTTGATGCGTTCCATATCGCTCTTGGTGCTGGCCATCTTGGAAATATCGAGCACATCGAGCATCAACATTTCATCATCCAGAATAACCAGTGCTCTTTCTGGTGAGAAGCCCCTGCCGATGGCTTTTACCAGGTCCATAACTCTCAGGCCCTGCAATGGATCTTCAGCAGATGCGATGGAGACCGTGCCGGTCTCGCTGTCTATCTCAAGAGTGGTCTTGGTCTTCTCTTCGATGAGGTGCTTGATGGATCCGCCCGGGCCCACCAGCACGCCTATGCGCTCCTCTGGAATCTTGATATCCATTGATCAGTCTCCTTTCGTTTTATCTGCTCGTTTCATTTGATCGGCTTCTTTCTTCAGTTCTGCTTTTTTCATTTGATCGGCTTCTTTGCTTAGTGCTGCCTCATCTCTATCCTTCCGGAGCCGGGCCCAGATCTCTTCAGATGAGCCGATTGCATACTTTTTCTGGAAATAGTGAATCACGTTGGCGATATCGCGCTCCAGGAACTTTCGCGCCATGGGATGGTCGAGTGTAACCGACTGTCCCATATCTATTATTACCGGCTCGCCCTCATCATAAAGTATATTGAACTCGCTCAAATCGGCGTGAACGAGACCCGCCTTGTTATAGAGCACGGAGATATATTCAACAATCTTTTCATAAATGCGCTTTGCATCGGCGGCTTTGAGATCGACATCTTTTAGCTGTGGGGCAACGTGCTCGCCGTGACCGATAAGATCCATAACCAGGATGTTATTCTTCATGACTATGGGATGAGGCACACGAACACCCATCTCTTCCGCCCTGGAAAGGTTACGAAATTCCTTGCGAGTCCAGGCCGAGACGATAGCGCTCTTCGTGCCCTTCACGTTTCCAAATCTCGGATCGCCATGCAAGTAGTCCTGCATAGAATTGAAGTTGCTGGTGGATACCCGATAAATTTTAAGGGCCAGCTCTTTTCCGCCCACGATGGCCCTGAAGATGTTGGCCTCTTTTCCTGTGCAGACGGAGCCCCCCAGAGCATCGATTACGCCTTTGCTGGCCAGGCTGTAAAGGTCCATCAGGGTGCGCTTGTCGAAAACGGCATCATGAACATTAAGGTCATCGGAGTCCTTTATCCTGGTGCGAAGAACATCGATGCGAGTGTCGAAATCTTCATCCTTGGTACGCCTGCTCATGCTTGGTATGCCCGGCTTATGAAGTGCCTTTCAGGAACCCTTTGCGCTGCAGCCAGTCCACCTGGGGACCCGTGTACCTCCAGACTACATCCGCCTTCTCGTTCTGGAAGTCCCAGGGAATAATTATAACCACGTCGCCCTCTCTGATCCAGATTCTCTTCTTCATCTTGCCAGGAATGCGAGCCATCCTGGTTACGCCGTCTAATCCTCTGACCTTTATGCGATTGGATCCCAGCAAGCTTTCTACGTGACCAAATATCTCTCTATCCTGTTTGCGAGGGAGGCGGACCCTTGTTATTACGGCCCCTTCTTCCTCCCTTCCACGACCTCTATTATACAGCTTATCACCTCAAATAATAATTATGGACCTCAGATTAATGGAATCATCAGGGCTGTTTTGACATCCCTTCGGATGCAGACCCGAACAACCAAAGCCTTCTTCTGCGCCATCGCAGCCAAAAACGACTCTTAAATAGTTAAAGCTTGTGTCGATCAATAATGTTAGTGGGCCCGACGCGATTCGAACGCGTGATCCCCGCCGTGTGAAGGCGATGTCATAACCAGCTAGACCACAGGCCCCCGGAGTAAGGAAGTAAGTCATCAGCTATTAGTATCTTGCCCCCGGGAAGAAGTTCTCAAGGCCGCTTTTGCCCGGGCTCAGAGGAATTATTTAAATACTAATTCGCGAAGTTAATTAAATGGATGAGTTTCAGCTTTAGAAACCCTGCATATTCCTTTTATGAACGGCGTCTTATGGCCCGGATTCTTGCCGGAGAGCCGGTGGAGCATGTGGCTATAATTCAGGATGGAAACCGCAGGTATGCCAGGCAGAGGGGCTTATCCAAGTTTCTTGGTCACAGCCTGGGCGCCGAGACCTCAGAGAAGGTCTCGGACTGGTGTCTGGAGGTGGGTGTCAAGCATCTCACTCTCTATGCCTTTTCTACGGAGAACTTTTCCAGGGACGAGACCGAGAAGCGCTATCTCTTCGACCTGATCAAGAAGAAGTTCAAAGATCTGAATCGCTCCAAAAAGATTCATGCTAATAAAGTTCGCGTGCGAGCCATCGGTAGAGTGGAGATGCTGCCCGACGACCTTCGAGAGGAGATAATATGCACCGAGGAGGCCACGCGAGACTACGATAAGATGTACCTCAATGTGGCCCTGGCTTATGGCGGCCAGCGAGAGCTTGTTGATGCCGCCCGGGCGCTGGCACAGTTGGTAACTCTTGGAAAGATCAAGGCCCAGGATGTAGATGAAGAACTGATCTCTCAGCACCTCTATCCTCAGAACGGTATCCCTGTGCCCAAAGTGGATCTGATCATCAGAACAGCAGGGGATTTTCGCACCTCCAACTTTCTGCCCTGGCAGGCCAATGGCAATGAATGCGCTGCGTACTTTTGTGCGCCTTATTGGCCAGAGTTTCGTAAGATCGACTTTCTGCGAGCTATCCGGACTGCGCAGACAAGAGTGTCAAGCCAACAAGCTTAATAACCTGAAGCATGCCATGAGGGATGTTTTGTCCCGATGGGGTAGTGGACATCCCGGAGGCCTGCGGAGCGATTCTTTTGCGCAGTAAGCCTTCAACCCGGGTTCGAATCCCGGTCGGGACGTAAATATTTTGCGGATTAATGGAACTAGCGAAACACAGGGCACAATTTTGTTTTTGAGAGACCGAATACCATTGGATAATCCCGTCATGAATTCTCAGATTTGTCTCGCTTTTCTGCATAGTCTGAGTCTGCGGTTTCCAAATCCGTCGAATGCAAGAGCCAGGAGGACGAGCTCAATTTCATGATGAATAACAAAGCCCGGGAATTAGACGATCAGGCCAAATCGAATACGCGCCGGTTGAACCACACCCGTATATTTTCGGCAACTTTATGGCGCTATATTCTGCCGCAACCCCTGGTGTAATTGCGACAGATGGATATACTGGATACTGGATTTTAAGAACCTGATAATCATGAGCACACTGGTTACAGGCGGCGCGGGATTCATTGGCTCCAATCTGGTGGAAGAGCTATTGACAGCAGGCGAAGATGTTGTGGTTCTGGACAACATGCATACAGGAAGCCCCAGCAACCTGGAAGATTTGAAGGGCAGCCTGGAACTGATTAAATTGAGCTGCAATGATCTGCCCGGAATGGATCTCCGTCCGGAGAAGATCTACCATCTGGGCATACCCTCGTCCTCGCCCATGTACAAGAAGAATCCCTATCTTGTAGGAGAGGCTCTCAACGGCTTTACCGCAGTCTTCGAACTGGCCAAAAGATCTGGTGCCAGAGTTATCTATGCATCTTCATCATCCCTTTACAATGGCCTTTTGCCACCTCATCATGAGGATATGACCATTCAGGTTGCCGACTATTATACTGAGGCCAGGCTGGCCATGGAGAGGATGGCAGAGCTTTACAAGAGGCTCTTCGATGTCCCGTCCATCGGAATGAGGTTCTTCTCTGTTTACGGGCCGAAGGAGACGGCAAAGAAGCAGTATGCCAACATGGTCACACAATTTCTCTGGGAGATGCAGGGTGGCAGGACACCGCTCATATTCGGAGATGGAACGCAAACCAGGGATTTCACTTATGTCAAGGATGTGGTAAGGGCCTTGAGGCTGGGCATGGATTCGGATTATCACGGCATCTTGAATGTGGGCACAGGAAAAGCCTACAGCTTCAACAAAGTGATCGAGATTCTAAACAAGAACATGGGTTTATCTGTGAAGCCGCAATATGCAGAGAACCCCATAAAGAACTACGTTCAGCACACCCTATCTGACACCACCAAAGCGGAAAAGATAATTGGATTTAAATCGAAATACAGCTTAGAGGATGGGGTGAAGGAGCTTCTTCGCGTCTATTGAGGTTGTGATCTCTTTGGATTTCCCCAATAGTCACTTATCTGGTTGCCGAATACGATCGACAAAGTCTTGCTTTGAGGCATCTGACAATGGCAAATCTAAATCCTAAATCTAACCCAAGCGAGCGATTTTCCTGCAACCTGCAGAATGCATTCAGACATTTGGACGGATAATTTAATAATGGTTATATTTCAAAGATAATCCTTATTTTCGAGATACCAATCGATAGTTCTACCCAGAGCATCATCGAAGGTTCGGTCCATCTTCCAGCCGAGATTGCATATCTTGCTACTGTCGATGGAATACCTGAAATCATGGCCTAGCCTGTCACTGACGTGCTCGATAAGATTTTCATCTTTGTTCAGGCGTCCCAGAATCCTTCTTGTTATCTCCAGGTTTGTGAGTCTCGTTACAGCCACCTATGTTATAAATCTCTCCTGGCTGACCCTTATGCAAAACCAGATCAATTGCCCCACAATTATCCTCAACATACAACCAATCACGTACATTATTCCCAGAGCCGTAAACAGGGAGCTTTTCGTCTCGAAGGGCCCTTAATATGAAGTGGGGTATCAGCTTTTCAGGATACTGGTAAGGTCCGAAATTATTCGAACTTCTGGTTATGGAAATGGGCAGTCCATAGGTTATGAAATAGGACCGCGCCAGAAGATCCGCACTGGCTTTGGATGCAGAGTAAGGCGACGAAGGATTTAAGGGGTTGGTTTCTGGTGAAGGATCCGGATTGAGGCACTTCCATAAACCTCATCCGTCCCTATTTGCACGAATTTTTTCAGATCTAACTTCCTTGCTTCCTTCAACAGAGTATAAGTGCCTAAAATGTTTGTCTTAAGAAAGGCATCCGCATTGATCGATAGATCTATCAACATGAGTCTCTGCGGCAAAATTTACCGTTGCATCGCAACCTTTCATGGCCCCCTGGACTGCATCTCTATCGCAGATATCCCCTTGTACAAATGTAATGTCTTCTATGACATCCTTAAGGTTCTCTTTCCTGCCTGCATAAGTCAGCTTATCCAGCACAACTATGTCATAGTTAGCATGTTTTTCCAGTATATGTCGAACGAAGTTGCAGCCAATGAAGCCCGCACCGCCAGTGATCAGCAATCTCATATCTTTACCTCGATTTAGCCATGCCTTTTTGCCAGCTGTCAGAACCCAGTCGTAGGGTATTTTATCAGTATCTGGAGGCAAACGAAACTCGTCCGGTTCCTTGTAGTTATAAGCTAAAGTGGGCACACTAAGGAAATAGGCCGTCTCATTGCCCACCGCTTTAAAGCCGTGATAGACCAATGGAGGAACACTGATGAGAAGAGGATTTTTATCCCCTATAAAAAATTCGTTTACCTGCCCAAAAGTGCAGGGAGCCGGGACGGTCGTCATAAAGGGCCACCTTCATCATGCCTTTAACGCAGGTGAAATTATCGGTCTGTTTCTTATGATAGTGCCAGGCCTTCACCACATCCGGATAAGCTGTAGTCAGATAGACCTGACCAAAGCTCTGGAAGATCTCATCGTCGCACCTCAATATTTCCATGAGCCAGCCACGCTCATCAGAAAGCACTCTTAGATTCTTGGTTTTAACTCCCTCGATCATACCTGGACCTCCGAACAGTCTCCAACTACAAACCGGTATCCTTTCGGCTTCTTGCAGCTCTCCGAGATATCCACATTTGCTCCTATCAAGCTATCAACAATTTTGCCCCTCACATTGATCTTTGTCCTGTCCATGACTATAGATCCTTCAATCTCGGAGTCTATAACCACGCAGCCGTCACCGATGCTTGTATAGGGGCCGATGTAGGAGTTAGAGATCCTGCAGCCATGGCCTATGATGACCGGCCCTCTTACTACAGATCCATCCTGCAAAACAGTTCCTTTCCCGATAGAGACCCGTCCCTGAACCGCAGATCCATCCGCCACGACTCCAGAGCATGACGCCTCAAGCTCATCCAATATGAGGTGGTTGGCGCTAAGTATATCCTCGGGCATGCCGGTGTCCTTCCACCAGCCTTTCACCACAGAAGCTTTGACATGATAGCCTTTTTCAACCAGCCACTGAATGGCATCCGTTATCTCCAACTCATTTCTCCAGGAAGGACGGATATTCTTGACCGCCTCAAAGATAACGGGCTGGAAGAGGTATACGCCCACAAGGGCCAGATTGGAAGGCGGTACCTTGGGCTTTTCCACTAGCCGGACGACCTCACCGCACTCATTCAGCTCGGCCACACCGAACCTCTCAGGATGTGAGACCTCAGTGAGCAGTATGGAGGCATCGGCACCCGAGCTTCTGAAGCTATTTGCATGATCAACTATGCCATCGCAAAGGAGGTTGTCTCCCAGGTACATGACAAAAGAGTCGCCGCCAATAAACTCCTCCGAGATCAGAACGGTATGAGCCAGTCCTCGCGGAGAATCCTGATGTATGAAATGGATATCCGCACCCCATTCTCTGCTCAGGACCGTCTTCTCCACCTGGTCGCGATTAGGACCTACTATTATCCCAATATCGTGTACCCCAGCCGCGATTATATCCTCTATTGCATAAAAGAGAATGGGCTTATTGGCCACGGGTATAAGCTGCTTTTGTTGAGAATAAGTCAGAGGGCGAAGCCTTGTGCCAAAACCACCCGAAAGCACTAGACCTTTCATTTTGCCACCATTCCCTGTTCTATCATATTTTGCAAACCTTCCACTACATTTAAAGGTTTTGAGAAACGGGATACTAACGATATGTCCAGTGAAGAGTCCCTAGGCCGCCTCGCCTTCCATTTCAGTCTGTCTGATGTTATGGGATTGACCAGAGATTCATCGAGTCCGAAGCCGCGAGCGATCTTGAGGGTAAATTCGTAGCGATTTATCCTCTCACGGCCACTGGTGTTAAAAACCCCTGTTTGATCCTTTAACCTGAGGATCATTTCTGCCAGATTTGAGGAAAGGGTCGGAGAATTGTACTGATCGTTAACGATATATTTGTTTCCCAACACCATCTCCTGCACCTCCCAAGTTACGAAATTCAGTCTCGTTGGATTCCAGCCATAAAGAATGATGTTCTGGCAAATACATAGTCTTCCAGGATCTCATGGACGAACAACTCACCGGCAAGTTTGCTCAACCATAATAGTTAATGAGCGAGGTCGGGTCCTTCTCTCTAGATGGGCTTTCACCATCAAAGACATAGTCGGTGGAGACATAAGTCAGCGATGAGCCGATTCTTCTGCAGCTAACGCGACATTTCTAGGTCCGAGGGCGTTGATCTCCCAAGCACCTGCACGGTCCAATTCGCAGCCATCCACGTTGGTCATGGCAGCCGTGAGGATTATATATTCTGGCTTTAGGCATCGGATAAGATCTACATTCTGCGTTATATTCATCGGATATGTTGCACAACCTTCGATCTCCAATGGGTTTGCATTGTAAGTCAGTGCCGTCTTGAAGCTATTTCTGGACGCACCAGCCACCGCACGCCCCAGGAGGCCTCCACCAATCACTAGCATCTCGGTCATTTCTTCACCCGTGAAAATCTTATCGCTAAGGGGCAAATGATCACAGAAGGCAAACAATCACCCATATCTCGATTCGCAGTAACGTCTCTGACCAAACATGGTAATACTCTATTAATACCATTACCATACCTGAGAAGAAAAAGTAAGCAAGTTTCCGTATAGGAAATTATATGAAGATACTTCAGACCCCAGTCAGGCTCTTCGCGAAAGGCGGGGTAGAGAGCTATGTTCGTAATTTATCCATGGAACTCGTTGGTTTGGGCCACAATGTCAGGGTAATCTGCGCCGATACACCAGGAGAAAACGAGGTCGATAAGACTATTGAAGCCTCTGCCCTAAGAACTATGGGGAAATTAGCCAACACAAGCATCACACCGTCCCTACCATTGGCTCTTCTGAAAGAAGATTTCGATATTCTTCACACACATCTTCCCACCCCCTGGAGCGCTGACTGGAGCGCGATCGTCTCCAAGCTCAAAGGAAAACCTCTCGTGCTCACATATCATAGCGATATAGCGGGCACGGGTCTTGCCCATCATATTGCAGTAGCGTACAATTTTACTGCACTGAAGTTTCTGCTTAAGAATGCAGATCGGATAATAGTAACCAGGCAAGGCTATCTGTCTAGGCACCTTATGGGGCAGAAAAAGAAGGTAGCAATAATTCCTATAGGAGTTGATAGCAGAGAATTCCGGCCGGTTCCCACCCGAAAGAAAGGTGACATATTTTTTTTGAGCGTGCTAGACGGGTATCACGATTTTAAAGGGCTGGATGTGCTCTTAGGAGCTGTTCGGATCGCAAAAAGGGATATACCGGATCTGAGACTCATCGTGGGAGGAGGCGGGCCACGTAGGGGGTTTTATGAAAATGCTTCGAGGTCTATGGGCTTAAGCCACAACGTTGAGTTCGTGGGCGCTATCCCACAAGAAAAATTGATAGAATATTATAATGGATGCAGTCTCTTTGTTCTTCCCTCCGTTGACCCAAGCAGAGAGACATTTGGAATCGTTCTCTTGGAGGCCATGGCCTGCGGAAGACCGGTAATCGCAACAGAGATCGCAGGCCCTGCAGAAGAGATTAGAGAGAGTGGTGCCGGGCTGGTGATACCACCAGGAGACAAGAAGATGCTTGCCGAGGCGATCATTCGCATTCTCAGGAACCGGGATTTAGCTGCAGGTATGGGGATTGAAGGACGGAGATTAGCAGAGAAGAAGTATAATTGGAGAAGGGTTGCAGAACAGACGGCTAAGCTTTATGAGGAGCTAATCTAGATATGACTATGATCAGTGTCGTGATCCTGAACTTCAATGGAAAGCGGTATCTTGATAAATGCCTCTCTGCACTGGCTAGACAAACTTGCAGGGACTTCGAGGTCATCGTTGTAGACAACGGCTCCACTGACGGAAGCGTAGAGCATCTGAGGACGAACTTCCCCCAGGCCAAAATTATAAGAAACGAAGAGAATCTGGGATTTGCAGGAGGCACGAACTCAGGAATCAGGAACGCATCCGGGGATTATATTCTTACACTAAATAATGATACATGGGTGGAGGAGCAATTTATAGAGCACATAATCAAACCCATGTTCGAAAAGGATGTGGGTATGTGCGCATCCAAGATGCTCTTTCCCGATGGCCGCATCAACTCCGCAGGGATATGCATCTCTCGCAGCGGTGCTGCCTGGGACCGTGGAATGTTCGACCATGATGATGTTGAATATAATCAACGCGAGGAGATATTTGGCCCTTGTGCGGGAGCTGCTCTCTACCGGAAGAGGCCATGCTGGAGGAGATCGGTCTCTTTGACGAAGATTTCTTTCTCTACATGGAGGATGTGGATCTCGCCTTCCGGGGAAGGCTGGCGGGATGGAAGTGCATCTACGTTCCAGAGGCTGTGGTCTACCATCACCATGGAGGAACGGCAGGTTTCGGCTCAGATCTCTCGATTTATTATGGGAACAGGAACGTAATCTGGTACGCGATCAAGGATTTTCCTACAAGGCTCTTAATCACTTCTCTGCCATTTATTCTGGCCAGAAATCTGGCTGTCATTCCCTACTATGCGTTGCGCGGCCAGGGAAGGGTCATCCTTAAATCGAAGCTCGATGCACTGCTCGGCATACCCAAGATGTTAAGCAAGCGCCAAAAAGTGCAACGCCTGGCATCCTCG
>CAWAJP010000003.1:0-107474 GCA_963782455.1 uncultured Methanosarcinales archaeon
ATTTCTGCATCAGTCTCCATTTTGCCTCAAAATACCTTGGTTATGGTCATGCCGCTCACCATCTCTCGATCGAATCCCGCCCCTATCAGCTTTATCCGGTCGTTGCAGTCCTCGCACATGGGAAAGACGTAGACGGAATCGGATTCCTCAATGATTGCCTCGCATTCCAGAGCCAGGGAGTCGGACTCATTTCGGTTCAGGTCGCCCAGGAAGGCGCTCTTCTGGACACGAAATAAGCCGTAGTTCTTGCAGATCTTTGCCACCCGGCTGCGAAATCTGTTCTCAGATATGTCGTAAATCACCCAGACCAGCATTAGAAACCTCTATTTTGCGCCCTGTTCTTGTTCCTGTTCCCGTTCCCGTTCTCTCTCCGCTTGTTCTCACTTTTCCGTTCCCGTACCATCTGTTTCTTTGTATTCTTCCGACTCCAGGATATCCAGATCGAAGTCGTCCGGCAGCTCCTGGCCGGGCCTGATGAGCCCATTGGCGATCCTGTGGCACTCCATCTGGATGGTGTTCCTGGTTTTCACATTGCGGCCCCGGTAGAGCACCGTCTCCTCCAGAGTCTTGTTGAGGGCTTCGATCAGCACCGCTTTGCCGTCCTTGCTCAAGCCCATTCCCTGCTCCAGAGGCTCAAAGAACTCATCCTTGACCATCCTCCTGGAGAAGAGATAGACCACAGTCTCATCGACGTAGATCCGGAACATCTCTATTATGTCGAAGACCAGCGACAACTTGTTGTATGAGTCGCTGTGCAAGAAGCCCAGGTAGGGATCCAGGCCAGCGATGATGCATCCCTTCTCCATAAGTGAGTAGAGGACACCGTATCCGTAGTTGAGAAGAGCATTGAACTCATCCTTGGCCGGACTTCGGCTCCTTCCCGCGAACCTGTACTTTTCAGGCATGATCGAGGAGAGGGCCTCGAAGTAGGTCCTGGCAGCCATGCCCTCCAGGCCCAGCATATCCTGCCGCCGCGCTTCGACTGTGCCCCGCAGCCTCCTCATCTGCTCACGGGATCGCTCGATCTCCTGGATATATCCGTCCAGCTCATCCCGCTTCTCCTCTCTTGTTTTCTTCAGCCTTCCCAGCAGCTCTATCTGATTATCAAGTTTCTTCAAACCCCACTCTTTCGCCAGATTCAGGCCATCAAGAGTCTCGTAGATCTCCAGCTGCCTCCTGCGGATGAGAGTGGTGCTGCCTAACTTGGGATGCCAAACCCTGCCGTAAGGGTTGCCGTGGGCATCAAGAAAAACGATATCTATATTGTTGTCTACAGCCAGCTTAATGGCATCTGTAGTGATGTATGCAGCCGTTGTGATTAAAATGCTGTTGACTTTATTGACTGCGACCTCAAAGCTTTTATCTTCTCTCTTCACCAGGAAGCAGTTTCCGCTCTTGCGAAGATATGCACCATAAGTATTGATTACGAGCTGCACATGATAACCTCTGATATTACTTTTGTTTGTTGCTTAATGCTCATGATTTTTAATCTAATCGGTCGGCTGCTGTTTTCGAAAGGTATCCAAGCCTGCCCGGCGTTGAGGGCGCCCAAGTCCACTCCGCGCGTCTTACCGCGCGCGGTCAGCCAGCAGAGCATGCAACAGGAGCAGATGCAATCGATTCGATGCCGCCAGAGATAGTGGATGAGAAAGATTGTACCTAATTCATGATCTCATCTCGTTCTTCTCTCCTGTTTTGATTGCTCCCAATTCTCACCTTTTGAGTTAGCGGCTGCCATGCGGATCGAGAATGCCACTCCTCGAAATAGTGGGCATCGAATCTGAGTTCACAAATGGATCGAACGACTAAAGGGCTTCCGCAATTGCAATTCTAACTCGTTTTGTAACTGTGCATGCCTTAGTTATGTATCTATTAATTAAAACCATTTGAAGAACCCGTATGACCAGTAATTGCTCCACAGATCCTGATTTTCAGCCAACTTATGTGCGTCCTTTACTTTTTCCCGGCAAAAAAAACTTATCTCTCACTTTTGACCAGAACTGGATCTATATTTAAAAATCGATAAGTCTAATACTAGAAATATTTTAAAATTAACTAATTTTTAATACTAGAAAAATTTTGTTACAAAAATAAATATATGTATAAAATTTACTACTAATATGTACTAAAAAATTTGTAAAAATAATCTTAAAAAATAATTCTATTTAATAGATATAGCAAACTTTGATAGTTTCTTATTTAACAAAACAAAATTTTAGAACTTTCTATATACTTTTTGATTTTGGCCATTCAGGCCAAAGTTCTCAGGTCCTGGCAAGAAATGCTCCTGATAAAGCCCTGATGCTATAGACTATAAGTATGAATATCTCGCAGATCCAAACAACCATGATTTTGCCAAGAGACCTATTCCATATACTATATGAATATGCTTCCCTCCGCGCCCATCCCCATGATTTGTGACATGAAAACTAAGGTTGTGAAAAGAATAGGGGTTTGTGTCCGTTTCGTTCCTATATATTATCGGAATAGACGGCTGATCCATTAAAAATCCATATAATTTTATAAATACTTATTCCCTTGCTTACATATAGAGTTTTCATAGCCAATTATTATTTATAAAAATATGCAATTTTTAACCGCAAACAATCCAAAGAGGTTATTTATAAAATTTATCGTTATATTTATTGCCATGAGAATTCAAAAAATTTGTTTTATATTCGTATTTATTTATGATTTCATAGAATCGATCATGTTTTGATAGAATCATAATTTACATTATTAAGATTATTGATATATATTGATATTAGGAATGAATAAATGAAATCAAAATATATCTATACTAAATATAAAATTATTTATGAAAGATTTATATATTGACTCAACCAAAAGTTAGTTTAAAAATCTATTTGCCTGCAGAAAATATTTGAATTAATATCAGTTTAACCAAATTTTAAAAATTCGCTTAGTCGATAGCGATGAGGCCAGAAACATGAGATACTAAGACCGTTTTCCAGCAATCTTTATATCGATCTGCTGTAGCTTAGGAGCCTATAGTTATCACGAGCTTCATGAAGAAAATACTGGAAGATCTCATGGAAATCGCTGGCGATAGGGTATCGGACTCGCTCACGGAGAGATACTGCTATTCCTGCGATGCATCACAGATCAGCGGCCTGCCCGATTTTGTTGTTCGACCAGAGAACACGAGCCAGGTCTCTCAACTGGTCCGCTTATGCAGCCAACGCCAGATCCCGGTAACAGCAAGAGGGGCAGGCACTGGCCTTGCAGGAGGCGCATCCCCTGTTAAGGGCGGCGTCGTCCTGGACATGTCTGGCATGAACCGGATATTGGAGATCGATATCGAAAACCAGCAGGTGATAGTCGAGCCGGGTGTGGTGCACGAGAAGCTCAATTTGGCTCTCAAGCCGTATGGATTCTTCTTCCCTCCTGACCCGGGAAGCAGCGCCATGTGCACCATCGGTGGAATGGTATCATACAACAGCAGCGGTATGCGCTCGGTCAAGTATGGAACGGTGCGTGGCTACGTCCTTGATCTGGAGGTGGTGCTGGCAGACGGTCGAGTCATTCATACCGGCTCAAAGGTGCTCAAGTCCGCTGCAGGATACGACCTCACCAGGATCTTTGTGGGATCGGAGGGAACTCTTGGAATCATCACCCGGGCCGGCCTGAAGATCGCCCCACTGCCGGGAACGAGGAGACTGGTGCTGGCCTCCTTCGAAGATGCAGAAATCGCAGCACATGCAGTAATTAAGGTGTTTTCAGGTGGCATCACCCCCTCCGCCTGCGAGATCCTGGACAGGATGACGCTCCAAGTCCTGAAGCTATGCGACCCGGACCTCGCACTGCCTGACAACGGCGACGTGATCCTTTTCGAGGTGGACGGATCTATTTGCTCGACAGAGGAGGCGGCGGTAAAGATCTCTGAGATCTGCAGCCCTATGGCCATGAGCGTCAGGCAAGCATCCGGCCCGGAGATGGAGCCAATTTGGGCGGCCAGGAGGCTGGTGGGTGCTGCAATCTCCCGGCTGGACCCTGACAGGACTCGCATCTATCTAGGGGAGGATGTGGGCGTGCCCATCAAGCAGATTCCCGCATTGATTCGGAAAGTGCAGCATATTACGACCAGCCTCGATATCCCCGCTATGAAATACGGCCATATCGGAGACGGAAATCTGCATGTAGCACTATTCATCGATGTTGAAGATGAGGATCAATGGAATAGACTCCGGCTTGCAGCAGACAGAATTCATAGAGCTGCCCTGAGTCTGGGGGGAACCGTCAGCTCCGAGCACGGTATAGGCCTCGCCCGGGCAGAGTACCTGCAGGAACAGGCGGGCCTGGAGGCTTTGCAGGTGATGAGATCCATCAAGAAGGCCCTGGACCCAAAAGGGATCCTGAATCCTGGAAAGATGGGGTTGTGATGATGAATCTCGATCTCAAAGGCATTAACCAATGCGTACGCTGCGGGACATGTCGCACTTTCTGTCCCGTCTTCGAAGAGTCGGGCTGGGAGTCGGCCAATACCAGGGGTCGCATTATGGTGATAAAGGCCATCTCCTCAGGCCTGCAGATTGACTCAGATGTCCTGGATAGTTTGAACAGCTGCACGACCTGCGGAATATGCACTGAGAACTGCCCGGCAGGGATAAATCCTCCCGAGCTGATCGAGGGCGCCAGAAGGGAGCTGGTCTCCCGGGGCCATATTACAGGAGCGCAAGCGAATCTAAGCCGAAATATTTTTGAGAGCGGCAATACATTCGGAGATCCCAGAGATCGATTAGCGTGGCTGCAGGATAGGAGCCTTTTGAAGAAGAAGGCGAAATTTGTTTACTTTGTGGGCTGCATGGACTCCTACCGAAACCCTGAGACTGCTGCTCGCACTTTTGCCCTATTAAGCCGTTTTGGAGCAACTCTACTTCCCCATGAGCAGTGCTGCGGCTCTCCATTGCTTCGTACGGGTTTCGATGCCGGAAGATTTGTGGATGAGAACTCGAGGCAGATAGAGGAGATAGAAGCGAAGACGGTGATCACGGGCTGCGCAGGCTGCTACGCGACTCTTAAGAGGAATTATGCAAAGAAATTTGAGGTTATGAGCGTCTCCGAGTTCCTGGCGGAACACATAGCAGAGCTGGCCATAAAACCGCTCGATCTGACAGTAACCTATCATGATCCCTGCCATCTGGGCCGGCACAATAAAATCTATGAGCAGCCGCGCCGCCTGATCGAGGCCGTCTGCCGCCTCAAGGAGATGAAGGCAACGAAAGAGGATGCAAGATGCTGCGGAGGTGGTGGAGGAGTCCGGGCAGGCTACAGAGATCTGTCCCTGCAAATGGCGCGGCAAAGGCTGAAGGATGTTCCGGATGGGGTTGACTATATCGTCACTTCGTGTCCACTCTGCATCAGGAATCTGAGAGACGCAGGCGCTGGTGAGAAAGTTATCGACCTGATAGATCTTTTAGCCAGGGCGGTTCTATAAAGGCTCAATGAGAAACGTCTCTGAAAGATTTTCTGTGTTCTCGATCTACTATCGTTTCCTTGAGGTCACTCTAGAATTTCCGGTAAATTACTTGCGGGTTTTTGGTGTCAGGAGCTAGCCCAAAGCCTTCGAAGCCTCTCTCCAAGAGATCTATCTGGCCCTCGATGTTCGAACATCGAACTCGGACATATTCACCATGAAGGTTTCTGCTGCCCGTACAGGGACCGATATCAATAACCGTATTGGTGTTCTTATTGATGTTCTTATTGATGTTCGCATTGATTTTTGTATTGGACAGAGCGCTCGTGTACGAAGGACCTAAATTACCTTTGTACATGATATATCTCCACCACCCACCGAATTTGGGAATCAGTCCCCTTATTACAAAGCGGCAGGACAAGATGTTGTGCAGGCTCACGGGATTTTGGGGGGATACCGTGCAGCAGACGTGCTCGTATCCCATTTCCGCTATCTTTTCTAAATGTGCCCTTGCCATCTTTCGTTGCAGGCCGCTGCCGCGAAAAAGAGGATGGACGACTGTAGCTTGAAGATGAGCAGTCTTTATCTGCTCTTCCTCTGATAGATTTAAATCCCGGCCTAGATTGTCTTTTGCAGGTCCTGGGATACGGATTATGCTATACGCAACCAATCCAACATCTGTGATCACTCCAATTACGGAATGCCCTGACTGGAAGACATCCTCAAAGTCCGATTCGTCATGCAATCGGAAGATCTCGGGCTCTGGTAGGTTCTCCGCTATCATATTTTGTAGACTGATCAGGTCCTGTAGAGAGTCTTTGCAGAGGAATTTCATCTCGTATGGATAATAGCTCCTTTCAGATTCGTCTCGACAAGAGAGCCTTCTATTTCGCCGGAGCCTGCCCGACTCTATCAGAGAAACCATCTATTACCTCGCAAACACCTGGGTGTTCTATAGGATAAAGCTACGGTCAGCTCCAAAATAGTAAACCTTTCGCTCTTCTGTTCTATTTGATGTTTCTGCTTATTTTATGGAAAGCTATATATCCGAGATCTGCTTACAAGGCGGCCCGTGCATAATCCAGAGATAACTACTGAGACAATAATCACCCTATCAGGCTTTTTCGGGGCTATTTTGCTCCTCCTTGATGTTGTGTTTTTTAGATAGAATTCCTGCAGATATCCAAAGAAACGCACAAAAGATCAATGATCAATCCAACGAGGGATCCAGAAATTCTGAAATTCAATTTAAAATGGTCATCAACCTGAAATTATTGCATCAAAATAAAAAGAAAGAGGTAGATATTCAGGAAGGAGGATTTGGACCTGAATACCTATCTTGGCAGATTCTATCAACTTCATTTCGAGATGTTCATACCTATTCCCTCTAGAGGTATAAGTGTCCTTATTAGATTTAACTATTTCGGTATATTACGCAAGTATATAATCGGTAATAAGGATTTTATTATTTTGAAGAGCGGTCGATGGGCGAAGAGTAGATGTAGCAGCATTCTTAGATTGATGTATCTGGAAGTTCAGGAGGCCTGGCAGCAATAACAGAACATTGGGTAGCATCTCTTGTTTCGGCTATGGGAGTTGTTGTCAATCGGATGGTGCTGAAATGATTGTCGAGGGTGATGCCGAATATGAAAAGGCTATGAAGGTGTGTGAGAGGATGCTGGCCTTCGAGATGGATAGCTTGCAGAGGAGTAATATCCAGAGAAAGATAGGTGATATCTGCCTTGAAATTTTCAGGCATGATCGAAGTTTGCAGACTTGCGAGCGCGCGATTCTTGCCTATCAGGAAGCTCTCAAGTTCTATACGCCGGAGAGTTATCCAAATCCTCGCGCCAGGGTTATGCGTGGCCTGGGCTCAGTCTATGCAAAGAGAGCAAACCTGATGGATCGAGCAGAAAACCTCAAGCTTGCTATCAATTCATGGGAATGGGCCCTGAATGTCTTTTCCGAGGCTAGCGCTCCCGAAGATTATGCATCTCTTCAGGATGAGCTCGGCTTGGCCTACCGGAGACTGGCAGAAGTCGAGAACAGACTGGAAAATGGCAACAAGGCGATTGAGGCCTGCAAAAATGCCCTTCGCGTCTATGACCTCAAGGATCGCCCGGCACAGTTCGCGAAGGTCCTGACCAACCTCGGAAGTGCATATCTAACTCTGGCACAGTTCATAGATCGGACAGGCAACTGTAAGCATGCCATAGATTCTTACCAGAACGCATTGCTGGTCTACTCTCCGGATCGCTATCCTGAGCAGTATGCAGCTGTAAAGAACAATCTGGCCATAACCTATCTCTCCCTCTCTGAAGCCACGGATAAAGCAGAGAACTGCAGGCATGCACTTATGTCATGTAGCGACGCCCTCCTCATCAGAACTCCTGAGACCTGGCCGCAGGCTTATGCTGCGACCCAGAACAATCTGGGAAATGCTTACCTCGGCCTGGCCGAAGAAGAAGAGGGGCTTGAGAACTGCCAGCGGGCCCTCGAGTCTTACAAGAATGCCCTGCGGATATATTCTCTGGAAGAGTTCCCTAAATTTTATGCAACCACCCAAAATAACCTGGGAAATGTCTATCTAACAATGGGTGAGAGCCCTGATCGCCTCTGCAATTGCATGAAAGCCATTCATGCGGCTCAAGAGGCGCTGCGGATCTTTAAACTGGAGGATTCGCCCGAGGACTACGCTGAAGCCCAGGGAACCCTATGGCTCGCCTATCTTACAATAGCCGAGATCGAGTATCGTGCAGAGAACTGTTTGCTCGCTCTGGAGGCCTGTCAAGAAAGACTGCGCGCATACTCAGTCGAAACCCGGCCGCTGGAGTATGCATCGTGTCAGAAAGATATGGCGATCACCTGCAGCATGCTGGCGGACACTGAGATCTCTGCAGAAGCCAAAGCCATTGATTGCAGGATGGGGGTGGATGCGGCTGTAGAGGCCCTGCGGATCTATGATGAAAAAGATCATCCTGGGGAGCACGCAGAGACGCAGATCTTGCTCTGGGCTGCATATTCTGCTCTGGCAGAGGTAGAGGAGAGGCAAGAGAACTGCCAAAAGGCCATTGATGCAAGCCTTATCGCCGTCCGGATCTATGATAAGATAAGCCCTGCAGAGCAAGCAGACGCTCTGAAGAATCTTGGCTACAGCTTCATCACGCTCGCAGAGAGTGCGGATAAAGCTGAAAATTGCAGAAAGGCGATCGTTGCCTACGAGAAAGCCCTGCAATATCATACTCCGGAGAGGGCGCCCCTGGAGGCTGCGGAGGTCTTGAGGGATTTAGCCTTTGCCTATTTCACTTTGTCTGAAGTGGAGGACAGAGAGGAATGCGGCAAAAAGTCTCTCAGAGCCTATAAAAAGGCTTTTAGGATCTACCAAAGAATGGCCGGGGAGCTTGAGGAGGCTGGCGACCCGGCCGCCAGCGAGACGCGTTACCTGGCGGAAAAGTGTCACCGCTCCCTGGAATCATGTAAAGGCGTTCTCAAAGCCAACCGGAGGTCAAGGTCTACTGATACAGAGATTGAGAGGTCGGGAAATTGACAGATTTGACAGATTTGACAGATTTGACAGATTTGACAGATTTGACGGATTTGACGGAAGAGCAAAAGGCGGAATATTTTCATAGGTCATACACCGCAGTTGATGGTCTATGGTTCATGATGGTCGAGGAGAAGTATGGTTTCGAGGAGGCGCTGAAGCTCGACGAAGCTGTCTGGAAGGTTCTGCCGAAGATCCAGGCCCGCACCATCAAGGCCATGATGAACCTCTGCTCTGGCCTGGAGGGACTGCAGAAAGCCGTTGCCGCCAGGCTCTCTCTGGAGGGCTTTGACTACGACCTGGGGCATCTGGAGAACGGATTTCAAGTTATTGTTAAGAAGTGCCCCTGGCACGACCTGATTATAAAGTCGGGACGTGGGGAATTGTCGGAGAGGGTAGGTGACCTCATCTGCCAGGTGGAAAATTCGGCCTGGTCTCTGGAGTTCACAGAGGATGATCCCAATTTTGGGGAGATAAGATTCGAGCGAAGGGATCGGATCTGCAAAGGAAGCAGCAGATGCACTCTTCGGTTCTGCAGAACTGGCAGAAAGTAAAATATCCCTTCGAAATCGCTCCCGAAAACTTTTGACTCGGTGACTCCTGCCGGAACTCAATTACTTCGAATCATCGAATCCGATCCTGATGTGCGTCCCATCGCAAAAGGGCTTCTTCTTGGAGGCTCCACATCTACATAGCGCATATGGTCCCTGTTTCTCCGCTTCTTTGCCTTCCGGGTCGATCAGGGCGCAATCACCTTCTACAAGAAAAGGACCATTCTTCACAACCTTGATCTTTGCTGATGGCTTTTCTGCACCACCAACAGATGCTGCCTTCTTATACGTCAGAGCTCCGGAAGGACATCGATCTATGACCGTCATGATCTCTTCAGAGCTTGCTCCCTTCATGTTTATCCAGGGCTTGCTCTCGCAGTTGAACACCTTGGGCAGACCTTTTACACACTCCCTGGCATGTACGCATTTTTCCGGTTTCCACTGAACAGTCAGCTCTCCGTTGGTGTATTCTTTCATCGTGATAGGATGCGCTTTCTTTCTACTAAGTTTTTGTGCTGTCTATGCCCCATCCCTCTTTTGCCAAAAGAATTTATATTTTGGGCGCGTAAATTGTAGTTAAATTTGCATTAATTTGTCATCATTTTATGGGGTGAGGATTTATGGGATTTATAAGCGAGTTTAAGGAATTCGCCATGAAGGGCGATGTTCTGGATATGGCGGTTGGTATCGTTATAGGCCTGGCCTTTGGAGCTATAATCACTTCACTTGTGAAAGATATAATCATGCCACCTCTGGGCCTGCTCCTGGGTAATGTGAACTTCACCGACCTCTTCATATCTCTGGATGGAAAAAGCTATGCGTCCCTGGCAGCAGCTGAAGCTGCGGGAGCTGCGACTATCAATTATGGTCTGTTCATAAACACAATTATCAATTTCCTCATAGTGGCACTGGCAATATTCCTGCTGATCCGGCAGGTAAACGCAGCCAAGAAAAAGCCTGCTCCTCCTGAGCCGAACACCAAGGAATGCCCCTACTGCAAAGAGAGCATCGCGAAGACTGCAGTCAAATGCTCGCACTGCACAGCGGATCTGAACGTATAGGAAAAGCTAACTTTCTTTTTTAACAGTTCGCAGGAGCCTTTATTCGATGCTTCTGTATACTTATGATCTCTCAAAACGGTTCCCTAAATTCTGCTGTAATACACTTGTGTCCTGTAAACTGCCAAAAGAAAACCGTAAAGCATCGGCCCGACTATGACTCCTACGATTCCCAAAACGAAGATGGGCGCGATAAAGGCGAGCAACGTTAGGATAGGATGGATCTTTGCGCTCTTCAAAGCCAGCTGAGGCGCTATGATGTTGGTGGGTATCAATGTGATTCCTATCACCCCAAAGACCAGCAGGATAATGCTGGTTTGATAATCCTTGATCAGGGAGTAATAGATAGCCATAGGTACGTAAACCCCCGGAGGGCCGGGTATCGGAACCAGTGCGAAGAGGGCCACAAGCGTTCCCCAAACCAGAGGATTGGGAATGCCCAGTAGATAAAACCCTAAGGATGCCACGCTCCCCGAAATTATTGCTGTGCTGAAGTATACAGTAAATAGCGTTGTGTATATGCCATCAAGTTCTTTCAGAAAATGACGGAGCATCCCTCTCCTGGTTTTAGGAAGTATTTCGACCGCCTGGTCCAGGATATCTTTGCCGTCAATGAGCATCCAATATGTGAAAAATATCACCACGAGGGACTCGGCAAATAATATTGGCAATGCCGAAACAAAGCCTGACAGCTGCGCCTCCGCAATAGGAGTTATAGAGTAAGCAATAGCTGAAGGAATATCACCTATCCCATTCATGTATGAGACAACCGATGCAGGAAGGTTGCTGTTCATCCAGAGGATGAGGTCATTTGAAATGCCTGATAGCTTGATGGCTGACAGGCTACCTGAACTTTGCAGGTTCATTATCTCGGCCAAAAGTACCGTTGATAATCCAATGAGCACAGCCAGTATTATTGTGAAGACTATTAGCATAGAAAAGAGTGATGAGAGCCCTTCGTGTTTGGAGATCCGGAAAAAGCCTGCGTATATGGGCTTTAGAAGATAGATCAGGACTATGCTCAACAGGATTGTGGCAATAAAATCCTTTGTTACATAAATGGTAGCAATGAAAATCATCAGAACGACGACACCCATTACGATATCGAATCGACTGCGGATCTTCATGCGTCTTAGTTGGATGTAAGGGCGAATAAACTTTTCTCTTGAATCAAAGAAATCAAAGAGTATATGGATTTCAAAATAGAGGATCAACTAATACAGCGAATGATCGAGTCCTCAATTTAGGAAACCCAAAAAGACGACTAAATTGTTCTTCCAATTAAAAGAATACACAATTATATACTCACTTTGGGATATTTATCCCTGATTCAGATATCACAATCGGCAGGCTTTTAGGCATCCTCTAACAATTTAGTTCTGTGATAAAGATCCTGGGCAATCAAATTCATTGCATAAGCTCGTCTGCTCAAAACGGCAAAAGTTCGGAACTACGGGCAAAAAGAAATACATACTCCATTATTTTAATCTTCGTGATGATTCTGTTTTCGATGGGCACGGCATCCTCCTCCTCAACTTCAACAGCTTTATCGCCGGGCGGGCCCACAGATCAAGCAGAGCTCGAATCCTTTATGGATGGAGCGGTGAATTCCGAGCTCATTGCCCATCACATCCCGGGCGCTACAGTCGCTCTGGTCAAGGGAGACCGGGTAATCTTTGCCAAAGGTTATGGATTTGCAGATGTCGAAAAGAGACAGCCTGTCGTTGCCAACCAGACCCTCTTTCGCATCGGCTCGGTCAGTAAGCTCTTCATCTGGACGTCAGTAATGCAGCTATCGGAAGAGGGAAAGCTCGATCTCGATGCAGACGTTAACATCTATCTCAAGGACTTTCAGATCCCCGCCACCTATCCCGAACATATCACGCTCAAGAACCTCATGACTCATACACCCGGATTCGAGGACCTGGTGACAGACGGGCGGTTATTTGTCAACAATTCCTCCGATATCATGCCGCTAGGAAAATACTTGAAGGACAGAATGCCAGCTCGAATCCGGCCTCCCGGAGAGGTAACTGCCTACTCCAACTATGGATCAACTCTCGCAGCCTACATCGTCGCCCAGGTATCAGGAATGCCATATGACAAATATGTAGAGGAGAATATTTTACTGCCTTTGGGAATGAGAAATACTACATTTGAACAGCCTCTACCGCCAGAGCTGTCGAAAAGTATGTCTCAGGGCTATACTTATGCCAGCGGCGAATTCAAGGTGGAGCCCTTTGAAGTCGTCCAGATATGGCCTGCGGGCTCCGTGAGCTCTACCTCTGAGGATATGGCGAAGTTCATGATTGCCCATCTGCAAAACGGGAGGTATGGAGATAACCGCATATTGCAGGAATCCACTGCAAAAAAGATGCACAGCCAGCTCTTCACGAATGATCCAAAAGTTAACGGTTGGACATACGGTTTCTACCAGATGGATCTGAACAATCAAAGCATAATCATGCATGGAGGCGATACGCTTCAGTTCCATACCTTCCTGGTGCTGCTGCTGGATAGCGACCTGGGGCTATTTATCTCCTGTAACGAACGGTTCAGCGAGCCGGCAGTAGGCGAGATACTGGAGGCATTTATGAACCATTACTATCCGGTAGCGCCTCCAATTGTGCCTGAAGCGATACCTGGATTTGGGCAAAATGCAAGCCTATTTGCAGGCAGTTACAGGATGACCAGGAGCGCCTATACGAACTACGAAGAGTTAGGAGTTCTATTCCAGGAGGCTCAGGTCTCTCCAGGCTTGAACAATACCCTCACGATTACAGGGGTATCTCAGGATACAAACCGGTGGGTGGAGGTAGCACCTCTGGTCTTCCGGCCTGCGAGCGGTCTAGCGGCTTCCGAAGAGCTGGTCTTCGGCAAAGACGGCCAGGGCAATATCAACCATATCTTCATAAATAACAATCCCTCGACAGCCTTTGAGCGGGTCGACTGGAAGAAAAGCGCTAATTTCAATTATGGCTTGCTGGTGGCCTGCATTATCCTCTTCTTATCAACATTGATTTGGGCCTTAGGATGGATCTTCAACCGCTGCCCGAGGAAGCCAGACAGATTTGCGAGAATTGCCAGATGGAGCTGTGCCACAGCCAGCATGATGGATTTGCTGTTTCTGATGGGACTTGTGATCGTCTCCTCAATAGATCAGTTGGGGCTTATATACGGCATCCCTTCCTCTTTGAAGGATCTATTTACTATCGCTCTGGTCGCCGCATTACTGGCGCTGGTGTCTTTTGGATTTACGGTCCTGGCCTGGAAGAATAGCTACTGGAGCTTTCTCGCAAGGATTCATTATACGCTGGTGACACTTGCATTGTTTGCCTTCATCTGGTGGCTAAATAACTGGAATCTGCTGGGGTACAAGTTTTGATCCGGGTAAAATTGACCGGGGAATCATGGAAAGAGTAGATCTGAGCTCATGGTGTACAAGCTTACTGAAGAATGACCCGATCCCAATAACCGGGATCGCCTTTATTACACGGGTTCGATGCTGCAGCACAGACGATGTTCATACTTGGATTATTGAGAATGCTTCCAGAATCAATAGATCATATATGGAAGAATTGATAAATAATAAAAACAAAGACTATTGCGAAAATGTCAGAAGAGGTCTCACAATGCCTTACAAGAATGAGATGGAATTGCCCGAAAGTGTGCAAAAAGTCTTGCCCGAACATGCGCAAAAAATATATTTAGAGGCCTTCAATAACGCCTGGAATGAGTACAAGAATCCAGAAGATCGCATTGGAGACACTTCAAGGGAGGAGACGGCGCATAAGGTCGCCTGGTCTGCCGTCAAAAAAACATACGAGAAAGATGAAAGATCCGGTATTTGGAAGAGGAAGGCCTGAAGTTGAGTTGTTGATAATGTCGGGTCGCAAGAACCATCCCTGGCCTGCAATGTCTGACCTGCGATGCCTGGTCTGCAATGCCTGGTCTTTAATGGACATATCACGGGAAAAATAAATAAATCAAACATATAGTTGTGGCAGAGCTGGAGTCCTAAAGATTTTCCTTGCTTTGAGGTTCAATCCAGTGTAAACTTTCTTATCATAGTTAAGGTGTCTATTCTTAGAGGTGGAAATATTTATAGCTTTAGAGTTTTAATATCAATTATGAAAAATGCAATAGCCTGGTTTGATATCCCGACTGAAGATTTTGATCGTGCTGTGAAGTTCTATTCAGAAATCCTGGGCAAAGAGATCCGCGTAGATACCTTTATGGGACAAAAGCTGGGATTTTTCCCAATGGATGGAATGGAAGGAGTAGGCGGGGACCTGGTACCGCCCGGATTGGGAAACAAGCCTTCTGCAAATGGGACCCGGGTCTACCTGAGTTGCGAAGGAATAATTGACGAGGTCATTGGAAGGGTAGCAAAAGCCGGCGGAAAGATTACCATACCCAAAACCCAGATCGGAGATATGGGCTGGATCGCGATGATCATGGATACGGAAGGAAATGCGGTCGGCCTGCATAGCTTCAAGTAGACCAGATTTCTTTTTTCCTGGCCATTGATGTGTTTCACCCGCCTGAAGACATTACCGGCTCGGCGAGAAAAGATATTGTTATGGAATCCTTTACCCTGGCCGCCAATACTCACTTCTTCTCTGTCACGTCTACAGATACTGATTTAACGGTTCCCTTAATCTTCTTTTCCAGATCGGGTGAAATTTCCAACAAGCCGTGAACTCTGGCTGCGTGTGCTTTCAAATGCATTATGACCTCATCTTCTGTCTTTGCCCGCACCTAGGGAAGCCGCAAGTCATACCTATATCCTCACAGGATAGTTGTTTGTACTCTTCTTCAGCCATATTTTTGAGTCCTCCGTTTTTTTTTTGTGTAGCGCTTCATTTTTTCTATTACAACTTCCATAGTACGGCCTTGGATTAATAAGATTTTGATATTGAAGTTTAGAGGTATCATAACCTATATAAACTAAAACCCCCCACTAAACAGAATATATGCCCAAGACTACATTAACACTCACGGAACCGGTGGCAAAAACACTGAAGGTTTATACTGTACAATCCAAGGGCAACTTGCATGCTCAAAGTCAAGTAGTTGAAGAGGCTCTAATAGAGTTCTTCAAGAAGCATGGAGTTAAACTCGAGGGATAATTGGCTTTATGATCGCGGGATACATTGGATAAGGCGGAACGCTTGTAGCCCGAAACAACGCACTAAATTTAGAAGTAGAATGATATTGGCCGGAGAATAATATTATCGTACTCCACGACCTCATGGGGCTTTAGGCTTCACCTGGCTTATCCTTACGAAATACGGTTAGTTGCGTATTTATTCTTGCATGTGCCGGATGTATCATTTTGTGATCGAATATAAGGTTTCCATGAGGTAAATGGACTTTAGCCTCTTTCAGGGGGTCAATTGAAATGTCCTTATTTAGATCCGTTCAATACGTTCTCTGGGAACGAGATGGCAAAGAGCTTGCTGCTTCTGGGCATAGGAAAATTACAGTTTGGACAATGTGGTATCCTCAAGACATAATAAATCAAATAGAAGAAGCCTAAACCGAAAATGAACCCACTCCAGCTAAAGTATGTCTTCGGCCTAACATTCTCCCGGCAATTTCCACAAAGTACCATTGTATCCTCCATCTAATCTTAGCCTTAACCAATGCCTTTAATGTGCGATAACTTATAACGCCGAAGAGCACCAGGAGGGAATCGGACTCTTCAGCAGGGGGATTTCAAAACAGCCCCGATGGTTGACAATTAATAAGATGTCGTTGAATGTATTTAAAATAATATGACACAGATTTGGGCTATAGCACAAAGCGCGAACCATAGAATAATTACAATTATTATTTAATTGCAAGGAAATATCCCTGAACGCAAAAATAGTAGTTTTCGGCTTTCTTTACAGCCATCCAATCAGCTGCCATCATCAGCTTACTACCTGGGTCTGATAAGTCATTTCGAAAAACGTTTTTAATGGATTTCTAGCCAATGGTTCGGATATTGACGGAGTGATTCGAGGATATCAAGGATGTACAGAAAATGCAAAATTATCGATGCTCTTAGAGAAAGATGACCAGGCCGTTCTTCCGGCCCGGCCGACTCCACTATCAAATATACTGCTGAATGAGCCCTTCTGGCTCCATTATCCGGTTTTTCTCTTTGTTGAGAATCTTTGCAGCCGCGCTTTCGAAGTCGCTCTGATAGATTACGGTCCTCTCTTCTCGAATAGCAAACATGCCGGCCTCTGTAGATAATGCTTTGAGATCCGCGCCGCTCGAGCCTTCCGCGAGGTCAGAAATCATCCTGAGGTTTACATCCGGATCCAGGCTCATGCCCGCGGTATGGATCCTTAAAATAGATTCGCGTGCTTCCTCATTCGGCATTGGAATCTCGATGACCCTATCGAAACGGCCTGGCCTCAGCAAGGCGGGGTCCAGCATATCCAGACGATTGGTGGCCGCGATGATCTTTACCTCGCCGCGAGCATCGAAGCCATCCATCTCCGCCAGAATCTGCATTAGAGTCCTCTGCACTTCGCGATCTCCGCTGGTGGCACCATCCATGCGGCGCGCGCCTATCGCATCCAGTTCGTCTATGAAGATTATTGCCGGAGACTTGCTCTTGGCCAGCTCGAAGAGCTCGCGCACGAGCCGCGCCCCTTCCCCTATGTACTTTTGCACGAACTCCGAGCCCACTACCCGGAGGAAGGTGGCTTCTGTGCTCTGAGCCACTGCCTTGGCCAGTATTGTTTTGCCTGTGCCAGGCGGGCCGTGCAGCAAAACTCCTTTAGGCGGTTCAATGCCTACGGCCGTAAAGAGGTCCGGACGCTTCAGTGGTAGCTCCACAATCTCCCTGATCTCTGAGATTTGAACGTCGAGCCCTCCAATCTGAGAGAAACGTACATCAGGAGCCTCTTCGATCTCCATGCCAAAGACAGCCGGGTCGCGGGGCGACGGCAGGACGCACATCACAGCAAAGGACTGCTGGTTCAGGCCTACCTGAGCTCCTGGTTTTATCTCTTCTTCAATAAATTGTGAAAGATTTACGACGAATCTAGGACCAGTGCTGCTCTTGACTATGACCCTGTTCTCATCCAGAACATCAACTATGGTGCCCACGATCATGGGACCGATGCGCAAGCGCTCCAGCTCGCTGCGGAGCTTGCGGGCCTCTCGCTCGAACTTGAGTTTTTGATTCTCAATGAGCCTCTTTTCGCCTTCCACTCGGTCCTTTTGCTCACGCAGCGCCAGGTTGCGCTCTTCAAGCTGGCGCATACGGTCCAGGATGTAGCGCGAAAAGTCCGCGCCGGCCTGTGACTCATTCATGCCTTCTCCACTATCCATAATTACAAAGATTATTAAACTCCGACCCCTATAAAGGTTTCCGAAATGACCGAGAAGCAATGCGAGATTTGCGGAGCTGAGATCTCAGGTTTACCCCAAAGGATAGTGATCGATCGCTCAACGCTGGACGTATGCAAGAGCTGTGCGCACTTCGGAAAACCGGAAGACAAATGGACGCCAGTTCCGAGGAAGATGGTTCCTGTGGAGAGGGCCTTCACAGTAAAACGGCCCCAACCTCGCGACCATTTCAAGGATTTGGTAGAGTTGGTCCCGGAGTTCGGGCGCAAGATCAGGGAAGCGCGAGAGGCCCAGGGGATGTCACCGGAGCAGCTTGGTATGAGGATCAAGGAGAAAGCGACCCTCTTAAAGAAGATAGAGAGGGAGGATATCTCACCTGAAGACGAGGTTAGAAAGAAGCTGGAGAGGGAATTGAAGATCAAGCTGACCGACCAGGCAAGTGAATCCCGGGTCAAACCCGGAAGTGCAGGCAGAGGATTGACCTTGGGTGATATTGCCAGCATAAAACGGAAATAAGAAATGATCGCCAGTGCAGCCCGTTTTATCATCGGTGGGGGGGTTATAGTCTACCCCACCGAGACCGTTTACGGCCTCGGCGCCAATGCTCTCGATGAGCAGGCGGTTATGAGAGTCTTTCAGATCAAGAAAAGACCTCTTTCCATGCCTATTTTTTTGGCTGTCTCAAACTTTGATATGCTGAAAAACGTTGCTGAAATCACCAGAGAAGACCTGGATCTTCTAGAACAGCTCTTGCCAGGGCCGGTTTCAGTTCTTGTCCGGAGGAAGAGCGTAGTTCCCGATATCCTCACTTCAGGCTCACCATTCGTTGGCATCAGGTACCCAGACCATGAAACGGCTCTGAGGATCATCGATCTGGCAGGACCCATAACCTCCACCAGCGCCAACCGATCCGGAACGCCCGCACCGACAAATGCAGCCTCGATCTCCCGCGAT
This sequence comes from uncultured Methanosarcinales archaeon, assembly GCA_963782455.1. Classification (GTDB taxonomy): domain Archaea; phylum Halobacteriota; class Methanosarcinia; order Methanotrichales; family Methanotrichaceae; genus Methanothrix. The sequence continues at coordinate 18,898 of CAWAJP010000003.1, forward strand.
ATAGAAGATCGAGTTGATACTGTAGTAGACGGAGGAAAATGCAGTTATGGCGAGCCCTCCACTCTATTCGATCTGGAGAAGAGAGAAGTCGTTCGGCCGGGTGCAGGTTTGGATAAAGTGATGAGGTTGATAAGGTGAAGGCCCGTATCAGAGACTTCTTTGAGACCAAAGATGGATGGATATTTGCCGTCTCTGACTACAACCACCCAAAAGGTATTCGCTCCCTGCTTCGTTATGTGCCTGATGACGCAGGAGAACGCGAGGCCTGTGGCAGACGCTTTCGCAAGATGGACTTCGATCAGTCCTTCGAGTTTCTAAAGCGCGCCAGGCCTGAATATGTTCACGACCTCCACGTTGTTCCGGAATCAGATGTAATCAGATACTACCAACCATCCGGGGGCCTGAGGTCCGTGGCAGCTAAGGACCCAAGAGTCATGAAGATCGCCACAATTCTGCAAGAAGGAGGCGTTCCATGGCAGGAGATGGGCATCACAGGCTCTATGCTGTTAGGGCTTCATAGTTCCAGCTCAGATATCGATTTCGTGGTCTATGGTCCCATGTGGTGGAAAGCGAGAGCAATAGTAATGCTCGCAAAGTCCAGAGGTTTGATTGAAGACCTGGATGAGGACACCTGGAAGAAGATCTATTCCAAGCGGAAGCCGGAAATCAGTTTTGAAGAGTTCATGGTGCATGAGAAGAGAAAGGGAAATCGAGGTATGATCGATGGCACCTATTTCGATCTGCTCTTCACCAGGGACTGGAGCCAGATCTGCCAGCAGCCGGCGGGAAGGCCATCAGGCGAGAGCCTGATTGAAGCCAGAGTGTTGGATGCAGAGTTTGCCTTTGATAGCCCAGCCATCTTCCGTTTGGATCATCCGGAGGTAAGAGAGATCTTCTGTTTCACCCATACCTACGCCGGACAGGCTCTACCTGGCGAGACGATAGAGGCGAAAGGCGTGCTGGAAGAGACGGCCCAGGGCCTTAGAATGGTCGTTGGAACCACGCGCGAGGCACGAGGCGAATGGATCAAATCGTTAACGCTCCTTGAAGGCGCAACTTAAGGTTTTCGATAAATATCATAAAGAGGTTTTTAAATGCTGCAAGTTCGTCCCTTTGATATTGAGATAGGTCAGCACAAAGTAATGCTTAATGTTTTGGATGCCAGAGAGAGGGGTCTCAATGCCGGAGACCGTGTCAGGGTCAGGACAAAGGGTGCTGCGACCACTGCCATACTCGATACAACCCTGGAGATGGTCAAGGTAGGGGAGATCGGCATCTTCACTGAGGCTCTGAAAGATCTGAAGAATCCCGTCACCGTAGATGTTCTACATGCACCAAAGCCCGCCTCCCTCTGCTACATAAAGAACATCATGGATAAGCAAAAGCTGAACGAAGACCAGATCCGAACCATTGTGCAGGATATTGTGGACAACAACCTCAGCGAGATCGAGCTTTCGGCTTATGTTACAGCCTCCTACATCCACAACATGGACTCCGAGGAGGTCATGTGGCTGACCAAGGCCATGATCGAGACCGGCGAGCGGATTCACTTCGATACCCATCCCATCATGGACAAGCACAGCATCGGAGGCGTTCCCGGCAACAAAGTGTCTCTTCTTATTGTGCCGATAGTTGCAGCTGCTGGCCTCCTCATTCCTAAGACCAGCTCGCGAGCCATAACTGGCGCAGGCGGGACAGCGGACCTGATGGAGGTTCTGGCACCGGTAGAGTTCAGTGCCGATGAGATCAAGGAGATCACAGAGAAGGTGGGCGGTGTGATCGTTTGGGGAGGAGCTACGAATATCGCCCCCGCCGATGATAAATTGATCAAAGCGGAATATGCTTTATCCATCGATCCCTACAGCCAGATGCTTGCTTCGATTATGGCCAAGAAGGGGGCAGTAGGCGCGGATGCCGTTGTGGTGGACATGCCGGTGGGACCCGGCACAAAACTTGCAACCGCCGAAAATGGTCGGTCTCTGGCCAAAGACCTTATCGACCTGGGAGAGCGCCTGGGCATTCGTGTGGAGTGCGCCATGACCTTCGGAGGATCGCCGGTAGGCCGAACTATCGGCCCCGCTCTGGAGGTGCGCGAGGCTCTCATAGTTCTTGAGAATAAGGGCGGACCTAACAGCCTGAAGGAAAAGAGCCTTTCACTGGCCGGCATCCTTCTGGAGATGGGAGGAGTAGCAGGTCGGGGAGAAGGATACAGCGCAGCAGAAGATATTCTCACCAGCGGAAAAGCCCACAAGAAGCTCATGGAGATCATCGAAGCTCAGGGCGGCAATTCGCGGGTTACGAGCGAGGATATAGTCATTGGCGAGAACTGCGAGGATATTTTAGCGCCGGCAGGAGGCTATATCGTGGCTTTCTACAACAAGCGGCTGGTGGAACTGGCCCGCATGGCAGGTGCGCCCGCAGATAAGAAGGCAGGGGTTATAATCCATAAAAAGATGGGTGAAAGAGTAAAGAAAGGCGAGCCTTTGATCACCATCTGTTCCACCTCTGATTGGGAACTTGAAAGCGCAGTAAAAGATGCCCGGAGGCAGATGCCCATCGTGGTAGAGGGCATGCTGCTGGAGAGATACCCTCGCATCACTGAGCTCTAGGGACTAGGGTTCGGCTGATGGCGAGCGTTTGATCAAAGAGGAGTCGGAAATGTTGGTTGCAATTACATACCATGAGGATTTCGGCAAGAACGGGTTCAGCGTTCTGAAGGAAAGGGTCCGGCCGTCCTTCGAAAAGCTGATGGAATCTGGGCTGGTGGATGGCGTTGAGGTGCAGGTATTTCGAGCGAAAACAGCTCCGCTGGAGCTTGTCGAGAAGGCTCATACTGCGGCCCACATGGCCTGCATGCAGACTGATCCTTACAGGGAGGTGGCTCTTCTCTCCGCGGGCAGCGTGATGATGGCGGCAGAGATGGTCGCCACCAACCAGGCCAGATCTGCCTTCGCTTATACAGGAACCGCCGGACACCATGCCTCTAGAGGAAGCTGCTGGGGTTTTTGCTACTTCAATGATGTGGCAATAGCCATAGAGCGTCTGCGAGATATGGGGCTTGAGCGTTTCCTCATAGTGGATGTAGATCCTCATTTTGGTGATGGGACACGCGACTTCTTCAAAGACGATGCCGGCGTCTTCCATATTAACCTTCACAGCGGCAGTGGAGATGAGCATGACCCCGAGAGAAACAATTACGACATCGGCATCACATTTGGGGGCAGCAATGAGCGGTTTCTCGATGCCTTAAAGAGTGCTCTTGATCTGGCCAAAGATTTCGACTTTCAGATAGCATTCGTCATTTTTGGCCATGACTCTCACCAGGACGATTACGGCGGCTTCGACCTCACATTCGATGCCTATCCCAGGATGGCACAGATGATCCAGGTGGCTGTCGGCGAGAAGGGTTTAGTTTTTGTTCTGAGCGGCGGGTCATGCGTGCATGTGGCCGAACGAGTAATTCCTGACGTTATTCGGGTCTTATCAGGAAGGTGGCCGTCTTGAGAATGGCCTCTAATTGCTACACCTGCATCCTGGACCGGGCCAAGTTTGAGTGCGATCTTGTCTTTTCCGGAGAGGAGGAGAAGAAAGCAGCAGTGGAGGAACTCTTGGACTACATGTCCTGCCATAAGGGAGGAGTGCCGGCGTTGGTGGGAACGGAGCGGGAGATCATCATCAAGAGGCGCAGCCAAAGTCCGGACCCATATCAAAACATGAAAGAGGAAAGCAATCGCGTGGCAAGAGAGCTTCTGCCCATGGCCAGGGAGTTCTACGAAAAGGCAACCGACAAGATCGAGGCCTTGATACGCATAGCTGCGGCCGCAAATTCCATGGAGTTCGGTGTCAAGGGTCATGATTTTGACAACTCCACGTTCGGTTTGGTCTTTGCAGATACCCTTCGTGAGAAGCTGCAAGCCGATATGGTCGAATTGAAGAGGCGACTGCAGGTGTTTCGCAATATCTTCTATCTGACCGACAACTGCGGCGAGGTCGTCTTCGACTTATTCGTAATTGAAAAACTTAGAGAGATGGGCAAATGCGTGGTCATCGGATCAAAGTCCGAGCCTATACTCAATGATGTCACAGTCGATGAGTTGAAAGCGATGACCGAAGTTGAGGTCATACCGACAGGCAGTGTTGTCGGAACGGCAATAGAGCACCTGAGCCCTGGGGCATCTGCTCTTTTGTTCGACAAGGAATGGTTGATCTTGTCCAAAGGCATGGGCAACTTTGAGACCATTTCTGAGTTTGACGAAAGTTTGAGAGGCCGGCTTATCTACATTCTGCGGGCCAAGTGCGAGCCCGTTGCGACGCAGATGAACGTTCCCAAGGGAACCCTGGTGGCAAAATCAATTTAGCGATTCAAATAGACCGAAATCCTAATGAATTCGGAGGCTTGGAGGACGGGTGGTGCTCATCGTCACCGTCCCCGAGAGCTCCCGGGTCTCAGCAATAGTTCATGTCCACTTCTTCAGGCTGGAGCTCCGCTGGCTCTTCCGTCATCGGCTCCATCAAGGAGATATCGATGTCAAGATGAAATAGCTTTATTATGGCTTCCAGCAGATTTGTCGCAGCCAGGATATCCACCGGATCGGCTCCCGTGCTTGTACCAAGCAAGCAGAAACCACGCATCCCATACAAAGGTGCAAGCCCAGCCAATAGGCCATTCAGTCCTCCAATGGCACCGCTGTGTAGCAACGGGATCCCAGAGTTCTCTAAGGCTGCTGCTGATTCAGGATCCGTGGCAGCGCCAAGTATCATCTCGTCTGTATCTCCGACGTAAGCCGCCAGAGTAATAACATCTGTGACTCCCTTTGCGTGAACGGCTTCCAATATATTTCCAGCCAGCTCGTGCATTCCCACGACATCCAGGGGCTGGGTATCCCCTGAGAGGATGAACATGTTCTGTTTCTCACGTGGAAGCAACAGTTCGGCATGCATTAACTCTGCCAATCCGCTCGAAACCATTACTTGCGGCGGAAAGCTATTCGAAAAAAAAGGTTCGATTGTACTGCATTCCAGGGCAGTTCCCAGATAGTCGGCAGCAACTTTGCCGACACTTCCGATTCCTGGAAGACCGCAAATGCAGACGACACGAGATTCAAACATCAGCTGGAGGTTGGCGTGCAGCTATAACATACTTTCGCCAACACCCCTGCCACAGTCAGATTCGATTGGGTTTCACTTACTATCCCAGAGCCTCAATCATCCAGTTGATCTCTTGAGTCTGATTTGTTGTTACATTGGTCTGCTGAGCCTGCTCCAGTACTCCATTGCCGAAGAGGAACGAATTTCCAGTTCCACTATCTTTCTCCATGAGAACCGCCATGCTTCCGCGATCGTAGAAGACCACATAGAAGTCTCCAGTTATAGGAAGTGCTGGTACTTCTATTATACCAAGGACGGGACCCGTCGGAGACAGGAAGTAATCGTTCTGTGCATCTGCGAATTTATAGAGAAGATTGAGATCTTTATCCCTTATCTCGAGGAGGAAATTCTTATCCGATGGGAACGTCTGGCTGGTATTATTGAATCCACTCCAGCCCACTACCTGCACACCTCTGAGCTTCCATCCGGCTTTGGGGGCTGTGAACTTCACTGCTTCACCGATTTGGAGACCATCCAGGCCAAATGCACTCGTTACGGTGAATAGGGTAAGGTTCATCTGGGAAACATTCTTACCACTATCCTGTTTCAATGCAGTATAGTTTGACGGGGTCGTATCTGCACCTAGAGCGCTGATACATAGCGTCATGCAACATAGGCAAGCAATCAATAATATTGTCTTCTTCAAATTATCACCCCAAGACAAGTTAGTTGAATTTTATCCATATAAAGATTCTGATGAAGGCTAGGATGTATTTTCCATTTTGCAGAAGGTGCAAATTATGCCTTCAAATTTTCGAACAAGTACACTTCTGATGAGATCGAAGTGCTTTGACATCATGGCCTTCGATTTAACGGGAAAAGCATCGAATCGTCCGGCTGAACTGCAATCCTGATAAAAACATTTGCAGGCTGGCATTTATATATTCCTGCAACCTGCAAACGGGTCCGGTTCTATTCGCCGACGGCTCTTATGACCCAGTTAATATTAGTAGACTTGTTATTTTCATCCCTGAATATTGCGGGGATCATTTCGCCGTTTAGACTGTCGTAGAAATAGGAGTTTCCAGTTCCATTCTCCACTTCTCTTTCTATTACCATTGTGCCTCGATCATAGAATACCACATAAAAATCATCCGTCACAGGAAGAGCAGGTATATCTATTCCACGAAGAACTGGTGCGGAAAAGGTGAAATACGCATTTTGCATGTCAGCCATCCTGTAGAGGAGGTTCAGATCTTTATCTCTGATCTCGATGAGGAAGTCACTTGCTTGAGGAATTGAATTAGGCGTCCCATTGTAGCCATTCCAGCCGGCGATGCGTACCTGCATTAGCTTCCAGCCAGGCTTTGGCGCAGTGAATTTGACGGCTTCTCCTACACCAAATGCGTCGAGCCCAAAATCGGTCAATGAAGTATAAATTGACATATTCATCTTGGAGAGATTTGTCCCGCTGTCCTGCTTGAGGACAGTCAAGCTTGGAACAGCACTGTCTGTATTATTTTGAGCCATGACAATGCTCATCAGAGTCATGAAATAGAGGGCAGAAATCAATAAGACCATCTTTTTCAAGCGATCACCAAAAGTAGAGAATTAAATCCGTTCTTTATATAGATGATGCTAGATTACTTTGCAGAGATCAGAGAGAAAGAGAGATATGATGCAATTATCCAGACACCATTATCCAGACACCATTATCCAGACACCATTATCCAGACACCATTATCCAGACACCATTTAAATCAAGGTGCTCTGAATCACTTTCAGGGATGAAGACGGGCAGGAGGGCTCTAATATCCAAAAGAATGATATGCACGATATTCCTGTTATACGAACGGCGACAGAACCTTCCCGCAACGGTTGAATAATTATATTCCCCCGCGTTCGTGATGCCAGTTAAGCATAAAAACGTTACAAATTTCACACTAAGTATGCATATCCGAAATCCTTTAATAATTAGAGGCAATTCACTGGTTTGGTGAATCGATGCATATTCCTGATGGATACCTGGGACCGTATACCTACATTGCTTTTTGGATCATAATGTTTCCCATCTGGTATTATGCCGGAAAGAGGCTAAGCACAGAGCTGAAGTCAAGGCAGGTCCCTCTTCTGGCATTGGCTGCAGCATTCTCTTTTGTTATAATGATGTTCAATATTCCGATTCCAGGAGGCAGTACCGGCCACGCTGTTGGAGGCGCAATCATCGGCATTGTCCTGGGTCCCTGGGCTGCGGTTATTGCCATCACAGTGGCACTGGTTTTACAGGCATTGATGTTCGGGGATGGTGGAATAACGGCCATTGCCGCCAATTGCTTCAACATGGCTGTAGTCATGCCTTTCGTCGCTTTCTACTCCTACAAGCTAATCAGCAATGGCACTGCTATCACATCCAGGAGAAGAGTAATAGCAGCGGCCATAGCGGGCTGGGCCTCTCTGACTGCGGCTGCAGCCTTTACAGCATTTGAATTTGGAATACAGCCGATCTTGCATCATAGTGCGGAAGGAGTTCCGCTCTATATGCCGTATCCGCTGAGTATTACGCTTCCCGCTATGATACTTGAGCATGCCTTCGGATTCGGCATACTGGAAGCTCTGATTACAGCACTGATCTATTCATACATCCAGAGGACGGATACATCTCTATTCTATGGAGAAAGATCTGCGGCAAGAGAGAATAAAACGAAGAAAACAGCCCCAGCATGAGTTGAAACTATGGATAAGACATACAGAAATCTTGCTATTGGCATGGTATTGCTGACAGTTCTGGTGCCTCTGGGTTTATTAGCCTCTGGTGAGACCTTCGGCGAGTGGGGGCCGGAGGAGGTAAAGGAGAAGCTCGGCTTTGTGCCTCCCGGCTTGGAACACCTCTCCAATTTCTGGAATGCACCATTACCGGATTATGCATTGCCCGGTGGTCATGAGTCTACGACTGCAGCCGCGGCGACATACATCCTGTCGGCAGTGATTGGTGTAGTTGTATGCGGTGGTCTGCTTTATCTCGTGGGAAAGAGGATCGCAAAAGACTAGGGCAGGAGAATAATTGATACCAGACTGGATGAAAGAAGTGGATGCCGGCCCATGCCAGTGCTCGGCAGAATATCATGGCAAGAAGGGCTTCGTTGGGAAGACGATAGACGGAATTTTCGGCTTTCTCGAAGAGGCTTTCGTCTCGGAGAGTTATTCCAGGAGACTCGGCCTTCTGCAGAGCCTGGACCCAAGGGCCAAGCTGATCTCCATACTGGCGGTGATATTTGCAGCCAGTCTAATAGGAAACCTGAGGGTATTGATATTTATTTACCTACTTACCCTCATATTTGCATATCTCAGCAAGGTCGAGGTCGGTTTCTTCATAAAGCGAGTCTGGCTCTTCATACCTATATTTGCGGGCATTATAGCCGTACCCATGATCTTCAATATCTTCCTACCTGGTGACCCTCTCTTTCAGGTGGCATACCTGGGACAGGGAGCTCACCTGGGACCCTTAGCGCTTCCGGAGAGCATCTTCATCACCCAGCAGGGCCTTAATGCTGCAGTGATCTTTACCATGCGAGTGGCAACCTGCGTATCAGCTGTCGTCCTGCTCTTCATCACCACGCCCCAGCAGGTCCTTTTCAAGTCACTACGAACTGTGGGCGTTCCCAAGCTATATGTTCTCACACTAGAGATGGCCTACCGATACATATTTCTCCTGATGGACATGGTACGCGAATTGTATGTAGCGAAGAAAGCCAGGACCATTAGGTCAAGTGGCATGTTCGATGAACAGAAATGGGTTGGTGGACGAATGGGCTACACCCTGATAAGATCTCTGGATATGAGCGAGAAAGTTCATATGGCTATGATGTCTCGCGGCTTTTGCGGCGATGTTCATATCATGAGGGAGTTTAAGATGCGAAATCGCGATTATATTGCAGTTACAGCAGCTATGACATCGAGTGTGATTCTTGTGTTGATCTCCGAAAATATCATCCGGGTATGAGAAAATGGAAGCTCTCTTTGATTTGAGAAATGTCTCTTACTCATATGTGGGAAAGATCGACGCGCTAAAGGATATAACTCTAAAGATAGATCGTGGGGAACAGGTCTCCATAATCGGATCCAATGGCAGCGGCAAATCGACACTCCTGGCGATTTTGAACGGGCTTGTCTACCCCACCTCAGGGGAGTTCTATGCCTTCAATAATCAGATAACCGAAGAGGTCTTTGACTCCATTAAGGACAATGAGTTCAGGTCCTATTTCCGCACCAAAGTGGGATTCGTCTTCCAGAACTCTGACATTCAGCTCTTTTCGCCTACTGTCTTTGAAGAGATCGCTTTTGGTCCGCTGCAGCTCAACATACCTCCTCAAGAGGTCAGAACCAGGGTAGAGGATATCCTGGAGATGATGGAGATCTCAAAGCTCAGAGACCGATCGCCTCATACCTTGAGTGGAGGAGAGAAGAAGAAGGTATGCATAGCCACGGTTCTGGTCAACAACCCCGACGTTCTGCTATTGGACGAGCCGTCCGCTGGTCTCGACCCCAGAACTCAGCTCTGGCTGGTAGAGCTTCTTCAGGACCTGGGGCACGCAGGAAAGACAGTGGTCACGGCAACCCATGACCTGGAGATCATAGATATGATCAGCAATAGAGCTATTGTCATGGGGGAGGATCACAGAATTAAAATGGATGATGACTCCAAGACCGTTCTATGTGATTACGAGCTCCTCATGGCCTCAAACTTGATTCATGAGCATATGCACATTCACGGCAAGCTGGTGCATGAGCATCTGCATGACCATGAGGCGGAACACAAACACGTTCATATAGCAGCAAAATGAAAATGACCAAAATATCCATTATCAAAAGCTAAAGGCAAACAAGGAACGAGGGCTCCATTGCCCAATAATGGAGCCCGGGCCTGGAGATTTGCTGATGGCCTGATGAGGCCTGTAAATATTTGGATCTACGCAACATGAATGCTCATGGCCCTGTAATTGGAGACGAGTCAGGACCAAGATCAGGTCATCGATGTTTATCAATGATTGTCAAAAGCAGACTTGGCGAAACGATACGGAATGGAAAAACAGAGAAGACAGGAAGATGGTCTGAATCACGAAAAGGTACAACTGACACACAAGCAGGCCGATGGGTACGTGATACCACTGGGACCGGTAAACCTACCTGGTTAATGTCGTAACCGACGTGGGCATGGTAGGGTGCGGGGCGTTCGATGTAGGCGCTTTGAATAGCTTCGGATACCCGGCAGCCAGAGTTAGGCCCAGCAGAGGCAGTTCCATCGTTACTATCGATGATCTATTGCATGGCATCATCAAAGAAGTAAACCCGGCTGCAGAGAAGCTGGGGTTGAAGAATGGAATGACCGGAAGGGATGCGCTCGATCTGTTATAAGCGTCCCCCTCGCGTTTATTATCCTATCGCGATTAATCATTCTAATTCCATTCAACATCAATTTAGCTAATAGGTTATTGTCAAAACACATTCCGCAGTAAGGATTTTCAAAAATTCAAATTTTCTTGTCAAGAATACTAGCCAATAATTTACAAAATATCAACTTGGTCCTGTGATCGAGAAATATCCTCTTTTCCTCACCTGACCGCAAAAGCGCCTGTGAAGATGTATGATGCGGAATATCTTCTTTAGGGCAACATTTTGAAAAATGGGATTTCACGAAAAATTATTTTTGGGAAAATTGCACCTGCGGAATGTGGGTGTCAATATTTACCAAATAATTTTGCTGCACATCTATGAATTGCATGTACATTGAACCCCTGGCTGAGGTACATCATAGGGCATCTGCCCGTAATGAATTGCATTTGAGATTCGACGCATTTCTGCTTCACCTCAGGAGTCTCAGTCCTCCAGTGAATCCAGCATTTATTTATTCCCTTCTTCTTAAGTTCTTCAATTATATCCCCGGGATTGATCTTCGTCAAAGAAATTACAGCACAATCGATATCCATGGGAAGTTCAGAGATGGCTTGAAAGGTTCCTTCATCAGGCTTCTCCGACATGTCGACATCATAAACTCTCTTCCCTCTCGATTTCAATTCATCTATCGTTAGCTTCATTGCCGGCTTTGTTTTATCTGTGATTACGGTGTGTAGTCCCGAATGTTTGGACTTTATATACTCCCGTCTGATATTTACATTCTTTTTCTACCATTTAATTCTGTCTCCATGCGATTCAAGAACATTCCTAACTTGCACCCTTCTGGCAACTTGGCCCAGAATGAGATATCAGGCGTCTGTAAATACCACTTTGTGTCGAGCGATTCATGGAACCTAATTGAGTTATACCAATCCATGAATTTGTCAAAATTATCAAACCTGGATCGATTCTTTTCGTATGTATCATTCCATTTTTCGATTTTGCCATTGACTTGAGGGCGTTTAACTGGAGACAATATGTGAACGATTTTATTTCTCCTGAGAAAGTCTTCAAATCGGCTGTCAGCGTTGCCATTTTTATCTCGCCTATTGGCATAGAACTGCGTCCCATGATCGGTCATCACCTCGCGAATCGATGTCAACCACCCGAAGTTATCCAAAGCCTCCTGGAGGAGTTTGATGCTGTTTTCCGTTGTCTCCGCATCGAATTCGCCCCCAGCAAGGATGCGCCGCGAGCTGTCATCCAGGACCACGCAAACCTCTTTGCCATTGAACTTGCTGATGTGCCAATCGAGATGCACAAGGCTCAGGCTATGATCTCTTTCCCATCGAACCCATGGCTTTCTGCGCTTCGATTTGTTTGGATTTCTCTTTGCCTGACCATGAGTCATTAACACCTTATGGATGGCATTATGCGGTATATGTTTTCCGTGCGTAAATTCTATGATCTTCTCCAGACGCCGTGCGCCAAGATTTTGCTCTTTGTTGGTTTTAAGAATTAAATCCTCAGAGGCCTCGTCTAATTCCTTCTTCTTTCGTCCAAATTTTCTTATGTTTAGCAGCGTCTTGGTTCTGATCCAGTGCGTCCAGACCCGTTTTACAGTTGATTCGCTAATTTTGAGATCCTTTGCAATTGATTTAGTGCTATAGTTATTGGTTTTGTAGCGGATTATGTATCTGATTTTTCGAGGAGTTAGCTTTACGGTTTTGTTCTTCTTTCCCATGCACCAGTGATGGGTATATAAAGTCAAGAGTTTCGGGACTACACATATCTGTGATTACGGCAAAACATTTATCATTCCAGAATGATTCCTGCTCTGACATTATCCCAACGCTCCTGAGCTTAATCTCTCAACGACCTGGGCTTAGAACTTTGCGCAATTCCTAATAAGTTACGAGGCCGCTATGATTTTGGCAATCCTCTCAAGCTTTCTGGAGAATCATTCACGATATAATCAATTATAAAGGTTTAGGCCTGATGATGGACCCAATTTGAGATAGACTCAAATATTTTACGAGTTATATTGGTGCTTATGATAATAGCAGTTTCCGATGTCCATCTGGGAGAGACAGGTTTTCAAGAACAAGACCGACAATTTTCGAACTTCCTCGACTATGTCCAGAATAGTTTACTAAAAGAAGGGGGCGACCTTGTACTATTGGGGGATATATTCGACTTCTGGAGAGGCGATTCTGTGGAAGTTCTTAAAAATTATAACAACATCATTGAAAAGCTTCTTAATTTTCCCAGCAATATTGATGTCCATTACATTATCGGGAACCATGATTACTATTTAAGTGAAATACCAGTTTATTTTAATGAGTTGCCCTTCAGCTCCTTCGGCAAGAGTATAAGAATTCGAGACGTCCATTGTTTCAGATTTATACATGGATACCAGTTGGAAGTGATGACCAATCCTTACACGAAGGATATGGATCTCTATGAGTCTTTAGCCCTGAGACTATCCTATGATGCGGGTCTGACAGGCCAATTAGCAAGTGGTTTATGGCAAAAGCTTACATCATTGACTCAGTTTGAAGAATATGTAAGTTCGATGATGAAACTAGAATCAGGATATATGAATTCGATGTTGAAGAATCCATCAGTGAGATTGAAAGGTGAGCATAAGAGCGAGGACAAGATTGGAGACTTTTCCAAATCTAAAACCCGTGAGTTTATATTGGGTGGCAAATTTGACTGGCTAGTGTACGGACACACCCACCATCCTTTCATTGACGAAGAGAGCAGGGCCATAAATACCGGATCATGGGGACGCAATCAAGACCAGAACGAGATGTGGTACCTGAAGATAGAAAATGGTACCCCTGAGCTCATAAGATGGTCTCCATAGATGGATAGATATTCCTATTTTTAATAGAAGATGAGGCATGAGAAAGAGCCGCTCAATCTCTAAGAACTGACTTATCGGCGAGACCTATGCTTTTCGATCTCGAACGCAATTCTCCTCTCCTCGTCCGTCAGATCTGGTTCCTCGACTGCATCAACTGCGTTCCTTATAGCCACACCAACCATAATGCCCTTCAGGAAGGCGGGTCTCTCCTCTTCAATGATGCTATTGACAACTCTATTAAAATATCTTTTCATGGTAGTTCCCGGAATCGACCTGTAAGCATTAAGCTCGATTGCGACCTCATTCAGTTCTTCCCGAGAGATCCCAAAACGTTCCAGGAAGGCTGAAAGATCCTCATCACCATCGCTCATGGATAAGGTAATGCGCTCGAAGTAGTTCTTTATTTGCATTCCGAGATCCGAAAGATCGATTTCTTTTGAGATAGGATTGATGCTCTTTTCTCTGTAAATTATAAATAAAAATAAAAAAGATCGCCGGATAAAGACGAATGAATCTGTGGATAATTCCCGCTCTAATCATAAACTCTTGGGAACTTGTCCTGTGTTGGTGTCTTGAACCCGGTGCAGTCAAAGACGCCGGTTTCCGTTTTGAAGGACTTCTTATCCACATAGCTCATGTCCGCAAAGCCACTGAAAACGACCGGAAACTGACCGAAGCTTACCGAAATTAATTCGTTCATGGGCATATGTATATTAAAATCATAACTTCCTGAAAAACTGATAGAACCATCGCTACCCGAGATATGGACATCTATCGAATGTGCTCCCGGAACAAGAATCAAGCAAGCTATTAAGCTTAGCCGCCAAAATAACCGTAACAAATCAAATTCCTCAGAAGAGGCAATGATCTATTCAGAATAAAAGTCTTTCGTAAGAACAATAAATTCTGATTCTGAAAAACGCTTTATTTATTGAGTGAGATAAGCAATAGATTCTATCATAACTAAAGCACAATATAGGGTTCAATACTTGGGTAATATTATGCAAAAAAAAAAGCTTACTGGATGAAAGTATCCGAAAAGATCACAGTTTCCTATGGCAGAACCACCAGTCCTCACATACCATGTCCCCGCTTGTCTTCCTGGTGGCTGCGGTCTTCTCGTCTGCCGGCGGCGGGATGATGACCTGCTCGCCGATCAGCTCGTTATTGGGCCAGTTGGCAGGAGTTGCCACCTTGTTCTTGTCCCCTGTCTGTAATGCCTTCAATGCCCTCAAGATCTCATCCATGTTCCTGCCCACTTCCTGAGGATAGAAGAGGATCAACCGGACGGTGGCCTCGGGGTCGATGACAAAGACGGCTCTTACGGTATTGGTGCCTTTGCCGGGATGGATCATGCCCATCCTTGCCGCAATCTTTCCCTGGTCGTCAGCGATGATGGGGAACTTGATCTCTACCTTCAGGTTCTCCTTGATCCACTGGGTCCATTTCATATGAGAGAAGACCTGGTCGATGGATAGGCCGATGAGCTCACAGTTAAGTTTGGCAAATTCTTTTCGCCTCTTCTCAAAGGCCACGAACTCAGTGGTGCAGACTGGAGTGAAGTCTGCTGGATGGCTGAAGAGGATGAACCATTTCCCAGCAAAGGCATCGGGCAATGTCATCATGCCGTGTGTGGTCTTGACATCCATCTGAGGCATCTTGTCTCCAATGAGCGGAAAGCCTCCTGCACCATGATGCATCATACCCATGTGTTCCATATGCCCCATTCCGCACATTTTATCCATCCCCATATGTTTTCCTGCTGGTGTTTCCATTTGACACATATATTTTCCTCCGATTCATTATAATGCTTTCACTATGTTCTTAATGGGCTATATTATAGTCAGCTTACTAATTAAGGGTTACTATCATCAAGTAAACTGAAGGATCATATCCCTTTTATTCTTTGGCGGAGATATGGTTATCCATGAGCATAGATCTGAAGAGAGCAATCCGAAAACGATGCAGGAAGATGGAGATACCCCTGGTCGGAGTCGCCAGCGCGGAACAGTGGAAGGATCCTCCCTTTCTGCCCTGGATGCCCGAGGAGTTCTATCCGCAATCGATATACCCTGAGGCCCGATCTGTGATAGTCATAGGCCTGCCGGTCAGCCTGCCGGTGCTGGAGACATCGCCCTCCATTTATTACCGTGAGCTGTATAATACTGTGAATGCCTTGCTTGACCAGTACACCTACCGTCTTGCCAACTTTCTCAACGATTCAGGCCATCCCTCCATCTTCGTCCCCAGAGATGGATATTTCGGCATAAAGGCGCTGCAGAAAAATCCAGTGGCATTCTTCTCTCACCGCCACGCTGCTTTTCTTGCGGGCCTGGGCAACTTCGGGGTGAATAATATGCTTCTGACGCCGGAGTTTGGACCGCGAGTGCGCTTCGGCTCCGTTTTCACGTCAGCCGAATTGGAGACTGATCAGCTCCTGGAAGATCAGCTATGCACAAGTTGCATGCGCTGCGTGAAGATGTGTCCGGTAAATGCTCTGAATGAGTTGGACTATCCTCTGGGTTTGACCGACAAGAAGACCTGCGCTGAATACGCTGGTGAGCTGAACCGGCAGGGCGTCTCACCATGCGGAATCTGCATCAAGGTCTGCCCGGTAGGAGACGATCGCAGGCTTTTCGATCGGATGGATGCCTCTATCTACTCCAAAAGAGATCGATTCCCAGATATGCACAGGGCCTGGGAGCATGTCAGGTCCTACGGAGGAATTTGATGGGCTTGGAAGGCCGCTGAATCTACTCTACCTTCTTGCTTTTGACCCTTGTGCCATGCCTTCCGAACCTTTCCTTGGATGCCTGCGGCTTTGTGCGAGCGGCAGAGTGCGCTCATGCCCGCTCGCATGCGCGTGCCAAGCCGTCGTAGCATCTTGCTCTTCTTTTTGCCCGGATTCCTGAGGCAGAGGAATACGATTAAAAATATAATAATAGACTCACTATTTCCTTCAAACGAAAGATGCATCAACAGATAAGGCCAAATATGAAGAGCTTAAGATGAACTATGGATGAACAGGCTCACAGCCTATGTCTCGGGCAATGTGCAGAAAGTTGGCTATCGCAAGAGAATTATTGATATTGCCAGAGCCTTTGGCCTCAAGGGAATGATCGAGAACCTTGACGATGGCAGAGTTAAAATTATCGCAGAAGGAGATGATGAAAAACTCAAATGGCTTGAGCATGCCATCGAAATCAAGAACACGCTCATTCAGGTATCTAATGTAGAGAAGGCATATAACCCGGCAGGCGGCGAGTTTGCCAAATTCGGCAAGTTAGTGGACGAAGGGGAGACAGATTCTCGGCTTGACAAAGGCATAGAAGTCATGAATTCGATGCTGGTCGCCATTAAGCAGGTAAATACGACTCTGATCGATATGAACTCGAATCTGGGCGGCAAGATAGACAATCTCAGCTGCAAAATGGACGAAGTGAATGAAAACCTGGGTGGCAAGATAGACAATCTCAGCTGCAAAATGGACAAAGTGAACGAAAACCTGGGCGGAAAAATGGATCGCATGCTTCAAAAACAGGATGATGTTCTCCTGGAAGTCAAGGACATCGCTCAAAATGGCAATGAACAACTTGTCGAGGTTAAGGATATGAACAGGAAGATCGATAAGGTTAGGGACAATGAGATCATTGAAATGAAAAACGATATTGCCGAAGTTAAAGCCGCATTGAGAGCCAAAGGAATTATCTAAGACCCGCCCGGCCTCGCGTGCGCACGAGAGTGCAAGCTTTTATATCCATTAATTCTATAATCAGGACTTTAAGAGTCGATCCTGTTAACAAACTCATGATACCACTCCAAGAAAGCCCAGACTTACAAAAAAAATGTGTTTCCAGAAAGAGAAAGATGTGCGACCGACTACCTCTCAGCAGTCGCACAAACAGCTTTTTTTCGCCGAGCAGCTTTGCAGGAAACGCTCTTAGAAAGCCTCCCTTTTAGGAAGCAACCAGTATGGCTCTCTTTCACATCAGCTACTTCCTCGGGTGTGCCTGTGGCCACGATCTGCCCGCCCGCGTTCCCGCCTTCGGGTCCCATATCGATTATGTAATCAGCCGACTTGATCACATCCAGGTTGTGTTCGATGACAACCACAGTGTTGCCCTTGGCCACCAGGTCGTCCAGCACCGAGATCAGCTTCTTCACATCCTCGAAGTGCAACCCTGTAGTCGGCTCGTCCAGGAGATAGATGGTCCGCCCTGTTCCCCTTTTGGCCAGCTCCCGGGTGAGCTTGATCCTTTGAGCCTCGCCTCCGGAGAGAGTTGTGGAGCTCTGGCCCAGTTTGATGTACCCCAGGCCGACTCCAAGCAGGGTGTCAAGCTTGCCACGAATGCAGGGGATATTCTGGAAATGGTCCCGCGCTTCCTCAACAGTCATATCCAGGACCTGGGCAATGGACTTGCCTTTATATTTGACCTCCAGTGTCTCCCGGTTGTAGCGGGTTCCTTTGCACTCCTCGCATTCTATGTAAACATCCGGCAAAAAGTTCATCTCGATCTTGATCAACCCATCTCCATGACAGGCTTCGCATCTGCCGCCCTGCACATTGAAGGAGAAGCGTCCACCCTTGTAGCCTCGAACTCGGGCCTCCTTGGTCTCGGCAAAAGCCTGCCGGATTGGGTCGAAGACTTTGGTGTAAGTTGCAGGATTGGAGCGAGGAGTCCTTCCTATCGGGCTCTGGTCAATGACTATGACTTTGTCGATCTCAGAATCAAACAATAGCTCGTCATACTCCCCAGGAACCTCGCTTGACTTGTAGATCTTCTTCATCAGAGCCCGGTAAAGCGTATCGTATATAAGTGTGGACTTGCCGGATCCAGAGACTCCTGTTACGACCGTCAGAACCCCGATGGGTATCGCTACATCGATGTTTTTCAGATTGTTCTCCCGGCAGCCTATAAGGCGGATGAAGGAATGGCTCTGTCTCCGAATGGAGGGTATCTCTATCGTCTTCATTCCAGATAAGTATTGGCCGGTCAAAGAAAGAGGGTTCTTCTCAATCTCTTCGGGAGAGCCTTCGGCCACTACGTAGCCGCCATGGATTCCTGCCCCTGGCCCAATGTCCAGCACATGATCAGCATTGCGAATTGTCTCTTCGTCATGCTCTACAACTATGAGTGTGTTTCCGAGTTCCCGAAGCTTCTTTAAGAGTCTCAATGAGACGGGCATTGTCACGCTGGTGAAGGCCGATGGAGGGCTCATCCAGCACGTAGAGAACGCCTGTCAGGTTCGAGCCGATCTGAGTGGCCAGGCGGATGCGCTGCGCCTCTCCTCCGGAAAGGGTGCCTGCGTTTCTGGATAAAGTGAGGTAACCAAGACCCACATGTTCCAAAAATCCAAGACGAGATCGGATCTCCTTCATTATCTGGCGGGCAATCTCTCGCTCCTTTAGAGTCAGCCTGCGCTCCAGATTTTCGAAGAAGGCGATACAGTCCCCTATAGAAAGATCGGTCACATCTACAATAGACTTTCCGGCGATGTTTACGGCCAGCACCTTCTCCTTCAGCCTCTTTCCGTTGCAGGCCGGACAGGGGAGCACTCTCATGAACTTTTCCAGCTCCTCTCGCCGGTAATCTGAGTTCGTCTGACCATAGAGCCTCAGGCTTTGCGGGATCAAGCCCTCCCACTGAGAGTTGTGCGACCAGTATGTGTCTCCGTTCCTCATGCTCATGTTGAACCGGATGCTCTGGTCAGAGCCGTACATCAGGGCGTTATACTGCTCCTCGTTCAGATTTTGCATGGGCGTGAAGATATCGAAGCCGAAGTGTTTGGCGACGGCAGCCAGGTGCTGACCACGCCAGCCGTCTACTGCATTGCGATAGAGCGCCACTGCCCCATCTGCGATGCATAGCTCCTTGTCTGGTATGATCAAGTCTGGATCAAACTCCATACGAATGCCGAGACCATTGCAGGATTCGCAGGCTCCAAAGGGGCTATTAAAAGAGAACATGCGCGGCTGCAGCTCCTCGAAAGCCATGCCGCAAACAGGGCAGGCCATCTTTGCAGAGTAGAGCCGCTCATCACTCTTTGCATTCAGGACGATAACGAGGCCTTCAGACCTCTTAAGGGCGTTTTCAATGGCTTCCACCAGCCGGGATCTGTCCTCCGACGGGTCCAGCCTGTCCATGATGACATCGATGTCATGCTTCTTGTAACGGTCGAGTTCATTCTCCTCATCTGTTCTCTGAATGGCTCCGTTCACCCGCACACGGGCGAAGCCCTCTGCATTCAGATCTTTCAGGAGCTGGCCGTAGGTTCCCTTCTTTTGGCGGACTATAGGTGCGAGGATAGTAACCTGGCCTCCGCTGACGTTCTCGCTGAGAACGCTGTCCGCGATCCGTTCGGGCGACTGGGATTCGATGCGGATGCCATGAACCGGGCAGTGGGGAATGCCGATGCGGGCAAAGAGCAGCCGTAAATAGTCGAATATCTCAGTTACAGTCCCTACAGTGCTGCGGGGGTTCTTGGAGGTCGTCTTCTGCTCTATGGAGATGGCCGGGGATAGCCCTTCAATGCTATCGACGTCCGGCTTGTCCATCTGCCCCAGAAACTGGCGGGCGTAGGCCGAGAGCGACTCAACATAGCGGCGCTGGCCCTCGGCATATATCGTGTCAAATGCCAGAGTGGATTTGCCCGAGCCAGAGACACCTGTGATAACAATTAAGCGATCTCGAGGGAGTTCGACTGTGATGTTCTTCAGGTTGTGCTCGCGGGCACCTTTGATTATGATCGACTTCATTTTAGCTTCTCACTGGATTTTGTAATCTGAAAGAGGATTAAATACTATGGAACTAATCCTTTTTGGTTACCTGGCAATTGGACTTTATAAGCAAGGCTATCAGAGCTACCTCTAGATAGCCGGCGATCGATGGCATTTGTCAGATGGTATCTGCATTCTACATTGTCATAAATAGATGCGTACTCTTTTCTAATACGGCTCATCCTTCGGTCTAGGGAAGTCTGGTCGCCTGAAGAGTTCCATATCCTGGCTGAGCTCCAGATTTGTAGATCGTATATTTTGACGCCAGGTTCAGTCTGCTTATGTCGATGGATATTGAATAGAGTTCGGTGCCGCTCGCGGGAACCAGATCCACAGTCATTTTGTTGCCACTGACAGATCCGCTGGCCAGCGCCCCTTGAGTTGTTGTGCCAAGAGTAATGCTTCCGCGTCCGAAAAATCTGGCACCGGACTGATAAAGCTCCAGGTATATGGATCTTCCATCGGACAGTTGCATGCTCCAGCGGCCGGCAGCGCCTATTAGCGACGTTTTAGCGACAGTTTTGCCCGTGGATATTCCGGTTTTGCCTGTGTATATGCCTGTTTTAGGTCTGGGTACGGTCGATCCTATAGATGCAATCGGTCGATCCAGCGATTCCTGCATTCCTCTGACTGCCGGATCTGGGGATACATAGCTGCCGCTTGGCGATCTGAAGATGGGATCTGTGAAATACTGCGCCATATCGCCACTATATCCGCTGCTAACGTATCCGCCTTCGAGATAATCCTGTGCACCTGATGGCAAGACCAGAATTAACAGTAGCCCCAGGAAACCAAATATTTTGATCATTACTTTCACCGAACAGATATATATCGTCGATCAACTTAAAGATAACCGTCGAATAATGATGAGTGATGAGTGCCTCAGGGAAGAAGAGACACATAGGACATATCAGAGAAAAACAGCTCTGCTCATGATTTCTGCAGCCTTCCCAAGCATCCCGTCGTGATGTTGTGGCCCATCGTACAGGAGCATCCGGCGCAGGCAATAATATACACTATACACACTGCCTGTGCGGGAAGCATGCTGGGCGGGGCAACTACGATTAAGCTCTTTTAAGTTTGAAGAGCCCTCCTTCTTATGATATGTAATGATACACTTTTTGACCTATATCATTAGACGAAGACATTGGAGCTCGCCGTATTGTTACTGCAAACAGCATATTGAAGAATTCCATCCTTGGATTTTTCATCTGTCAATATGTTATTAGATATCACACAGTCTTTTGAGAATGCAATGTTGATTCCGGCTCCGTCTACGCGCGAGTTCTTTACTGCCACTCCATCGGAATCTATCACAAAGATTCCAAGAGAATTAACGTTGCTGACTACAGACCCGGAACAATTTACCAGCCATATGTGCCCTGCGTTCAGATTCTCCAATTTCAATTCGCGTTGATTCTCGTAGTAGTATATCGGCTTCCCGTCAACAGTACTATTCCTAAATGAAATAGCATAGTCCTCGGGTACAGATCCTCCCAGAGATATGTCTGAATTGATCAGGGTTATGTTTTCGAAGTTGATCTTTCTAGACCAATCCATTGATAGAGTGGCATTTGCCACTGTGCTATTACTAAATGTGACATTATTGGCATTCATCATCCACAGACCAATGGTTTCAACGCTGCAATTCTCCACGCTGCAATCTTCGGCATTAAACATATCGATCTCTTTTACCTTGTTGCAGTCTTTGACGATGCAACGTTGGGAGCGTACCATTGTGTCAGGTAGGCCCAGGAAGGTTTCATTATTTAAATCATGGGACGGACCCAAAAATTTATTGAAATAGGGAGACAGTCCTCCTTTGATCATAATGCAGTTAGAGGTACAGTTTTCAATAGTACTGTCGTTAA
Source organism: uncultured Methanosarcinales archaeon (assembly GCA_963782455.1). Taxonomy (GTDB): domain Archaea; phylum Halobacteriota; class Methanosarcinia; order Methanotrichales; family Methanotrichaceae; genus Methanothrix. Next base: position 40,898 of record CAWAJP010000003.1, read on the forward strand.
CGCCTTCAAGATAGAAGTTCCTGGCTGTATTATTCTTGATCTGAATGTTTTGAGAATTGGCTATGCGGAAGAGCGCGCCGTTCAGAGCAGTGCAGTTTTCGATGAGCACGTTCCTGGCATTTTGCATGCCTATTCCCACGGGAAGGGAAGATCGATCCCTCACGCCCAGGCTCTCAACAGTGATATCTCTCAGGACCAGGGGGGCGTCCGTATTAGTGACCATTATACCATTCCCGGGGAGGCTCCTCAGATTAAGGTTCTGAACTACTATGGCGGCCGAGAGGCCTTCATTGCCGATTGCGACTGCTTTTCTCCAGCGTTATTTAAGCCTGTTATAACATTTTGAATGGTTTGCGTGTCCGTCTGGGTCACTATATTTGAATAGCAATCAAAACATTCGGCTTCGATTCCACCTTCTTCCCGCCCAGATATTACAATTGCATAGTCTTCCTGTGCAGCTGCCAAAATTGTGGTGAGCAAAATTATGCCCACGAATGACCAAAGCCGTCTGTCCAAAACATTTCCCTGCCTATCTAATCATCAATAGTTGTAAATTCTATTTTAACTTTTCTGAGCAAATTGCTGCAAGATACTGAAAATATGACTTTATTATTGATATGAAAAGCTAACCAATTCCAATAATTTTCTAGACGTATGCTCAGAGTTTCAAAAGCATCGTGATTGGAATCGAACTAAAAAAGGATGAAACAGAAGAAAAAATTACTGAGGCAGCAGAACTGCTGCTGCCTGTACTGCCCAGTCGATGAACTGCTGCGGGAATAAGCCTATCCAAAGGACCGCAAATGTTGTCAAGACCAGCGCCACGACATACCCTTTTGGCTCCGCCATCTTCGGGCCGGCAGACTCCTTCAGGAACATGTAGCTGATGATCCTCAGGTAGTAGACCAGCGACAGAGCGCTGTTAAGGATGGCAAGTACTGCTAGCCAGACAAGGCCTGAGTAGATGGCCGAGCTGAAGAGTACGAACTTGCCGATGTATCCAGCCGTGGGCGGGATGCCAGCCAGGGCGAACATGAAAATTAACATGCATATAGCAGTTATGGGCGCCCTATTTACAAGGCCCGCGTAGTTGGATATATCGTCCGGATCGCTTGTATCGTTCTTGGAAACCATCGAAGCTACCTGAGCGGTGCCGATGAAGGCTCCAGTCTTCATGAGGGCATGTCCCAGAATAAGGAGCAATGCTCCTGCAAGGCCAAGCTGAGCTGGCGGGATGGGGATGCCATTGAAGGCTGTTGTCGGTGCCGCCCCATAGGCTGCTCCGATCACCACAAAGCCGATAGCGATGTAGCCTGCCTGGGCGATAGAGGAATAGGCCAGTATGCGGCGTACGTTGTTCTGCCAGCATGCTGCCAGATTTCCCAGTGTCATGGTTACCGCCGCCAGAATGGCGAAAGCCAGATACCACTCCATCCGGAGAGCCAGCAGCGCTACGAGCAATACCCTGAAGGCGGCTGCAAAGCCCATCTTCTTGGAGCCTGCGGCAAGCAATGCCGAGACCAGAGGTGGTGCGCCCTCGTAGGTATCAGGAGCCCACATATGGAAGGGCACCAGAGCCATTTTGAAGGCAAATCCTGCGATTACAAAGAGCAGGGCGATCAATGCGGCTGGCCCAAAGCTGCCAATAGCTGCATCTGCAATTACTGTCAGCTTGGTAGATCCTGCCATTCCGTAGAGCAGCGAGAAGCCGAAGAGCATGAACGCGGACGAGACAGACCCGAAGATGAAATACTTCATGGCGGCCTCGAGGTTCTTCCGGCTCTTGTCAAATGCGGCTAATGCATAAGTGGACAGGCTGGCCAGCTCGAACCCCACGAACAGGGTTATCAAATCTATGGAGCTGGCAACCACCATCATGCCCACAGTGGCAAAGAGGAGCAAAGCGAAGTACTCGTCTGCGCCCTTTCCATTGTACTTGGACAGAGACGCTATCACTACCAGCAGCGATACTATCAGGAAGACTGCCTTGAAGAACTGTGAGAAGGCATCTACCGAGATGGTATCAAAGAAGAACAGGGCAGGTTTTGCAATCATGAGATTGCTCGACACGAGGCCCAGGGCTGCAATGAGCCCTGCAGCGCTCAGGTAGCCCATGAGCTTGCCGCTATTCTTCATCAGGGAACCCAGCAGCACAATCAGTATTGCCAGGATCGTGAGCAACGCCTCTCCCCAGAGGGGTGCGTAGTGTGAAAAGTCCACTTCAGATCACCCCCATTTGGATTAGAGTCATAACCGGCTCCTTAAGATACAGCTGGTTTGCTGCTGTCCCCATCATGTCGGTTATCAGCCCTGGCTGAAGGCCGAAGATCAGAGTCAACACTATGATCATGCTCATGGCGAACAGCTCATAGGCGTGCGGGTCATGAACGTTCATATACTTCTTCAGAATCGGTCCGAACATGGCCTTCTGCATGGCCCAGAGATGATAAGCGGCTGTGATTACTATGCTCAAGAACACCACGATCATGGTGTAGGTCGGGAGAGTAGCGAAGGAGCCTGTCAGAACCATGAACTCGGCTACGAATCCGCTCATGCCCGGCAGCCCGAGAGAGGCCATGAATCCGGCCATCATGATGACGGCAAACTTGGGCATGCGATCGGCTAGACCTCCCAGGTCAGCTATAACCCTGGTCCCTACCACGTGCTGGATGGTACCGGCAGACATGAAGAGGACGCAGGTGATGATGCCGTGGGAGAACTGCTGGAACATGGCACCCTGTATTGACATTGTGGTGAAGGCCACAGCACCGAGGGTCACAAATCCCATGTGGCTGACGGACGAGTAGGCCACCAGCTTCTTGATGTCCTTCTGAGCCAGCGCCAGGAAAGCTCCGTAGATGATGGAAAGCACCGCAATGATGGCGATGATGGTCACGAAGGCCTTGTCAACATTTGGCAGCATGGGCAGTATGATCCTGAAGAGGCCGTATCCGCCCATCTTGAGCAGCAGAGCTGCCAGCACCACCGAACCGGCTGTGGGAGCCTCAACGTGGGCGTCCGGCAGCCAGGTATGGAAGGGGAAGGCAGGCATCTTAACCAGGAATCCCAGCAGCAGACCTGCGAAGATGATATTCAGCAGGCTCGTTGGGAAGATGGTCTTATCTGCCGTTGCCTGCAGCAGAGTCAGCATATCAAAGGTTCTCGATCCATCCGGCAGCTGGTAGGTGAAGTAGAGGGCGAATATTGCCAGCAGCATCACCAGGCTCGCCACGTGGGTGTAGATGAAGAACTTGATTGCCGCGTAGTCTTTTCTCGGTCCGCCCCATGATCCGATGAGGAAGAACATGGGTATGAGCACTATCTCCCAGTAGATGTAGAACAGGAAGAAGTCGAGAGCCGTAAATACGCCCAGCACACCCACTTCATTTAAGAGAAGTAGGGCAAAGTACTGGTTGGGCTTCTTTGTCTCTCCCCAGGAGTATATTATTACCAATATGGAAACTATCGTAGAGAGCAGCACTAACGGGAAACCAATTCCATCAACGCCCACTGTATATTTGACTCCAATGGAAGGAACCCAGTTATAGCTCTCCACGAACTGCATTATCGTTGAAGTTTTGTCGAACTCCATGTACATTTGCAGAGATAGGACCAGAGGTATCAACGAGGCGATTAGTGCCACGAGTTTGGCCTTGGATCCCGCAAAGAAGGAGATCGCCGCTCCCAATAGGGGAATGAAGATCATCCACGAGATCGCGTTTGAGATCATATCAGGCCCACCTCCTTAGCCAGAGCAATTACAACCACCAGGACCACTACTCCCAGCACTAGAGCCGTTACGTAGTTTTGCACCACGCCGGTCTGAACTTTTCTCACGTGCTGTGCGAAGCCCATCACCCAGGCGCTCAGCCAGTTCAGCCATCCGTCCACGAACTTGATGTCGATCATGTTGCAGATCAACGCTGTTCCGTAGACTATGGTCTCAGAGAACCAGGCAGTCATGATTTCATGCTGGTAGTATCCCTTCAGCAGCAATTTCCGCAATGGGTCCTTGTCGCCTGTGACCTGGCTGGGATCGAATTTCTTCACTTTATCCCAGTAGAACAGCATTGCCGTGAGAATGCCGCCCAAAGCTACGATGATGGGCAGTATCTGTATGGGCCAGGGCTCTGTCGGCTCTGCCTTGCTTTCAGCTTCGGCCCCTTCTTCGAACTCCGAGACATAGGGCTCAGTCGCAGGCTCTCCTGCCAGCATGGTCTCCTCGGTAGCATGACCCCCAATGGCAGCGAGCTCGTTGAAGTTCACGTCATAGTGCTCGAAGTTGGAATCAAGGTAGCTATAGAAGCTTCCCTGAGCCACAAGTCCGAATCCGAAGGCGAATATGGCCAGGATTACCAGCGGGATGATCATGACCCATGGTGACTCATGTTTGCCGTAATCGGATCTTTCCTTGCCTGTAAAGACTGAGAACCACATTCTGAAGGTGTAGATGGCCGTCAGAACCGCTGCCAGTACAAGGAATATGTAAGGCAGATAGCTGATCATCACTCCGTACTCATAGGCGGTTACTATGATCTCGTCCTTGGTGAAGAATCCGGTGAAGAACGGGAATCCAGCCAGGGAGAGAGAGCCTATGAGCATGGTATACATGGTCCACCTCATATACTTCCCAACGCCGCCCATCTCACGCAGGTCGTTGGTATTGACGGCGTGAATGACGGACCCGGCGCAAAGGAAGAGCAGGGCCTTGAAGAACGAATGGCCGATGAGATGCAACATGGCTACTCCCACTGCCAGAGAGCCAACTGCTGCGCCCATTCCCAGGCCTGCCATCATGAAGCCGAGCTGGGATACAGTCGAGAAAGCCAGCACCCTCTTGATATCGAAGGCAGTCAGGCCCATGGTAGCTGCGAAGAGCGCTGTGAAGGCACCCACTGCTGCAACAGCCGTCAGCCCGTAGGGCGCGGCGTAGAAGAGCGGGAACATTCTGGCCACCAGATAGACGCCGGCGGTAACCATCGTCGCCGCATGGATCATGGCAGAAACGGTAGTTGGACCCTCCATGGCATCAGGAAGCCAAACATGCAGAGGGAACTGACCTGACTTGCCCACTGCGCCGCCCAATAGGCCCAGAGCGATGAGAGTCAATTGATCCGGAGCGATCTGGGTTATGATGAGCATAGATCACCGGGAATTGCAGAAGGTACTCGCCCGGCTTGAGAGCGATGTTCAGGCTGGCCAGATTATTGTAGAGCAGAATTATGGCGGCCAGGAACATAACGTCGCCTACGCGCGTTGTCAGGAAGGCTTTCTTGGCAGCGGCAGCCGCAGAGGGCTTCCGGTACCAAAAGCCGATCAAGAGATAAGAACATAGCCCCACCAGCTCCCAGAATATGAAGAGCTGGAGCAGGTTATCTGCATAGATCAGGCCCAGCATGGCAGCGGTAAATAATGCCGCTTCTGCGAAGTATCTGTCTGCGCCCGGATCGCCGTTCATGTATCCATTGGCATAAATGTGGATCAATGTAACCACGAAGGTTACCATGAGAAGCATCACCAGCGCCAGAGGATCGATCAGTATGCCCACATCGAAGTTGGCAAACCATAGCATAGACTGATGAACAATTCCGCTGGGATATATTTCTGCAAATATTCCCAGGGATATTATCAGGCTGCCAAATGTCGCCAGGACGGTCAGGAACCCTCCGCCCCTGGGCAGTCGATTGCCCACAAAGAGACATAGCAAGAAGGCCAGTACAGGCAGCCCCACAATCAGATAAGCATAATTCAGAGTACAACAACTACCACCTCATGGTGTTAATGTTGTCCAGGTCAATGGTTCCGTATAGCCTGTACAGCGCGATCATAATTGCGAACCCAACGCCTGCTTCAGCCGCTGCCAGCGCAATGGAAAACAGGGCAAACACCTGGCCATCCACATTAGGCTGGTAGGCTGAGAAGGCAACAAGATTGATGTTGGCGCTATTGAGCAACAGCTCGATGCACATCATCAGCTTGACCCCGTTCTTTTGAGTAACGAGGCCGTACAAGCCGATGGTGAACATGATGGAAGCCAGCAATATGTAAAGCTCCAACGGTATCATCGGTAAATCTCCCTCCTTATCATCTGATGTCGCCCTCCTCAGGCAACCTCCTTTCGTGCAACCCAAACCGCTCCGACCAGAGCTGCCGTTAGAACCAGGGCCAGAATCTCAAAGGAGAAGACGTAGGTGGTGAAAATCTCGAATCCGATGTCTCCAATGCCACTCTCCGGCAACCTCAATCCCTCTCCTGGAACATAGCTGAGAGGCTGTTTTTCGCTTGGCCCCCAATTGGTGACGGAAAACGATGCGATGAGAACGGCCAGGAAGGCCAGGGTCAAGATTATGATCTTATATTTCACCATGGGATTCCTCCATAATCGTCTTCCTCGTAAGCATCACTGCGAATAGTATCAGAACTCCGACGGCACCAATGTACACCAGAATCTGAGCCACACCCACGAATGGAGCGTTCAGGAATATGTAAAGCGCAGCAACTCCTGCAAAGGTTCCGAGCAAGTATAGAGCACTGTGCACTATATTCTTGGCCTGGACAGTAAGCGCCGATAAGAGCACTATGATGGCACCGATGACCAGGAAGCTCAGAAGCTCTATGATAAATCGAACGTCAAAAGCAAGGAATCTGTCAAGAACCGTCTTTGACCAGGGCGATAGAATTATTACCAGCGCCAGTCCGCCGAAGATTACGCCCAGTGCGAGGAGAAGCACCAGTAACTCAAAGATGGTACGAACAATAGTTAAACCAGATTTTTCTGCCATCAGGCAGCACCTCCTTCTTTGGGCTTAGCTTTTGCTTCTGCCTTCTTCTCGGTGGCACCAGCCCCTTCTTTGGCTTGCTTCTTGGCGGCACCTTCCTTTGTTGCTCCCTCTTTTGCAGCAGCTTTCTTGGCTGCGGCTTTCTCGGCTGCAATCCTCTTTGCCTCAGCTTCCAGATCTGCAACCTCAATGGCTGAGAATCTCTTTGTCGCCAGGAAATCCGGACTTTTTACGATATCTTTTCTTTCCCAGCCGGCCATGGTGACCTTCTTGCCCATCGTGAGGCATTCTACGGGGCACTCGTCCACGCACAGGCCGCAGAACATGCATCTTCCATAGTCTATTTCGGGAAACTGCATCTTCTTGTTCTTGAGAGGATTTCCAAACTTGAAATGTTTCATCTCAATGCAGGTATTAGGGCAAACCCTGGCGCAGGATGCACACCCGATGCATGTGGTGGCATCCAGCTCATGAATGCCTCTTTCCGCTGCAGGCAGCTCCATCATAACCTCGGGATAGAGCCTTGTAATCTCAATCTCCCGCGTGGCGGTCTTCAAAGGCCAGCTGAAGTTCTTTATCATCTTTCTCTTCAACATCTCAATGCCACCTCATGCAAAGTATGATCCAATTATCACTGCCCAGCCCAGATTCAATATGGAGAGCGGCAGCATCCACTTCCATCCCAGGTCCGTGACCTGGTCGATTCTGAGACGGAAGAGCGAGCTTCTCACCCAGATCATGCACCACAGAATGATTACAACCTTCATGAGAAGCCAGATCAAGGGCGAGATTATGTCCAGGATAGGTATGGGTATGATCGGTCCCTGCCAGCCGCCCAGAAATAGGAGCGCCAGCAATATGGAGCCCAGAAGAGCATTATTGTACTCCTGGAAATAGAGCAGGCCCCACCGGATTCCACTGTACTCTGTATTGTATCCGGAGATGATCTCTTCTTCGGCTTCACTCTGATCGAAGGGGATTCTTCCCAGATCGGTGATCAGGGCGATGACGAAGATGACAAATCCGAGAGGCTGGGCAAAAGCGTACCAGACCGTCTGGCTCTGCACGATCTCAACCAGATTGAGGCTGTGAGCCATGATTGCCACGGATATGACGCAGACACCCATGGGAACCTCGTAGGCGATCATCCTGGCCATGCCCCGAAAAGCGCCCAGAATAGAATACTTATTGTTGGAGCTGTAGCCTGCCATGAATACGGCTATCGCCATTATGCTCAGTGCCGCTTCAACATAAAGCGCACTGATATCCATGTTGGCAACTACCAGCGGGATATCTTTGCCGCCGATGTGCAGGGCCCCGAAGGGGATGGCTGCGGCGACGAGCATTGTGGCCATAGAGGCCACGATCGGCGCCCAGACGTAGACTCCTTTATCGGCATCACCAGGGATGATATCCTCTTTGGTGAAGAGCTTGATGGCGTCGGCACCGAGCTGGAGTATGCCCCATCTTCCGCCCACACGATTAGGGCCGTACCTGTTGCAGAAATCGCTCAGGACCTTTCTTTCACCCCAAATCACAAGCATGGCACCGATGTTGACAACGGCCGATATTATCGCCGCGCCTACAATGCCTATGATAAGGGCAAATACGGCAGGTTCCTGGGCCTGGAATTGTGTGATGCTCTCAATTATTCCGTCCAATCCTCTCCCTCCTACCTATCCGCCTCGGATGGGCAGCCGTCCATGCTACCGGCAATGGCTACTGCATCCGCAATATAAACGCCCTCCAGGAGCGGAGTCAAGGTCTGGAAAGTAGCATAGAACGGCCCTCTGACCTTCACCCGGTAGGGCTTGTCTCCACCGTCGCTGATCACATACATTCCCATCTCGCCTCTGGGGTCCTCGACCCGGTAGTAGGCCTCGCCTGCCGGAACCTTCTTGGGAACCTTGGTCTCCGGCTTGATGGGCCCGGAGGGAATCTTGTCCAGACATTGCTCGATGATATGAATGCTCTCTAAAATCTCTCTCAGCGTGACGTCGATTCTGTCCGCAGAGTCTCCTCTGGTCCCAGTTACGACCTTGAAGTCCAGATCGGGATAGACCAGTATGGGATCTTCTTTTCGCATATCATAGGCGACGCCCGCAGCCCTCAGCACTCGTCCCGAGCATCCCATGCGCTTGGCAGTCTCAGGTGTGATGGAGCCTATATTCTCCATTCTAAGAGAATAAATCGGATCCTGCGCAAAGAGCTCAATGAATTCCTCCGTTCTTGACTTCATAAAGGGCAAGACCTTTCGGCATTGCTCGGCGAAGCCTTCCGGAAGGTCATTTCTAACCCCTCCGAAGCGCACGAAGGTGTGAGTCAGCCTGGCCCCGGTAACGCTCTCAATTAAGGAGATGATCTTCTCTCGGTCCATGATCATGTACTGCCATGGTGCATAGCCGACACCTGCAACGAGCGTCAGGAACTCGCCTGTGCCTATGAGGTGGCTTTGAATTCTGGAGAGCTCTTCCAGGATGACGCGGATATACTGGGCCCTCAAGGGAACTTCGAGACCAAGGATCTTTTCTACAGCTCCGCAGTAGCACTCATTGTTGGAGAGAGAGGCCACGTAGCACATTCGGTCGGTGTAGGTTATGCCCTGCAGCCAGCTCCTGTTCTCCATGATCTTCTCGATGCCCTTGTGAATGTAGCCCACATCCAGGAAGGCTTTCTTCACCCTTTCGCCCTCCACCAGGACATCCAGCAGGAAGGGACCGGGAACCATCGCATGCTGCGGACCCAGATGCATGATCATTTCAGCATCGGACTTGATCTCTTTCTCCTCTCTTTCCCGGAAAGATGGATATTTCGGCCTCTCTTTGACCACTGTCCCGGCTTCAACTTCAGCCGGCGTGGGTGGGACATGGTATTCCGTATAACCTTCGGGAGTCGTGATCTGTACGGCCCGCTCGCCTGTGGTCAGGTCGGGATAGCCCTTGAAGTCCTTTCTCCAGGGCCAGGCTCCCATCAGCTCATCCGATAGAAGCAAAGGATATAGCTCTGGGTGCCCCTCGAAATTGATGCCAAACATCTCCCAGATCTCTCTTTCATACCAGTTGGCATTCCAGTAGAGGCCGGTAAGTGATCTTACGGAAGGGTTTTCCCGGGGAGTCTTTACTTTTAGCATGGCCACGACCTGATGTGCTCCGTGGCTGGCCATGATCACCACGACTTCCATCTCGTTCCTGGCAATCCAGTCCACGCCTGCAGAACCTGAGTAGTGATCGAAGTCCAATTTCGAACTCATATGCTTGCATACGTCCAAAATTTTCTTCGAATCAATTGTGGCCCAGAGCCTCCGGTCCGACTCCACTCTGGAGTCCAGAACGGCTCCAGGAAATGCGGACTGGATGGAGCTAAGAACCTCACTTGCATTTATCAAGAAAAGATCCCTCCTTCAGTAGTCTCGCTTGTCCTTGCGCTGCTTGATCTTTTCCTGGAGATTCATTAAGCCCTCTAGGAACTGCTCGGGTCTGGGGGGGCATCCTGGAATAAATACGTCAATGGGGAAGTAATCTCCTGTATTCTGGATGATATTATAGGAATCGTAGAATGGTCCTCCCGAGATGGCGCACTCGCCAATGGCAATGCACCATTTGGGCTCAGGCATCTGCTCCCAGAGATTCTTGAAGACCGGAAGGTACTTCCGGGTCAAGTAGCCGGAAATGATCATCACGTCAGTCTGACGTGGTGTATTTCTCGGGATGCACCCAAATCTGTCGCTATCATAAGGTGCCGCTCCGAAGACGAACATCTCCACACCACAGCACCCCATGGGCTGCATCAAAAAGTATACCGAATTCTTCCTGCCCCAATTGAAGATATTTTTAATGGGTCCCATCTCGATGATCTGATGGATCTTCTCCGTAGTGGTAAACCAGGCCTCGACTACAGGTTGACCAAAGATGGTCCACTTTTCCATCTCCTCGTCGATACATACGGGCACGGGTACGACGTCGCTTATACCCAACGCAAAGCCTCCTTCTTGATAGCGTATATAAGTCCAACCAACAGTACAATGATGAATAGGAGCATTTCGAAGACGGCAAAGTTCATCGACCCGAAGACCGTAAACTGTTGCATGGCTTTACTCGCGTAAACGTAGATCCAGGGGTACAAGAATAGAACCTCTACATCGAATATCACAAAGACGATTGCGAAAAGGTAGTATTGAACGCTGTACTGGATCTTGGCGTCGCGGATAGGCCTCAGCCCACCTTCGTATATCGATCGCTTTTGGCGGCTTGGTCTATTTGGTGCTATGATCTTTATAGCTGCCAGGGCCGCAATGGGCACTATAGCTCCCATTATCAAAAATATAATAAGTGGTATATAAGAATCCACTGCCATCGGTTCGCCGGGCATTGTTTATCCTCCGTAAAAGCTAAACATAAGGCCTGGTATAAAAGGTTTATGAGAAAAAATTTCGCGTTGCATAAGTTCAATCACAATTTTCCAGAACTATCCAGGAGATATTATCATTATTAAGGTGAATAAAATGGAGATTGTGCATCAATTGGAGATAAAGCCGGGGATGAGCATAGACTCTCTGGTGGAGGGATTGGGCCATTGCGGCTTTGGAGCCCGGAGACTGGCTGAAGCTGTGGATATTTACGAAAAAATGCTTTCCGGAAATTTTACCAAATTCCTGACGCTCTCCGGCGCGATGGTTCCGGCGGGCATGAGAAACGTGGTCTCGGATCTGATTCGAAAAGGATACGTGGATGTGCTGGTGATCACGGGAGCAAACCTCGTGCATGACATCATCGAATCCTTCGGGTGCCACTGCCTTGGATCCTCCGAGTCCGATGATGCTGGCTTGAGGGCCCAGGGCATAAGCCGGATTTATGATGTATTTTTGAGGGACGAGGATTTCGTGGTTTTTGAGGAGCTGATGCAAAGAATTCTGCCCAATAGCGCCGAAACCCTCTCTGGAAAAGAGCTGATGAGCCATTTAGGCCGTCAGATCAACGATGAAAGATCCATCCTGCGTTCGGCTTATGATATGAAGGTGCCAGTCTTTTGCCCGGCCCTTCCCGATTCTATGATCGGGCTGCAAGCCTGGATGTTCAGCCAGACAAAAAGTCTTACCGTAGACGCCTTTGCCGACATCAGGGAGATCGTGGACATCTGCTACGAAAGCGAGAAATCGGGAATAGTAATAGTGGGTGGAGGCGTTCCCAAGAACTTCGCTCTGCAGTCGATGCTCGTCACCCCCAAAAGCTTCGACCTCGCGATCCAGCTCACTACGGATACTCCTGAGAACGGTGGCCTTTCAGGAGCTACCCTATCCGAAGCCATCTCCTGGGGCAAGATATCAGAAGAGGCGAGCTACGTGACGGTTTACGGCGACGCAACCATAACTCTCCCGGTGATGGTGGCGGCGACGATGGAGAGGCTTGAGAGGCGCAAGAGGGGCGAGCAGTAAACCCCGGATGAAGCAGCAGACGATCTGCTCATTGAAAAGCAATTCGGAGTAAAACATGAACCTTGGCGTCGATCTGCAGGAAATAGAACGAACCAGCAAATGCAGGATGAAAACCCTGTTCATCAGCTGCGTCGGCTCGCACATGTGGGGTATGCAAAACGAGGAGAGCGACATAGACCTGGTTATGATCTACATCGCACCTACAAAACGCATCCTGCGAGGGGAGAGGATTCTGCCTACAATCCGCCAGGAGATAGCCGACCGGGGAGGAGAGGTTTACGATACTTTGGGCTGGGAGATCGGTCACCTCATAAATCAGCTCATCAGGGGAAATGTCAACGCCATCTGGTATGTAACGAGCCCGCTCGTCATCAAGCAGTCTCCCTTCCAGAAGGAATTGTCGGCCCTGGTGCAGGCCAACCTCTGCCGGGAGACCTATCACTCCATCAAGGGGATGGCAGAAAGCCAGATCAAATCCGAAGGAGAGGCGGCCAAGAAGCCGGGAAAGGGCTACAGAACGGCTCTGAGGACCATCAATTTCGGAATCAAGCTCCTTTCAGAGGGCAGGATTTGTTTTGAACCAGTCTTGCATGCCCCAGGGGTCAAGGAGGTTACGGAAAGAATGGTTCGGCTGGAAGAGGCGTATGAATTCAGCCTTCTCTCTGATCTGCCGGATGAAGAAGCCTTTCGGGCGTTTCTTCTGCGTCTGCGATTGGAGGAGATGGCCCAGGAAATGGGCGAGCTTTAGAGCAAGAAGGAGCAAAAGAAATAATCATAAGATCATAGTACTTATAGACATCAATTAATTTAATGATAATTCAATAAAATTAGGTGGAGGTTATTTCTTGGAGATCGTGGTTGGCATCAGCGGGGCTTCTGGAGTGCAGTATGGAATTCGACTCCTGCAAGTCCTGAGTGAAAAAGGCTGCATAACTCATCTGGTAATCACAGATTCGGCTCGAAAGATCATAGAGATCGAGACCGATTTTAGGCCGGAAAATGTGGAAAGGCTGGCGAGCCGCGTTTATGCGCCGAGGGATTTTTCGGCGCCCATAGCCAGCGGCTCGCATCTGATCGATGCCATGGTCGTCATCCCCTGCAGCATGGGCACGCTCTCCGGGATTGCATGCGGGTCATCGGATACGCTCATAACAAGGAGCGCGGACGTCTGTCTCAAAGAGAAGAGGAGGTTGGTGTTGGTGCCAAGAGAAACCCCTCTGAGCCTGGTGCAGCTGCGCAACATGGTCTCAGCCAGCGAGGCCGGCGCCGTGATTCTGCCCGCATGCCCTGCCTTCTACTCCAAGCCCCAGAGTCTGGCTGAATTGGTGGATGTGCTGGTAGGCCGAGTGCTTGATCTATTGGGGATAGAGAATGATCTCTACAAAAGATGGAAAGGGAATGCTTAAAGGAAATGCTTATAACCGTTTGAATCAGAGCGAAGAGAAGGTGAATTAGATGAAGTGTGCGCTCTGTCTTGTTGATAAGGAGACTGTTCCTGTTAAGCTCAACTTAGCTACTATTCACGGCCCCAAGGACGAGATGTTCAGCATCTGCAAGGAGTGCCTGGACCTGGCCCATCAGGCCTATATCGATAAGGATTTCCTGGCCGTCAAGGCAGGATCCAATGCAGCGCCCCACGGCGCTCACGGAGATGCGCACGGCGCGCATCACTGACCAATTTTTGGGCTCCTCGCTACTTTCTGTGGGTAGCAAGGCAAGCTTTATAATAACTCCTGCTAGAAAATGTGCTGTGTCGATGCTTGGGCTCTATGTTTCATAGACTCCTACTCTCATTCTGGATGATCTTAGCCAGCGTTTGACATGAAGATATTTCTGAGCCCCGGCATGGTGCGCTTGCTCGATGATGTAAATCATTATTCAGTAGGAGAATTATCTGGAAAATTTCTAGGCCAAAAAGCACATCCAGCGGCAGGCTATGGGATATAACTCAAAAAAAATAGCCACTTAGTGTAACCGCTTTGCTCATTTCTATATCCATTTAGCGTTTCAATTTCGCTAGAGGTTCCCCTTGTTTTCCGCTATTTCTGTGATGATGGCTCATCTTTTTCAAAAGCCATTTGATGGCTGCCAAGCCGATTGCAAATTTTAATAGCTTCTTTATCATGGATTATCACCTGGACTGATATTGCCTTTTAGATTCATAGCTTTCTAAATTGATGGAGTTATGAACCTTGTTGACCATCATATTGAACGATGCGGTTTTGTGAGTGCTCGTACTCGCGAAATGCCGGGTCGGTTCAAATTTGCGATTTAGATATCCTCTCAAAGAGGTGGATGTTACTCTATCACTAAATTGGGTCAATTGTAATATATTCATACGGGCGAATTTTATAAAGTATTGAGGTGGCTGGATGGCGAAGATCATGTTTCTCCTGGGCATGGGAAAATTGCAGTTGGGGCATTGCGGAATCTTTGTCATAAGATATATCAAATAGGTGATGCCTAAACCTCGAATGAAACCATTCCAATTAAAGTACATATTCGGCGAAACATTTTCCCGGCAATTTCCACAAAGTACCATATATCCTCGATTCTGTCCTTTTTTTTAACCAACACGAGTTTCGACAAACGATTGACCTGATGAGCCCGTGAAGAAATTCCAGGCTCTGCATTTCAGAAGGTGTCTGAAATGCTTTTGTACGTATTATTATTAGGAACTGAAAGTATTTAAGATATTATAACACAAACTAGGAATAATGGCACAAAGCGCGAACATTATTACATCGGGAGCGCGGAGGGTCACGAATACCCCGACCTTCAGGTTGGGGATGAAGTGAACCCTCGCCCGGTTTTCATATTTTCTTAGATTTGATTAACAAGGACTCTCTGGAACCGAAAAAAGAGTTACGATAATTCTGATCAAGGGGGGATCTTGGCAACGAAAGCTCGACGATTTCTGGATTCCATAAAACCGAGCGTGAGGGCGTGCGGCCCGAAGCATACCCATCCTTTAGGGTGGGGTGGCCGCACGCAGTTTGATTTTCTAGCTCTGGAAGGTAATTTGAGTTCATGATTAAACAACGGTACTTAGGGCTTGACGCCAAATAATTTATCCAACTTCTTGCGATTTAGATGCAATTAGACGTGGTTCTATGGAATAATTCCAATTGGGATATAATTCATGCAAACTAATTTTAATTGTGCCATATCTTCATCTAATATCTTTATCCCCGTCTCATAATCTCGTTCATCTATTCGAGCCTCGATTTCTGGCCCTTTCTTTGTCTTGGTCGATCCTATTAGCTTGAAGCGAATAACCGTTCTCCTTCAATAGCCGTCTCACAGTATCGTGACTAACTTTATGACCTTTTAGTTGCAGTTCCTCTGCGATAGCATAGGTTGATTTATGAGTCCATTTAAGAAGACTCATCGGATCGCCTGATGTGCTCTCTTTCATTATATCTTCAAGGTCAATCAATAGAGTTGGCTCTCTATTTTCAGTTCTTTTTCGACCGCCACCGGGCTTGCGGAGCATTTCTGGCTGCTCAGTTCATCATCACTCTCGAGCTCTTGGATGCCTTTATTGATTGTATTTCGCGAAAATCCAGTAATAGCAGAGACTTTTGATATACCGTCCCATCCAATTTCAAGAGCTTTAGCAGCTGCGAAACGCCTCGCTTGAATTGGATCAGCACCGGATAGAGCTTTTAAGAAGGGTCCATAATCTACTTCGCCATCCATGATATACGGACAACGTTCTGCAACATAAATCAGTTCATTTTATTTCGCGTCAGGCCCTTAGCTCATTTCCTATATTCCATTCGGCGTCTTAATTTCGTCGTTAAAGGTTCCTTTTTGTTTTCTGTTTTTCTTCTCACGAAAGCTCATCTTTTTAGCAATCCATGAGATGGCTACCAAGCTGATTAAAAATTTTAGTAGTTTTTTGATCATAGATATCACATGAACTGATATTACTTCCTGAACCCATAGCTCTCTAAACTAATGGTGTTATGAACTTCGCTGACCATCATATTGTAAGATGCGGTTTGGTGTGTTTTCATATTTGGGAAGTGTTGGGATGGATCGGATTTGCGATTTAGATAGGACCTGCTGGATGCAGATACTACTCTATCCTTAAAATGGGTCAGGTGTAATACGCTCATCCCAGCCAATTTGATATAGTACTGTGGGAGCCGGATAGCAAAAACCATGCTTCTCCGGGGAATTGGAAAATTACAGTTCGGGCATTGTGGAATCTTTGTGATAAAATACATTAAGTAAAAGATCCCTAAACCTCGAAAGAAACCACTCCAGCTAAAGTAACTCTTCGGCGATACATTCTCCTCGCAATTTCTACAAAATACCATATATACTCAACCTATTATTAACAAACACGGGTTTGACAACGATTCATATGGAGAGCCCCTGATGAGGTTCACGCTCTACATTTTCAAAGGTGCTTTGAAATGATCTTCTATCATTACTGTTAGATTGCTATCAGGAACTTAAAGGTATTTAAAGCATCGTAACACAAATTGGGAATTATAGCACAAAGAGCGAACATCATCTTCCAGAGAAGGAAGGTAATTGAGTGCCTGGTTGGGGGAGAGGAGCTAAATGCTCGTCTACAAATCGTCCATTGGCCATTCCCTGGAATATATCCGCGGATACGGTAAGGGACGTGCGGGGATTCGCCACGAAGTTCTATACCGAGGAGGGCAACTACGATATTGTGGGCAACGACCTGCCTGTCTTCTTCATCAGAGATGCCATCAAGTTTCCGGATTTCATTCACGCCTTGAAAGCGGAACCGAATAATAATTTCCCATCATCGGCTTCAGGGCACAACAACTTCTGGATTTTGTATCCCTATCCCCTGAGTCAACACATATGCTCACCTGGGTCTTCTCGGATCGTGGAACTCCGGCCAGCTACAGGATGATGGAGGGCTTCGGAGTGAACACCTACAAATGGGTGAACAGTGATGGCCAGGCGGTCTATATCAAATACCACTGGAAACCAAAGTTAGGGGTGCACAACTTCGACCGCCAGAATGCGACCAGGATCGCAGGCGAGGACCCTGACTATCTGGTTCGAGACCTCTATGAGGCTATAGCCTGGGGCGAGTATGCCGAGTATGAGCTCAATGTGCAGATGATGAACATCTCCGAGGAACTCAATCAGAGCTTCGACCCCCTGGATGATACCAAGGCCTGGCCGGAGGACAAATTCCCGCTTATGCCGGTGGGCAAGATGATCCTGGACCGCAATCCTGAGAATTACTTCACCCAGGTGGAAGAGTCGGCATTCTGCCCGGCCAACCCGGGTTCCGGGCGTCGAGTTCTCCGATGACAAGATGCTGCAAGGCAGGACGTTCTCCTATGTCGACACACAGCGCTATCGCCTGGGGGCCAACTTCAACGAGCTGCCTACAAATAAGCCGCTTGCCACAGTCGCCAACAACCAGCGCGATGGGGCTATGCAGACCCGGATCTTCAACGGCTCCGTCAACTTTGGGCCGAGCAGCCAGGGCGGACCAAACGCATCCCCCGAGGCAGGAGTACCTTACAAACCCTTTATCCAGGGGAATGTAACCCGTGAGAAGATCTACAAGACGGATGACTTCACCCAGGCCAAAGAGAGGTACCTCTCTATGAATGAGACCGAAAAGGAACACTTGGCAGGTAACCTCATAGCCGATCTTATCCACGTTACCAAGCCAGGGATACAGAAGCGTGCCCTTGGGAACCTGGCCCAGGTGGATGAGGGACTGGCAGCTGCTGTAGCGAAGGGCCTCAGCCTTTAGAGCCTGGAGTTGCTATCAGGACGAACTCGAGCCAAATGCAAAGCATTTCCGAGTTCGTCCAATCCCAATTTTAGTTGGTTGGTCCAATAGGCCATAGAATAAGTATATGGAATAGCAGTTGGTTCAGAAGCTTGGCTTTCAATCGATAAAGAAGAAAGAAAAAGGTAATTGATTGTTGAATTATAAGGGAATTCCCTAGGTCGCAGCGTGAATGACATCTCATAGCTCCATCCCACATGACTCTAGCATCCAATCGAATAATATCGATAAATTCCTTTGTGCTCTATCCTCCCAATGTTATATCTTGCTTATTGTACCAATCGAGAGTTTCATAAAAATGATAGGCCCTAAAGTCTGGCCAATGTGAGTCAATTATATAAAAATCTGCGTAAACGGATTGGACGGGCAGAAAGCCGCTAAGTCTTCTCCTGCCACCCCAGCGTATTATGAGATCCCATCTTGAAATATCCGAAGAGTGAATTCTCTCTATGAAACGCCCATGAGCCCAGGCCGGGGGCTCACACGGGACAGATGGAAAACAACATCTATCGACACTAAAAATCAGTTTCCCATGGGAAAAGATAGGACTCCTTCATCTTTCTTTTTGGATAACAGAAGGTTTTACGAAAGCAGATAGCACCAGGTTGTGCGGTATCTTTTAAGAGAGTTGCCATTGATCAATAAAATCTGATCGTATTTATATCCGAACCTAATTGAAAATCATAGATCCGAGGTTAAACAGCAAGATGGTGTTACTGGCCGCCAAAAAACAGATCCGGCGTTCAGTTAATCAGAAAGGCAACCGATTGCAGACGGTTGCAGAAATATTGTAAAATTGCGAAAAATTTTCGGACGGTTTCAGGAGGGGATACGAATTTAGCCGTAAAGATTCCAAACTCCCGTGGCATCACCATTTCCGAGTGTGCGCTTGACGCCGGTGTAGTAGTGCATCACCTGTCTGGTATCCTTGGCGAATCGGGCCTTATTGTACAGGTCGCCAAGACCGATGCTATGACCTAGCTCATGCAGTGCCACACTCTGGAAATCATAGCCCGTGCCGCCTGTGGTGGTCCACTTGTAGTTGGAATTGAAGGATATATCAGTCTCTAATATCGGGTAGGGCTGACCGGCTGCAATTCCCTTGATCTGATACCATGTACCGGCTGAAGCCAGTGCTGAACATCCAGCAGCATAAGGCCTGAAAGCCATATCATTTACACCGTCATACTTCCAGTTCTTAGCTGTCGTAAGGCTTGCTCCTGAATCTGAAAACAGATTCTGGTTCGTGGCATCATCCCAGGTATTGGTAGCTGCGGTTATGGCTCCGAGTGCGCCTGCGGTGGTCAGTCCGGTTTTCGCGAAGTTGGCATCATTGGTTAGCTGCATCTTGATCTCTGGGTCCTTTTGGATCCATTTTCGGCCTGTAAATACATAGGCTGCAGCGTTTCCTCCGGTTGAGGTAATCACGGGTCCAGTCTGAACAGTTCCAAGAGACTTGATCATCCCATCTGGTGCTATGGTGAGAGCGTCTCCCTCGAATCCTATTCCAGGTTGAGCATCAATTCCGAAAGGCACGCCTGAGATGGTCGCATCACCTGTAATTCTATTGCCGCTCATCTCAAGGTTCGTCTTCATATCGCCACCCGCCACAACGGCTCTTACTCCATCAGATGTTGCAGATATCGCGCCTGACCCAGAGGCCCGCATGGTGGTTAAAGATTGTCCGCCTGACATTACGGTATTGCTCGACATAAAGGAAGCTGAATCGAGACTGTAGTCTATCGAATTCGATGCCACCTGATCGCCACTTTCTCCGCTCACGCTGACGGATAGACCGAAAGCGGGGGTTATTATGGCGAGTAGGCCTAAAGCTAACGCTAAAGACAAGATAAATTTCTTCATTAAAGTCATCTCCTTATATTAAGTAAGTATCTAGAGTACATATCATATCTAAGCTACTTACTCATAATAAGTATTACACGTACTTACTTATAAAGCTGATCCTATTTAGGGGATTTATCTGCGGTATTTCGTTGGACTGTCTATATTCGTATAAAGAGAGTTCATCAAGATCTATGTACGGAAAAGCGATCTATATTTGGGATTGAGTAAGCAGTAGAACCAATAATAGACAAAATATATATTAAAAGTATTAGTTAGAAATTGGGATTGCTGGTTGACGGGGTGGATCCGAACTCTCGCGAGGGCTAAGTTACTCCCGAGTTCTAGACCTATGGAATTGGCAGGTGGGAAATTCTATATTGCAATGAGAAAACTCCTGAATCAAGAATGTGGGCTTACTACAAATTCCGTTCATCTTCCGCACCTCGTAACTAGCTCTGGCAAAGATCTCAATCATGGTCCGTAGAGTCATCTAATGCAAGGCAAAGACTGAAACGCTCATGAGCCCCGTCCTGAGGCCCATGGGGGCGTTTCAGGAGGAGCATTTGACTGATAAGGTAGCTGCAATTGTGGATGCCTTCTATGGATTGAGCGATAGTAACCGGAAGAAGGCTCTCATGCGTGCGCTTGGGGATATTTCTGTGACCAAGGTCGACCGGAAAAGATCATCTGAGGGAGGTGGATAACCGCCTCCTGATTTTGGTTTTATGTGGTTTTCCATGGGAAACCCTTACGCATTCCATTGAACTCTTCCATAGCGCCGCTTAGATCCCATTGCCATCCGTAGTTTACAAGAAAATTTAGCTTAAAGGATCCCGATCCGAAGACAGTCCTCTTGGTGTATGGCAATAGCTCCTTCGGGAATGTTGGCGAGTTCGAGTTGCCAACGATAAGTAGTGAGGCATCCTGGCTAGATATTAGCCTCACAGCTTCAACGCAAGACCTTTGGAAAGCTTTGACCTGCTCCTTAGATCTCTTCGTATTATCCTGTGTGAAACCGTAGAAGGTTAATTCCTCTATCCCCTCTTTCTTTGCTAATCTGAAGAGATCTAATCCAGGAAGCAATCCTGCATTGTAGCCAGCCTCCTTCGGTAGACCTCTTTCCGTAGCCCACCTCCTGTTCCCATCTGGAATTATCCCGATATGTTTTGGCTATTCGTTTCATGGTTCACAGATCCCGCCTGATCGAAGATTATTATACTTATCCCCGGGAAAACAACATGTTTTCCGTATTAAAGATTTAAGATTTATTATTAGATTATTAGATATTTGGATCTCCTCTGAACTAATTTGAAGGTACAAAAATTTCGTAGAATAAGGGTAATCTAAAATACTCTACCAATTACAGAGTAGTCAAACAGCACAACCCTATGCTACGGTATTTAGCAAAAAATATAGCCACTAACTCATTTTCAACGTTTTCCATTTGGCGTTCAATTTCGTCTCAGAGCTTCCGCTTGTTTTCCGCTATTTCTGTGATGATGGCTCATCTTTTTCGCAATCCATTTGATGGCTGCCAAGCTGACTGCAAATTTTAATAATTTCTTGATCATAGATTATCACCTGAACCGATATTGCCTTTTAGATTCATAGCTTTCTAAACGGATGGAGTTATGAACCCCGTTGACCATCATATTGAACGATGCGGTTTTGTGCGTGTTCGTACTCGCGAAATGCCGGGTCGGTTCAAATTTGCGATCTAGATATGCTCTCAAAGAAGTGGATGTTACTCTATCACTAAATTGGGTCGATTGTAATATATTCCTACGGGCTAATTTTATAAAGTATTGAGGTGGCTGGATGGCGAAGACCATGTTTCTCCTGGGCATGGGAAAATTGCAGTTGGGGCATTGCGGAATCTTTGTCATAAGATATATCAAATAGGGGATGCCTAAACCTCGAATGAAATCATTCCAATTAAAGTACATATTCGGCAAAACATTTTCCCGGCAATTTTCACATAGTACCATATATCCTCGATTCTGTCCTTTTTTTCTAACCAACACTAGTTTCGACAACGATTGACCTGAGGAGCCCGTGAAGAAATTTCAGGCTCTGCATTTCAGAAGGTGTCTGAAATGGTTTTGTACGTACTATTATTAGGAACTGAAAGTATTTAAAATATTCTGTATGTTCTTAGTTTCTCTTTTATTTATATTTTTTAATTTATCAAAATATTCATATCTACATTCCAAGGGCCTTGAGTATATAATGTAATCCACCATCAGGTACAGGCAGATTAAAATATGCCATGACATATTCAAACGTTTCTCCAACAGCTTGCATTTTTACTCCATCGATCATGTCGCCCATAGTTCTTGATTTTGAGCCATCTTTAGGTGGCAGATTATCTATCTCCCATAAGAGAATTGCAGTCCATACTGAAAAAACCATTTGAATAAATCTTTCAATTAAGTGTTTATCTCTTAATTGGTAATCTTTGAATCCTAATTTTTGATTTGCCTCTCCATGAGCTGTTTCTATATCCCATCTGTCCTCGTAAATTAAGAGGATTTCTTTCGATGAAAGCGATCCATCAGTGCGGATTATATATTTTGCCGTGCTATCTTTGTTCTTCTTGGAGATAACAAGCTTAACCTCGCCCACCTTGTCTATGATCACTTTCTTTTCAAATGCATAGTAGGTCTTCTTTTTTCCACAAACACCGATTGTCGTCTTAATAAACTATTTGTCTTCAATTTGATTCGCTAGATCTCTATCTTGGAAATACATATCCTTATTTATTCCGACTCTTTTATCAGACTTGATTTGGCATACGATATTATGTCCTAGCTTAAGGCACTCGCTGAACAGATCGGAAGAATACCACAAGGTATCGAAAACGATATAAGAATCGATGCTTTTTGGGACAACCAATGGGTTGTTGATCTCTTCAAAGGCAATCTCCATTTTTGTTCTAAAATTCTCATTCTCGTGATCATTCTTGATATACATATTGGCTTTGTGTGGAATAGATAGTCCTTTCGATTAGACAACAGAGGTAACAAAATTGTTAACCCAAATATATGCTTCTTTACTATGGTCGTAAGATTTGCCACACCATCGGTTTGGTTTCCTTCTTTCTCATTGTATGTATCATCAATTATCAATAGTAGTTTATCATTCTCTTTCAAACATAAACGTACGTGTTTAGCTCCGACTTAAGCTCCTTAAAATTTGCCACAGGTAGCGTAGTTTCCTTTCTGTAATTATCTTATCGATCAAGATGACGGTCTGAAGAAGCTATTGACTTGGTTCTTTAACCTGGTCATGCAGATGGAAGCAATACAGCAGTCCGGCGCGGAGCCTTACGAGCGAATCGAGACACGAACAGCTCAACGTAATGGCTATAAGGAGCGGTCTCTCAAGACACGCGTTGATGAACTGATTTTAAAGAAACCGCGATTTAGAGATAGTTCATTTAAATCCTGTGTTTTTGATAGATATTCTTGGGTGGAGTTGGCTTTGACAAATGCGATAGCAGAGTCGTACCTACAAGGCGTTTCAACACGACGAATCCGAGAAGCAGTAGCTCACTTAGGCGTTGAGCGTCTTTCTGCCTCTACCCTGTCCCGAATATCCAAGGAACTAGATGAAAAGGTAGCAGAATTCCTCAAAAGCCTATAGAACGCCCAAATTCCGTACATTTATGTCGATGCGAGCTACTTTAAAGTCCGTGATGGTGGAAAGTATGTTACCAAGGCTCTTCTTATTGTCACAGGAATTCGTGATGATAGATGTCGGGAGATCCTTGGAGCCAGGATTACGGACAGTGAAAGCGAAGGCTTCTGGTCTGGATTCTTTGATGAGCTAATTGATCGTGGTTTGAAAGATGTTAAATTGGCAGTTTCAGATGGCCATAAAGGAATACAAAGCGCAGTTCAGTCAAGATTCTTGGGTGCAACCTGGCAGATTTCATTGACCAGCGTAAGTGAGAGTTTCGACGTGCCACGACTCCGTCGGTGGCAGACTCGACCCAGTCGAGGCATGGTAGAAACATGTGTCAGGTCCATTTCGGCCGCGCGGTGCTGAATAACATTCCAAACAAAGATAAGGAAGAGGTCGCAGAGAAACTCAGACAAGGATTCGAAGATGAATCAAAGATGGCAGAATTAGCAGTTGAACTTGGGCAGAAAAGGGATACAATTGACCGGTTTAGTCAGGACATCTGTAATCACAAGGCTTTTCCAAAAGAGCATTGGAAGAAGATTAGAATCACTGACGGACTGGAAAGGATCAACAAGGAACTCAAAAGGAGAAGTAGAGTAGTAGGTGCGTTTCCGAATGACGGAGCACTTCTCAGGCTTGGAATTACCATCCTCATGGACATCAACAAGGAATGGTTGACTGGTAGAAATATTTATCTATGATAGTGGAGAATAGGTGAGGATACGGGGCCAGAAATTTTACAGGAAACTCGTCACGCTACCGGAATCAATGCCTCAATATCGACAGACTCGAATAGGTTTCATGCCTTGCAAGAGACATGCCTTTATACATCATACATTTAATATTATCAGGGCACCACTCGTGAGCCTCGCCAGAGCCCCGAACTCCTTTAGTAGTTAGTGTTTGAGGAATACTGGTCGACCCAAATGTCAGCAAATTCGAGAGCAATAAAACCCAGGAGTTAATATCATAGATCAAGATACCGTTCTCAAGAACTTGAATCGCCACGGGGGCCGCGCCAACGGCGATGCCTTCTTGAGCAAGTTTAGCTATGAACAGCCGCCGCATTCTGATCTCTTCAGCACTGACCTGATGAAGGAGCATGCAAAGGAGATTGCAGAACGGGATGAGGTCGATCCGAGGCCCAAAAAGGATCTGCTCCTTCCCAGATTGGATGAGAACGAGAAGATCCTGCTACATGTTTATGGACTGCTTACTGATGCCGCGGCGTCGAACCTCAGGATAGCGCCCGCGTCTGAGTGGTTGCTTGATAATTTCTATAAGATAGAAGGTCAGATTCGCATAGCCAGGCTTCACCTGCCCAGGAATTATAGCAAGACCCTCCCTCACTTGCTAAACGGGCCGCTGGCCGGGTATCCGCGAGTTTACAGCCTTGCCACAGAACTGCTGCTTCATACCGATGGCCGGATGGATGAAGAACGCCTGAAGAGCGTTGTAGAGGCGTATCAGACGGTCAGCATACTGAACCTGGGCGAGCTGTGGGCGGTTCCGATTATGCTCCGCCTGGCGCTGATAGAGAACCTGCGACGCATATCTCTACGCATCTCCAAAGCCAGTTACGACAGAAGCCTGGCCAGTAGCTGGGTTGATAAGATAATCGAAGTCGCAGAAACCGATCCAAAGGGCATGATCGTTGTCGTGGCGGATCTGGCCAGATCGGACCCGCCATTTTCCGGGGCTTTTATCGCTGAATTTGCCCGGAGGCTGGAGGGACAGAGCCTTGCTTTGGCTCTTCCATTGACGTGGATCGAAGAGCGTCTATCCGAAATGGGAAAGACCACCGGGCAGATGATCCAGCAGGATATTCAACAAGAGGCTGCCGATAAGGTCTCCGTAGGCAATAATATCGAAAGCTTCAGTTTTCTCGAGTCCTTGGACTGGCGCGAATTCGTGGAGGGATGCAGTGCTGTGGAAAAAGCACTCGATTTGGACCCAGCCGGCGTTTACAGCCAGATGGATTTCGCAACCCGGGATCGCTACCGTCATGCAGTTGAAAGGATTGCCAGGCACTGCTCGCTCTCGGAAGAGGATGTGGCCCGCAATGCAGTAAAACTGGCTCAGAAGAGGCTGGAGGCATTAGGGAGCGATAATCGACGTTCTCATGTTGGATTCTACCTGATCGAGGAGGGGATTTTAGAACTGGAGAGAACTGTCGGAATGGGACGGTCGCTTAGTGCTTCATTTGGCAGAACTGCTCTCCAATTCCCGCTGTTCAGCTATGCAGGAACAATAACGCTTGCTACAGTCTTAACTGCGGCCTTTATACTGCTGGCTCTGGCTCCAAAACCCGGATCAAATGAGTGGATGCTGGTTCCGGCATCCATATTCCTGGTGCTTTGCATGAGCAGTCCGGCAGTGGGTTTCGTGAATTTGCTGGTGACAATGCTTGTCAAGCCTCATATTCTTCCCAGAATGGATTTCTCGAAAGGCATTCCGCAAGAGATGAGCACTCTGGTAGTAGTGCCTTCCCTGCTGACAAATACTGAAGGAGTTGCAGAGCTGCTGTTAGGTCTAGAAATTCGATACCTGGCAAACCGAGATAAAAATCTCTACTTTGGCCTTCTGACAGATCTCATCGAAGCCGAGCAGGAGGTTTTGCCGGAGGATGAGCAACTATTGCTAACAGCTCATAATGGAATTGAGGCTCTGAACAAAAAATATCCGGGTAATGTCTTCTTTCTCTTTCCCCGCCGGCGCAAATGGAGCTCCCAGGATGAGATCTGGAGAGGTTACGAGCGAAAAAGAGGCATAATCGGAGAGCTAAACTTATTGCTCAGAAGCGAGTCGGAGAACAGTTTCTCCAGAATTACAGGCAATGTCTCGATCCTTCCCGGAATAAAGTATGTCATCACGGTTGACGAAGATACCAGGATGCCCTACGACTCTGCCAGGCTTCTGGTAGAGACTATGGCTCATCCCCTCAACCGTGCCAGGTTCGATGAGCATAAGAGATACGTTGCCGAGGGTTATAGCATTCTCCATCCTCGCCTGAGCGCAAGCATGCCTGAGGCAGACCGATCCAGGTTTATTAAGCTTTTTGGAGGAGAGCCAGGAATTGATTCGTACACACGAGAGGTCTCGGATGTATATCAGGACATTTTTGGTGAAGGTTCTTTTTCCGGCAAGGGGATCTACGATGTTGACACCTTCTCGCAGTCTCTAGAAGGTCGTTTTCCTGAGAACCTGATCCTGAGCCATGATCTTCTGGAAGGAAGCTATGCCAGAGCGGCACTGGTCAGCGATGTGCAGTTTTATGAGGATTATCCCTACCGCTACACCTCAGACGTAAGCCGGAGGCATAGATGGATCAGAGGTGACTGGCAGATCGCCAACTGGCTTCTTATGAGAGTGCCTGGACCCGGCGGGATCGTGTTGGACAATCCCATCTCAGGGCTATCTCGCTGGAAGATTCTCGACAACCTCCGACGCAGTCTCGTGCCTCCAGCCCAGATTTCTCTGTTGTTTCTGGCATGGTTGGTACTGCAGCAGCCGGAGTTTTGGACCTATGCAGTCGTAGGATCAGTTCTGGTTCTGCCGGTGATCGCGAGCTTACGGGCGATCCTGATTAAATCTGCCAGGATACCCCTGGATCAACATCTGCATTCTGCCGGGGGATCGATCGCCAGAAATCTGGCCCAGGCGGCGCTCAGCCTCACCTTCTTGCCATACGAAGCCTTTTTCTGTCTGGATGCAATCGTGCGCAGCGGAGGGCGAATGCTCTTCACCCACAAGCTGTTGCTGGAATGGAACTCTTCGAGAAGCTCCGAGAGCAGTGGGCAGAGTGATCTGATGGGATTCTACCAGTCGATGTGGATAGCCCCAACAGTTGCCGCTGCCATGGCTTTGTCTCTTGTCTTCATTCATCCTGATGTGCTGGTATTCGTCTGGCCGCTGCTGGTGTCTTGGAGCCTTGCTCCTGCCGTTGCCTGGTGGATCAGCCTGCCCATTGATACGCCGAGGGCAAAGCTGACCGAGGATCAGTCCGTCTTCCTGCGCAAGCTCTCAAGAAAGACATGGAGGTTCTTTGAGACCTTTGTTGGGCCCAAAAGCAATTGGCTTCCGCCGGACAATTATCAAGAGAAACCGCGCTCTATGATTGCTAATGGTACATCTCCCACAAATATGGGATTGTCTCTATTGGCAAACCTCGCGGCATACGACTTCGGTTATATCTCAACCGGGAAGCTGATAGAGCGGAACGCTTCCACCTTTGCAAGCATGCTGGGGCTGGAGAGGTTCAAAGGGCATTTTTACAACTGGTACGACATTTTGCTGCTCGAGCCGATGCAACCCCAATATATCTCAACTGTGGATAGTGGCAACTTATCAGGCCATTTGCTGACACTGCAGCAGGGGATGATGGAACTTCTGGAAAGAAAGATACTGCCAGAGCAGACCTTTGAAGGCCTCAGGGATACGTTGCTCATTCTCAGGGATGCCGTCATAGGAGACGAGATAACAGAAGACGGTCAGGAGAAGATCGTATCTATGCAACTGCTCGAAGAGATCGACCGCCTCCGGGCAGAACTTTCGTCACCTCCAGGTACCCTCTCGGCAGCGTGGCTGCTGCTTGACCAGCAGATGAAGAACGTCTCAGAGTTACTGGACCCGGCAAGACCGAAGGTCAACGATGAAGTGAAGTGGTGGGCCGGGGCTTATGAGCGACAGCTCGAGGACCATCTGGATGATCTGATTCTCATGGCCCCTTGGCTTCTGCTGCCAATGTGGGTTATGGTTCATCCTCTCGATGAAGATGTCTTGACTGAAGCCTCGACAGAAAGTTCGAGAATGCTGAGCCAGTTGCAGGCGGAGGTGCTCCTGCTTGATGGCATTCCAAGCCTGCGAGAGATTCCAGTGAAAGCCGCGAAGCTGGTGCCCATGATTGACCAGGTTCTCGGCTCCATTCAGGGCATGGGTCAACAGGGTATGGGTCAAGAGGAGAGAGACTGGTTCCTCCAGCTCGGCCAGATGATCACGGAAGCCGGCGAACGAGCTATCGTCCGGATAGAGTCGATCGAGAAGATTGCCGAGGACTGTAGCAAACTGGCGGACATTGATTACGATTTCCTCTTCGATGAGTCCCGCAAACTTCTGGCCATAGGCTATAATGTCAACGATGCCAGACGAGATGAAAGCTGCTACGATCTCTTGGCATCTGAGGCGAGACTGTGCAGCTTTATTGCCATCGCTCAGGGGAGATTGTTGCTGGAGCACTGGTTTGTTTTGGGTCGCATGCTTACCAGTGCAGGTGGAGAACTGACTTTGCTCTCCTGGGGTGGGACCATGTTTGAATATCTCATGCCGTTGTTGGTCATGCCCACTTATGAGAATTCACTGCTCAATCAGACCTACAGATCCACAGTCGTGCGGCAGATCGAATATGGTAAACGACAGGGCGTTCCCTGGGGAATCTCGGAGAGCGGCTACAATATATTAGATATCAACCAGATTTACCAGTACAAAGCGTTTGGAGTGCCTGGCCTCGGGCTGAAGCGCGGGCTGGCAAAGGACCTGGTTATAGCTCCTTATGCTTCTGCCCTTGCTTTGATGGTCTCACCAGCAAAGGCCTGCCTCAATCTGCAACAATTGGCAAATGATGGCTATCTCGGCGAGTATGGCTTCTATGAGGCAATCGATTACACTCCAACCCGACTTTCTCGAGACGAGAAAAGTGCAATTGTGCAATCCTTTATGGCCCATCACCAGGGCATGAGCTTCCTCTCCCTGGCCTACATCTTAATGGACCGGCCTATGCAAAGAAGATTCATGAAAAATCCCATCTTTCAGGCAGTAGATCTTATTCTCCAGGAAAAGGTTCCCAAAGCTGCACCTATCTTTCCCCACGCGGCGGAAGCCTCAGCCGCAATTTGGAGGGCTGGTATGCCGGAGCGACAAGAGTCCTTCCGGATCTTCACTGATCCTAACAGCTCCCCTCCCGATGTGCATCTTCTCTCCAATGGCGACTACAAACTTATGATTACAAGTTCCGGTGGAGGATACAGCCGGTGGAAGGAGATCGCTGTCAATCGCTGGAATGGTGACGGTACCCGTACCAATGAGGGGCAGTTCATCTATATCCGAGACCTGGACAGCAATGAGGTATGGTCGGCAGGATACCAGCCTATTTGCAGAGATGAAGCGACTTATCAAGCCATATTCCAGGGGTCCAAGGCAGAGTTCAGGTTAAGAGCTTTTGAAGTCGATGTCCACACCGAGGTTGTCATTTCGCCTGAGGACGATGTAGAGCTGCGCAGCATCAACCTTACCAATCACTCCTCGACCAAACGGACGATAGAGCTGACCAGCTATGCAGAGGTGGTTCTGACGTCACCTGCTGCCGACGCGACTCATCCAGCTTTTAGCAACCTGTTCGTAGAGACGGAGATCGTACGCGAGAGCTCTGCTATACTATGCATGCGGCGACCTAAGTCGAAGGAAGAGAAGACACCCTTTATGTTGCATATGGTCGCAGCCGAGAAGATAAATGAGGATGAAGTATCCTTTGAAACGGATCGGAGCGTGTTCATAGGCAGAGGAAGAACCACAGCAAATCCCAATGCCTTGAATGGGAATCTCCCTCTCTCAAATAGCGAGGGTCCTGTCCTGGATCCAATCGTTTCCATCAGACACACCGTAACGATCGACCCGAAAGGGAAGGCCAGGGTGAACTTCATCACGGGCGTTGCAGAGACCAGAGACCTGGCTTTGAGGCTGATTGAAAAATATCACGATCCGGGTCTGACAGACCGTGTACACAGCCTTGCCTGGACTCATAACCAGATGATAATGCAGCAGCTTAATATCACCGAAACCGATATGCAAGCTTATCAGCACCTTGCTGGCGCTGTAATCTATCCAGGCTCAAACTTGCGTGCCCCCACGAGTACTCTTTTGAGCAATCAAAGCGGCCAGTCAGCGTTATGGGCATATGGTATCTCGGGAGATATCCCGATTGTTCTTCTCAAGATCCAGGATCGATCTTACATCGATTTGGCGCATCAACTCATGAGGGCTCATGCCTACTGGCATATCATGGGTCTGGCAGTTGATCTGGTGATCTGGAACGGTGACAGCACAGAGTACCGGCAGCAGCTTCAGGACGACATCATGGGACTGATATCTACAAGCACCGATCCCCTAGCCCAGGACCAGCCGGGCAGAGTCTTCGTGATACACGGTGATGAGATATCCGAAGGGACAGGAATCCTTTTGCAGTCCGCAGCCTGTGCCGTCTTCTCCGATGACCGGGGAACATTCTATGAGCAGCTCGATCGCAAAAATCGGCTCTATGTAACAGTCCCGCTTCTAAATCCTGAAAAAGCATTCCGGGTCGAGAACTATCAGCCGACAAAGTCGTCTGGACAGGATCTTATATTCTTCAACGGCCTTGCCGGTTTCACAAAGGACGGTCGGGAGTACATAATCAGGATCGCTCCAGGACAGGAGACACCGGCTCCCTGGTCGAATGTTATAGCAAACCCGCACTTTGGGACGGTGATATCAGAATGCGGAGGAGCCTATACCTGGGGCGAGAACTCCCAGCAGTTCCGTCTCAGCCCCTGGTATAACGATCCTGTTTGCGACACCAGCGGCGAAGCTATGTACATTCGTGACGAGGAGACAGGCCAGTTCTGGTCACCCACAGTGCTGCCCGCACGGGGCGAGACACCTTACACCTGCAGGCATGGCTTTGGTTATAGCGTCTTCGAGCACAAAGAGTTCGGGATCGCATCCGAGCTCTGGATATATGTAGCAATAGACGCGCCTGTAAAGTTTTGCAGGCTCATTATCCGTAACGAGTCAGGTGGTTCCCGCCATCTGTCTGTTACAGGTTTTGTCGAACTGGTTCTCGGAGAGAATCGCGCAAAGTCTGAAATGCACATAAACACCGAGATCGATTCAAGGACAGGAGCTCTCTTTGCCAGGAATCCTTACAATACTGATTTTCCTGGAAGGGTAGTCTTTTTGGATGTCAATTCGGACCAGGTCAGCTTCACCGGTAATCGACTCGAATTCCTGGGACGAAACGCAAGTATGGCCAGTCCTGCCGCCATGAAGCGAGAACGGCTCTCCAATAGGGTGGGTGCGGCTTTGGACCCGTGTGCTGCCCAACAGGTCAAGATCGATCTGGAGGGAGGAGAGGAGAGAGAGATCGTCTTCACCCTTGGGACGGGACGGAATATGGATGATGCTCGAAACCTGATCAAGCGTTTTCAGGGGTCAGGTCCTGCTCGATCTGCTCTTGAAGCCGTCTGGAATTACTGGAATCGAGCCCTTGGCACAGTGCGCGTGGAGACGCCAGACGAATCTTTGAATGTGCTCACCAATGGTTGGCTCATCTACCAGACTCTGGCCTGCCGCATTTGGGCACGCAGCGGATACTACCAGTCAGGAGGAGCCTTCGGCTTCCGGGATCAGTTGCAGGATACAATGGCTCTGATCTACACCGAGCCTCGCATCACACGAGAGCACCTTCTGCGATGCGCTGCCCAGCAGTTCCGGGAGGGAGACGTCTTGCACTGGTGGCACCCGCCATCGGGAAGGGGCGTGCGTACGCACAGCACCGATGATCGTTTATGGTTGCCGCTGGCAGTGCATAAATACGTCACAGCTACGGGAGATAAAGGTGTTCTGGATGAACTCATAAACTTCATCGAGGGCAGACCTCTTAAGCCAGGGGAGGAGGCAAATTACGATCTGCCCATAGAGTCGGAAGAGTCCGGAATCCTATATGAGCACTGCATTCGAGCCATCAGGCGCAGCCTGCAGTTTGGAAAACACGGCCTGCCGCTTATGGGCTCTGGCGATTGGAACGACTCCATGGACCGGGTGGGCTATCTGGGCATGGGTGAGAGCGTCTGGTTGGCTTTCTTCCAATACGATGTGCTGGCAAAATTCTCAAATATAGCTCTGATGCGAGAGGACAAAGACTTCGCAGATGTCTGCAAAAACGAAGCCGCCCGTCTCCGCCAGTCGATCAGGGATAACGGGTGGGATGGCCATTGGTACCTTCGTGCCTACTTCGATAACGGAGAGCCCCTAGGATCCCATATTAATGAAGAATGTCAGATTGACTCCATCTCTCAGAGCTGGTCTGTTCTCTCCGGCGCAGGAGATCCGGATAGATCAAAGATGGCCATGGGGGAATTGGATCGGAGGCTGGTAAAAAGGGATGAATCGCTCGTGGAACTTTTGGCTCCGCCCTTTGATAAGTCCGATCTGGACCCGGGATATATTAAAGGATACACTCCAGGAGTGAGGGAGAATGGAGGTCAGTACACCCATGCCGCCGTCTGGGTGGCCATGGCCTTTGCCGCCATGGGAGACAGCCTCCGGGCCTGGGAGCTGCTGGATATGATCAATCCTCTGAATCATGGCTCGACTCCGGAACAGGTAGCGATCTATAAGACAGAGCCGTACGTTGTGGCTGCCGATGTCTATGCCGTGCCGCCGCATGTCGGGCGAGGCGGGTGGACCTGGTACACGGGAGCATCGGGATGGATGTACCGGCTCATTGTGGAATCACTGCTCGGGATGAAGCTGGACGTGGACAGGCTGCATTTTGCCCCGTGCATCCCGGCTGATTGGAAGTCGTTTATGCTGCATTACCGCTACTTTGAGACATTCTACCACATTCAGGTCGAGAGGACGGGTGAAGGTTCCATGGTGTCAAGGGTAATGGTAGACGGCATTGAGCAAAAGGACGGAGCGGTGCACCTGAACGACGACCGGAAGGAGCATAATGTGGAGATAAAGCTGGGATGAGGCCAGAGGAAAGCTCTGGCTGGGAAACATGGTGTGGGATGAGAAAATCTTAACCATTATCATTTCTGCCACAGTCATTGCCGTCCGGCTGGAAATCGGTGGTCATAAGGGCAACCGCCTTGAGGTCTGCTCAGCCAGGCTTAACGTGAGAGGCATGCTGCGTTCAATTGGCTTCGCCTCCAGATAGATTTGCAGAATTTGTTAGAATTCCGGATTCTGGATTCAAATAATCGAAGAGATGCCAGATAAATTTTTTGATCTTCTTGAATACAATGAAAATGCCAATCAAAAACCAATCCTCTAACCACCTCCTTGCTCAAGATCTTCCTGATCTTTGCCAATCGTTCTCGTAGGAATCGCGGTCGAGGCCGAAGCACAGATTTGATGTTTGAGTTTCTAAGTATATGAGCATTTAGGCTCCTGCTCTTGATTTTCGTAAATTAAATTTAAATTTCAAATTATAGTGTATCTGGCCACTGCATTCAGGTTCATAGCAAGATATTTAGCTTAATATGAGAGAATAACTAAGGAAAATATAGGAAGATAAAGGTGTGTAAAATGATTGGAGTATGTCCTGGATGTGGAAAGCCTTTCCGAATTGAGCAGGCAAAAGGCGGAGAAGGATGGGTTTACTGTGAAGATGTATGCATCAGCCCTGCTGATATGCCTACCGGCGAGAGGACGATGGCGGACCAGGCCACGAAATTGTACGTGGATGGAAACATGAATGAACTGAAGCGAGAAGAGTACATCAAGAAGCATGGATTTGATCCGGAGCCGGTAATGCAGGCTGTCAACAAATGGCGTGAAGAGCATATCAGGCAATGGGCAGCATCAATGGGAAAGAGCGGAGAAGAAGTAGACGAGTGGATTAAAAGACTGAGTGCCAAAAAGCCCTGAAGCTAAACATCAGCGAAACAAGAAGTTCCACGTCGATTCAGATAATTTTAATTTTTAGCAGACCTTTCTAAACCTATCGATTGCTAAAATTTAAACCTATTTTAATTCATATGCCTTGATTGCCGGAAAAATGAGCGGCTAAAAAAATTTGCCGCAAAGGGCGATCAAATTGTAAATCTATAGCTAGTGCCGCTTACGAAGGTGCCGGTCTCATCGTAGCTCTCGCCATTTTTACTTATCACTATCGTATGCCACATCCCGCCTGGCACCTTAAAGTTATAAATCCCGTCCAGAAGATCGGACCCGGTCCCTTCGGTGGCCACATACTTCCCATCCAGGTAGATATCATAGCCTTTGAACCAGCTTGATCTGAGGGTTACCGAAGAGGTGCCAGAGTAGGATGGATTAGACGTTACTGCTCCGGAGTACGGTCCTTGACTCGCCAGGTAACCGGAGCCTCCATAGACGTAGATGTAAATGTAGTTGCTCCATCCATGTGAGTAGTACTGGAGTATATGCCAGCCTGGTGTGTCTCCGTTGAACCATTTCTTCTGCCATCCGGCAGACGCTATACCCAGGTAGTTGACGCTCAGCTGTCCATTTGGATACCACTCGTAGAACCATAAAGGACCTGAGCTCGATGTTTGAAGCCACATGGGCTGCCAGCCGTAAAGTCCGCAGCCTGCAACCGTCTGAGGAACAAAGGATACATAGAGCTTGTTCTTCACTTTGATTCCCTGTGATACCACCATACTGGATTGCGACGGATAATTGTTCTGCCCATTCTGAAGGCTATTCGTCAACTGCCCGGCAGACACAAAATTCGCGGGTATAAGTGCCTGGCTGGCTTCTTCAGGGGGCGGTGTCAGGGCTCCGGAAGAAGGTGCATAAGATGCCGCAGAAGAAGCGGACTCTGTTGGTATCTGGAGGCCCAGGCTATCCGGGCTGCTTGGAGTCAAGGGCGTCGGGGCCCCGGAAGGAACCATAGACGAATATCCAGTGTTCGCCTGCAAACCAGCGTTGCTCGCGTAGGAGTTTTGATCTGGATACTGATTCTGGTTGCCTAAAAGCTGATTTGCATTATTTGGGCTATTCGCGTAGTAATCGTTCGTGTTGAATTGGCCGGAATTGGGCTGGCCCTGTGCAGATATCGCCATAAGAAGCAAAAAAGTACTCATCATGGCCAAAAAAGCAGTCTTATTCATAAATTTCGCCTCGGTTTCAAATTCATTTTACACTCCCCATTAAAGCCGGTTATTGTTTGGCTGATATACAGTTGCGGTTAATAATGTAAAAAAGTATGTTTTACAATGATTTCTAAAAACCGCGGCTTGATGGTAGGAACTTCCAGTCCTCGGAGCTGTTGGTGTCTCTTCCATCCGGGTCCCTTGTCCAGGCTCCCTCATCATCCTCATCATCGCTTAAGACCGGCGTCCTGTCAACCTCTCTGCCATTGGCGTCCATAAGCCTGAGGACTTCGCCGCCGTGAGTCAGCCATTTAGGTTCTACATCCCGTACATAATAGTCAAGGGCTTTGATTGTCGTTCCCTTAGGAAATGTCATTGATTGCCCTCGAGAGTTGTTTATGCTCCATCCTCCGATATTTACATCTTTATTGTCGTTGTTGTAGAGTTCAAACCATGCTGTTACAGAAGTCTTGAAAGCATCCTCGTTCCCACCCGGATCTTGCTCCAGTTCATTGACGACAACGCTTGCAAGCGATGTTCCAAGCAAGAAAACAATCGAGGTCGTGATAAGAAGTATCTTAATTGATCTCATGCATTTTTCTCCATTCGGATGAAGTTTCGATACCGGAGGTAATATCGTTGTCGCCCAGATCGGTGCTTTCAGTTTCCACTCGAACAGCTAACAATTCTGGCCTCTGGCACTGATTTTGGATAAAAATGTCACTGATCCCTGTTAATTGGCACTGTTTTTGGATAAAAATGTCACTGATCCTTGTTAACTGGCACTGATCATCTGAACATGGCCTTCATTTCATAGACTCCTGATTCGATTCTCTTGCTCACGATGAATCCCATATTTTTGAAGAGCCGAAAGACAGGATCATTGCCTGCCAGGACCTCAGCCGTGAAGCCAAGAATCCCACGCTTCTTCGCGAGATACGCCAGATAGGATAGCAACTCAGCACCGATCCCCTTATTCTGGCAATCATCTCTCACCACCAGAGCTACTTCGGCGGTAAATATGTCGCTGTTTATGTCATATTGGCCCAGGCCGCAAATCATTTCCCTGTCATCCTCTTCCTTGACTGCAACCAATATCATTTTCTGGAAGTAGTCCACCGCCACAAACTTCTGCAACATATGGTGTGGGAAATCTTTACGAGCGGAGATGAATCTCTGATACATGCTCTCGTTGGAGAGGGAGTAAAAGAAATCCTTTAGAAGCGGTTCATCGCTGATCTTCACCGGTCGCAGAAGCATCGCCTGGCCGGTCTTGGTGCGCTTGCGGATCTCAAGATCCTCAGGGTACTCGCCTTCTTTTCCTGGAATAAAAGCCTGATCGGGATAGATCAGATGCAGTCGCTTAGCCTCATCGATCAGCCACTGCCTAAAATCGGGATGGGCGATAGCTATAAGGTCCATGGCTCTCTCTCGAATGCTTTTGCCATGCAGGTAAGCAATACCGTATTCCGTCACGACATAATGAATATCTCCTCGTGTCAGGGTGACGCCTGCCCCTTCCCTTAGAAAAGGCACAATCCGGGAGACCTCTTTGCTGCGGGGCGCATTTCCGCCTTTGGCCATAGCCTCATTGCATCTGACTTTAGTGCCTTTGCCTGCATCCTGGCTAGAACTATGTGCTGTGGATGGCAGAGCAAGTATGGTCTTTCCTCCCGAGCTCTGCACGGCTCCGCGCATGAAATCCGCCTGGCCGCCGATGCCGCTGTAAAAGCTATGCCCCAGGGATTCGGCGGTGGCCTGTCCGGTGAGATCAACTTCCAGGGCGCTGTTAATGGCTATCATCTTTCTGTTCTTTGCGATGACTTGGGGATTATTGGTGTAGTCGATGGTCCGAAACTGAACGCCACTACTGCTCCTCAAAAAATCATAAGTCTCAGAACAGCCCATGCAGAAGGTGGCTATGGTCTTGCCATGATTGATGCTCTTTTGGGAGTTGTCCACAACTCCCTTTTGCAGAAGTTCTGCTATGCCGTCGCTCAAGAGTTCAGTATGCACACCCAGATGCTCTTTTCCAGATAGGCTGGAGACAATGGCGTTTGGAATGCTGCCATATCCCACCTGTATAGTGGAGCCGTCTTCCACAATGCGTGCCACATACTTTCCAATCTTCTGGGCTGCTTCTCCCGGAACGTCAACGATATACTCCAGCAGAGGCTCGTCATGCGGGACCAGATAGTCCACATCATCCATGCAAATCCAGCCGTCTCCAGCAATGCATGGCATATAGGAATTGGCCTGGGCAATTACAAGGCCTGCCTTTTCCACCGCCGTCCTGACTATGTCGACGCTGATGCCGAGATTCATATTGCCGTCCTTGTCGGGAAGAGTTGTCTGAATTAGAGCAACGTCGAGCGGCAACCTATCCGATCGGATCAGGGCGGGCAAATCTGAGAGGAAGATGGGTGTATAATCTGCACCGGC
This sequence comes from uncultured Methanosarcinales archaeon, assembly GCA_963782455.1. Taxonomy (GTDB): domain Archaea; phylum Halobacteriota; class Methanosarcinia; order Methanotrichales; family Methanotrichaceae; genus Methanothrix. The sequence continues at coordinate 78,761 of CAWAJP010000003.1, forward strand.
TTCATTTATGGCATTTCTCGTGTTGTCTCCTATAAAGAAGGAGTTGATGCGAAAGTTGTCTCTGAACTTTTCATCAGTGAAGTGCGCCACCCCAAGGTTAACGATATTCATGAGTTCGGCATCAAAAAATGCCTTGGGCTGATCATTGACGAAATCGAGCAGTGACTTTACGAGATACTGAGGCTCGCCGCATCCCGTGCCAACGAATATTCGATCGCCAGGCCGAATTTCTTTGAAGATGAAGCGCTCTTGATCCCGGAACTTATCGGGCCATTTTTTTTGGATTTCGTCCCATGAGGCATCCCGCTTACTCGAATAGGAGTTTGAGGATTCCTGCATTTAGGCTCCCGCTGTACACATTATAGTCGAGTCCATATATTTGTGACTCCATTACCTGGCGACTTAATAGAATTCTGGTCTCTCAATGTATCGTCCTGAAATGAACCGAAATTAATCAAATCTTAGCTTATTGAATTAGAGGGCGCATCTTAAGCCTCCATTTCAGTCCCTTCCTCTTTTCATATTTCATTCTGAAGGCTTCTGTGCCCTTCGGACTGCCTATCAGAGCCAGAACATCGTCCTCCTGCACAATCGTTATTGGATCGGGCACTGCAATCGCCCTGGCTCTCCTCTCCAGGGCCACCACCCGGCAGCCGAACTGATGTGGCAGGTCCAGCTCCACCAGAGTCTTTCCAATCACGCCGGACCTTTTTCCTACATGGAATATCTTGAGCTCCAGATCCTCATAAAGCAGATCCAGCTCCTCCTCTTCTCCCTGGATGATCTTGGCCAGCATGTGGCTGGCGACGATGGGCACAGATGCCACATAGTCCGCTCCGGCCCGGTAGATCTTCTCAGCAGACTTGAGACGGTTTGCCCTCACTACCACAAAGGCATTCGGGTTGAGGTTCTTGGCCAGAAGTGTGGCATAAATAGCATCGGAGTCCTGATTGAGCATGATCAGGATGCTCACCGCTTCTTTGATTCCAGCCTCTAACAGAGTGGCTTCGGTTGTAGCATCGCCGGTGATGTGCTGAAAACCTATATCTCCCAGATCGCGCCTGTCCACAATCAAGGGTTTTATTCCGCAGTAATCCTGCACTGTGGCCACACGCTTTCCCACGTCCCCGTATCCCAGGATGATCTGAGGTCCCTCTTTACGAGTGCCAATGGTGAGGTCTCGAACTTTGGAGAGCTGCTCGATATTTCCCACTGCCATCAGGACTGAGTTCGACTGCACCGTTTCATCTGAGTCAGGGTTCGGATGGAAGACCCCTCGCTGCCAGATGCCGACAATGCCGGCTCCTGTCTCCTTGATCACCACTTCCTCCAGCCCCTCTCCGATCAGCCTCGCACCAGGATATACTGGCAGCTCTATCAGCAGGAGATCTCCAAAGAGCCGGATGGCTCCCGGGAATATGTTCTTCAGCGGAGGGGAGGTGATCTGGGCGATGAAGGTTCCGAGGAGCGTCTTTGGTGAGATGATCCTGGTGGCCCCTGCATACTTCAAGAACCTGGATCTTGTCAGGTCGTCAACGAGTGCTATTATCTTGATGTCCGAGGTCGCCCTCAGGCTTAGAATGACTTCGGCGTTCATCTCTTCCTTTTCGTTGGCGATAAATAGGCGGGCGGAAGCGACATTCGCTCTTCGTAAAACCTCCTCCTCGGAAGGGTCTCCGCGGATAACTGGATAGCTTCGATAGATGGACTTCGCGACATTCTCAGAACGCTCGATGATCAGAAAAGGTATCTGTAGCAGAGAAAACCTCTCCGCCAGGGTCTCTACAACCGGATTGAAGCCGGAAATTATAATATGGCCTGATATATTCTTCGGAGCAGAGCTGAGATTTGCTCTGACCAGGTGCTCCAGACGGGGTGTAATAATCAGGGGCATGATCACGGCCCAGAGTATGGCGATGCCGGAGAGAGCAACGATAATAGTAAAGAAGTATCCGATAGCTGTCTTGAAGACAATATCTCCGAACCCGAGCGTGGTCATGGTCACAACTACCCAGTAGATGGCCGTGACGATGTTCACATTCTGGGGCTGGCCCTCCAAGCTCATCAGAGCCATGAAGATCAGGCTGTAGAGCATAAAAACGACCAGCAATGAAAACGAGAGTTGGTAGATTTTGCGCAGTGTCGATCCCCTTATCCTCATATTTCCGCAAGAGAGTGGATAAACCTAACGGTAATCTGAGAGCAATATGCGGCTTTCCAGTTTTAGATAACCGGTATACCCATTGAGTCGTGATGAGTTGCTATTTTCTTAGCCGGCCGGTCGGAGGCTTGAGGATCTATCCGTTTTTTCATGATCTTGACAGAATAAATCCGCTACATGCGATCTCCCTGTATCGGACCCGAGGAGAACAACCAGATCATCAGGTTGAAGCACCGTGTCCTCATCAGGATCGTTGAGGGTTTCAGAACCTCTATGTATTGCCAGCAAAGTCATTCCGTATTCCTTTGACCCGATATCAGCGATTGATCTTCCTGCGGCAGAGGAGCCTTCACAAACCTTGAGCATGATTATATCGCTGCCTGCCGTGCTGAGGTTGGAATCGCAATAAGGCTCCTTAGAGATGCTTCGAAACATCTCATATCCATCTGATCTGATATTCTCAATAAAGGACTCTATTCTTTCTCTTGGTACCTGGTATCTCTCAAGAACTCTGCTAAAGATCTCTACAGAGGTCTCGTACTCCTCTGGGATGACTTCATTTGCTCCGAGATCGTGCAGAATTTCCATCTCCTGAATATAACGGGTTCTGGCTATTATATATATATCCGGATTCAGTCTCCGGGCAAGATCCGTTATCCTGCGGGTTGCCGCTCGATCCGAAATTGCTACAACAATCACTCTGGCATTGCTGATCCCATCCCGATTAAGAATTGCCTCTTGAGTTGCATCTCCATAGCTGATCGGTTCGCCCTTGCGAGCTTCAATCTTGACGATCTCAGGGTCGATGTCTATTATGCGATAAGGTATGTCTTCGCCTCTGGCTGATCTGGCCACATTTCTGCCATTGACGCCATAGCCTATGATTATGAGGTGATCTTTTACGATCCAGGCACTTGCGCTTATGAGAGGATCAGGTGGATTTCGGCTCTGCAGGATCGGCAGCCGCATTGCAGCATCGGCCACCCTGGGAGAAATTGTTATGATGAAGGATGTGGCAGCCATGGTCAGCACTGTGACGTCAAGAAATATCTGATAAGCCTCCTGGGAGAGGAGACCATTTCCTAAACCGACCTGGGAAAGGACGAAAGAGAATTCCCCAATCTGGCTCAATGCTAGACCGACAAGTATTGTTATGCGAAGTGGAAGCCCTATAAGCGCTATCACGGAGCCGGCGATCAAGGCCTTTAATGCCATAACACCAAAAGTCAGGAGTAAGATGTAGGCCGGATTTTGCAGCAGGAAATCGAGATCCAATAGCATTCCAATGGAGACGAAGAAGAAGCTGGTGAAGGCATCTCGCAGAGGCAGAATATTGCCAAAAGCCTGATGGCTGTACTGAGACTCGGAGATCGTAAGGCCTGCCAGAAACGCACCTAATCCGAGGGATAATCCAGCCAGGGAAGTGATCCAGGCCACTGCGAAACATATCGCAACTAAACTGAGCAGGAATAGCTCTCTATCACCAATCCTGACGATGTGATAGAGCGTTTTTGGCACGATCCATTTGGCGCTTATAATCACCAGGGCAATCAGGCCCAGTCCTTTTGCCAGAATAACTATTGGTGAATCTGTCACGCCTCCCGTAACTCCTGGCAGAAGGGGCGTTATGAGCATCATGGGAACTATCGCAATATCCTGAAAGATCAATATGCCCAGGATCGCGCGACCTTGTGGGGTGTAGAACTCAGCCTTGCTTTGAATTATCCTGAGGACAATAGCAGTGCTGCTCAGGGATACGAGAAACCCGAGAAGGATGGATGCTCCTGTAGGCCACCCCAAGAACCTCAATATGACAAAGACCATAATGATGGTCAGCGCAACCTGGAGCGATCCGCCTATCAGGACGTGTTTCTTAATCTTAAGCAGGTCTTTCAGCGAAACCTCCAATCCGATTGTAAAAAGCAGCAAGATAACGCCGATCTCTGCCAGGACGCTAACCTGGTCTACGGCTTGGACGAGCCCCAAACCTTGTGGCCCTGCCAGTATTCCCGTAACCAGAAAGCCCACAATAGCTGGTGCCTTTATTTTATGGAATATGAATAGAACTAATACCGAGAGAACAAATATGACAGCTATATCTCCAAGCAGCGGTGTTTCCATATCTTTGAGCCCCCACTGGCTTGGTTTTAGGTCACCCGGCAGGTTTTATAACGATTTCGATGAAGCAGATCGACGGAGGAATTTAGATATCTGAGATGCTATCTCGATTGCATCAAAAATTGTTGGAGGCCCTAAAATCATTAATTATCTTCAGGAACTCTCCGATCCGTCCTTCCATGCGGCGCATCAGAGAACCGTTTGGGAAATTCACGGCAACAGCGCAGCCCTTTGCGCCCTTATAGTTCAGGCCGATCTGGGAGAACCGGATTGAGAATTCATGAAACGATTCATGGAAACGGCTCTCCGGAAGAAACTCTCTTCCATTCGTATCCACCATATCTATCAAATGCCAGCAGAGAACCGTCCATCCCAATTCCCGGGCCCGGTCAAAAAGCTCTTCTGCAGCATTTACATCTTCGGATTCAAGAAAGGGCGGGTCAATGAGCAGAAGGCCGGGAGCTGCCTGGTTTAGCAGAGACATGACTCCTGAAAAACCGTCCCCCAGATGGAAAGAAAGGGAAGTCGTCTCCGGATATTCGCTCCAGGCTGCGGCAACATCTGGATCAATGTCCCAGATCTCGATATCCAGCGTCGACCTCTTTCGCTTTGCCAGTTCCATTACGAGCCGGGCCGATCCTGGATAGGTCACCAGGCAGTGAGGATATATCTTTGCTAGATCTGCCAGAATATTAAAATAGCAAAAATTTTTCAGAGAGTGGAGAGACGGCCAGATCCTGCCGATTCCACCCTCCCAATCACCAGCTGCTTTCAGGGAATACACCGGGCGTCCTACATGGCTTTCCGCATAAACCAGGCTGCTATCGGGGGTGAGGAGGCAATCTGCCGCCTCGAGCAGGAGGAAATGCTTCCAGACATCGCCTGCATTGCCTGCATGCTTTCTGTGATCGTAATGGCGCATCTAAACTATGCATTCACTCATTCTGGTACATCTTCTTGGCGATATTGAAGGCCTGCGCGGGTGTAGCTATGGCGATCTTCTGGGAGTCGTCAAAGCTGGACTTTGAGGCTGCAGCGGTCGCGGCCGCAGTTCGAAGCAGCTTCTTGTCCACCTCGTTGGTCAGCCAGCGGGCCCCGCCAATGCCAACGAGAAGAGCGCCGGCAATGGATGCAATGGAGACCGTGATATCTTCCGTTCCTAAACCGGTGGCAGTTCCAAACAGGACCGTATTGCTGAAGGCTCCGTAGAGGCCCCAGGAGATGAAAGCGGCAACAGCTCCCAGAAGAATATTGCCTGCAAAGCCGGGGCGGATGATGGTGACCTCTCCCGCAGTCTCCTCGCTGGGCTTGACAAAGCCGTTATCGCTCACCAGTGCATTTATGATTCCGCCTACGGCACCGCTCAACATGATTATACCTATAGGTATTAACATCGGCATCGGCATTTATGTCCTCCCTCATATTTTGTCAGATTCGGGAAAGCTGCATCCATCCCCTCGAATGGTGAAGAGACCCGGACCCCCACTATTTCTTACTAATTTTATTAAGACTGATCTGCGACAATAGTATTTGAACTTTGCGTTTGTCTTAAAATTTTGCAGATGAAATAGAAGGAAAGAACGAAAATTAGAGGTATCGAATTCCAATTTAGAGTCATACGTGGTCGGGGCACTCGCGCAGCAGAGCTGCGGGGTATTTAAATAATAGATCAAATTTTATGATTTTAAGCATGTGTATTTTTGTTTAATTTTCGACGATGACTATGTTTGAAAAGGTAACATTAGGAATTGGATCAATTCGCGGAAATGGCCCTATTTCTTTTATTGGTTTAGGGCCATGCCGAAAATTCTATCCCCCAATCTATGGTTGTTCATAGTAGTTTGGACTTTCTTCACTAATCGTCCTAAATCCGCATTTGGCAAAGTCCATATTCCATATACTATGAGACTGGTAATCAAGTTTTTCTTGTGTGGTCTTTGATATCGATTAATGATTAATGAGTTTCAATGCTAGCGATTCCGCAAATGTGGAACTTGGATCATAACATATCGGGGGTTTGATGTGTAATGATATGTTATAAAAATATCCTCTGTTCACGAAACATAAAAATGAAGACATGAAATAAAATAGTTATATGTACCTTTGGGGGGAGGATGGTTAAGAATATCAGGCAAGTAGTTTTGAAAAGGGTTCGATATGAAGACTGGAGATAAATACGTCGTATGGGATGGAATTAATGAGTTACCATTTACAGAAGACACTGGAGATATACTTAGGCATCAATGCTCAATCATTTTCGACGGAGAACTCATTTCGATTTCAGAAATGTTGGCAATTGTCCACGAAAATCCTTTAGTCGTGCCAATAATAGTTTTTGCCTGTAAGAATGGTCAAGCATCTATTGAAAAGAAAATTAATGGCAAACCACAAAGCGCATTCTCTTATTTCTGGAACGCTCTTTTGAAGCGCGATCCTAAGGTGACATTCCGCGATGCAATTAGCTTGGTCAATATCGACATGTATCAGGAAAGATTAGAACAGCGGGCTGAGGTTATCTGTCGAATCGACATTCTTGATATGCCCGTGACGAATGTCTCACTTCCCAATGAAGTGCCTTGTATCATGATCATGGATATGTGTAGAACGGAAACAACTTTAGCAGATATTAAGAGATCCTTTTAGAAGTCCGAATCGGTATGGATTTGATTACCTTTGAAGATGAAATCAGATTATAAATAGATTCAGAAAGGTAGCGTGCATTGTCTGCTGTAAAATTCACAGTGGCCCTGTATCCTGATTCTACTCACTCCTCCAAGGATAAATACCTATTACCGGTTATCCAATCCTCATTGACATTCATCATGATGCAAACCGCCACCCTCAATAGTGACTGATCATTTGTGTACGCCCCTGATACGCGACTTCTTCGTTTCAGCTCCTTGTTGATTCTCTCCAGACCGTTGGTGGTTCGGATCCTTCTCCAGTGCTGTCTGGGAAACGATTTATAATTCCAAAGGTCAAACCGGAAGCTATCAATTGTATCTGCTGACTTTTTGTATCCCATTCCATCAAGAATAACTGCCAGCTTCTGCATCTCGCACTCATCTTCAAGAGCGTCCTTCAGCATATAAGCAACCTCTTTTTTATCTTTCTTTGGTATGTTCTTGAGCACGGCACGCATGAAGTGAACATTACACATCTGCCAAGAAGCTCCTAGAAATGCCTTTCTTACAGCTGCTTGTATCCCTTTGTGACCGTCGGATATCACTAATTTAACACCTGTAAGTCCCCGAGCCTTCAAGCTTTCAAAACAATTTTTCCAACAGGATTCGTCTTCGCTATCATCAACTGCAGCACTCAATATTTCTCGATAACCGTCTTCGTGAATAGCAGTAACAACAAGCAGTGCCTTGTTAATATACCGACCATCTGTCCGGACCTTAAAATAGCTTGCATCCAAGAACAGATACGGGATTGATCCAACGATAGGTCGATTCAGGAACTCTTTGACCTGTTTATCTAACCTTTTCGCGATTCTTAAGACCTCTGAGGCAGAGATGCTTTCCAATCCAAATTTTGAGAATACTTTCTCGACTTTTCTCGTTGATACTCCTTCGAGATATGATTCAGCAACAGCTACTCTTACAGATTCCTCCACGCGAGAGAATTTCTCAAATACTTTGGTCTTAAATGGGAACTCGCGGATTTGTGGTTTATCAAGCTCGATTTCACCGTGAATAGTCTTGAGTAATCGCGGTCTTGTCCCATTCCGATGGGCCTTTCTCTTGCCAGTTCGTTCGTAAGGTCGGGCTTGGATTTGATTTTCAGCCTCTCGCTTCATTACCTCATTCAGAAAACTGGCGGTTAGCTTCCTCATTCCGTCTTTTCGATCTTTTACCTGCGATGAAAGAGTCTCGATCTCGATCGAGACATCGATAAGATAATCTTCTGCTAAGTCAGATATGTTCATGGCTCTGTGTCCCTCCTAAAGTTTTGCGACTTGAGGATACAGGGCCAATTATAATATCCCGTGAAGAAATAACTTGCTGTTATCTGGTGGACAGCAAGTTGGCTCTTGCTACCGGATATTACTATGAAATTTACATCAAAACTGGCACGCTACCTTCAGAAATTAGATTTGATATTAAAAGGTGGAACATTAATTGGGTAAAAACTTAATGCGGGGTTTTCATCCCCCGCAGGTAATCTCATATTCAGAATCCATGTATATCCAAAAAAAACAGAAGATGATCTTCGAAAAAAATGGAGATCAGCATTCCAGTCGAGGCGAGTATGGTTATTAAAAAGAGCGGAGTCTAGGGTCTATAGGCTATAATACAGACAACACCATCAGAGGTTACCAGTAAGGCCATCCTTGGGCACTCGGAGATCCGAGGGTTGTGCTTCAAGATACTGACCATCGTTAGCGGAATTCACATTATCTTCGGGTAGATAATCGCTAGATAGATTCTTGACTCTTTCCGCAAATACATTATAAAAAGCCTCAAGCTTCTCGTAAAGCCACTTATGTTGTTCAGGCCAGCTCGTGGTATTTTTAATATCTTCATTATCCTTGAATATGATAACATCTCTTGCAGTTGACTGCGTGTGGTCCCAAACCAGATTTTCTCCTATCTCTTTTTCGATTTCTTCTTTTTCAGCCTTAATTTGTTCGAAATAACTTATAGCATTTGGGCCGTGGAAATACAGTTGCACGGCTATTTTTTTATCTTTTGTATATACAAGGGTACTAATAATAACATAAGACCTGCCTATAGGAAACGGTAAATAATGCCAGGAATGAGGCTTGCCAGTCTTTATGGTACTATCACGTTCGTGCAAATAATCTATAAACGCAGTCCAATAATCCAATCGAAGCTGTTTATCATGTGTATTTGGAATTATTTCCCCAGTACGCCCAGAGCGGCCAACGATCCATTCATTGGGCTTACTCACAACATTGAATTTGGGTGCTATCAGAGAGTTACCTATACGCCATAATTCGATCTCCAATCCGAAGAAATTGAAACTATCATTAGTTATTTCATTAAGCCAATCTAGGGTTGCCCGATGCTCCTCAGTGAAATCCTTTGCTATCCATACGATAGTCGTTGTTTGGAGCCCCGCCCCGTAAGTCAATATCTGACCTAAATGAGTATGATCTGTTTTTTCGATCTGGTTTTCTATGAGAACCCAATTATTCGTTACTGTATCCTTGCATAGTATATCCGCTTTAAATGGGCCAACATTCTGTTCTTGGGCTTCCAATTCAAGATCAATTCCGATGGTATCTCCTAAAAGCTTCAGATTTTCTTCTTTTGCCAGCCAGGGAGTAAAATCGCCATCCTCGCTTTTCCATATCAAACGAAGGTCTAATATCTTTTCCATGCGCCCGAGTTCTATCACTGAATCCCTCTACTCAAAAAACAACTCGTATCCGATAAAAATCTATCTAGTGTTTCTATGGCTATGGTGGCTTGATTCTTGCTAATTTCTGAAGTTATTAGTTCGCAAGTTACACACACTTGAATATACAGCTCACCGGACCAGAATCAGAGCCTACAACAATTTTATAAATATGATCCCGACCCCTTAATAATTTAACAGGCACGAGCTGAATAGTTACAAAAATTTTAACCTCCGATATTTCTGAATCCATGCCAAAAAAGATATACACTTCTTCACACCACTTTGGCCAGGCGAGATTACCACAGGATATAAAACCCGAGCCCGCAAACCCTGGCCCCAGGAGCACCCCGTCTTTGAAGATCCTCCTCATGGGAAACCCCAATGTGGGAAAGAGCGTGATCTTTTCCCGGCTTACCGGAATCGAGGTAGTCTCGGCCAACTACCCCGGCACCACCGTGGAGTACACAGAAGGGCGCATGAAACTGGGCGAGCAGATGGCCACCATCGTTGACGCCCCGGGTGTCTACTCGCTTGACCCCACCTCCAATGTGGAAGAGGTCACCCGCCAGATCTTCTCCCAGGGCGCGGACGTAATAGTAAACGTAATCGACTCCACCAACCTGGAGAGGAACCTCAACCTCACACTGCAGATCCTGGAGTGGGGTCTACCCACAGTGGTTGCCCTCAATCTATGGGACGTGGCCACACACAAAGGCATTGAGATAGACACAGAGGCCCTGGCGAACGAATTGGGCGTATCCGTGGTTCCTACTGTGGCCGTGAGCGGCCAGGGCATTTATGAGCTGGTGGAGGCCATAGCGGCAGCTAGCGCAAATGCGCCCCCGACTCCGATCCACTTCGACTCATCAGACCAGCGCTGGGCGCGCATCGGCGAGATAGCCGCAAAGACCCAGAAGGTCCTGCACAGACACCCTTCCATCTTTGATAAATTGGAGGATGTATCTATCAAGCCGCTGACAGGCATCCCCATTGCCTTGCTGGTGCTCTATCTATCCTTCAGCCTGGTGATTCGTGTGGGAGAGTTCCTGCAGCAGAAGATCACCGATCCCGTATTCCTGGCCTACTCACAGTTCATAAGCAGCCTCGTGGAAAGCCATGTCAGCTCAGCGCTGCTTCGGGACGTTCTGATCGGAACCAGTCCAGAACTGCTCAAGTCCTTTGGCATCCTCACCACAGGCCTCTATATTCCTCTGGGTGTGGTGCTGCCCTTCCTGATTCCCTTCTATCTGTTGCTGGGCATTCTGGAGGATATCGGCTACCTCCCCAGGCTCAGTGTCATACTGGATGCGCTCATGCACAGGATCGGCCTGCACGGAGCCGCCATCCTGCCCTGCGTACTGGGAATGGGATGCAGCGTGCCTGCTGTCCTCTCGGTGCGGGTACTGGAGTCTCCCAAGCAAAGATATCTGGCTGCCACTCTCATGACCATGGCCATCCCCTGCGCCTCTCAGAGCGCCATGATCTTCGGGATGCTGGCCCCCCACGGCCTGAAGTACATCCTTATGGTCTACCTGACCCTCTTTTCCACCTTTGTGATCACAGGTTTTCTCCTGCACAGGTTCATCGGCGGCGAGTCTCCTGAGATCTTTATGGAGATTCCGCCCTACAGAATGCCGAACCTGGGCTCGCTCTTGAAGAAGACCTTCATTCGCATCCGGGAGTTCCTGAAGGAGGCCGTGCCTTACATCGCTGTGGGCATGATAGTGATGAACTTCTTCTACCTCTCTGGCTTGATGCAGATAATCGGCAGGGATCTGCGGCCTGTAGTCTCAGGACTGCTGGGGCTTCCCAGTGACGCTGCCACGGCACTGATCATCGGCTTCTTGAGGAAGGATGTGGGGATCGGCATGTTCGCGCCCCTGGATATGACTCCGGAGCAGCTGGTGATCGCCTCTGTCGTTCTGGCTATGTATTTCCCGTGTGTCGCCACCTTCATGGTGATGCTGAAGGAGCTGGGGGTTTCGGGAACACTGAAGTCTGTGGCATTGAGGCTGGTGGCGGCGCTTTTGGTTGGAACCACACTGCACATCCTCCTGGCCTGATGGACAGGCAATAGCCCCGCATTTGCCTGAAAGCCGTGTTTCTTCAACTGAAAAACACAGAAAGAATTGGCTCCATTTGATCCGTTCCATTCAATTATTCTAACTTTTTAAAACACTGTTTCTTAATATCTAAAATAATATCCGGCAAACAGTACAAAAAATTTATATGCAAAGAATAAGGAACTATCAATTGGTGATGAGAAAGTAAGGACCAAAAAGACCTTTCGAAAACGATGCAGAACTCTGGAGAGACCTCAAAAGATAAACCAATCGTTTTTAGTCTATTTTGGTTATCAATATCAGGGCTTAAAACAATCAAAAAATAAAAATACAAACAGTTGTCTCCGGCAAAATTTCGCAAATTAATCAAGAGAGTGAGGGAAAAATGAAGGCAGAACATCTATTGTTTCGGATTGCTGTAGCCACTCTCCTCCTTTGCAGCATATCTTTAGGAGGACTGGACCAGTCCGGAAATGTCAATGCTGAGAATATGACTATATCAGAATTCGATGCCCAGGTTCCGCTCAGCGAAGCGCAGGACTCCTTTGTTGATACCGGTGCGCCTCAAGCAATTTCTGAGGACGGTGGAACGGAGATGGCAGCCTATACGGAGCAGGCTCCACCCTTTGCAGACTTGAATAAACTGATGCCTTCCGCAGTTCTCAGCGGTCCGCCCAGATTCATGTACTACAATGGAAATTACCTGCCGTGGAACGATTTTTCCACCACCTACCCCAGCAATAGCCCGGGCCTGTGGATAGAGAGAGCTGTAAGCTGGACTCTTTATGCTACACTGCCCAGGGGCGGATGGACAAGAGAGCTGTTCTATGTACCTTTGGCGTCTCCTGTCAACATGTACGAGATTTATCCCGGCGGCTATGTGCTCAGTTACAATCTCGGAATGGTGCAGCCCGGCATCTACTACATCTGGTACTATGCAGATACATTGGGGCGGCATCGCAGCTTATTCTCCACCAATAGCGGATACAGCAACGTCATCACAGTGGATGTCTATCCGGCAAGAAATTATATCAAGATCAATCCGCCAACCCCCAAACCCAGCCCAGGGGAAGAATGCGAGAAAAATTCTCTATGCCACTGGGTTAGCGGGCAGTGTCTATGCACTGGAGATATAGAAACGGAAAAAGAAAAATGCGAGGCTAATCCAACCTGCGATTATGTCAACGGCCACTGCTACTGCCGCGGAGAAGATCCTGAACCTATGCCGGGACCTGTTCCCAATCCCAACCCTGAGCCCATGCCGGGACCGGTCCCCAATCCTAATCCAGAACCAGAGCCCGAGCCTTTTAATCCCGCACCAAATCCGGTAGCAGATTGCCAGAGCAATCCCGGATGTCAATGGGCTAACGGCAGATGCAACTGCATGGGACTGGGAGGCGGCGTCGATTATAGCGATAACGGTGGAGATGAAGGAGGTCTAGCAGTCTTCGCATGAATTGTATCCAGGAATTGGTCAGCATTTCTTTTGGGCCGTCTATTAAGGGCATTAAGGGCAGGAAGAGATCGATCTGCGCCATGGCAAAGCGACAAATCGAGGCGCAGAAAACCATTTTTTTAAGATAACTTATGATTTCCGCCGATTTGCTAAATTTTGATCGGGAGGGGGATCTCTCAGTCTCAGAGAATCTCTTATGAATAAATGTCCCGTCATGGTCAGACCGTTTCTAACCAAATGTTTTGTTTTAACGTTAATGTTAAATAAAACATGAACTACTAAATGCATTCCTGTAAATCACTTCATCATCTTCAATCATTTAGGCTTTGAAATTAGGCTTGAAACATGATCTCCCCCGACTCCCTGGATTCGCTCCCTCATCTGCCAGGATGCTACCTCTTCCTGGATAGCCCCGGCGGTACTGGCAATATCATCTACGTCGGCAAAGCCAGAGACCTGAAGAAGCGTGTCAGCAACTATTTTCAAAAACAGGATCACGGTCCCAGAACAATGGCTCTGGTGCAGGCCATAAGGGCAGTGGACTTCATCGTTACCAACACCGAGGTCGAGGCCCTGCTCCTGGAGAACACTCTTATCAAGAAGCACCAGCCCCGCTACAACATCAAGCTCAAAGACTCCTCACGTTATGCCTGCATCCATCTTACAGATGAAAAGTTTCCGAGGATCAGAATCTCCCGCAAGGCAAAGGGGCAGGGCTCGTTTTATGGACCCTTTGTATCTGGCAAGGAGAGGACCTTCGTCTTCCAGATCGTGCGCAAGACTTTTGGCCTGCGCACATGCAAGCGCCTGCCCAAGCGGGCATGCCTGCGCTACCACCTGGGCCATTGCTCAGGACCGTGCATCGGCAAGATCACTGAACTGGACTACAATGGCAGGGTGGAGCGGGCTGCCTCAGCCCTGAGCGGGAAGACGTTCGAGCTGATCGATTCCATGAAGATTGAGATGAAAGGGCTTTCAGCTCGGCAGGAGTTTGAGAGAGCTCTTGAGCTGCGGGACGAAATCGCCGCACTGGAACGCCTTCAAGAGAGGCAGCGCGTAGAGCGCAGCCGCAAATACGATCAGGATATCATAAGCTATGCAATTGACTCCGGAAATGTCTATCTGATGCTCTTCAAGGTCTACCGGGGCACTCTGGAGGGAAAAGAGGATTTTGTCTTCGCTTATACCGATAACTTCCTGGAGGAGTTTCTGGTGCAGTACTACTCAGAGAATGAGCCGCCCGAGGAGCTGATTGCAAGCGATGCCCTGGATGAGTCGCTGGTGGAGTTCCTAACTCATGTGAAGGGAAAAAAGGTCCATGTCACCGTTCCCAAACAGGGTGAGAAGAAAGAGCTCTTGCGGCTCGCCAAGAAGAATGTGGAGATCTGCTTCTTCGGAGATCGAGCCAAGAACGTGGCCCTTCAGGAAGCGCTGCATCTGCCAAAGAGGCCGGAGGTCATCGAGTGCTTCGACATCTCTCACCTGGCAGGCACCTTTACAGTCGGCTCTATGGTCCAGTTCAGAGGCGGCAAGCCGGACAAGAGCAACTACCGGCGTTTTAAGATCCGGGATGTTCAGGGTGTGGACGACTTCGCCTCTATCGCCGAAGTCGTGCGCAGGCGCTACTCACGCCTGAAGGAAGAGGAGAAGGAGCTTCCCGACCTGATTGTCATCGACGGAGGAGCCGGTCAGCTCTCTTCTGCTTTGCGGGAGCTGCGGGATCTGCGAGTCAAGGTTCCCATCATCTCTCTTGCCAAAGGGGAGGAGGAGATCTATGTGCCAGGCAGCGAATTGCCGCTGGAGATCAGGAAGAATGAAAAGGCATCCCTCTACATCCAGGAGATAAGAGACGAAGCTCATAGGTTTGCCATCGCATACAACAGACTGCTCAGGAAGAAAGCGATTACAGAATGATGGGGAATTTGGCAGGAGATGGGTGAGGGGCCGGCGTTTTAATGGAGACGAAATCCAGGCAAATAAAAAAAGAACACCAGCCTGAAGGATTATGGAAGGTCCGTTATTGCGTTCAGCCTAAATCTGGCAAATTCATCTGCAAATAACGTCTCCTCCACCGGGATTCTGCGCACCGGAGGGCTTGTCGCCTCTCGATGTGAGGCCGGCCAGGCAGGTCTGCGGTTGCGCAGACCTATTTGACCGACCAAATCCGGGGCATCATTTCTATGAAGAATTTATTTTTCCAATATATCATACAGTATCTTCATGCCCTTGGTGAAGGGAGGCATTCCCGATGTCAAGAGAACGACCCTCAGTACGTCGACTATCTCATCCTTGGTGATGCCGAATTCCTTAATGGCGCTCATCATCTGCTTCTTTGTGGCACGGTCGTCGGAAGCTGCAGCATTGATTCCCAGGGCTATTAGCTTCTGAGTCCTGTAGTCTATGACTTTGCCGGTATACGTGGCCTCGTTCAATGTCACAATGGCTTTGTAAAGATCTGGATATTCTACCTTTGTCTTGGCCATTCCTTCGCCAAAGAATACTTCTTCTTTCATCTTATTTCACCAATCATTATTCTCTCTGCAAAGAGTTATAGATTGCTCTCCCAATCGGTCTATGTGTTTTCAGATCCATTTATCTGGTTCTGGCTCTCTGCTATTTCCAACAACGAGGCTCTAGCCTCAGTTACCGTGGCTTTCCAGTACCTGTATGTCGCTCTTTCGGCACTCTGCGGCTCTGCGGTTGACCCCGTCGCTAGCCATTGGTCGGAATAAATAGTCAAGAGCTAATATCACAAACCGCCTTCGCCTCAGCAAAATACCTCTCCTTCAGCTTCAGGGATACATTCACCAGCCCTATCAGTACCGGAACCTCGATGAGCGGCCCGATGACCGCAGCAAACGCCTCCTGGGAGGCGATTCCGAAGACACCCACAGCAACGGCTATGGCCAGCTCGAAGTTGTTGCTGGCTGCAGTGAAGGAGAGGGCTGCCGTGTTCTCGTAGTTCACTCCCAGTTTGTAGGCCATGAAGAAGCTGACAAAGAACATGAGCAGGAAGTATATGGCTAAGGGTATGGCCACTCTTACCACATCCAGAGGAAGCTGCACGATATAGTCGCCTTTCAGTGAGAACATCACAACTATGGTAAAGAGCAGGGCAACGAGAGTCAGGGGCGAGATTTTAGGTATGAAGTCTCTGTCATACCAGCTTCTTCCTCTGGCCTTGATCAGGCTGAACCTGGTGACAATGCCCGCCAGAAAAGGTATTCCCAGGTAGATGAAAACGCTTTCTGCAATCTGAGCAATGGTCACATTGACCAGCGTTCCAGCAGCTATTCCCAAAGCTGCCGGCAGCACCGTGATGAAAACATAAGCATAGATGGAATAGAACAGGACCTGGAAGATAGAATTCAACCCTACCAGGGCTGCACAGTATTCAGTGCAGCCGCAGGCCAGCTCGTTCCAGACGATGACCATAGCGATGCAGCGAGCGAGACCAATGAGGATTATGCCGTACATAAGGTGAGGCGAGTCTCGCAGGAAGAGCACAGCCAGCGCAAACATCAGAATAGGACCCACTACCCAGTTCTGCACTAAAGATAGGCCGAGGACTTTCCTATCCTCGAAAACTCGCCCCAGTTCTTCATACTTCACCTTGGCCAGGGGTGGATACATCATCAGAATCAGGCCGATGGCAATAGGTATTGATGTAGTGCCGATCTGCAGGCTTAAGATGAAACGGGTTATTCCTGGCGCATAATTGCCTATTCCTATTCCCAGGAACATGGCTACAAATATCCAGACAGTAAGGTAACGGGATAGGAAATCCAGGCTCTTGCCGACTCCATTTGACATCTAACTCCTCCCTCCCAGCGAACAAAAAATTTTGAATTAAGTACTGCCAAGCTTTGTGTATTTTGAGCCGGCAGCGTTCCCCCCAGCCTGAGCCGCACCTGACTGGACGGCTGTACCCGCCTGGTGCGCCTTCCAGTCCTCCCAGGTGTAGACGCTGGCATTGTATCCCATGAGCTGCAGAGCATACCAGACCAGAGATGACCGGCTATAATCGCTAGAATAGATAATGATCGGCTGATCTAGGCTCAGCCTGCCGAACACCATATTAAGATCGCCTTCGTTCTTGATACGATCCCCTTTGACTATATTGGCCGGGTCCAGAGCCACAGACCCAGGTATTCGGCCTTTGCCGAACTCCACGAAGGGCCTGACGTCCACGATCTGAGCCTTTTCAGACTTCACATTTTCGAATTCGGCTATTACCCCAGGTTTGACTGCAGGATTGTACACGACACCAGGCTTTATATTCTCCAAAGCGGCCTCAGGCAGCCTTGCAGCCTTCCAGTCTACCAGGCTTCCATCCAGAAGTTTGACATCCTTTTGTCCCAGGTGTTGCAGCACCAGGAAGGCGAATTCTGCTTCACCGGAGCTTTCTTTACTCCCGTAAAGGACTATTGAATCATCTCTGGAGACGCCCGCATCGCCCAGGATCGAGGCCAGCTCCTCATCTGTTTTTAGGTTGCCGTTGCCGTCGAGGAAGTCTTTAGTGGGAATGTGAATGGCATTCTCTATATGAGACTTAGCATAGCTTTCGCCGTTGGATACGTCCACTACCACGTCTGAACTGGATACGCTCTTCATGGATTTAAGGATCTCACCGTTAGGAAAAGAGGCAACCCGGTCTAAAGGCTTCCCTGTGCTTGCACTGGAAATTGGCGTGCCACTACCGGAATTTCCTATCGCATTGCTTTGGGCGACGGCTGTCTGGACTGGCTGGCCGGCATCCAGATCAGAGTTGAGAAAACCGCTAGGATCCCAGTTGCCTACACTGCAACTGCAGCCCGCGTCAACTACGGGCGCAAAAGCCATCAAGGAAATTATGAGGAATCCCAAAATATAGGATCCTCCAGATCTTGTATTCGTCCTGCCAGGAATTATGCTGGTTTTGTCGCTATAGATAGTATCAATAGCTTCGAATCTGATCATGTATTGTAGCCTCCCCTTAGATTTTAGCTTCTTTCATCAGCTTCACCATATTGAGCATCTCGATCACAGCGCCCTCGGACAACCTGTATCTGGACCATCTGCCGTCTTTGCGCTCTTTGATGAGCCCTGCATCCTTAAGGATGGAAAGGTGGTGAGAAGTGGTGGATTGGGGCCTATCCAGGCCTATCATAATCTCGCAGACGCATAACTCTCCTTCTCTCAAGAGCATGAGGATCTTAAGGCGGCATGGATCGGCCATAGCCTGGAATATCTCAGCCTCCTCCTCAATCTCCATTTCGTCTATCTTATTCATTATAGAACGGATGTTGTTGACTTTACATTCGGCTTTGTCTGCATCGCCGATCAACCGCGTCATCCTGCTAACAGCTTCTTTTGGAACACATGCCATGAACTGCATCCTCTTCAGCCCACTTCTTCAACAGCAACTGCAGCTTTTTTGTGTTAGAAGTTTTGGCCCCTCTTGCTTCAGACAGTCGCCGCATATTCTTATTCTGCCCCTCTTTTTGTGACTTACTATGAATAGGGAATCCGCTTCCTTGTTGCATATTTCGCATTTCACAGCGCTCATTTGGCCGTTCACCTTTTTTGCCTTTCTTTTAGGATCTGCTGCTTTCAGTATTATCTTCTGACTGCATATACCGTCTGTATGTCGGTCTTGCCAACCTCAGGGTAATCCGGATATCCATATCCAGTTATTTCGATATATAAAATTTTCCCGTCATACGGTTAAGTCCGATTACGACATCTGTCTTTAATTAAATATAATATATTCTATCTTAATAATTACGTGACAGGCAAACAGAAATTAACAATTGAGAACAGATATATTTGCCAAAATGTGACTGGATCGGAAGGATGCCAACCAGAATTTTTCCTGTACACGGCTATAAAGACCATAAAGTCGAAAGACTTATATCCAATTATGTCGATATGCCAGTCCAGGCTTGCCTATCAACAGGCAATTCGGATGATCTGACAAGAGCTCAAGTTAGGGCAACTGAAAGCTTGAAGAGAGAGCTATTATCAGGGACAATTTGTGACTTCAATCTCATAATTGGATCTAGAGAAACAAAATCTAAAGCTAAAGGAGAGTGGATCATGGACATAATTAAGAAAACAGTTTGCATAGCATCTTTAATTGCGGTCTTTATTCTGGTATCCAGCGTTGGTGCCATAGGCGCAGAATATTCCGTGGGATCGGGAAATGACAGCTGGTGGACAGCATATCCAGATCAATCATCGGGTGCAGGCGGCGAGGTCAACCATCCTGCCTGGGTTCTGGAAGCTCTGAAAAGCAAGCCGGTGGTTGTCTACGCTCACAAAGGCTGCAGCTACTGTGCACCTCAGACAGAAGCCATGGGAAAGATAGAAAGTGAGATGGGAGATAAATTCACGTACTTCAATATATCTTCTGACGGAAGCGATGCCAGATCAGAGGAAGCCCTGCGAGCCTACGACCCCAACGGTGGTGTCATGTATGTGCCACTGACGGTCATTGTAACCCTTGCACCCAACTCTGAGGGAAAGGTCAAGCCTGTCTGGCACAGCACTGATGAGGTTACGGGATACGACTGGACCAAGAGTTATATCGAGGACGCATTAGTCTATTACAACGAGAACTCAGCTAACTGGAATAAGTGAAGTCCGGCCTGGATAAAGGGATAACGGTCATGTCTTTCAAAATCAAAAGATCCCTGATCACAGGGTCAATCACAGGGCCTATCACCCTTTTTATCATCTTGACTTTCCTCTTCTTCTTAAACCTGTCAACAGGCCTGGCACAGGAGACACAGGCCCCCTATTTTCAGGCAGTGGACCAGGATGGAACGAATATCTCTCTTGGCGGCTACCGGGGTGAGGTCGTCCTTTTGCACATCACCAACATTGAGAATCCCCTCTGCCGGGAGTGCGAGCACGCCCTCAACGCTCAGACCCGCGAGCTTTCCCTTTTAAAGCAGAAGGATCCCGGCACAAATATCATAACTCTCAATGTCCGCAAGAATCCCTACTCCGAAGACGGCCGGGCCCTGGCCAAAGAATGGTGGAACATCAATGTAACCTGGCCCTGGATTGAGGACTTTGAGCCTTATCCCCTCACCGGGAAGTACATCGACTACACCACTCTGGAGGGCGGCTTTGCCAATCCTACTCTGATACTGATCGACAAAGAGGGAAATATTGCAGGCCTGTACCACGTCTATCAGCTCGGCAAGGGCGAGATCGACGGCATCCAGAGCGCTGATTCCCTTTATGGGGATCTGAAAAGCATTGAGCAGGGCAATGCTACCGCTTTCAAAGGGATCGCACCCAGCCAGAGCATAAACTACCTGGGCATGTTCTTCCTGGGAATTGTAACATCGCTTTCCCCCTGCTCAGTAGCCCTTCTCCTGGCCATGTTCTCCTACGTCATGACGGCCCGCCGGAAAGAGGAGTACCTCAAGAAGTCTGCCTCGGCGTCAAAAGAGGGCTTCATGATTGGGGTGGCCTTTACCCTGGGAATGGCCATCGTCTTCTTCGTGGTGGGGCTGTTCCTCTCGGACATCGGGGTCTTCATCCGCCAGGCACGCTTCTTCGATCTGGCAGCCGGCCTCTTGATGGTGATCCTGGGCATCAATATCATCAGGCCTATCGGCGAGATCATGGAGCCCGTGACGTCGCGTCTTTCCTTCCGAAAAGCTAATCCAGACGACTCTCAGGTGCAAAAGAAGGGCATAATGGAGAGGCTGGTTAACATCTCCATGGACCTCTTCCAGTATTCGGCCTTCATTGGAGCCTTCACCTTAGGTGTCTTCTTTGCCCTGGGATGGGCCCCCTGCGCCGTGACTCTGGTCTTCCCAGTGCTCATCTGGCTCATATCTCAGGATGTGACGCCTTTGGGGGGCGGCCTGATGCTCTTCGTCTTCGGAGTGGGCCACGGCGTGCCTGTGATTCCCATCGCCACCTTCTCCAGGGCTGTGGGAGGGCAGATCGGAGAGAAGTACATCTCGGCAGGAAAGTACGTCACCCGGATCTTCGGAATAGCGGTGATCGTGATCGGGGTCGTATATGCGGTGAGGTATTTGGGATACAAGATGTGGTAATGACAAAAGCAGGTGGCTTGGAGGAACTCTCTAACCTGAAGTTCCTCTCTCGACGACTTTTTTTCCCGATCCCGGGCCAGAAGATATTACTCTCTTCAGCCGTTCTCTTTTTCCAGTCTCTCCCTGGCCATCTCCCTCAGCCTCTGCAGAACATCCCTGGCACGCTGGACGCTGTCGCATTGAGAGAGGTCCTTTGGATTGCAGGAGGCTAGCAGGTCCATAGCTCTGTCAGCCAGCCGATTGCACCCTGCGTCTTCCAATCTTTGCAGCAGAAGGGCAGCACGGCGGTTGAACTCCCGGCATTCTGAGGACTGCGTGATCTTCTCGTGCATAATGCAGAGAGCTTCGATCTCCTGCAGGATTTCTGCAAGTTCCAGCTCATCACAGTTCATCGCCAATAGACAATGCATTGAAGGATTTTAATTTAACCGCCTCCAGAATATTGCTCGAACCCCCGCATACAGAGCAATCAAAATGCTGATCCATTATGATGAATATTGAGACATACTGTAGTTTCCAAGTTTTTGATTTTGCATATAAAGCGATATGATATGGTAGATATCGTGTTATCAAATTGTGAAATATTGACATTGAAGGATTACTTGCATCGATTGAGTATGCCAAAACGAAATTCAATTTATAAAGGTAACGGTCAGGACGAAAAACTTGGAAAGTACAGGAGACATAATGATATTAAATTAAACGCGAGAGATCAGGTAACGAACTAAAAAAAGCGGCCCCTGGAATTTTTGATTCCGGGTTTTCTCCCAAGCCTTTGACCTCCATCCTTCCTATACTGCTAGATTTCACATCGTCAGCAGATTGGCCAGATATCCTGTACCTACAGCTACTGCAAAGATAGTGAGCACAAAGGCCGCCAGCAGCTTCTTCTCGAATATGGCTGATAGGAGCGTCAATTCAGGGATGCTTGCCCCGGCTCCTCCGATGATCAGTGCCAGGACGGCCCCAACGCTCATTCCCTTCTCAGTTAGGACCAGGCCAATGGGAATCATGGTCTCTGCCCGAATGTATATGGGAATGCCTATGATTGAGGCCACAGGAACGGCAAAAGGATTATCCGGTCCGGCAATGCGGGTTATAATCTCAGTAGGTACGAACCCGTGAATGAAGGCTCCAATGCCCGCCCCCAACAGAAGGTAGGGCACAAGCTGGCGGAATAGGCCGAATGCGAACGCAGCAGAGCGCTGTATTCTCGACTTCGCATCCGTCTCCTGATGGCAGTCACAACAGCTTCGTACTGCGGCCACGGATTTCACCTGGGCGGCGAAGCCAAAAGCGTCAAGCAAAAGGCCGATGGCAATTGCGGCCACGAAGGCGACGGCAAAGTAGAGCGCTGCTACCTTCCAGCCCATCAGCACTATGAAGAGCGATATAATCACCGGGTTTAGCAGGGGCGAAGCGAACAGGAATGCCATTGCAGAGGCGAAGGGCACGCCTGCGTTGAGCATTCCCAGGAGCAACGGTATTGTCGAGCAGGAGCAAAATGGCGTAAGAGCGCCGAATCCCGCCCCAAGGATGCTGCCCAGAATTTTGTGCTGCCCACCAAGGACCTTCTTTATGGTCTCATCCGGTACGTACTCCTGGATCAGCCCCACGAGAAAGGTTATGCCTATAAATAAAATAATCAATTCTACAGAGATTTCCACGAAGAAATTCGCCGCTACCGCTAAGTTGTCCCAGAACATTTCAGTCTCCTTAAAAAATCTTTGTTATCTTTTCTTTAGCGCTCCGGCCTGCTTGACCATCTCATTAACCGCACCATCCGCGAGCCGGTAATAGGACCATTTGCCGTCTTTGCGTTCTTTGACAAGTCCCGCCTCTCTCAAGATGGACAAATGGTGAGAAGTGGAAGACTGAGGTTTTTTGAGGGCAGTCATGATCTCGCAGACACATAGCTCTCCTTCTTTGAGAAGCTTCAGAATCCTGAGCCGGCAGGGATCGGCAGCAGCCTTGAAGACATCGACCTCTCCTTCCGGGCCACCCATCTCGATATTCTTCATCAAAGAGGCCAGCTTCCTGGTCCTGGCACGGGCTTTGTCCGTGTCTCCGATGAGCCTCGCCAGGCTGCTTATTGCCTCCTCATCGATCTCGGTATCTTCGCTAACCTCTTTGCCTGTCAATATTGATGTCACCTTTCCTTCTGGGGAACTCATTTCTTCCTGGATTCAAAGAACCTTTGATACTCTCTCAAAAAAGCATCTTTATACATCTTCTCAGCACCCTCGGCAATGAAATTGAGCTTCTTTAAATCCTCGACAAGCTCATCTCCGGTCGAATCCTCTGGCTTCTTTCCCTTTTTGAAGTATTCCTGGAAGGTCTCGTCCATTCCCATAATTCCCGTGCTGCGTCCACCCACATTGACCTGCCGAAGCCCGACGATGCGCGTGCCGCAACAGCCGCAACTGCTGCTCTTGCCACCCAGGATTTTATCTTTTAATCCCATGATAATCACCACACAACGTATCAACATTCGATGATATATAACACTTGCGGGATGTTTAAAATTATCTCTAAAATGATGTGCATCATATCAAAATTGAAAATGGAATAGAAAAGTCGGATCTGATTTTGAATGATACACATCAATTGATATAGATATGATTTTTGCACCCCATTTTAGATTTATCAATAAATTTAAATTATCTCTAATTGGCAATAACCTTAGGTACAACTTGACAGCAAGATCTGAAAAGCGGCTTTGTTTCCTGACGGAGCAATGAGATGCTACAGAGTTGAATCCATAGAGGCATTGTAGGCATTGATGAGCGCGGGCAGATGGTCTTTTCCAAGGACATCAGAGAACGAGCGAAGATACGGGCGGGAGATAAGCTGGCCGTGGTGAGCATGGAGAAGGACGGCATGATCTACTGCATTTCCTTGATCAAAGTCGAAGAGCTGGAGGGCATGGTAAAGTCTGTGCTCGGGCCATTATGGATGAAGTTTTTAAGAAATAATGCGAGGCTTGCTACTCGAAAAGCTTCTAGCTGCAACGGTGGTATGTTAATTTCCAAATTTTTATGATCTTTTTTAAAATATGCTGGAATGGTTATTATAATAGTGCGCGCAGCTATCGATCTTATGCCATTTATCCGATCCTTTAATTTCCATAAAACAATTGCCGACCTTAACCTGATGAAATCTGATGAAATCCTATGGTCCACTCATAGTAGCAATCCTTCTTGCCGTTTTTTCTTCCAAAACACTGTCCATTGGCATGTTTCTCACATCAAGTGCGAATTCCTTGTCCTTCAAACGGTCCTCACGAATTTAAAATCTTTTAGGATTGCAGTGTTCAGGGCAATAACCACGATAATGACTGCAGCGTCGATTTGCTTGCCGGCTAAGAAAGAGATCAAGGCCGCTCCGGCAAGAACAGCAATAAGAGGATTCTTTATCTGAGCGATGAGAATTTCCAGTCGAGTCGTCTTACCTCCTTCTTCCAGCTCATTCTGGCCGTACTCTTGTAGCCTCTTTTTCGTCTCTGCCGGGCTTAAACCTCTCCGACTCGTTCCCAGTCGCTCGAAGACCTCTTCAATGCTCAGAGCATACCATTTTTTACCTTCATCCAGAACCATAAACGCGATCTCCATCTCGCAGCTTTGCTGCCGGCTGGTTGTCGCTCAATCGTCACAACATCGCAGATATTTCAGGAATCAGCCGAATGTCAGGATACTGTATTTTATATTTTACAGATACGCTTCCGTCACATACCTGCGCATCATGCGGTGGCTGTTGAAGAAGGATGCTACCATTCCAATGGAGTTATTCATCATCCCGATCCATTCGTCTCTCCTGTGGTAGAACATGGGAATAATTATATACTCCAGCTTGCCATAAAAATCCTCAAGCTCCTTATTCCTGGCCTCTTCATAGGAGATCATTTCTCCAGGCTCAGGGCCGATGGACCAGCCCGTCACTCCTTCTATCCAGCCTTCAATCCACCAGCCATCCAGTACGCCAAAATTAACCACACCGTTGTGCGCCGCTTTCATGCCGCTTGTGCCAGAGGCCTCTTGAGGGGGCAATGGGGTATTTAGCCAGACATCCACTCCGGAAACCATTTTAAGAGCCAGATCCATATCATAGTTCTGAAGGTATGCGACCTTGATCTCATCCTTCAGAGTCTGTTTAAATTCGAAGATTTTTTTGATTGCCTTCTTGCCTTCTTCATCCTTGGGATGGGCTTTTCCTGCCAGCACAACCTGGATACGACCTTTATAGTTAGCCCTCCTGAGCCGTCCCAGGTCCGAGAAGAGAAATGTGGTTCTCTTATATTCAGCTGCCCTTCTGGCAAATCCTATGGTCAAGGATTCGTAGTCCATATCCACGCCGGTCTCTTTGTTTACATAGTCAATCAGAGTTCTCTTCGCAGCTATGTGTGCTTCCCAGATTTCTCCATCCGGGCTGCTGTCGACCCGGAGAAGCATCTCGGGCTCATTGGCCCAACCGGGCATGTATTTATCGAAGATCTTTTGGAAGTGAGGGCAGGTCCAGGTGAAAGAGTGAACGCCGTTGGTAATGGAATGGATCTCATAACCGGGGAACATCTGCATTGATGTCGCCCTATGCCTCTTCGCAACGCCGTTTATGTAATTGGATAGATTCAGTGCCAGATGAGTCATATTCAGTCTGTCGACTCCTCCGAATTTTTTTAATACATTGGCATCTATATAATCTCCCATCAGGTCATCAACCAGTGCATAATCAAACTTATCATGCCCCGCTTGCACAGGTGTATGGGTGGTGAAGACACATAGCTCCTTGACAGCCGCAGTGTTCATGGCATGTCTCTTTAATAGTTCCAGCGTCAGCAGGCCGGATTGCCCTTCATTCATGTGATATCTTCTAATCTCAAAACCCAGAGCATCGAGAATCCTCACACCGCCGATTCCGAGGATTATCTCTTGCTTTAGCCTGTAACTCTCATTTCCTCCGTAGAGATAATGGGTAATCGTTCTGTCATCAGGGCTGTTTCCTTCCAGGTCTGTATCCAGGAAAAGCACAGGAACCTCTCCACCAGTAGGGCTTTGCAGACTGTATTGCCAGGCACCAACCTTGACGTCCCTATTTTGGATCTGCACTTTTACCTCGGCCTGCAGTCTCACCAGAAAGTCTGAAGGATTCCATTCTATCGAATGCTCAATCTGTTTGCCACTCGAATCAAGTTCCTGTCGAAAATATCCGCGTCTGCTAATGAGGGTGAGAGCAACCAGGGGAAGATTCAGGTCGGCACTGGACTTTATGGTGTCACCTGCTAAAATTCCCAGTCCGCCGGAGTAGGTGGGAATATCCCCTGACAAACCTATCTCCATGGAGAAATAGGCGATCTTCTTCTTCAGGATGCCTGTCATAATTAGAGACAGCCTGAGGATTTTTCCCGTCTTGCTGAAAATCTATACGTATATATCACGAAAGATAAATGAGGCTTAATTCATTAAAGCATTTTCCATCGTCGAGTTTTGTGTTTTGATCCTGAATCTGGAAGACGCTGCAGGCCAGCGGGCGACCCAGCGCCAATAGCCTGTAGGCAACGTCTTATGCCCATAGGGTCCATGGGAATGCTTGCTAAATCATCTATGCAGGCCTTCGCCAACGCTCTCCCTGGCCATCTCCCTCAGCCTCTGCAGAACATCCCTGGCTCTCTGTACGGTGTCGCACTGAGAGAGGTCCTTGGGATTGCAGGAGGCCAGGAGGTCCATGGTCCTATCAGCCAGCCGATTGCATCCTGCGTCCTCCAGCCTCTGCAGCAACAAGGCAGTTCGCCGGTTAAACTCCCGGCACTCTGATGACTGGGTCATCCTCTCGTGCATTTTGCAGAGTCCTTCGATCTCTTCCAGGATCTCTGCACATTCCAGCTCGTCACAGGTCATCGCCATAGACGATGAATGGAAGGGTTTTTATATCTCTCTACGGGTGTCCTTTTGCTTCCTGGATTGCCCTTGATTTTATTTTTATGAGTACCCATTAAATAAAAGTAAAAACTGATGAAATAGCCTGATTTTCGGAAACGTAAGCGAACTTATGCGGAATTGATATAGCTTTGCACATCTGTATAGTAAGGTACGGAAGTGTCTGAATTGGGACGAGTAGAAGGCAAAGTTGCCATAGTCACAGGGTCGACTTATGGAATAGGCGAGGCCATCGCAAGAGTTCTGGCTCGAGAGGGCGCTGTATCCATTATTACAGGAAGGTCTCAAAAAGAAGGAACGAAGGTCAAAGAGGAGATCATCCTTGCTGGAGGCAAGGCCGAATACTACCCGCTTGATGTAACGGATGAGAAAGGGATAGAGGAAGTCGTCAAAACAGTTCACGAAAAATACGGCAGAATTGATATCCTGGTGAACAATGCAGGTGTAACCGGTCCCAATAAACCCACTCATGAGTACTCACGTGCTGAATGGGAGAGGGTATTCGGCGTCAATGTCACTGGTGCCTTCCTCTGCACCAAGTATGTCGTGCCTTATATGCAAAAGCAGAAGTGTGGAAATATCATCTACATGTCCTCTATCTACGGCATAATCGGTGCTCCCGATCTTCCTGCTTATCACGCCACCAAGGCCGCCAACCGGGTCATGGCCAAGATTGACGCCCTGCTTTACGCCAAGGACAATATCCGTGTCAACTCCGTACATCCCGGATTCATCTGGACTCCTCTGGTGGAGAACTTCCTCAAGGACCAGTGTGCAAAGTCAGGAGTGAGCTGCGAGGAGCTGAAAAAGCAACTCGACTCCAAGCATCCCATAGGCCACATCGGCGAGCCGGATGACATTGCCTATGGAGTATTGTACCTGGTATCAGACGAGGCCAAATTTGTGACAGGAACGGAGCTGATCATAGATGGGGGCTATACAGCCACCTGATCTCGTCTTTTTCTGGACTGGCCGAGCTCGGGAGTGAACTGGCATTTCCCAGGCGGCATTTGATGAGTTCATTTCAGAATCGTATGAGAATGAGAAGAGTAATGAATTAGAGTTATTGAAGCCATGTTCAGCAATATCGATTTGGAGGCTTAAGTGTGAAAAATCATGAGGTAGCGGTAGTAGAGCGTCGGTTTCTTATAGCCATCCTCCTCACGGCCTCCATTCTGGTGGTTGAGGTCATAGGGAGCTGGTGGACGGGCAGCCTGGCGCTGCTCTCCGATGCGGCTCACGTATTCCTGGATATCTTCGCCCTAGTGCTGAGCTGGCTGGCCATCCGCCTATCGACATTGCCAGCCGATGAGCGGTACAGCTACGGTTTTCACCGCATCGAGGTGGTGGCGTCGCTGGCCAATGGACTGACTCTTGGCTTCGTCTCCCTGGGAATCCTGGTAGAAGCTTACCACAGGCTCCAGGAGCCGGCACCGGTAAAAGGACTGGATCTACTGCTCCTGGCCTCTGTCGGTCTGGCCGTGAACCTTATTGTGGCCTTCGTCCTGAATGGCGGCCATCACCATGATCAAGACACTCACGCTCCGGAGGACCTC
>CAWAJP010000004.1:0-224921 GCA_963782455.1 uncultured Methanosarcinales archaeon
CCGCCGGCGGGCTCGCCATTTAACTCTGATGAAATCGCTAGGTGGGACGGTATATGTCACTTGGCGAGTCGATCAAGAATCTGATGCATACGCTTATTTATTGATTCTGTTTTCGAAGCCTTCACCCAAAACGACGGGTAAGCGTATTCCCTTTCGGAATTCGGTGGCTGAAATGACTGGACAAAAAGTTGTGTCCAACTTTGATACAACTTCTGAAAATCAATAGGCATAACTGATATATAATCAATAAAACTATATTTTATATTATATATAATTCAGGTTAGTGAGTTAATCATCTTACCTTATTAAATCAAAATTAAGTTGCTTTAGTTGGATTGAAGCTGTGTATAGTGATTTCTCGAAGTTGGAGAAAAGTTGGGAATAGTTGTGAAGTTGAGAAAATGCAGCTTGCCTAAAACTTTTTAAATTATAGAATTGATGGGTGAAGGCGGAGGAATTAACTTAAGGTCATTTTTGATGAGAACGCAGATTTTCTTGTTTGTGATAGCGCTTGCAGCTATTTCAGTAAATGCACTAGAAATTCGTGGATCTGTTGCAGGTACTGTAAACGGCGAGAGTAACTTGGTCGACAACTCTTATACCTGGAACCCTCAGAATTTTGCGGGATTTGATTATGATTTGGATCACGATGTTGGCTCTGAGACTCTGACCACAACTCTGACCGAATGGAACAAACTGAGTGGCGACGCGCCTTATGGCATAGTCTACAGAGCTAGCAATCATATAACGGCGTTCAGCAATGCCAAACCAGACATGAAATATGGAAAACTAAGTGTTAGCACTACAGATTCTAGTACAGGTACAATCACACTGGACAACAAAGACAATGCGATCACACTTAGCAAGAATATTAACACTGAAATCATGCCTGGAATCTACATTAGAACTGCAGATAATGATACGCTCAGGTACTATATATATAAGAATATAACAACTCCGGGGAAGCACGAGATTCGGGGTGCGGTTGCAGGCAATGTAAATGGTGCAAACAACCTTGTTGATGGCTCCTTCACATGGACCCCTCAAAACTTTGCGGGCTTCTATTACGACATAAAGAAAGACATTGGTACTGAAACATTGACAACTACTACAAGGGATAACGTCCTAAGTGGCGACGCACCATATGGTATTATCTATCAGACCTTTGCTAAGTCCAAAAACTTCCAGCATTGGAACTGGGGAAGCTACAATGTGATTGGCTTCCTGGGCAAAGAGTATTTTGTAGGCTACCGTACAAGCGATTACCCGAGCGAGGACATTTTCTTCAAGGAATCCACAGATGAGAACTCTCTTTCCAGTGAACAGCTTGAGACGATTCTTGTGGATGATGGTACAAAGATAACAATAAAGAAAGGTGAATCCGTGAAGCTCAAAGATGGTTATGAGCTATTCCTTAAAGGAATGAATTCCGATGGACAAATATATCTTGAGCTACAAAAGGATGGAAAATTAGTTGATGGATCGATCTTGACGCCATCAATCCAAGGAGCTCCGATTTTCGATACAACATACTTGTACCGTAAGGATGTCGGCTCGCAAAAAAAACTAGTCACTATTGCGGTCCACTTCAGTAGTACCTATAAAGATGAAGAAAGAGCCTTGGCTATTGTGGATGGAATCTGGCAGATATCCGATATGCCGATCAGTGTCCAGGCAGACACTCAGTACGGCAAGATGATCATAAGGGTTGTTGATGCCTCAGCTGGCGTAATAACTATGGGCAACAAGGACAACCCAATAACTCTTGCGAAGAAAATCGATATTGAATTAATGCCAGGAATTCATATCCGGACTGCGAACAATGACACACTTAGATACTACATCTACAGGATAGAGACGGTGGGAACGAATTCTGCATAGCTTACAAAGTGGTCACCAGAACATTTTTTTTAATATATCTGCACCATATATGCTGCATGACCATGAAGGGCCTCAGGTCTTCACCAGTTTGTAGTCAAAACCTGCGCGATCTAAGATAAGATCTTTAAACCTTAATCTATTTCATTTTCATTCTTTATATATTATAAATAATTTCCCGTTTATTTGTTTTGGATGATTACCAACATTTATAACATATTCAATTTGGAAATTATGTATCCTTTGCTTCGACTCAAAGATAACAAATAATGGCAGTGGATATCTCAATCCATGTTTTAATTTCTTTAGGTGATAATGAACTGATATCTCCGCAGAGGATTCAATTTCAGGACCAATAAGCTCTTTTTGATTATTTAAAAAACTATTATCTAATTTAATGGCTTTCATATCCCACGAAAGGCAATCATTATAAGACTTTGGCCTATGGGGTTTTTTGGGCTCTTCTGGAGATTCAGGAACAACTCCTGATACTTCAACATTCCTGGGAATTTCATCCAAACATCAAGATCCTCCGCAGGCAAATTGCCGCTATTGTTGAGGAAAAATGGAATTTCAATCATAAGAGATCTCTTGGTTTTAATGCAGTTGTTATCTTTTAAATATTTCAAACATTCTTCGGGGTAATCTCTCAAATTCTCCTTATATTTTCTGATACACTCATTAGGCAGGAAATAATCGTAATCCTTATCGGATAACTCTTTTTGTACTTCTTCTTTTATATTTTCGTAAATCTTATTGATGTAATCATCACCTAAAAGCCCAATTTCATATTCTCCCATAGATGCTTCAAACGTATCTCTATAAGTATGATCATTTTCATTGTAGAAACATAATTTTACTTCGGGGATTGTGGTTTTAATAATGTCCTTAAGTTTTTCTATCTCCTTATCTCGTGGATCTTTTGGTTTCCTTTTCCATGCATCAAGTGGAGGTATGACTCTTATGTGGTGGTTCTGTGCCTTAATTTCTAATCCAAAATCCGCCGTCACTATGCAGGCATCATCATCTTTTGATGCTTTATTTAGTAGCAATACCTCAGCGATTATCCTATCATCAGCATTCTGAGGGTTTAGGCCAACAGAGTCCCAATCAAATTTATTATTCAAAGGTGGAAATACCACAGATATTCCACAAGGTAGCTTCCCATCATCCAACATATTTCGAAATTTTGAAATAATCTCTTGGGCCCTTTTCGCAATATGATCTCGTTGATCATATTTTTTATCGTCTAATTCCTTGATTATTGTAGGGGTGACTATTAGTGTTAGGTTGTCAACGCCAAGCAGGTCACTCCATTTACATTCAGTAAATAGGTTATAATGAAGATACATATTGGTATCAAGAATAAATCTCATAATATCTCCATTTTAATTTAAAATTTAGCATTCTATATATACCATATTCATTTCGATTCGTTGATCTCCTTCTCTGCGCTGCGAACTTTCTCTACCATCAGAGCACAGTATCATGTGTCACATAAAAAACCTGCCGATGGATCGGGTAGTTGATGGGATTCCCGCTCATAACTCCATTAGCCTTTTGTCTTCGAATTAAGGGATACGCGATATAAAAGCACAAAAAAGATCGTTGTCATCGTTGGTTCGTTGGGGTTGGGTCAAGTGATCTAATCGTCCCTATTTTGGATTCACCTTATCACACTCAAATTTTACGTTAAGGTAATATTGAGAAGAAATGCAAAAAACCAATCTTCTTAAAATATGTCATCTGGCCATTGTGGATCATTTTCCTGCGCCCGCCTGAAGGTCAGCCAGCTAAAAGTAGTTCCCATTACGGTTCACGGCCGGAGCCTCGATGCTGCATATGCAGGATTGTTTCTGGCCTGATCCATTACCGGATTGTTTTCACCTGAGGCAAAGCATTCACTTCACCGGACCAAAATAAAAGGTACTTTATGAAATTAAATAGAAAGTTGATAAGATGCAACGGACTACGGCACAATACCGTCCGCAATTCTAAGCGCATGGATAGCTGTTGACAAAGTCGAGATGACATTTGATGGAATGCATCTTGTGATTACGCCCGCAAAAGGGGGACACAGTGACCATCTTTAATCCAGATGGTATTGATGCATTCCTCGCGTTCTGGCAGCAGAAACCGAATTCCTCAGAGGGTAAGGTAGCAGAAGCGCATAACAATGCATTAAATGACTTCGATGCCATGCAGACAGGCCTACTAAGATGCATCCGGCCTCAAAAAGCAAACGGCAAGTTGACTCCTGTATTTGCAGAAGGCTCTGAGCAGTTGATAGCTGGCTTTGAAAAGGCTGAAAAGCACCTAGCAGATGTAAAGGCGGATATCGGTGCCTACATGGCGCTGACTGAGGGCCAGCCTTCGATGAGCGGCTTAACTACTGACAAGCTATTCAGAGCAAAGCGTCAGATCGCTGAAGCTTCTTTGGAGGCAGGCGCACTTTGGAGCGGTCCCTTCGTGAAACTGATTCCGGTTCCATGGAATAGATCGAAAACATGCCCGAAGTTCAGGCTGCTATGGACAAGAGGGATCAGGCGCAACGGCAACTTGGGCCCATTGTAGAGGATCTTCAAGACCGGATTTCTGAGATAAAGGCGATCTTGGAAAAGTACAATGAGATATAGGTATAAGGGGAGGAGGACGCATCGGGATTAACTGGCGCGCGAGCTCGAGGGCAACCGCCGGCGGGCTCGCCATTTAACAAAATGATATTGATTCTGTTTTCGAAGTCCTCACCGAGGACGACAGGTAAACGTCTCACCCTGCGAGTGACCGGTGGCTGTGGTGATCCAATGACGGCTATCATCAAGATACTCCCATCATAGATCTGCTTCAATCAGAGCACGACAAATTATGCTTCAATCACAGAAATTGGAGTAGCATATACTCCAATTACAGAATTTGGAGTAGCTTATGCTCCAATCATAGAATTTGAAATCATTCTATGCCTCCATCAGAGAAACAATAACATATGCTTTATTGCTGAAATTTGATAACATAAGGGAATGCTTGTTTGCCTAAAATCGCATGCCAGTAATTGCTTAAAGATTTTCCCGACATCTTTAAGTAACGTTTCTATCAAAATAATGCTAAGTAGAAAAAGGAATCCACTATGGAAGATAAAATATATGCAGTGATGACTGGAGATATAATCGGATCAACTGGGCTTACAGAACGATTTGGCAGTTCTTGGGTCAACAGTCTTCATGATTCCTTAGACTATTTCAAAAGCAATTCATTAATCCCACCGTCTATTTTTAGGGGAGATAGTTTTCAGATAGCAACGAAGAATCCTGATTCCGCAATGAGAGACGCAATTATTTTGCGGCTGAGGTTAATATCGAGTTTTAAGGTAGATGAAACCTATCCGAGATTGGATGCTAGAATTGCAATAGGCCTGGGAAAAATTGATCATCTCCCAACTGGCAAAGACAATTATAATATAGGTGAGATGTCAGGTGTTGCATTTAGAAATTCCGGCCAACTTCTGGACAGAAACTTGAAAGGAGATAGAAATCTGATTGTTAAGACGCCCTGGCCTGAAGTAGATGCAGAAATGGATATTCATTGCTTGGTAGTTGATCGATTAATAAGCAAATGGACAATTAAGCAATGTGCTGCTGTGATGTATAATCTTGAAGGTTATAACTTAAAGGAAATCGGGGAAAGGCTGAATATCAGCTTTTCTGCTGTCGGCAAACGGCTAAAGAAGACGGATTATGATATTGTGGTGAGAATTGTTGAAAGGTATTCCGGGTTGATTAAAACGAAAATCAACAGTCCAATATTAATTAACCACGAGGGAGATTGAATATGGAGCTAATGTTATCCTTTTTAATCTACCTGATATTCGCCCATATAATTTCTGATTTTGTATTGCAGCCAGACAAATGGGTAAGAGACAAAGAAGACCG
This sequence comes from uncultured Methanosarcinales archaeon, assembly GCA_963782455.1. Taxonomy (GTDB): domain Archaea; phylum Halobacteriota; class Methanosarcinia; order Methanotrichales; family Methanotrichaceae; genus Methanothrix. Next base: position 5,805 of record CAWAJP010000004.1, read on the forward strand.
CAAATCGAGGTCGAAATATCTTTATTTGCACGCATTTGTAGCTGCTGCTCTTGCAGGGATTGCATCTGCCCTATTCTTTAATTTATATGCGACGGCTTTTGTAGTGGTGTTAACTTTATTGAGCCATTTGATTATAGATTTGATGAAAACGCACTTCAATAATACGCTGAAATCATTCCTATTCGATCAACTCGGACATTTTGCAGTAATCATAATAATCTTGTATTTATTGTTTCCATCAAATTGGAATCAAGACATTTTCTTTTTTAAAAATTGGCTGTCTTCATCCACCGTGATTTGCTTGGTTGTGGTGTTGGCAGGATATATCGTCCTTTTCCGGCCCGCCAGCATTTTTATATCAAAGTTGGTTGAAAGCTGGAGGCCGGAATTTGAGGATTCTGATAGCCTGAAGAATGCAGGCAAGTATATCGGCTATACTGAGCGCCTTTTGATCTACACACTGATGCTGCTTCACCAATATACTGCAATAGGACTGTTAGTCACTGCTAAATCGATCTTGAGATTCAATGAACGAAAAACCAGCGAATACATATTATTCGGAACGCTTCTCAGTTTCAGCATCGCGATTCTAGTTGGAATTCTAATCAGTCTATTTCTGTCCTATTTCCTTCCTGAAAGTGCAGAAAATATTCTAAGAAGCCTATAATAATAACAGTCAATGATATGGATATTTTTAATATATCTATGTTTTAGCAATATGTTTTAGCAATATCTTTTACCATCTGATCTTAAAATCTATCGAATACAGCCTTCTTTTCCGTTTTCTTTTTCATTCTGGGAGCCAGGGCTTCATTCTCAGCCCGCCTGCCTATTTTATCGCCAGCACCATCTCAACCGGCAAACCCCATAGGCTCGATGTCGTCGTATCTAAAATCCGAAACCCGGAAGTTTCCAGGGCGTCCTGCACAAAGATCGGGCGGCAATCGAGGAGTCTGGGGAATTTTATGTGCCCCCATTCGTACAGATCCCTCATCCAGCTCGACTCTCCTTTTTTAGTAAGAGATACCACGCAGATTCTTCCACCCATATGAAGGACCCTTTTGCACTCGGATAGGACGGCCGGGATTTCAGGCGTATCGAAGAGCTCCAGTGTGAAGCTCATAAAGATGGCATCAAAGAGCCCCGCGGCGAAGGGAAGCTGCACTGCATCGGCGCATACCAGCGTCACCCTATCGGATAGACCATTCTTGTCGATCCTGGATTGAGTTATTTCGAGCATCCGGGGGGATAGATCGATTCCATAAACCATCCCTGATTTGCCGACTGATTTTGCCATGGCCAGTATGCTATGCCCTGTGCCAAATCCGATCTCAAGGACTGTTTCACCTTCTTTGACCTGAAGTTTTCCCAGGCCAGCAGTTCTGGGCTTCTTCTCCCAGATTCCCTCCAGCAGATCGTAATATCTACTGATTCTGTTGTACGCTGCTTGAGCCTCTTGCTTTGATCTTGTGACGCGGCTCACCTCTGACGACCAGCCTGATGTCTCTCTCGTCACTTTGCGAATCACTCCCTGAGCCAGGCCCAGGCCTTGTCGATATCAGCAGAGTGGAAGAATCTGGTATCACGAACATAGAAAGGCCGGGCCAAATCTGTCATCCACTTCACCCATGTCTTATCGCCGACTACAGCCATTTTTTGGATCTCGTGATGAAATTCCAGTCCGAATTTCAGATCATGCAGCCAGGCCTCCATCTTTTCCCATTTGAACTCGCTCAGATCGATCAACATGCAAATGTTCCCTTCCTTCTCTACCAATGCTCTGACCTCTGGCTCCAGCGTCAGATAGTCAGAAGCCGTTATAGTTCCAATGGCTTTATAGCCGATGACATTTCCTGAACTTTCCGCTAACTTCTTGATCATTTGACATTCCTCGAACTATGATTTTCTTGATTCTCTATATTATTCAAACTAATTATTGCTGTCGCAGGCTTCAGTTCCTGAAATCCCATTATTTTCGTTTTTCGTTTTTAATTCCGGGAGCCGAAAAGTTATCTGTATCACTACTATGATACAATGATACACTACCATGATACAGCAAACCTCCGGCATTTGATCATTGCCCGGATTGCGAAAACCTGAAGGAATCGATAACCACAAGGATTATATGCCCTTGTCCGCATCGCCTGATGTGCCTTCTATTTGTGAGGGTTGCACAAGCGATTGATATAAATCACTGAATTCTATTTCAAATCGGATTTCATGGCAAAGGAGAACTGGCATTGAGACATCTGCTGTCCGGCAACGAGGCCATAGCGCGGGGGGCCTATGAGGCCGGTGTGACTGTTGGCACAGGCTATCCTGGAACGCCCTCCACTGAGATTCTTGAGAACCTGGTCAAATACAAACCTGAAGTGTACTGCGAGTGGTCGCCCAATGAGAAGGTTGCCTTTGAGGTTGCCGCAGGAGCCTCCCTGGCAGGAGCACGTTCCATTGTGACCATGAAGCATGTGGGGCTTAATGTGGCTGCGGACCCGCTCATGACTTTGAGCTACATCAGCGTGGAGGGGGGATTTGTGGCCTGCGTGGCCGACGACCCCGGCATGCACTCATCGCAAAACGAACAGGATACCCGCAATTACGCAAGATTTGCCAAGATCCCTCTCTTTGAGCCCTCCGACAGCCAGGAGGCCAGAGACTTCCTCATTCTTGCCATCCAGGTCTCGGAGCAGTTCAAGACCCCGGTCATCCTGCGCACTACCACCAGGGTCAGCCACTCACGAAGCCTGGTGGACCTTGGTGAGAGAAAGCTTTCCGGGAAGAAGATCGGTCTGGTGAAGGACCCGCCCCGTTTTGTGCCCATACCCGTCTGGGGCCGGCCCATGCGCCAGAGGGTAGAGGACCGGCTTGTTCGGCTGCAAGCCTTTTCAGAAAGCTCGTCCGCCAATCGTACAGAATGGCGAGAGAGAGATTTGGGAATCATAACTTCCTCCATCGCTTACCAGTATGTGCGTGAGGTCTGGCCCCAGGCCAGCGTACTCAAGCTGGGAATGTCATACCCGTTTCCTGATGCTCTGATCCGGCACTTTGCCGCCGGCGTCTCTTGCCTCCTCGTGGTAGAGGAGCTGGACGACTTCATTGAGCAGCGCGTTATGGCCCTGGGAATTGCCTGCCTGGGAAGGGATATTGTTCCCGGGATCATGGAGCTTTCTGTGGACCGGCTGCTGGCTTCCCGCGCCAGGCTGGAGGGAAGGCCTGTTCCAGAGGATAGGCCCTCCATTTTCTCGGATCGCTTGCCACCCCGCCCGCCGGTGCTCTGTCCGGGATGTCCTCACCGCGGCGTCTTCTATGCACTGGGGAAAAGGGACGTTGTGGTGACAGGCGACATCGGATGCTACAGTCTGGGCGCGTTCCAGCCACTGGACCGCATGGACACCATTCTCTGTATGGGTGCCGGGATCTCCATGGCCCATGGCCTGGAAAAAGCAGGTGAGCCTCGCAAGGTCGTGGGAGTTGTTGGAGACTCCACCTTCTTCCACTCCGGAATCACCGGCCTTCTGGATATCGTCTATAATAGGGGACACTCGACCATAGTAGTGCTGGACAACCGTACCACGGCCATGACCGGCCACCAGGACCATCCCGGAACTGGCCGAACTCTCATGGGCGAGGCGACAAGAACCATCTCCATCGAGGATATCGGCCGGGCCTGCGGCCTGGAGCGGGTCAGAGTGATAGATCCCTACGACCTGGAGCAGACCAGGAGCGTCTTCGATGAAGAATTATCAACTGCAGAGCCATCTCTGATCGTCTCGCGCGCGCCCTGCCCCCTGCGGGAGAAGAAGAGGGTGGGAGTGACCAGAAAAATCCTGGCGGATGAATGCAAAGGCTGCGAGCTGTGCCTGGGTCTGGGCTGCCCGGCCATTGAAGGCGGAGAGGGCGGACCCAGGATAAATGAGACGCTTTGTGCAGGCTGCGGCCTATGCCAGCAGGTCTGCCCGGCCGGGGCCGTTGTCAGAGGGGGGAAAGAATGAGCGAGAACGGGAATAAGGCGACGGAGACAGAGGTGACAAAGAGCATAGTCCTGGTGGGTGTGGGCGGCCAGGGGATCTTGCTGGCCAGCGAGATCCTGGCACAAGCGGCCATGCAGGCAGGATACGACGTCAAGACGAACGAGGTGCACGGCATGGCGCAGAGAGGCGGCTCAGTGATGGCCCAGATTCGCTACGGCAAAGAGGTCCACAGCCCCCTCGTGGCCAGGAAGAGCGCCCATATCCTCGGAGCTTTGGAGAAGGTGGAGGCTCTCCGGTATGCGGACTTCATCCGGCCGGATGGGCTGGCCGCCGTCAGCTCCCAGGCCATAATGCCCGTAACGGTCTCTTCTGGCGCGGCCAGGTACCCGGAAGATGTCGAAGAGATGTTGGACCGGGCGTTTCCCAGGCTGGTCTACATTGACGCCCCAAAAGCTGCGAAAGAGCTGGGCGATATCCGTGCGGCAAATATCATATTGCTTGGTGCCATCTCCTGTGGACTGGATCTGCCCCTGGATGCATGGGAGAAGGCCATTAGGCTGTGTGTCCGGGAGAAATTCCTGGATCTTAATCTTATGGCATTCGCAATGGGAAGGAACTGTGCATGACAAAAACCGGCAACTTTCATAATGAATTGATTGAAACGGCATCCCGTGAGAGCATTCAAGAGGTGCAGTCCAGGAGGCTGCGAGCCATCGTCAAACATGTTTACGAATCAAATGCCATCTACCGGCATCTGTTCGACGAGAGAGGCATCCGGCCAGAGGACATCAAAACCGCCGAAGATGTGGTCAAGCTGCCCATGACCAATAAGGACATCCTCAGAGATAGCTATCCCATGAAGATGGCCTGCGTTCCCCGCGATCGGATCGCAGAGATGCACATGTCCAGCGGCTCCACGGGAACGCCTGTGGTCATGCCCTATACCCGTGCCGATTTGGAGCAGTGGGGTGAGTGTATGGCCCGTTGCTACCGTATGTCTGGTGCCCGGCCTGGAGATGCCACACAGATTACGCCTCTCTTCGGTCTCTTCAACGGCGGCTTTGGCATGTATCACGGCGCTCGGGCCGCGGGTCTCTTCGTGATACCGGCGGGTCCCGGAAACACGGCGCGGCAGATCCGACTGGCCAGAGATTTGAAGACACGGGTCTTCACTGGCGTGGTAAGCTATGGCGTCCGGCTCATGGAGGTTCTGGCTGAGCAGAAGGAGACTCTGCCTGACCTGGAAATCGGCATATTCGGAGCTGAGGCGTTCTCGGAGTCTATGAAAAAGAAGATCGCCAGCGGTCTCGATATTGATGTCTTTGACATCTACGGCATGACCGAATCAGGAGGCGTTGGAACTTTAGGCATGGACTGCACGGCTCACGACGGCCTGCACGTCTGGGAGGATCAGTACATCATAGAGATAATCGATCCCAAGACGGGAGAACCTGTGGCCGACGGAGAGGAGGGCGAGCTGGTCTTCACTTCACTCAACCGAGAAGCTCTGCCCATGATTCGTTTCCGAACCGCGGACCTGACCCGTATCATCTCCCGGGAGGGCTGCGATTGCGGCAGGACTCATCTCAAGATAGCGCCCATCACCGGGCGGCGTGATGATATGCTGATTGTCAAGGGCGTCAACTTCTTCCCCAAGCAGATTGAGCAGACACTGCTGAGCATCCCCGGCATCGGCAACAACTACCAGATCATCGTGGAAGAGGTGGATGGGGTCAACAATGTGCGGGTCAATGTGGAGGCCGGGCCCGGGGTCACGGGCTACATTGTGGAAAAGGCGCTTAAAGAGACCCTGGGCTTCAGCCCCAGGGGAGACGTCTTCCCTCTGGGCGGCCTGCCCCGCCAGGATGGAAAGGCGAAAAGGGTGTTTTACAGGAAGATAGGTGAAGATCGGTAGAAAGATCCTCACTTTATTCTTCCCTGGGTTCCCATGATGTTCAGATGAGGCTCAGGCGAGACTTAAGGCTAAATAAGATACGTCCCTTAGGCCATCCCCGAAAGAGGTATGATAATTTGAAATTTAGTTGTTTGATCTTTTGTCTTCTGGCCCTGTTCATGGGCCTGGGTGCGGCAGCCGGTCAGGGCATATCCCTATCCAGTTCCATGGACATGACCGGCGTGGCTTTTAATGAAGATTTCGTGAATGGCCTGTTTGGTATCGGCCCGGGGGCAAATTCCGCTGTGTTCGGCCCCTGGTTTGGTTCTGAGTTCACCAACTCCAGCAGCGCGAATTCATTCTTCAGCGAGTTCTACATCAATACCAGCATTCCTGTGATGAGCGGATTTGCTCCCGTAAAATTTGATGTCACACATAAGATGCCTTCCAGGATATACTTCGGTAGCGGCCAGGAAGTTGCATACTCGCAATATCAGTCCGCGATGGTCGCTGGCAGAGGAAATGAGCTCTGGATTCAGAAGGGAGCGGATTGGTCCCAGTACGCCATAGTTCCTGCCGGGACGGGGATGCAGTTCATCGCCTTTACACCCGCGGGCGGGCAGGCCGACTACTATGAGCTCCTTCAAACCGATTCTCTCAACATAACCGGCAAGCGTTTGAATTTCTATTCCGGCTATAACAGCCTGAACTTCATGGCAGACAAAGTAGGCAGGCACATTCTGTTCTTCGTTCTCAACAATCAGCCCAGCGACTCCATCATCATAGATGTGATCGCTCAGGCACCGCCAGCCCAGCAGGCTGTGGCCGCGGGACAGATGCCGCCCTCTACAAATCAGCCGACGGGCTACAGCGCACCGAATACGGCCACGGCCAGCTTCGGACAACCAGCCGGTGCGTCTGCCCTCTACCAGACCGCTGGCACAACAGCACAATATCAGTCATCCGGTACATCCACTCAGTACCAGTCTGCCAGCACATCCACCCAATACCAGGGTTACGGATCGTCTTATCCGTCTCAGGCGGGAGCGGTGGCCGGAGACACCCCAGTGACCATTCAGTCGACCATGAGGGGTTATGATGTCTACGTCGATGGTGTGATGGTGGGCAAAGACGGCACCAATGGCGACGCTCTGGATGGCGTCTTCAGGTTCAGCGTGGTTGGCGGACAGACGCACACCATCAGAATCTTCGATGGAGTGAACAATTACGAGAAGCCTATTTACTTCGACAGGGGAGTCACCAAGGTCATAAACGTACCAGCGGCCACTACGGTCTATACATCAAGCATGCCCTACTGAGCCACCTGGGCCAACTATCTTTTAGAAAATGGGTGCCAGGATTTCTGGCACTCTAGCTTTTTCTTTTACAAATTTTCGGCACATTCAATCCTGATCCACTCTCTGAGCTTTACTGGATTGAGGCCCCGCGATTAAATAAGATCAAGCTGTTGATCTGGTTGGGAGGATATAACCCCATCTTGAGACCCTTGGGACAGATCAGCGCTCTCCAGATAAACGGCACCTTCATCTGTTTGAGTGACGTCATAATCCAAGCTGAGTGGATCATAGCCCTCTTTAGTGAAATTGAAATGCCAGGTTCCTGGTTGTCCGCTGACTGCCACTAATCCATTTGAGTCCGTAAGCCCTTGAAAAATGTCGCCTGTGGCATCTTGTCCAACGACCTGAACACCTGACAGCATCGTCCCGTTGAGGCTCCCTTCGTGGACGTAGATCGTCAGAACGACATCATCTGCGGTTGGAGTCGTTTTTTGGAGATAAACGGAACCATCACCTGTCTCAGTGACGTCATAGCTTAAACTCAGAGTGTCATAGCCTTCCTTTGCAAATGTGAACTGCCAGTTACCCGGTTGTCCTTCAACGACTGCGGCTCCGTTTGAATCAGTAACTGTTTGAAAACTGTTGCTCGCAGCATCCTGCCCGCTTAATGAGACACCTGAAAGCAGCGTCCCGTTGAAGTCCCCATCATACACATGAACCGTCAGAGCGACCTGATCTTGAGCCGATGCGACCAATAATGTGCTGCTGCTTATTAACAGCATCAATATCGCCAAACAATATCTATTTTTCATACCAGTTTCCTCTTGCCTAAATAGTGCTCCATTCTCTAAATCCAATTGCGCATTCATATATTGAATATGACTTGTATCTTCTCATGGCAATCGTGACTATGAAAGGTTGGCCGTTAACCCGGCCCTAGAGACGACCATCAACCGCAGATGATTTCTACAAAACCTCTAAATTTTCTCCGCGACCATGGATTTGATCATCTCAAAAAAATAAATGATCAAGAATATATTATCTTATCATTCCTGAAATGGCCTAGACATTAATATTGACTATAACCAATTTGACGCCAATATTGTCGCCCTTCTCCCTGCCGCCCATCATGGACTTTACATTCTTATGGTCCATCTTCTTACCGTCTTGACCACCCATCATGGACTTCTCGGAGCCGAATGCCTTCTGCTTGCCGTCCTGGCCCATCATGGACTTCTGGCAGTTGCAGGTATTCTGGGACATTTGCTTGCCGTCCTGACCCATCATGGACTTCTGGAAGTTGCAGGTATTCTGGGACATCTGCTTGCCGTCCTGGCCCATCATGGACTTCTGGCAGTTGCAGGTATTCTGGGACATCTGCTTGCCGTCCTGACCCATCATGGACTTCTGGCAGTTGCAGGTATTCTGGGACATTTGCTTGCCGTCCTGACCCATCATGGACTTCTGGAAGTCGCAGGTATTCTGGGACATCTGCTTACTGTCCTGGCCCATCACGGACTTCTGGCAGTTGCAGGTGTTCTGGGACATCTGCTTGCCATCCTGACCCTGCCACATCTGGTTGGCATCTTTCCCCATTCCATTGTCTGGCATCGAAAAGGCCGGGATAATAAGAACGCACATAGCGGCCAATGCCACCAAGAACTTAACGTAATTCATTTGAATATACCTCCACTCAGGATGCAACTCTATACTGAGAGTTTTCCTGCACATATATCCTTGTTTGAACGATATAAAAGGATAGGGCCGAACGACTATGCTATGAAGTTTGATAATCATAAATTAGGAGGTAAAAAACGTTTATAATCTTATTAAAATTGATTTAATGGTTCTGTTTCCTGAAATTCACTTTAATTTTAGTTTTAACGTAGTATAAGACCTTAATCTCACCTTAAAATTAGAAAGATTGCCTATTGCCGGGCATTGGAAAAGGCAATCTCCTGTTTGAGGGCCGGTAGCGACGATTTTAGGAGTCTTTTGAAAAGTTAAATATGACACACTGCCGCGAAGACGCATTGTGAGGGTCGAAATGGAATTTGCGGCATTCTTCGAGTGAAAACAGAACATCACTTTCAGAGGCAGGGAACATTTCTGCCTCAGAGGCTTTTCGCAATCGTCTATCGACGTAATCATTTATCGAATTTGCCGCAAGGTTTTCATACCCGGTTCCAGGAATGACTATTGTGAACGCTTTTGGTCAGCTTGATCCTCAGATCAGGGCGAGGCTATCGGAGAAGTCGATCATCGAGCCGACGCTGCCGCAGGAGCAGGCCATACCGGCAATCCTGGCAGGAGAAAATGTTCTACTCATTGCGCCCACCGGCACCGGCAAGACCGAAGCTGCCAGTTTGCCCATTTTTCATAAGATTCTTGCCGGGGAGCGAAAAGGCATACATGCGGTGTACATCACTCCCTTGCGTGCACTGAACAGGGATATGCTGCGCCGCTTTAATGAATGGGGGGAGCAGCTTCACATCACCGTGGCAGTACGTCATGGCGATACCAGCCAGGGTGATCGGAGGAAGCAGTCGCTCAAGCCTCCTGATTTGCTGATCACAACACCAGAGACGATGCAAATAATGCTGACCGGCAAACGCTTGCGTTTGAACCTTTCCACGACAAGGATTGTGGTAGTTGATGAAGTGCATGAGATGGCCACATCCAAGCGCGGCTCGCAGCTGGCCGTGATCCTGGAGAGGCTGGCAGAGCTTGCAGGCGACTTTCAGCGTATAGGGCTCTCTGCCACAGTGGGCTCGCCAGAGTCCGTGGCCAAATTGCTTGTCGGAACAGGTCGCACCTGCAAGATCGTCCAGACAGAAATGGAGAGGGCGAGCGACTTTCGAGTGGTCAGCCCTCAGGCCACCAGGTCAGACTATGCAGTGGCAAGCCAGCTAGAATGCGATCCCCGCCTGGCAGCGCAGATTCGCTGGATCAGAGAGATGGTCCATACCAGGAAGTGCCTGATTTTCGTTAACACCCGCCAGGCTGCAGAGGTTCTGGGCTCTCGATTCAGGCAACTGGGCGAGCCCATTGGCGTCCATCACGGCAGTCTCTCTGTAGAAGCACGGGTAGAGGCGGAGGAGGCTTTCAAGGCCGGTGCCCTGCAGGGACTCATCTGCACTTCATCTATGGAGCTCGGAATTGATATCGGCGACGTGGATCATGTCATCCAGTATAGCTCACCGCGCGAGGTTTCGAGATTGCTGCAACGGGTTGGCCGCTCAGGCCATAAGATCGGCCTCATCTCTTCCGGGACGATAATCGCCACCTGCGCCGACGATGTGGCCGAAGCCTGCGCTATTTCCCGGAGGGCGGCGGCAATGGAGTTAGAGTCTATCCAGATTCACGAGAAGCCAACGGACGTCCTGGCCAACCAGATTGTGGGATTGGAGATGGATTTCGGGGATATCAGCCTGGAAAAGACCTACCAGATTGTATGCAGAGCCTACCCTTTCCGGGATCTGACGCTCGATGAACTGAAGGGAGTCGTCGACCAGATGGAAGAGCACAGGCTGGTTCGACAGTACAATGGGATTTTGCAGAGAACCCGCAAAGCGCGAGAGTATTACATCGAGAACCTCTCCATGATCCCGGATGAGAAGAGGTTCAACGTCTATGATATCGTGGGCAGGAGGTCTGTGGGAACACTGGACGAAGCCTTCGTGATCAGTTTCGCACAGCCAGGAGCCACCTTCGTCACCAAAGGAGAGATCTGGGAGATTACGGAAATCGGCGAGAACGAGATCAAGGTCGTACCCATTCACCGCAGCGGCGAGATTCCCAGCTGGACCGGAGAGGAGATCCCTGTTCCCTTTGCTGTGGCGCAGGAGGTGGGCCGGATCCGGCGGGAGATCCGCGAGACGCTGGAGATGAATGAGGGCGGGAGCACGCTCGCTGTAGAAGAGCTGCGTGGGAAGTATCCGGTAGACCAGGAAGCAGCAGAAGAGCTGGTCGACCTCATAAAAAAGCAGATGGAAAAGAACCTGCAGGTTCCTGATGAATCAAACGTCGTTGTGGAGAGTGGCGGAGAAGGAGCAGTCATCAACGCGTGTTTCGGCCATAAGACCAATGATACTCTGGGAAGGGTCATCACCTCCATCCTTTCCGCTCGCTTTGGCAGCAGCGTAGCTTTGCAGATTGATCCCTACCGAATTGAGCTGACGCTGCCAAAGGTCTTGCTGGCTGAGGAGGTAGAGAAGGTGATACAGGATCTGGACCCGACTTACGTCGAGCCCATCCTGGAGATGACCCTGAAGAACACCACGCTTTTGCGCTGGAAGATGGTGCATGTGGCCCGCAAGTTCGGCGCCTTCTCCAGGGATGTGGACTACCAGAGGGTCAGCATGGCGAAGCTTTTGGCCGTCTTCGAGGGCACACCCATGTATCGCGAAGCTCTGCGGGAGATCTACCATGACCGCCTGGACATAAGCCTGGCAAAATGGGTGCTGGAGAAGATCCGGGACGGAACGATCACGATCACTACCGGCGGGCTCTCGCCTATCGGAACCAGTGGCCGTGGAGGAGGAAGGGACGTAACGTCGCCTGAGCATGCCGATGCCGCGGTCATCAACCTTCTCAAGAACAGGATCATGAACGATCGGGTGTTGCTTTTTTGCGTGAACTGCAAGAAGTGGAAGTCCATGCGCCAGGTAGAGCGCGTGCCCGAGCAGCCGGAGTGCCCGATATGCGGATCTCGCATGGTGGCCGCACTCAAGCCCTGGGAGGAAGAGGAGATCAAGGTGGTCAAAAAGCCGGAGAAGAAGAAGACCGCCGAGGAGAAGCGCAGAACTAAAAGGGTCTTCAGAAATGCCAATCTGGTTTTGAGCTATGGCAAAACTGCCGCAATAGCCCTGGCAAGCCGGGGCCTGGGGCCGGAGACGGCAGCGCGCGTTGTCGGAAAACGGCAGAGTGATGAGCTGGAGTTCTATAGGGACATCCTGAAGGCGGAAAGAGAGTACGCCAGGACGAAGAGGTTTTGGGGATAGAACATCGAATGCGCTATTCTAGGAGCTGGCTTATGTGGCTCTTTTTATTTGATTTCCAAATTCAATTAATATAATATGAGCTGAATTCAAAACAATCGATATCAGCTCATACAAACAAAATCGTCTGCACTCTCCTTAAGCTACCTCTCCTACCTCTTTCTCGGGATGATTGGCCATCACCAGGACTTCCGATGACCGTAATCCCGGATATGCACATAAGCATACCTTTTAGCAGCCTTATGGACACTTACCCGAAGGGGTTAGATCCCGCATACTTCTTGGGTTTTGCTGCCACCTCAGCAGAATTCAGGATCACAGTCATATTGCCTCCGGGCAGATTCAGGCCAGACTCCACTAAGATGTCTGCACTGCGCGCTTCGGTGCCATTGGCATTGGGAACGAAAGCCCTCCTCCAATGATTCGTTGACCCATGCTGATCTTCCAGCCTGTGCTGTGCCTTCCGTAGAGGTCCTTGACCACGTGCTTCAAATACCGAATCCTTACTGGCAAGTTCATAGAATTGCGAGTACAGACTGCCGTCGACACCCAGGCTGTGCCTTGCCAGGGACCGCCATGGCAGCAATGCGGCGATAGACGTGGAACCTGGGGTCAAAACAGTGATATCTGGTGGTGCCAAAGGGCTCAAAGCCCGGCAGCCTCATGTCAGAATCCGGAGACTGCCTCTCCAAGCCCGCCTTACGCGGGTGATCCGGACCGAACATGGCCTCTCGCAGATCTCGATCCGAATTCTTCGATCTCGTCCATTTTTCGTCCAATTCGGGACCGGCAAACGCCTGTTCCGTGCCGTAGTAGATGCAAGGAATCCTAACGTAAATAGCTGAAGCGCCACTCCGCAGCAACCTGGGCTTCCGACCGACTCCAGAAGCGGGGCTCCTCTCCAGAAAAATGGTCGCCGCGATCTTCGGATGCAACAGTTTACCTCTTGAGGCGAGCTTGACGCCTACAAGAAAGTGAAGTAATACATAGCATGAACCTTGCCTTTGGCCACACCATTCAATGTTAGCCGCATCTCTCGATGTACAGGGCAGCATTGAGGTTCCTATCCAGGGCATCGAAGAACAGGCTGGTGTGTAGTTCAAAGCGATCTTAAAAAAAGAAGTTGTTAGTTGGCTGCTGACTGTGATGTGTGCCGCAGAAGTGTCTTCCCTCATCAAAGGAGACATGCTTCAGAGTATCTATGCGAAAACCATCACAGTAGGTCAGCGCAATGCAGTATTTATAACACTTTGCCAGATCATCCAGAGTGTGCGGCTTCTCAAGGTAGACCTCGGAAGTGGAGTAAACAGAGGCCCGCGTGCTAGGCTTCCTGACAGTTAGCCGGAAGTCTATAGGGCAAGGGATCGGTTACTGCCATCGTATAGCTATAATATTTTGAAGCTCGACCGGGCAAACTACGTCCTGATCGCCCTTTATAGTAGGAGTGGCATAGCCCAGACGATCGCGCCAGGAGCCAAAATTGTAGCGATCCGTGGTGTAGCGGGCCTCATAAATCCGCGGGAGTTCGGGCAGAGCGTACACCGGAGTTGAATACTTAATTGTCTTGAATAGCGCATACCCTCAGCGTGCGCTTCTGACACAAGCTCAGTCAGATCATTGCGATCCCCAAATATTGGATCTACATCCAGGAAGTCCTGCACCCATAACCATGATAGCTGTCCTCGTGACCGCGCTGCTTAAAGACAGGGCTGAGCCATAGAGCTGTAACAACAAGGTCCTTCAGGTAGACAAGCCTGGACTCGACGCCAGATAGATTTACTCTCTGCCAGAGAGTGGAGCCCGACTCCGCCCAGAGATCTCAGCTCTAGGGTTTTTCATTTATGTCCGGGCGAGCTGTACATAGGTTCTCTCTATCCAAAAGCTTTCGTTCTCCTTCTCTGCCATCGCTGAATCGATCTAGAGAGATATGGGTAAAGCAGCTCATCTCTCCAGTACACGGGAGAAGGATAATAGTTCTGCCGTCTTGGCAGGGAGACTTTCTGGTCGACACTGTAAGGTCTAGCCTTTTTGAGAGCCTTTTCTGCAAACATCATAGACAACCACACCTGCATTGAGTTCACGAAACGATGAATTAGATAGTGATCTCATAATGAATTCTTAACATCGGTGAATTATGACTATCGAAATTGCGTTCATCATTTCAACTGCGTTGTATAAATATTTTTCTAAGCTATAAAATGAATAGGACTATCTTTAGAGGCATGCGACCGGGATTTCTGGAACAGAAGGCAAGATTGTATAACGGATGTGTATACTTCTAGCGCTTCCTTGACGCAAATTTAATGCAATTAGTATCGACATGCCATCATGAATAGCTTTGTAAAAGTAGATAAGACTAGCGCGACTTTGGAGTCTCACATCCGGGCCCGAAGTCTGTAATTGATCATTCCAGCCTGAGCTTGATATTCAGCTTTCTTGATAGATTCCCCAGATCCTGCACTACATAAAAGAAAGCCATCCAGGACCATTTGCCCCACCGGCGCCTGGCCTTCTCTTTTAATCCCTTCTATTGCCTCCCTCTTGTCCACTGGCACTTCGCCATAGAACAGCTTGCGGAAGACTTCGACGGACCAGGCATCGATGGGAAACCCGCCGTGCGGATTTATTAGATCTCCTGAATAATCGCCTGTGCGCTAGCAGTCTCTCTGGATCAAAATGGACCCAGATCTTAAAGCACATACAGGTAGTGATCTGACTTCGCAGATCTTGCCAGACAAAAGATCCGTATTATTGCGACCTATAAATTCATGCTAACGATTAACGCCGATTTTCAGAGCAGCGCAGCCGGTAATGAGGAAGTGAATGATAAATGCAGAAAAATGAGGAAATAGATGATGCGGGTAAAGTTGCTTCCATGAAAAGAGATATTAACGATATCCTGGGAGCCAACGATTACAGTCGCATGCAGGCACTTGACAGCTGTTTCACCAAACTCGAGTTGGGCACTCCCACCAAGGAAGACCACGCTCTCCTGGAAGATGCCACGATCATGCTACAGGAGGAGATAAAAGACAGCAGCGACCTGGAGTACACGGATGATGATTACGAGGAAGTGACCAGAGAGTTCTATGAAGATCTGCTCGATGAGGATGCAGGTCCCGACCTGCGTGGCCGGGCTGTCATCGATTTTGCGATTGGATTGCTGAAGAAGGCATTCGAAGGCCTCGAAGAGCCCCTGGAGGAAGAAAAGGAGGATGAGGAGGGAGCAGCAGAGGAGGGGGCGGGCAGGTAAATGGTTGTTTTGCGGTCTTGAGCGTCACACCACCGCGGCTCCATGTTAATTCCAGGGCTTCGGTCCCGCAGAGCCCTCATATGCGAAGCCCCAAATCAATAATGGGATGTCCTCGACCACCGCTGACCTGGCCTGAAAATATTTTCATAGACTTATCAAAAGCGTGACAGGACTCTATCCGGAAACGGAAAGATGACAACGCTCAGAACAGATCAATGATTGAGCGAGGACAAGACAACCATAAAAGGAAGTAAGAGGCAGACCTGTGTCAACTAACCAGCGAAGACACATCTGCCTGGGTTCTGTAGCTGATTTGCGGCCAAAGCGAGTAAGCGCCCCCGGGCAGAGGAGTCTCGATTGCCTTTTCCACTACATGCGCATCGGGATCCGCTTCTTCAGTATAAGCCGACTTTATGCCAGCCTCGATGGCCCTTATCGTCGAAATATTCCAGCTAAAGAGGCGCGCATCGTAGTACAGGTTCATGAGAGCGCCTTCCTCTGTGCCGGCCTGCCCAACCGTACTCAAGAAATATTCGACATCCTTTTTATGTGCACCCCGGCGGGATGAAAATTTCACAATCTCATTAACCGACAACGAATTCATTCAGGACACCCCCTCTGCTAACCGCTCCGGAGTCTGAAATAGATCAGCGAGCTCAGATGCTTTTGCACTCTGCAGAAAATCTATTCGCTGGTCAATTTTTTCGACTTCATTGTTCATCTTCGATATCCTCTCAAAGAGCAGCTCACGCCTTCGAATCAGTGCCTCAGTTTCATTCATTGCCCTTACCTCCGATCTTACGCATTCATCCAATGCAGGGTTACCCATCGAATGATGTCACACTTGTTCTGTGGCATAGCTGTTTAGCATGTACATATAAGCCTTTTATGACACAGATTGCGAATTATAGTACAAAGTGAGAAACATAATAAGGCTTTCAAGGGATATGTATCGGTGCAGAATTTTCTCCACCAAAAGTGGACTCTAGAGAAACGCTCGGACTGAGAAAAGACCTTGACGATTTATCTTATATTGAACTATGTGTCCTCAAGCAGGCAGACAGAAATGGTTCGATCCAGAGCAGGCAGCTTTTTTTTTGCGAGTTGAGGACATAAAGCGTTTAGTTTAAGAATTATTATGACGTATTAATGAAGAAGAGAAGTGAATTTATGGATGTTAAGAATAAGATAGTTATTGTAACTGGAGCCTCATCAGGGATCGGCCTTGCCACTGCAAAGCTTCTCACAGAACGAGGCGCAAAACTTGCACTCATTTCTCGCTCAAAAGAGAAGCTGGAGAAACTATCAAAGGAGCTTTCCGAATCAATAGCGATTCCGGCCGATATGACAAAGCCCACCGAGATCAAGAGAATGGTGGAACAAACGAGGGATCACTTCGGGCGTATTGACATTTTGGTCAACAATGCCGGTCAAGGGTACTATGCAACCCTAGAAAAGACTGATCTCGATGTATTCCATCACATCTTCGATCTGAACCTGGAGGGGCCGCTCGTTGCCATGCAGCAGGTCATTCCGATCATGAAAAGGCAGGGGCAGGGAGCGATTATCAACATCAGCTCCGGCACGGCGCTTATGCATTTGCCGAACCTGGGCGTGTATTCGTCTTCGAAACGAGCTCTGGCCGGCCTCAGCCTGACCGCACGTGAAGAGCTAAAGAAGGATAACATTATCGTAGGTGTCGTGTACCCCTACATTACTCTAACCAACTTCGGAAAAAATACCATTAGAGAGCCGCAAGACGAAAATAGGCTGCAGGAGGGCAACTCCATTCCCGGTGATACTGCAGAATATGTAGCGCAAAAGATACTTGAAGGCATAGAGACAGGAGACGCCGAGATCTTTGCTCACGACTGGATGAAGAAATTGACAGAAGAAGCCGCATAAGGCCCTCCATAAATGCATGCCAGTGAAAGTTTGGTGCCATAAGATCACCTATGGGGCCATTCGCGCAAGAGAGCCGATTATATGTGCAGAGCCCGGGGAGGTCTGAAAATTTGCATCAAATCCGGTGATCTTCGCCGGTTATGGCCTCAAATCCCGTCACAACATCGAGCAGTTCTGAAGTGATAGCCGACTGACGCCTTCTATGAAATTGAACGCTCAGCTCATTCAGATGATCTTCTATATTTTTTTCTGCCATCTGCATGGATGCCAATCTACTGGCATTCTCGCTTGCGAGCGACTCAACAAAAGCGCGATAGAGTGAGAAAAATAGGTAGTTGCGCACCAGCGAAGAGAAGAGTCTATCGGCATCCATGGAGAAAGTGGGCAATGTGCGACCAGGCCACTTCTTCTCAGCCAGTTCCCGGAGCCAATCCATATCCAGCGGGAAGAGGTAGACCATATGAGGACGGGAAACTGCATCAGGAACGGATTTGTTATAGAAGAGTACGATCTGATCGATTCCCCGGTTCATTCGCCATTCCTCCAATTCGACCAGCACATCCAGCATAACCTGAGCTATGCCCTGCTGAGTTCCAAAAAATGAAAAATGTGCGTCAATTGGCGGTCCACCTGCTTCCAGTCGAGAAATAACGCGTTCACCAACGGCGAGGATCGAACACATTTCATGATCAATGACTTTGAGCTTATCGATCACATAATTCGCAATCTGATCATTGAAACTGCCGCACAACCCCTGATCAGAGCCGAAGACCACCGCACCCAAGCACTTTCTTCCTTCAGATTTTGTGATCAGAAGCTCTTCTTGCTTATTCATCATTACGATTTGGAGCCCCATCTCAATGGTCTTGTTGTACTCACTGAGCGATTCTACGGCCTTTTCGTATTCACGAATGTTGGACGCCGACATCGTCTTCATTATCTTTACAACCGACTGCAGATCTTCGGCATTTTTGATCTTTCTTTTCAGGCTTTCCAGCTCTTCCATTTATCCCCTCAGTCTTTCTGTAATTTCCTTAATTTTTCCAGTATGTATTAATGAATTACTTTTCCGCCTTGATGAAGCTTCGAGACGTATTCAACGAGCATATCCCGGTCCTCAGGCGTAAGCTTTTCAGAGGATTGAATCCGCTTATGCAATTCGGGTAGTCTTTCGGAAAATGTTTCCACTATATTCTTTTTCACAGAGGCAATTTCATCCAGAGGGATGTCGTCCAGGGCGCCCTCTGTCGTCGCCATAAGAATCGCAATCTGCTCAGGAGCCTGAACCGGCTCGTACTGTGGCTGCAATAGAACCTCGCGAATACGCCGTCCATGTTCGAGAGTTTTTTGAGTTTCCGCATCAAGCCTGGTGCCAAAGCGTGCAAATGCCTCCAGCTCCTCAAACTGTGAGTAGGAGAGTCGTAGGTTTCCGCTGACATCACGGTATGCTGGAAGCTGGCTCTTTCCTCCCACCCGCGAGACTGATTTGCCCACATCAACAGCAGGCAAAACGCCCTCTTCGTACAGCTTCGGGGAGAGGTAAATTTGGCCATCCGTAATAGAAATGAGGTTGGTAGGAATGTAGGCTGAAATGTCCTGAGCTTCAGTTTCAATAATAGGCAATGCCGTGAGAGACCCGCCGCTCTTAAGGTGCGTGGACCTCTCCAGGAGACGGGAATGAATGTAAAATATGTCTCCAGGGAAGGCCTCTCTGCCCGGCGGCCTTCGCAAAAGCAAAGAGAGTTCACGATAGGATCTGGCGTGATGGGTCAAATCGTCATATACAATCAGAACATCACGTCCTTTTTCCATGAAGTACTCGGCCATGGTAGTGGCGGAGTACGGGGCAATGAAATTCAAACCGGGTGTGTCCTCTCCAGTAGACACGACCACGATGCAATTATTCATGGCATCATATTTACGTAACTGTGCAATCACTCTGGCGACGGCAGATCGTTGCTGACCTATGGCACAGTAGACACAGACGATCCCCTTTTCTTTCTGATTGATTATTGTATCAAGGGCGATGGCGGTCTTGCCGATTTGGCGATCGCCCAGTATCAATTCCCTCTGGCCGCGGCCGATAGGGATCATGGAATCCACCACCAGGATTCCGGTCTGGAGGGGGACACTAACGGGAGCCCGGTCCATGATGCCCGGAGCAACACGCTCTATGGGTCGTCTTTCACCGTTGATTGGTTTTCCTCCGTCAAGCGGCCAACCGGCAGCATCCACCACCCTTCCCAGAAGCTCTTCCCCCACAGGCACATCCATGACCCTTCCGGTTCGGCGTACCTCCTGTCCTGCTTCGATCTCAACGCTTTTATCGAGCATGACAGCCGCGACATCTTCAGGATCAAGGTTGAAGGCGATGGCGAACTTCTCGCCAGGTAATCTGATGAGCTCCTCTGACTTTACGTGCGACAAGCCCCTTATGCGAACGATGCCGTTGCCAACAAAGGATACTGTCCCGATCTCGTCAAAACGTAGCCGCGGCTGGTAGTCTTCAAGTGTTTGACTGATAGCCGCAAAGTTGCGTGCAATCGAGCCCCGAGCTTCCTTATTTTCGTCCTTCTCCATGTTTATGGCACCCGATCGCTGGCTATCAGACATTTCTTCTCGCCAGAACTTCCGACAGATCTGCTTGCAGAGTATTCAGATAACCGGCAATGCTCCAGGCGACTCTTGTACCGTGAGAGTCCATCTCCACACCGCAGATCAACTCAGGAGCGATCTTATAGTGTATGATCGCGTCAACACCGGTTTGATTGCGAACCGTCTCCTGAATCTTCCGGCGCATCTCCTCGGTGATAGCAAAGGTGCTCCTCACCGTAATCTCCTTATCGATGCCTTTATAAAATTCTCGAATCATCTCGCTCTCGGATTTATCAATATTTTGCAGACGTTTGATGAAGATATTTATGATCTGGCGCTCCAGATCCTCATTGGCAAGATCATGAAGAGCGCGGCGAGCGATAGCGTATATCTCGACGCCCGCACGCCGGTTCAGATCTTCGAGCAGTGTTGCCCTCTGGGCCTGCAAATCTCGATACCAATTGGCACTGTTCGCCGAAACTTCCTCGCGCGCTTTTTCCATCAGATCGGCCTCTAAGACCTGCGCCTCTCTGGCGGCGTCCGCCAGCAGTTCTTCGCGTTTATCTGATAAATCCTGCGACATTTTTCGGTAAGATTCTAACTCTTGTTCCGCTTCGCCCTTCTTTTTTTCGATCTCCCCAAGTCGAGAGGCTATTTTCTGCTCTCGCTCTTCCATCAATTTTATGACCGGCCTGTAGAGGAAATGCCGGAGCAAATAGATCAGTATTAGAAAGTTGATGATCTGAGCAAATATTGTGAAATAATCAATCTGCACATTGACCTCCTATTTTGCCACATAGTTCCAGAAAGGATTGGCGAAGATCAATATGATGGATATTACAAAGCAGTAGATCGCAACTGATTCTATCATTGCAAGACCCACGAACAGAGTCCGGGTTATGTTATTCGCCTCGTCGGGCTGCTGAGCAATAGCACTCAATGCCCTGGACAGGGCCCAGCCTTCACCTATCGCCGGGCCGATAGAGCCTATGGCCATGGTCAAACCGGCTACAATAATGGACGCCATGGCGACCGCATCAATACTTGTCATATCAACAGCCATATCAAATACCTCCCTCAGAAATTTTTTTAATTTTTCCATCATTTGTGCTCGCCGAGACGATGTACACTGTGGCCAGGACCGCGAAGATGTATGCCTGCACCTGACCGATAAGAAGGCCGAGCAGTTCCAGAAGCACAGGCAGAAATAGGGGTGCGATGGTGAGAAGGATCGCGATCAGCATGGTCTCGCTCATCATATTCCCAAACAGCCTTACGGCCAAGGCCAGTGTGCGGGAAAACTCTCCGATAACGTGGAACGGAAACATCAAGGGTGTCGGCTCCAGGTAGTGTTTGAGGTAACCGGCAAAACCCGACTGAACGATCCCGTAAATAGGAACAGCAAAGAAGACACAGATCGCCAGCGCTGCCGTTGTGGAAAGAGAGCTGGTAGGAGTGCGGTAACCAGGGATGATGTCCAGCAAATTAGCAACAGAAATGAAGAGAAATAAAGTTCCCGAAAAGGGCAAATATCGGTCTGGACTCATCTGGGCGATTTCTCTTATCTGGCTTTGCATGTAGACGATGATGGTCTCAAAGAGGTTTTGCGAGCGCGAAAGGGGCGGGTCCATTGACAGACGGCGGGCTGACAGCCAGCCGAAAAGAACCAGCAATGCCATTACCAACCAGGTAAAAACTATGGTCTCATTGATGGTAACAAATCCCCATTGCCAGAATACCACCTCATCAGGACTCAGTTCTACCATCGATCAACCTCCGAACGTGTGGAATTCATGCTGTAAATCAACGCAAACTTCAGGGCTATGAACCCTGCCAGGCAGAAAGCGAGGGCTTCCAGGCCTCTACCCGCGACGAGATAAAAGCCAAAGAGGCATATTGCTGATCGCATCAGAAGACTGGCGAGAGTCAAGAGGGCAGGCTGCCGTGATTGCGAAAGACGCTTCAGCGTCAGCCAGAGCCCACCAAAATAGAAAATCCCTAACAAGATGCCTGATGCCAGACTGAGGGTCATATTCAGGGTGTTATTCATCGCTTTCGCTTCCTGTATGACTGTGCTCAAAGCTCTCCTCGTAATTGCCATCAATTTTCTTTCGCTCTCTTTCAACCCAATACCAGGCATTAAAACACCCAATTGCAAGACCCGTGAACAGGAAGGTGATAGTCCAGGAGATCTGCCCCGGGTACCTGCTGTCCAGCCAGATTCCAATAGCAACGCCAATCAAAGTGGGAATGGCCACCGACCAGCCGATTACGCCCATCATTCCCATGCCAAACCAGACGCCTTTGGACCTGTTCCGGCGTGCTAACATCTTGCGCCCTTCTCTCGAGGCGATCTTCTCTGCAAATTCGCCGTCACCCTCTCCCCTCAACTTTGCCATTTTCTCATCTCGATCTCAGGCTCCCTTCAACCCTGCTCCTGCATTTTCATGAATCGCCTGGTGAAATCCGCTTCCAGACTGGCCAGAATGGAACGGGTCTTCCTCTCCTGATCATCCAACGAACGAAATTCATGTTCCACGGTCTCTTTTAGCTCTCCGAGACTGGTGCCTATCACCGCTTTCCTTGTGGAGACCATAACGTCACCTGCACATTTTACCAGAATTCCTTCGTCGACGGCCAGAAAAACCTCTCCATCCTTGCCCTCAAAAGATAGTATTCCAGGAATCAGCGATGCCACAAAATCGATGTGCTTCGGAAGTATGCCAAATGAACCGTCCTCGGCTTCGGCAACTACCTTCGTCACCTCCTGATCGATGAGGATTTTCGTGGGGATAAGGATTCTAAGGTTCATCTCTTCGCCTCCGTGATGTCTCCGATCATGTAGAGCGACTTTTCGGGGTAATCCCTGAATTCGTCGTTGAGGATGCGCTCAAAGCCGTCCAACGCGTCCTCCAGTTTTACCATCTTCCCCTTGAGGCCGGTGAAGTGTTCGGTTGTGAAGAACGGCTGGGTCAGAAATCGCTCCAGCCTGCGGGCTCGATTCACAATCCTCTGATCCTCCTCGGATAGCTCCTCCAGACCCAACATGGCTATGATATCCTTGAGCTCTTCATATTCTGCCAGAGACTTTCGGATTCTCTGTGCAATTTTGTAATGCCTCTCCCCAACGATCCCCGGACTCAGCATCTTGGAGCGTGACTGCAATGGATCGATTGATGGATACAAACCCTGGCTTGACATCTTCCGGGATAAGACAATAGAGCTGGAGAGATGACCGAAGGTGTGCACAACAGCCGGGTCTGTAAAATCATCCGCCGGAACATATACTGCCTGAACCGAAGTTATGGATCCCGTCCTGGTGCTGCAAATCCGCTCTTCGAGTTCTGCGAGCTCTGTTGCAAGTGTTGGCTGGTATCCAACCCGTGATGGCAACTGCCCCATAAGTCCTGAGACCTCAGATCCCGCCTGAATGAAGCGGAAGATATTGTCGATCAGAAGCAGGACATCCTGCCTGGCATCATCCCGAAAGAACTCAGCCATGGTGAGGGCAGAGTGACCGACTCGAAATCTGGCACCAGGCGGCTCGTTCATCTGGCCGAATACCATGATGGCCTTATCCAGCACGCCTACATCCTTTATCTCGCGGTAAAGCTCCTCTCCTTCACGGCACCGCTCGCCAATCCCGCAAAAGATGCTGATTCCTTTATATCTGCCCGCCATATTTTGAATCATTTCCATGATCAAGACGGTCTTGCCGACTCCGGCGCCGCCCAGGAGGCCAGCTTTTCCCCCGCGTTCCAGGGGCGCCAGAACATCTATGGCTTTCATCCCGGTCTCGAAGATTTCGGATGTAGTCGATTGTTCAGATAAGGACACGGGCTGCCGGTGAATAGAACGAAACTCTCTTGCCTCAACAGTCCCCCCGTGATCAATGGCCTTGCCGAAGACATCGAAGACGCGGCCCAGCAGCTTCTCGCCCACGGGCACCATTATCGGCTGGCCGGTGTCCAGAACACGGGAACCGCGAGCAAGCCCCTGCGCGGGCGTGAGGGCAATCCCGCGTACCGTTTCGGGGTCGAGGTGGATCAACACTTCTATCATCGTGTTGCCAGCTCTGAGAAGGTTATTGATTCCAGGAAGCTGTTTCTTGAACAGAACATCCACTACGCTGCCTCTGACAGAGGTCACCAGGCCCTCCCCAAGCAGGCTGTCTTCTTCCTGCTGGTCTGACTGTTTTGGCCGGTTCAATCCCTTTAGGTCTCCCTCAAAACGCCTTTGATTCTCCATACCTGTGTCAGACACCCCGTTTCTGGAGTGCCTTAAGCTATAGGGCAACTTATATCCGCAGTATACGAAATCGATTCAGGCTGCAGCGTTACCGGACTTATCCAGGGTTTCGCTTTGCCGGGGCACTCAATACGATAATTGCTGAAGACCTATGCACTCTTTTTGTATCGACAATCATATTATGTATCCATTAAAGTATAAAGTTCCTTTGAAAAACCTAATGAAATACTAAACTGAAAACGACCATGAGCCCCTCAAGGACGAGCTCTCACTTGGCGGATGAAAATCTAGACTTGCAGTGTCAGAGATGAGAACATGGCCTGATGAAACCATAAAGATGAAGATGCAGAAAACGATCGCATGCATGTGATGGTATCAGAAAGAGATTATGATATAAGTAGCATCTAAGGTATAGGAGGAGGAAGTGCTTTGACATCATGGCCTTCAGATTTGCCAAGTGACATGCAGAAAACTTGTGCCTGGCGGATATTTATTTGTAATCTCGAATTAATCTATAGATATGAGATGGAAATGAGTTTTAAAATTATAGACTAATTGTAATTAGATGACATACCTGCATTTAGAGGAAATTTAATGGAAATATATGAAAAAGAGGTAGCTAAATATGATGTACGGAAAAGAGACGGAAGAGTATCTGTGAAAAAAAAAAAGCGCTAATAAAAAAGATGACCTGGGTATCATATGTAAAAAAAAAAAGAAAAAGAAAAAATATAAAATAATATATATGATAATATAAAAAAAAAAAAAAAAAAAAAAAAAATTAATAAAAAAAAAAAATGATGAAATAACGGAAAAGAAGACGAGGAAGATGTTCCGGTAAATCCGAAATGGAAGGCATGAAGGGCTTTTGGGAACATATGAGCGAAGACAAGAAGAGGATGATTCATAAAAGCCAAATTGGATTTCAAGATTAAGAAAGTGCAGGCCAAACTGGATTTCTTGAAAGAGCTCCAGAAGATCTTCGGTTAAGACCCTGCCATTTAGTACATAAATAAAAATAAGTGTAATTAATATATGAAAAATAAAAAAAGATATATAAATAAAAAAAAAAAAAAAAAAAGATAAGATTAATTAAAAATAATTAAAATAGAAAAAAAAATAAAATAATAAAAAAAAAAAAAAGAGATAAAAATAATAGATAAGAAAAATTATTTTTATTGAGTAATAAAATTTCTAGAAAGCTTTCTGCAATAATATTGAAACAGAGAGTCATGAAATAGAGAAAAATAAATATTAAGATAAGAAAAAAAAAAAGTAAAAAATAAAGAGAAAAGTAAAAATTATTTATATATATAGATATATTGAGGATGGATAAAATATTAGAATTAAAAATCTTGAATAGATAGATTGCTCTTTATAAGTGAAATATGTGATAGATAAAAATATGAATAGAAATAGGTTAGAAAAATAGAGATAAAAAAAGAAAATATAATAAAGAAATGATAGAGAATTAATAAATGATAAACATAAAATAAGTTTAAAACATGAAAGAAAATAAAGAAAAAAAAAAAGTTAAAGATAAAAAATGCGAGATTCTTGAAAGCCTCTTCACTTTGAAAATAGTCAAGGAAAGATCGAGAGATATTCTAGGAGTCCGATCCCAAATGGTATTGACTCCTGCCTCAAAGTCGATTCTGCTTTCGACCAGGTCGATTTAATCATTTTTCAGATATATAAATATTATTAATTTTAAAAAATTTTATTAAAAAAAATTATAAATTTGCTTATCGACCGAGGCTCGATGCCTTAATCATTTTCAGATAGATTTGTTGAAAAAGCGATTTCAATCAGTTTCGATGATTTAAGTCGAGATATAAGATAAAATAAGATATAAAAAAAATTTATTTTATAGAGATAATAAGAATAGATAAAAGTGATAACTACTTGATTTTTGTAATATATCTAAAAAGAATAAAAGAAAAAAGATAAAGAATAAGATAATAAAATGTAAGATAGGTAGGACAATGAAACTGAATTTCTATGTTAAAGGCAAATAAATTGATCTAGTCTCATAAGAGCTTCTGTCTAAATATTCTCAAAATTAGTATAATTGACACAGGATATCAATCAGTTTTGGGTAAGAAATCTCTATAATATACAGTGCCAGATAGGCTAGAAATTCTAGTTTGACCCAAATTTGATCATTTATAAAATATAAATGTGATAGAGAAAGAGATATAAAGATTAAATGTAAGAGATAGAGAAAAAAGATGAATTATATGAGATGAAAATAGATTGAGATTTATATAATATAGATGTGTTTTTGAGAGAAGATGATGCTAGAGATTATACTATTATAAAATTTGATTATTGCTGCTTTTTTCCACCCTTGTTTATTCTGTGCGATTATCTTTAGATAAGCCTTACCATTAGATGCATTTTTGGGTAAGAAGATCTAACAATACGGTAACTAATTCTATTATGAAATAAGCTAAACTTATTCATTTTCCGCTATTAGATTGTTATCTAACATATTTTTATATATTTTCTAAGGGATCTAGATATATATATACCTAACGGACTTTTAGATACATATAATATAGATAGACATAAGGCAGTAACTAATAAGTGAAGAAATCGTGATTATTTAATCAATAAAAGATATTTAGAAAGTGCGGCGTACTGAAATTCATTTAAAAGATCTCCAAGTTTAAAAAGAGATCTGTTGAGATAACCTGTGACTTGCTTTCCTCAAACTAAAGCTTTGTCTATCTCAATAAATAATCTTGAGCTCAAATTTAACTGAGTGACCTCGCTGTAGACCATACTTTTGCCTCTATGATCTCTGCTTCTCGCCCCACAGTTTGAAATTGAGGTAATATAATATATCTCGATCTAGGTCTTCGCTAGAAATAGAATCTCGATAACATTTTCCTGAGACTCCATTGATAGACCTCCCAAATATCTCTTCAACGGTTTGAATGGTCTGAGAGACTCTAGAAAAATTCTTTAGCAGAACGATTTAAACAGAATCTCGAGATAGGATGAGAATGGAACCGATCCAAAAAATGAGTGACTTGCTTAATTCGATTCCTTTCGACAAGGCTAGATGCTTATCTTTCAAAGATAATTGAACGCGATCAGGTGAAATTAAGCGATCCCGGCTCACTGCTCCAGCCAAACATCCCGTATCATTTTCCGTTAATGGAGAACAGTCCCTCTAGAGAAAAAATAGGATATAGTGGTGAGAAGAGAGAGGTAAGAAGACAGAAGAGAATAAGAGAAGAAATATGAATTGAGTTATAGTATCTCAAAGGACTCAGAATATAGCGCCTGATGTCACAATCGGTCTTCCAGATAATAGAGCTCTCTATCACCATTCACTGCGAGAACTCTATAGGAGCTGCATATACTTCCTCACTAGAGCGTACTGATGAAGTCGTACCATAAAGTTAAGCTGATTATGGACGTCCGTTAAAATAGACTTCCTGATACAGAATATCGGCGAGCTGCTCTAACTCCATTAAAATTTTGTCCCAAGCTATCATTAATTCGTTAATGAGGAACTCTAGATCTTTGCAGAACGATTTCAGAAATAGGATATGGAAGGCCCCAGGTATAGCTGAGGGGAGGGGGGGGGAGGGGAAAAAAAAAAAAGAGAAGAAAAGAAAGAAAGAGAGCCCAGAAAAAAAAAGACAAAAGAACAAACAGAAAATGAAGTAAAAAGAGATCGGAGAAAAAAAGAGAAGGAAATGGTCCTTAGCCCACATAAGGTATAGCTTACGAGGGGGAGAGAGAAGAGGGGGAGTGAGGGTGGGGGGGGGAGGGGAGAAGGGAAGTGGGGAGTGGGAGAATGGGTGAGAGGGGTAGGGGGAGTGGGGTGAGGGTGTGAGATGGGTGGGGTGAGGTGAGGAGGGGAGAGTGGAATTGTGAGAAGGGTTGTTGGTTTGAGAGGGGTACGCAGATTGAAGATGTGTGATTTTATCGAAGAGATATATTGGCTGAGTAGAATAGGTCTGAGCTGATTTTTAGTGTGGATAGTAGAGAGGTGGGCATGGAGAGAGGTGAAAAAGAGTGATGAAAGTTATGGTAAGATTTAAATGAGATGATGGAATATGAGAGATAAGGAAAATTGAGATGATGTGGAAAATGGATGTTGTGTTGATGAAATGGAAGAATATGATAGAGGTTTTGGTATGATGTTGTATATAAAAAAATATAGGAATGAAGTTATAGTGAAATGTAGAGTTGTTATTCATAGAATGTGTATATGTATTGGTAGAACTCATAATGAGTAAGATTTGTGTAAAAGTGAGAAAATGGATAGAATTTCTGATGGGTTAGTGATAGGAGGAGTCAGATATATGTTAGATGTGAGCAGCTAGTGTTGTCAACTTGTGTCTCAAAGATTAATATAAATATAATTGGGATAATTGATGTATGAGTTATTGGTGGTTCAAATGAAATGGGGTAGAAAAAAAATATATAATAAACTGTTGGTAACAGCTATTAACTTATGTGTATGTCAACTGATCGCTTATATCCCATGCCATGGCAGAGCTGACCAGAGCCAGCAAAACCACTAATGTCATGATTATTTCAATATTCTTGCTCCCAGATTCCATCATCCCATCTCTTGTCGCATTATGACGTACAGGAGTGGCCAAACATATCCTAGGAGGTTTTTCTTTTTAAATGATAATGAAGCAATCTTCAGGCCTAATTATTATGGTTTTTGACTCAGAATTTTCCATACTAATTTGATCTATTGTCCACAAATTCATATAGAAGTAAATACTATGAACGAATTTTTTTATTAAGAACTTGAAAGGAATCCTAGCGTGAAAAATAGCTGCTGCGATCAAAGGAATCGGAATAATTCTTGATGAGCTTTTCCTGTTGATTTGTAAGAATCACCCGTCAGTGCAGCGGTTAGAAGGGATCATTCGTACTCACACACTCAGCAGGTATGGACTGGAGATAGTGAAATAATTAATGCTGCATCCAACAGCAAATGATGGTATTGCTAGGCCTAAATCCACTTCAGAACCTTAACTTCTCTGGATTTGGGAACAGGCGTCTCGTTCGGATAACCGAATATAAGCGGTGCTACCAGCTCATGGTCCTCAGGTATTCCGATCTCGGCCAGTGCCTTTGGATCCTGGTTCAGGAAGGAGGCGAACCCTATGAAACAGCTTCCCAAACCTGCCTGATAGGCAGCCAGGAACATATTCTGTGCAGCCAGGCCGCAGTCCAGCAAGTTCACTGTTCTCCATTCCTCGTTCTTCTGGACGCTGATGAAAATGAGCAACGGCGCGCCGTAGAAAACCACGTCTTTATCTGATTTGAATGCCGCCTGGAGGTCCTCCGGCAGTGGCATTCTTTGCATCACCTGCTCTTTTGTCCTGCGAGATAGATTGTTGATGGTCTCTCGATTCTCAATGATTGTAAATCTCCATGGCTGGGTATTCATGCCCGATGGAGCCCAGGACCCGGCAGACAATATTTTGTTGACGACGTCTTTTGGTACAGCCTGATCTTTATAGCTGCGTATGCTTCTCCGTCCCGCTATACACGCATCTAATTCCATAAATAGAAAAACGCATTCATAATATTAAACGCTTTACTCCTAATGAAACCCAGGCCACGGCTACCTGTCGAATAATATCGATCATAGTACCGGCACAGGCCCGGGGTTTGCAGAATTTCTGAGGGTAAATGCTTTTGTCAGAATTGTCGCGAGATTATGGGCCCCGGGATACGCTTGGGTCGATTTCATTTCGGGCAATACAATCCACAAAGTTCGATGAGTGCTATGGGGCCCCTCTTGCACCACCTATTCTCACAAAGACTTCTCTTTCAAAGAAATATCCAAAGCCGAAAAGCTTATATCTCGGCAATTGCCGTATATAGTACATGGCAAAGGTCGAGCCTCATTTCTTTCCCATCCAAATGACTTTTGCCTCCCTCCTATTTACGATTTCCTGGTGATGCATCTCGTTTGCATGGGCTATGGGTCGATAATCCTCGCCATTCTCAGAGCACTCCAGTAGCAATAACTAAATTTTGGAGGGCTGAGCGAAGCGATGGCATGACGGCCCAGTCCAGATCCAGATCAACGGCCAGACCGTGCACCAATCTTTGCAGGCTGCATAGAACCCGATTTGAAAAAATTCCTGCTCACCCTGACTTTGCACGGGCTTGATATCCTGAAATGAGGCTTTTCGTGTGCCCATGCCTATTGCTCTTCAAAAGGCGAAATGAAAAGCAAATGCATCGAATCACCGCGGAATTGTTCAAAGGTACAGTGACCTGTTATCGATGTTTCGAAAATCACTGCAAAAAGGATAACGGACTCATTCGAAGCGTTATTTCCAAACATCTCAGGATTTCAGAGATATTCTGTCTTCCTCATACATTTTGGTATTGGGGCATTGTTGTATCATGAGTTCGGTATCGTACGATCCCGGCTTGTTGACGCTGGGAGTGATCCTATAGATCCTGTTCATCAGTTCCAGCTCTGTGTAGCCGTCCTTGGCGACAGCATCGTATCCGCGAGCCTTAAGAAAAGCGGACAACTCCAGAGTACTCATGGCCGGTTTTTCAAGAGATGAAATCAGACTAATTCACTTCAGAGATATCAGCAACCGCTGATGCCGGGCTTATTGATGTCGTTACCAGGCCAATTGCGATTATTGCCATAAGATATTTTTCCCATCCCATATGCACCTTGCACATTCGGATCTCTTTGGCAGAGTAACCATCAAGCCTCAGCTTCAAGTCATCCTGGTTAGCGAGGGACAGGATTACTGGAACCATCTTGGTGTTCTCGATGGTCTTATTCCGGCCGGGATATTCGTCTTTATGTGCCGCCCACCATACAACCTGACCAGCATCAAGCTTCCATCCATCTTTCAGATGCCTATTGAACTCTTCCAGCAAGTCTTTGATGAACATATCCTGGATTTTGTCACCTCCAAGAAACTTGTATTCCTGGTTGAGCATCTGCTTCACGGAGTTAGCGAACCCTTTGTACTTCCGGAGCATTCTTTCTGCATTTGAATCTCTCATGGGTTCATCACTCCGCTGCTTTCTTTCCAAGGTACTGAGCTTTTTTTCAATGGCAACGGCTCAGCGAGAATCTGCTGAAGCCTGATTTGAGATTCAGGACGATCCTTACACGTCTCGTAGAGATCAAGATATTCCTTAACGAGCCTCTCGGACATGTCAGTCAGTTCGCGTATTTCATGCAAAGAATATCCGCGACAGTGGAATCTGACTGACTTGGAGAAGCCCGTGAGATACCTTTGAACAGAAAAGCCAGAGTGGCCAGTCTTGCGCTCGATGTCTGTGTACTCGTAACCCTCAAGCCACATCTTCACTACTTTCGATTTGTGTGTTACTCCTGGACCAATATCCTGAAGTGTTCCACGAGTAGAAACATCAATTCCCTGCTGTTTTAGCTCCTTGACATCACGCCGAATCGTTCTTCTGGAGCTGCAGAGAAGGACCGCCAGATCCTCTTGCGTCAGAAGACCGTCTTGATCCAAAGCATCGCTTGACATACGAAGAATCTTATGCTTTCGCAGACCGGAAGTGCCTTTCTCGGTTAGGATGTTCATATCGTTTCTATCATGAAACGTTAGATGGACAGGGACTGATTTTATCTCCGAGAGCCTTTTTCCAGGAGGCTCTGATGCAGAGGCAGCATAGAATGTTATCTGGCCTTCTAATAAGATATAGCTTAAGTGATCATATAGACGATTATGATTAGATCTTACTGAAAATTATACACATGCGACCTTAACTGGCCTTCTGTACATTGATTAGAAACATTGTTGTTCGAGGCTTCCAGAAATTGGCAATGCCATTCAGAAATCCATAAGACTTCTTTGCACGGGCTTCTCCAAAAGCTCGACCGACTTGTGCCACTGAACGGCTGGCGTTTTAATCCTTCTTTGCATCTCCGCCATTGCCTCAGGCAGGCTCCCCAAGCGCATTGGGGTCGAACTCATTGCCTTGCGGGCAACCTCTCGCACCACCCAGACGCCCAATGGCGCATAGTAAGTTTCCGAGATCTCCCGCACCGCCAACACCGCTGCCTGGCGCCCCAACAGGGCCAGGTGCTCCAGCGCCGCCAGGCGCGCTGCGTAGTAGCCACCGGCAAGGGGGCTGTATCCAATCTTTGGCCGCGCATCCTCCCGGTCACACCCTATGAATCCGTCCTCTGCCCAGACGGATCGGGGCATCCAGATCTCAATCAGCTCGAAGCTGAAGGGACGGGGAAGAAGCAGGATCTCAAAGTGGTTTCCCAAATCCTCTCCTGAAAAGAGATAATAATCGTTAACCTGCGGCTTATCCAAAACGGATTCCTTGAGCTCTTTGCCAATCATGTCGTCCGAAGCGGTTATGGACCAGCGCGTCGGCACCAGCTTTCTCTTCCTGCCAAGCAAGCCCAGAGGAAAGCATGCGAGAGATGTGATCCAGGCCAATGCCCGCGGAATACAGCTCAACCAAAGCCTCGGCTGCGACCGTGTCACTGTCCTCCACTATATCGTCCACTTTGCGGGGGATGAGCGGATTGGTGGTGATCTCCATATTTTTCAGCACTCCGGATGGGCCTGAGGGGGAGAGCACACCATCGAACTGCAGATTTCCCTGGGGCGGCTTGAAGAAAGAGACCTCGGTGCCTACAGGAGCTGACGACATGGCGATCTGCTGGCAGGCCTCCAGCAGCCTTCCCGGTGCCTGTGCATCCTTTACACCAATCTTTGTCTCGGAGCGCACCATTTGAGAACGCGCCGCGATTATCTCCCCTATGTCCATGCCCAGCGTTGACGGCGCCAGAGCTTCACCAAGTGGTACGACAGGACCGGCTCTTACGAGTGGGTAACCGTGTCTGCCAACGAAGACCTCTGGGGGAGACATTCCTTCCAGGCGATTGCCTATTTTGGGGAGGGCTGAGAACTCCTCCAACCGACGCAGGATGGGGCAGACCGGCCGGCCGCAGTGTCCCCTGCCTTTGCAGGTGATGCATTTCATCACACTTTCAGCAAGACCCTTATAGGATATATCCACTACCATTCTTGCCATGAATGATCGGTTGATACCGGCGATCGCCCAGGACTGGAAGACCGGCGAGGTGCTGATGCTGGCCTACATGAACGACGAGGCTTTGGCTAAAACCAGAGAGACGGGCAAGGCCCATTACTGGTCTCGCTCGCGTAAGAAGCTCTGGCTGAAGGGCGAGTCCTCAGGTCACTTTCAGCTAGTCAAGGAGATACGGGTCGACTGCGATGAAGATGCCATACTGCTCATGATCGAGCAGGAAGGCGGGGCATGCCATACCGGTTATAGATCTTGCTTCTACCGCACCATAGATGGCCAGGTTGTAGGCAAGAAGGTCTTTGATCCCAAGGATGTCTACTGATGCCCCGTGGCAGCAGGACAAAAGGAGCCGTTCCCGGTTGGAAGTCCTGTAATGATACGTCCTCTGGAGAGACGTCCAGCGACAGCTCCAGGTCCTATCAACTCTATCGCAATCCTCTGCTCAGGGCGGAGGCCCGCGTGCAGGAAGGCCTGGTAAAGGTAGATATCGCCGGGCCGCTGGCTCATCTGCCTCAGGTCAAATCCAGCATGGAGATGTTTGAGGGCCAGGTCGCAGTTCATGCCGGGCCGGAGAAGCTCTCTCTATCCACCTGGATCCCGCCTCTGCCGGGCCGGGCTTTCAATCGCCTGGCGGACAGCCGCATGCGGGCCATGCTGGGGCTGCGTACCCCCGACCAGGTTACCATCTCCATCACGGAAGAGTGTCCCAACCGCTGTGCCCACTGCGCCCTGCCCAATTCCGGAAACAAGCTCCGCCTCTCTCCCCCTGTGGTCCGGGATGTTATCAGCCAGATTCTGGATATGGGAACCACGCTGGTGATATTCGATGGCGGGGAGCCCGCACTTTATCCGGAGCTTCCCGAACTGGTACGGTATGTGGACGATCGGGCTATCTCCACACTCTTTACCTCTGGCGCGGGATTTACTGTAGCGCTCGCCAAACGGCTGAAGGAGGCGGGTCTCTATGCCGTCAATGTGAGCCTGGACAGCCCCGTGGCAGAAGAGCACGATGCCATGCGCGGAAGAGAAGGGGTCTTTCAGGAGGCCATGCAGGCGGTTAAGAATGCCATTCAAGCCGGACTGCTGGTAGACATTTACGTGGTCCTGCGCCGCGAGAACGTAACTCTTTGTCGAGAGTTCCATGACCTCGCCAAACGTGTGGGCGCGCATGAGCTGACCTTCTTCGAGGTGGTCTCCACCGGGCGCTGGTCCGATCGAAAGGGTTTAGCCCTGACGCCCGGCGAACATGCCCTGCTGGCAGAGTTCGTCCAGGGCGCAAAAACGCAATCTCCCAGGATATTCTCAGTTCCCGATGCCTACAAGCGTTTCGGCTGTTTTGCTGCCCGCAGCTGGATGCATGTGACACCGGCAGGAGAGGTCTATCCCTGCTCCTGCTACCCGGAGTCCTGGGGTAACGTATTGCGGGAACCTGTAAAGAAAATCTGGCAACGAATGGGACGTTTTCCCTACCAGGGAGACAAAATATGTCCTATGAGAAAATAAGGAGTTTCTATTCTCGTTTCGAGCAAAATTGCTCACCTATAAGGGTTCGAAAGCCGTATCGCAATTAAATTGAATTTGTTTAGAGACGTCACGATCAATAAGGCTATATAGGGCATTAATCATGAACAATGTTTGATCGAAATATGGATTTAACACCTGTTCAAAGAGACATCTTAACCGCACTGATCAACATTCATCGCATTGAAGGACGAGCAGTGAAGGGCGAGGAGATTGCCGAGCTGATAGACCGCAATCCAGGTACCATCCGAAACCAGATGCAATCCCTCAAAGCCCTGAACCTTGTGGAAGGCGTACCGGGGCCCAAAGGCGGCTACCGGGCTACAGGCGCTGCCTATGAGGCGCTCAATATCGAAGCCACCGGAGACGTCGTGACCGTTCCCGTAATCAAGAACGGAGTGCTGATGGAAGGCTCCACTGCCAGCGAGATCATCTTCAACAAGGTCATGCACTCTAATCAGTGCGACGGCGTGATTCGCGTCATCGGCAACATCCGGGACTTCAATGTGGGAGACGAGATCGAGGTGGGTCCCACTCCTGTGAACAAGCTCTACATCAGAGGTACTGTTCAGGGGCAGGGATGACACCATGAGCCGGCTCATTTTGCACATTGATGAGATGATATCCGTGCCCAAGATGGCCATCAAGAAGATCGCCCGCCGCGCCGTGCGCATACCTCCCAGCGTCTCGCTTCAGGAGGCGGCGCGCATTCTGGTGCATAACGGCGTTCAGGAGGCGCTGGTGGACGACAGCTCGCCCGGATTGATCAATCTGGCAGATGTAACAAGGGCTGTGGCGGACGGCAAGACGGATCAGGAAGCCAGAGAGATCATGACGCGCGGTTTCCTCACCATCGACTCTGAGGAGCCCATCTACGAGGCCATCAAGATGCTGGGCAAGACCGGCGCCAGCCAGCTGGTCGTCTCGGAAGAGGGTGTGCTCTGGGGGTTCATCTCTCCCGGAGACC
Organism: uncultured Methanosarcinales archaeon; assembly: GCA_963782455.1. Taxonomy (GTDB): domain Archaea; phylum Halobacteriota; class Methanosarcinia; order Methanotrichales; family Methanotrichaceae; genus Methanothrix. The sequence goes on from CAWAJP010000004.1 coordinate 41,526, forward strand.
TGGTCAAGTCGCTTACTCCGGCCTGATCTCAGTACCGGTGTGCCCTCCCAGGGCACCTTTTCTCAAGTTTTCCAGCTTGCTGCCCAGGACTATGGAAGTGGGGATGCAGCTTCTCTCGATGATCTTGGCAGCCAGTGGGTCTACGGGCGAGCGGGAGCCCGCTTTCATCTCGGTCTCCATGGCCAGGCGCGCCAGCGCGTGGTGGGTCATGGTGGCCAGCCTCCTGGCAGAGGGGTCTTTCTCAGGATCGGCGGTATAGACGCCGTCCACAGAGGTAGCGACGATCAGTTTGTCGGCGTGAACGTACTCCGCCAGGAGGGCAGCGACAGCGTCCGTGGTCTGGCCGGGGGCAACTCCGCCCATGACCACGATCTTGCCGGGCTGCGCCAGGCGGGCCGCCTGGGCATAGGAGTCGGGGATCTCCTGCGGCGCGGCTGCGCCCAATGCGGCCACGAGCAGAGCGGAGTTGAGCTTGGTCGCGCCGATGCCGATGGTGTCGCAGAACATCTCAGATGCGCCCAGAGCGCGCGCTTTTTCTATGTACTCGCGGGCGATCTTGCCGCCGCCAACGACGACGAAGATCTGGTGCTCTTTGGCGAGCTGCCGGAGCGCGTCTGCGTATTCCTTCAGGCTCTGGACATCGCGGCCTGCCAGTATGGAGCCGCCTAGAGAATAGACAAGTATCATGGGAGAGGGATAACGATGTGTGGAGATAAATAAGTTGCCGGGTTTTGCATTTTTGGAGAAGATCATATTTCGGATGGGATGCAAAGGATTGATTCTGGATAGGAATGGCTAGGCACGGATCGCCTCTATTTTTGCCATTCCTCGATCAGTTGTCGTACTTGTTCTGCATTTGGACTCTCAACCTGCTTGAATATCTCAAGCGCAGATTTCGCCAATTCGATGGCCTTTGCCCTCTGGTCGAGCATATCAATAGATCGGCTCATATTGAAAAGGCAGATTCCATCTGCTAGCCGGTCTCCGATCTCACGAGATATCTTCAGGGCCTGCTCGTAGTATTCGATGGCCTTGACGGGCTGGCCCATATCGGAGTAGTCCAGGCCCAGGTCGTCTCCTTCTCCCCGCAGGTTCCCGATCTCGCGAGATATTTTCAGCGCATGCCTTCGCTTTAGCTTCGTGGAATCTCACTGATTTCTGACATCATCTTTCCGATTTAGAAACGTTGGCAAAAGTCTCTGCTTGACCGTGACCTAGGTACAGTCTGCTACCGGTACAGATTTGCTCAGCAGGCATTGCACATTCCTTCGACATTGAGCGGATTGAAAGGTCCATGAGCCCCAGGACTCGGCTCATACGACGCAGTGAAATCGAAATGTATTGCCATCATGAACTTCGATTGTAGGGGAAACCCGCGAGTCGGCCTGATGGCCCCGGGGCACGGGGGGCACACCCTGCGGGGTGCAACGATGAAGTTGCAGACTATCGCTTCTACCAGCAGCTAACGAGAGAATTAGTACCAGTTCACTTTCGCCCTGCTACATGCATGGCTAAAAAGTCGAGACTCCATCGAAAACATTGAACCTTGTCCAATAGGTCTACAATTTAACCGCCGTCGTCGCTTGGCCGGCCTCGGCCTTGAGAGGCACACGCCTCCAGGCGCGCGGAATCCCGGAGAATGAAACGTAAATTGAAATGGAATCCAGAGACTTGAAGATTGAAACTTCCATGAGCCTCAGCACAGGGGCTTGCACGGGGAAGATGAAAAACAAGTTGCATTGCCATCATGAACATCGATTTCACATGGGAAATACGTATTGTAGCAGGCTCAACACTCGCACATTCCTCCGCCGGGCTTGCCTGACGAGCTCACTCGGGTGCTTCTTCGTGTTGCCCCTAGGACCCAATTCAGGGAAAACAAAATAAATGTGGAGCGCACAATCATTCTAAAGAAAGTTGACATTTCGGTGGTGCAATTAATGAGGACAATTGGAAAGTCGATACCGATCATACTGGTAGCTGCAATACTCTTACCAGCGCTGGCTGCCGGAGTCGGCGATGTGGAATACAGACCTGCAGAAAAGGCTATGGAGAATCTCTTCAATAAAGGCATCGGAGGACCGTGGGTAGGCGGCGATCCTTTTGGCTCAAGCCAGAGTGCAGACCACGGCCAGGCTTATGGAATCCTGAATCCCGCCCCCAGTTACCGGATCATAGGATACCTTGACGTGTCTACCGGCTTGATTATCGCAGCCGACGGCGGCAAAAGCATTCATCTGAAGCCGGGTCCGGGCTACTATCCAGTCTACGGAAACTTCAATGGCAACAGGCTGATGGGGGTTTTCATCGATTTCAGCTCATCAGGTATGAGCTATTAGCGAACTGCCTCAATAGCGAGAATGCCTCTGCCTGAATCCGAACAAATTTTTGGCACATAACTTAGTCTCTATCTCCAGAAATCTGTCTGCATCATCTCGATCACAGCCGGTTCTCCAGAGAGAGCAGATTCAGTCCCGTCTTCTCGTCCCAGACTCTCTCTGCCTTCAGACCGGAAAACTCGAGCAGGACCACTTCCACGATCAGGTAGACCTCGGCTCTCTCCCTGATGCAGCCGACGATCGTTCGGGTGCCCCGCCCCAGCCCGGAATGAATGTGCAGCATCGGTCCTTCGCTTGATGGGTAGACGGTAGCCATGCCGAAGACCTCCCAGGCGCTCTCAAAGTCTTCATAGTGAGGAACAGGCGGAACTACCGGCACCTCCGGCCCGGTTACAGCCCGGCCATCGCAGAGGGCCCCCATGAAAAGAGCCATGCAGGACTCGATCTTCTTCTCCTGCAGGAACTTTTGCAGCGATGCGATCAGGTCTTCACCGTGGTCCATCCTCAGGACAAAGATCCTGCCCAGATTTCCTTCTGAATATTGCATGATAGACCTCAATCCATTCTCGTTCTTCTTCTTTCTTCTTCATTTTCCTTCCGTCTCTCGCTTCAGCTCCGAAAGACCTTTAGGGGATCGTCACAGAAATGACAATTGTCATATGCATTAATGAACGAGAATATTGTAGTCTGCGGTGTTGTCTATGCCCGTGAATCCCAGGAGGGCCAGAGCTCTCCATCAAGCGGAAGAGAAAAAAGGCCCGGTTGTCTACTGGATGAGCCGCGACCAGCGAGTCGACGACAATTGGGCACTCATTTTCGCCCAGGAGCGGGCCCAAAAGAACGACTCTGACCTGGCCGTGGCCTTCTGCCTCACCCCGAAATTCCTGGGTGCGACGAGCAGGCACTACCACTTCATGCTGCAAGGTCTCAAAGAGGTAGAAAAGAGACTGCAGGCTTTGCACATTCCCTTTTTCCTGGTGCCGGGCGATCCCGGCCACGAGATTCCAGATCTCTTAGGCGACATCGAGGCAGGAGCCCTGGTCTCCGACTTTTCTCCTCTGAGGCAAAGCCGGGAATGGAAGACTGCTGTGGCAGATGAGATCAGGCTTCCCTTTTACGAGGTTGATGCCCATAACATCATTCCATGCTGGACGGCCTCGCCCAAACAGGAGTGGGCCGCCTACAGCTTCCGGCCGAAGGTCCACCGGCTACTTCCCGAGTTCCTGGAAGAGTTCCCGGAGGTGCATCAGAATCCTTCTTCGCATAGAGAGGTGGTTGAAAACGATTGGGAGGCTTTAGCAAAGAGCCTCAAAGCCGACAGCGTCCCTGATTTGAGCTGGATTAAGCCTGGAGAGAGCGGCGCCTCAAAAACCCTGCAGAATTTTTTAGAAATGAAGCTCTCCCGTTATGATACGGATAGAAATGATCCCAACCGAAGCGGCCAGTCAAACCTTTCCCCTTATCTGCACTTTGGCCAGATATCAGCTTCGAGAGTGGCCCAGGAGGCCATATTGAGCCTGAAAGACGCAGGGGCATTCCTGGAAGAGCTGATCGTGCGCAGGGAATTGTCAGACAACTTCTGCTATTACAATCAAAACTACGACAACGTTCAGGGTTTCCCAGCCTGGGCGAGATTGACCCTGGAAGAGCATGCCAGAGATAGAAGAGAGTACCTCTACACATTAAAAGAACTGGAGAGGGGCAAAACTCACGACGACCTCTGGAATGCAGCTCAACAGGAGATGGTCCAGCGTGGTAAGATGCATGGCTACATGAGGATGTACTGGGCCAAAAAGATCCTGGAGTGGACAGAGTCTCCGGCTGAGGCGCTCCGTGCGGTCATCTATCTTAATGACCGATACGAATTGGACGGCAGAGATCCCAATGGTTATGTGGGAGCGGCCTGGAGCCTCGGCGGAGTTCATGATCGCGCCTGGAAGGAAAGGGCGATCTATGGCAAAGTGCGCTACATGAGCTACAACGGCTCGAAGAGAAAATTCGATGTGCAGGCTTATATCGACACCTGGAAAAGCGATGAACTCCCGAAAGCGTGAGAAGATCGAGCCGGAAACAATGGAGAAGAATTCGTCGAACCGAAGAACAACCACATAGATCTAAATATCTAAATATATCTGGGAATAACTGCATAAAAAAAAAGACCGTTCGTCTGTTCGGCCTGATTGAGGCGGGGGGGATTTTCATGGATACGAGAGATGTTCAGCCAAGCATATGGTATTACGGCCTGGCCGTGCTGATAATAATCACCGGATTTGTCGCATTTGCGGGATATCTATTCTCAGGAATTTCGAGCATGGGAAGCGGCTTGGTGCAGATGGCGGCACCAGGAAATACAGAGCTTGATCTCAAGGATCCGGGTGAGTATACCATATTCTATGAGAGCCAGAGCTATTTCAATGGCAGTGTCTACAATACAGCCGGGCAGATACCGGGCCTCAAGATAAGCGTATCTGAGAAGGCGTCCGGCCAGACTCTGGCCACCCATACGGCTACGGGAACCACGTATTCGATGGGCAGTCGCTCCGGCCAGTCGATCACGGCGTTCACTGTGGAGAGGCCTGGCATCTATTGGATCAACACCACCTATCCCAAAGTGCCTGGACCCGAGGTTGTTCTGGCAGTGGGAAGAGGCTTCGCGGAAGGCATTTTTAATTTGGTAATCGTGGCCATGTTGATCCTTTTCGGCTCAATCGCGATCGCTGCCGCCATCACCTTTGTTACCTACACCAGAAGGAAGAAGGCAATTCGTTCGCTAAAAGAAGAAGAGAAATTGATCAGGGGAGGGCAATAAGAGCATAAGAGCATTTAAGGAAGCGGGTGTAATAAGGGAAGTGGAGCGATTTCAAATCTCCCTTCCCACGGAAAAGGCATTGCCCAGAAGTCTTCCCGCACCGTGGTACTTGCGCCCATCAGGAGAGAACAGGATTGGTCTGATCTTCTCGATATCCGGAAGACCGTCCGGTCCCAGGCACTCCTCATCGGCCTTCACATCCAGGATCTCCCCTATGAACTCGGTATGCAGACCGATCTCGACCGTGTGGAGCAGCTTGCATTCCAGTGCCAGAGGAAACTCTTTCACAAACGGCGCGTCCACCTGGTCGCCTTTTACAGCCGTCAGCCTGGCCTTGGAGAGCTTATCCTCATCCCTACCGGAGACCATGCCGAAATAGTCCGCCTGTTTGACATACTCCTCAGACGGAAGGCTAATCGTGAAGGCTTTTCGCTCCATGATATTGCCGTAAGTGTAAGTGGCTTTACGAAGTGAGACCGCAATGCAGGGCGGGCTGGAACAACAGATGCCCGCCCAGGCTGCAGTCATAACATTCGGCTTTCCTGCCCGGTCATAGGTTCCAACCACGCAAACCGGCGTGGGATAGAGCAGGGTCTTCGCTCCCAGAGATCTCTTCATAACAATCCTCCCAAAGCAATTCCACCATTTTCTTCATTCATTTCCGTCATTCTCGGCAAGTCGATCTTCAAGCCTCTCTACCATCCATTGTAGTGCACCCTCTCTTCTTTGTATCTCTCTGGCATTGCAGGTGTCTCATCCGGATATCCGAGCGCCACCAGGGCAAGCGGAGTAATCTCCCGGGGAAGGGTGAAAAGCCTTCGAAAAGCGTCCACCCGATCGCTTAGAGGATAGATGCCGACCCAAACCGCGCCCAAACCCAGTGCATGGGCGGCGAGCAATAGATTCTCCACGGCAGCCGAGCAATCTAAAGCCCAGAATCCCGGATACTTCTCCAGCGTCGCATCTCCGCAAACCAGAACTGCGGTTGGCGACTGTCTGCACATGGAGGCTGTCGAGCAGATTCTCGGCAGGTCATCCAGAACCTTGCGATCATCCAGAACTACAAACTGCCAGGGCTGCTCGTTTCCTGCAGAGGGAGCAAACATTGCCGCCTCCAGCAGCTCTAAAATTATCTCGTGGGAGATCGGCTGAGGCTTAAATTTCCTGATGCTCCGACGAGTCTTGATAGCGTCCAGAGTTTCCATTGCTATACCTTCAAATGAATGTGATAGTATTGATCTCGATTGTATAAATCTATATGCAGGAGGATTCCTATTTACTTGACGAGCTAACCCATGATCCCATCATTATGCCTCAGATCCACTGTTTTAAATCTCCTGGTAGACAATAGTACACCCGGGCCGGTGGGAGTTGCCAGGATTTCGGCCAGGCGGAGTCAAGTACGAGAAGAAAGGATAGGGAGATCTCAGATCTCGGAGAAATTGAATCGATAATTCAGAGGGCGAACGTATGCAGGCTGGCATTTTGCGATAGGAGTATTCCGTATGTTATACCTCTTTGCTTTGGATATCGGCGAGGGGCAATCTACATTCATTCTGCCAGGGAGGGAAGAAAGCTGGATATGCTTCGCAACAATAATCTGGTGTGCTTTGAGATGGATATCGATCAAGAGCTGATCAGATCACCAGATCGCTGTAGCATGAGATACCGGAGTGTTATAGGACATGGTCTGGCAACGATAGTGGAGGAGCGAGGTGAAAAGATAGAGGCTCTGGACCTGATAATGCACCACTATCGCCAAGAACCCTTTATCTATTCCGAAGAGACTATGCAGAGCACCGTCATCATCAAAGTGGAGATCGATGAGATAACAGGAAAAGCTTGTGGATACTGATTTAATCGGATCTGGCCTCCGGCTTCCTGATTGTCATGTCCAAGAAGAGAAATTTATTCGGCCTTACTTTCCATCATCTTTGGGACCAAATGCTGTAACAATCGTTATCGGCAGAACCCATTTAAAGCTTCGGATAGACTTAAGTAGCATTGTGCCATGAATTGGTACCGGATGAACCTTACATTCCAATGAGCTTATGGGGCATGATAGTTTGGCACCTTTTATCGATATTCGGGATCTGACAGTTCGATTCGGTGATGTTGTAGCTCTTCGCAATATAAATCTGGTCATAGAAGAGGGCGAGTCGGTAGGTATTTTGGGAAGGAGCGGCTCCGGCAAGAGCGTTCTGATGCATGTCTTGCGTGGAGTGGAGTCATTCCCGGGCATGAGTGGGAGCGTGATCTTCCATGTAGCCAGGTGCATGAAATGCCATCATGTGGAGCCTCCCAGCCATGCCGGCGAGATGTGCAAATGTGGTGGCGTCCTTGCCCATTTTGATGCAGATTTTGTGGCCATGGACATCAACGATCCGCTGAGGCGCGATATTGTAAGACGGATAGCAATAATGCTGCAGAGGACCTTTGCCCTTTACGGTGATGAGCGAGTGATAGTGAACGTCATGCGGGCTGTGGAAGAGACTGGAGACACCATGAGCGTTCACGTTGCCGCCGACCTGCTGGATGAGGTCAATCTTTCTCACCGGCTGATGCACGTTGCCAGAGAGCTATCCGGTGGAGAGAAGCAGCGCGTCGTCCTGGCACGTCAGCTCGCCAAGTCGCCCATGGTCCTCCTGGCAGATGAGCCGACGGGAACTCTCGATCCGGCGACAGCCAAAGTTGTGCACGAATCCATCAAGCGCGCCGTTCGTGACTTCAAGATGACCCTCATCATCACCAGTCACTGGGAAGACGTCATGGTTGAGCTGACTCAAAGGGCTATCCTGCTGGATCAGGGAGAGATCAAGGCAGAAGGTAATCCAAAAGAGGTAGCGGCTCAATTCCTGGCCATGGCGGGAGAGCTGGGTATACGTGAAGAAGTTGTGGTAGGAGCGCCTATAATCAAGGCCAACGGCCTGGCAAAGAGGTACATAAGCATCGACCGGGGCGTGGTAAAGGCTGTGGACAATGCTAGCCTGGAAATAAACGAGGGTGAGATCTTCGGCCTTGTCGGCATCTCAGGTGGAGGCAAGACCACTCTCTCCAAGATGTTGAGCGGGATTATCACACCCACCGGCGGCAGCGTCTCAGTCCGGGTAGGAGACGAATGGGTGGACATGACCGTTTTAGGGCCAAACGGTCGCGGTCGCGCCACTAAATACATAGGCATCCTCCACCAGGAATACACCCTTTATCCATCTCGCAGTGTTATCGAGAACCTGACTGAGGCCATTGGCCTATCCCTGCCTTTCGAACTGGCTGAGAGGAAAGCCATACATACTTTGGAGACAGTAGGATTTGGAGAGGATCAGGCAGAGGCTGTGCTCGAAAAGATGCCTGATGAGCTGTCTGAGGGTGAAAGGCACCGGGTGGCTATGGCACAGGTATTGATAAAAGAGCCGAGAATAGTCATCCTGGATGAGCCTACTGGAACCATGGATGCCATAACCAAGATAGAGGTCACAAAATCCATCCTCAATGCCAGGGAAGAACTGGGGGAGACGTTCGTAATTGTGAGCCATGACATGGACTTTGTTAAGAACGTATGCGACCGTGCCATGCTCATGCGCAATGGGAAGTCGATATTCACAGGGGTTCCCGATGAGGTTATGGCCAAGATAACTGAAGAGGAAGAGAAGGAGATGCTGGGGAGTTAATTTGAAGGTCTTTGTCGATGGCAGAGAGATCGAGCTATTGCCTGGCGCACGGCTATCAGATGCACTGAAAGACGCGGGCGCCAGCCCGGCCGCTGGCGCAATTGTAGGAGTGGTCAAGGGCAGGGGAGAGAAGTCGCGCCAGACCAACTCCTACTGGCTCAACACCACCAAAGGCAAACTCAGAATCGAGCTTCTGGAAAATGAGCTACAACAGATCTGGCATGAGAATGTGAACAATATCCAGGGGTCTCGCGTAAGATGGTCCTCGTCGGATGCCATCGCCTTCGGGCCGTTTAAGTCCAATCTCTCTTTCGGCCGGGATACCCATGAGTATAACCGCTGGGAGGTGGTCCTCGGTGCGGCCGGGTTTGATGCGGAAAATACTCAGCTCATCTTCGTGCAGAGAAGGCACACATCAGCCTATGGTACTCCACATGATGGTGGATTGCTCGCCCGCGTTGTAGGCGGCAAGAATACTCTGGACCGGCTGGAAGCGGGCGACGAGATCCAGGGAATCGAGCCCATTGTGGAATGGCAGGATCTGACCGAAAAGCTGGCAACCCGGGATTTGACTCTCCTTTTGGAGGACGGCATGGAGATCTACACCCACGTCCAGGCGGAGCTCAATGAGGATGCACCATTAGGCGCTGAATTCTTCCTGGCCATGACAAGAGAAGGCACCTTGAAGGTCGATTCCGTCTCCAGTTCTTATATCTCCAGCGATCAGTTGTTGACGGAGCCCATAGCCTTTGAACACCGTGAGCCGCGCCTGGAAGGGGTGGTGACTGTAAGAACCGGCGGACGGGGTCTTGGCCGTCTATTCATCTACAAGCAAGATCGAACCAGCAACCCCAGCCACTCTGTTGTGGCGCGAGTCACTCTCGGAATGGATATGGTAAAGCTGGCAGGACCCGGGCAACTGATAACTGTAAAGGTGAAGCCGGAACGCATCATGCTCATGGGCACGAGCCTGAAAGAAGCCCTGAAGCAGATGAAAGAGCGAGACATCGAGGCTCTGGTAGAAGGCTATGAGGGCGATGATGCAGTAGTTGTGAGACAGGAGCCCGGAGCGACGATGGATATTTTGAAACAGAAGAAAGTTACGCTCTTTTCCATCCCTGCCAGCCGTCTCGTGGCCATCCAGCTTTATGACGATCAGGCTCCCAAGACTCTGGATTACTTCCGGCATGTCACAGGCCTCAAAGAAAGGCCCGTGGGTCCATTGCCGGTCTATTTTGTCTATGAAAATACTCTTCTCTTCAAACCGGAGATAGAAGCTGTCAGCTACAAGGACCTGCTGCCCGAGAATAAGCCCACAGGCATCGTGCCCGCTGGCACCATAGGCGTCTCCAACCAGGTGTCAAAGAAGATAGGCCTCGTAGGAGTGAGGCTGGCGGACGATAAACGCTACGGCCCGTCTGGAGAGAAATTCGAGGCGACAAACATCATCGGCCGGGTTCTGGAACCTGAGAAACTGAAGGGCGTGTTGGAAGGGGAGACGATTTACATTATGGAGGAACGGTAATGCTCGTCACAAAGTATGTGATAACCTCCACAGAGTCCAATATTTTACCCTCGGATATTGCCATGAAGATTTACGGCTCAAAATACGATGTTCTTGTAAAAGAGACGTGTTTCGGAGTCATCGTGAATGGCGAAGAAGAAGTGGTAAACTCTCTGATAAAAGAGATACGCAGTCTGGACCCTGCCGGCATATTCATCAAGGACCGGGGCTTTCCACCAGGCGACCCCAGACGCTGCCGCGGTCGAAGAGGCGGCGGAGCCAGACCCGGCTTTTACATGATCGAGTCTGAGTCTAAGATGCTGCCCATGATATCCCGGGCGCTGGCCTCAGAGGATAAAGAGGCCGGGGCTGTACCGGAAAAGAAGAAACCTCTCCCGATCAAGAGGCTGGAAGAGATAGTTAAAGAAAGTTGATCTTGAGGTAAATCAATGGCCAAAGTTATCGTTTATCCTCCCACCAGCATGATACTCTCTGACCTCGTGGAGAGGATGGGCCACAAAGCGCTTGTGGTTCCGGAAGCTGTGAGAAGGCTTGTCACTGAAAATGAGATCGATTCGCCGCCTTTGAATGTCACTCCCGAAGAGCCGAAGAAGGGGCTCCGTTATGCGGCGGTGGATGTTCCGTCCGGAGTACGGGGCCGTATGGCTCTGATTGGCCCGCTCATCGAAGAGGCTGATGCCGCCATCATCGTGGAAGATCCGGGATGCCTGACAGGCTGTGCAGGATGCTCCAGGACCAACGAGCTGGTCAGGCTGCTCATCAGGACGAAAGGAGTTCCGATCCTGGACCTATCCTACCCCAAAGATGATGCCGAGGCCAGGGACTTCGTGAAGAAGATTCGCGCCTTTTTGGAGGGTTTGAAGTGATTCGAATAGCTCAGCTCTCTTGTGGCTCGGAGTACAGCGGCATTCAACAAGAGATCGAGCGAGCTGCTGAAACCGTGGGTGCAAAGATCGTCTACCCAGAGGTAACTCTGGATGACATCCTCAATGTGGAGAAAACTTTCGGAGTCAGTGTGGCCTCTGGAGACCTGAACCTGGCCATGGCCCGAGCGGTTCGGATCGTAGAAAACCCGGATCTGGCCGATGCCGTTGTTGTTATGACCTGCTTCCGCTGCGCGGAGGCTGCGATCATCCGGTCGGAGATTCGAAAGTTCATTCATCAGCATTCCAAGATTCCAGTATTGAGCTACTCCTTCACAGAGAGGACAACTGCAGAGACCCTTCTCACCAGGATGGAAGCCCTGGTCACGACCGTCAAGTACAGAGGTCTGCTGGCCCGCGAGAAACAAACAGGCCTTACCGCAGGAATCGACTCGGGTTCTACTACGACCAAGTCGGTGGTGATGAGAGATAACAAGGTGATAGGCACCGGCTGGGTTCCTACTACCGAGGTCTTGAAGAGCGCGGAAGATGCATTTCAGGCTGCTCTGAAGATGGCGGGCGTCAAGAAGGAAGAGGTTTCCGCTGTCGGAGTTACCGGATATGGACGCTTCCTTGTCGGCAAAGACATCAACGCCAAGCTCATCCAGGAGGAGATCACAGTCAACTCCAAAGGCGCTGTCTTTTTGGCAGACACTCAGAAGGGGCCTGCTACAGTTATCGATATCGGCGGGATGGACAACAAAGCCATATCAGTTCAGGACGGAATTCCGGGCGGCTTCACCATGGGTGGAATATGTGCCGGAGCCTCAGGAAGGTTCCTGGAGCTGACGGCTCGACGACTGGGCATCGACATTACTGAGCTCGGAAAGCTGGCTTTAAAAGGGGACTACAAGAACGTGGCCATGAACAGCTACTGCATAGTCTTCGGCACGCAAAGCCTGGTCAATAGCCTGTCCATGGGCAAAAAGCCGGAAGACGTGGCCATGGCTGCCTGCCATTCCGTAGCCGAGCAGGTCTACGAACAACAGCTGCAGGAAGTAGAAGTGAAAGAGCCTGTGATCATGGTGGGCGGAACTTCGCTCATCGAGGGTTTGCCGAAGGCCATGGAGCAGCTTCTTCATGTCAAGGTGACGGTTCCTCCCTATGCCCAGTACATTGGCGCCGTAGGTGCAGCGCTCCTCGTCTCAGGGCTGCTGGAGGGCTGAGATGGACCCCATGGAGGTCTTCAAGATAGAGGTCACAGGTCAGGAGGAGTTTGGAGCTAAAAAGTACCGGGAACTCATCATGGACATTCTACAGGACCTCGGCCTCATCAGGTCCATTGGTAAGCTGTATGTTTATGTCGACATCAAAAAGCCGGTCTTCGCGGTCTACGGGCTCCTTCGTTCCGGCATTCCTCCGCTCACGGTCAGGGATGTGGGTGATGTGCTGAAGGTTCAGGGCGGCTATCAGGTCAAGATCAATGACGAAGAGCATATGGCCGATATGCTCCGAATCTTATGGGATCACTATGGCCGGGAGCGGGTAGAACAACCGGCAAGAGACATTGTGGTCATTGCATCAGATGCGACGCCTGCCGATCTGATGGTCGCAGACCTGGAGGCAGAGTTCCTTCAGGATCTGACAGACGCACTGGTCAGAATAGCGCCGGAAGGCTTTCGCAACCGTCAAAACGTTATGACCAAAGACAGTTTCTTCTTCATAGCGGCTGAAGAGAGCCTCAAGCCGGAAATGATCTCGGAGATAAAAGAGAAGATCAGGGAGATGGAGAATGCTTGAGCCTGTGATGTTCACTGGAGGATTGTACAAGCACGACCTGGTTGTAGAGCTGGTAGAGGACCTGGGCGGCTACGTCTTGCAGAAAAATGTGACGCAGACAGAGATCATCTTACTAATCTTGATTCCTTCGGAAGATACGGCGGCCCTGGAGGTTCTGAGCAAGGAGCTGAGAGGGGAGCTGGTAAGAGCGCCACTGGCGGGAACTGAGGTGGCGGTTATAACGCCGACTCTGGCCATCCACCATCTGCCGCACACAGCCTGCGATATAGCCGAATACCTTCGCCGGCATGGTTCAAAGACAAACATGCTCGGTCTGGCCAGAGGAGTGGGCCGGGAGATCGCCCAGATCAATGAGTACGAGACGGCTTTGATAAACGAACATGATGCTGCGGTGTTCATCTTCGGCAACTTCCAGGAGTGCATTAAGAAGAAAGAGTGCCTATACAGGAACATCAGCGTGCCGGTCGTCGTCACAGGAGGGCCGGAGATACCATCTGGCGACCTTCCCTACGCCTTCGAGTATGTTCCGTCCATCGGGCGCGTTGCTCATAGAGCACGCAAATCCACGGAGATCGGGACCCTGGACAAGATCGTCGAGGCTGTCGGAAGGGCTCTGGATAAGACCCGGAATGCGATAGCCAAGGATCCGCTCACGACCTCACCGCCACGAGTCATGGACGCCGTGCGCGAGCAGGTGCCGGAGGTGGAGTTCTCATATTCACCGCTGCCAATTGCCCTGAATCTCACCGGATGCAGGGTGAAGCTTCCCTACGAAAGCTACAAGGATAAAGTGGCGGCAGTAACCTTTGATGAGGGCGTGAAGCTCGGAGAGATCGCCACCATCAGGCCGTCGCGAATGAAAGACTATATACTGGTAAGGATATTACCCAATTCCGAGACAGGGTTCGTCTTTTAGGAACCGGTGCTTACTGGTAAATCGCGCGGATTAGGAAGGTGCAAATATGAGTTTCGTTGATGACCTGGAGCGAATCATCGATAGGGGCGTGGATGGTTCTGCGGAAGATATGATCAAGGCCGTGGATAACGCCTATGGAGAGGTTCCTTATGTTTTTGGTTTCATGAAGGACCATCCTGAGCTTCTTATAACCAAGATCCTTCACAACAACGCCATATTGAGAAGCTCAAACCTGGATGCGAAGACCATCGAGCTCATATCCGTCGCCGTCAGTGCCGCAATGAGGTGCAGCCATTGTCTGAAGCTGCATATTCACGTAGCCTCCAATCTGGGCGTCTCCGATGAGCAGATTGCAGCGGCCATCTTTCTGTCCGGGAACCTTGTGAATGCCAGTGTGCTGGCCACGGCCACTCGCCATTTAGATGAGGAACGGGAGATATGCCGGGTCTGTGAGATGGGGAATAAAGAATGTGAGATCCATGAGGAGAAGCCGATAATGGATTGAGATATAACCCAAAAAGATTATTATCTATCGTATAGATCACAATCACTTTTAGTAGGTGCTAGGGAAATATTCGATACTTGAAAATATTATAATAAGGGATGTCAAGAGATTTCGCATCTTGAATTGACAAATTTTAGCCATCTAAATCATTTCACATCAATTGTTTCACTTCAATCAAAGATATAAACCAGAAGGGCCTATGCTCCCCGCTATGGACATAGTAACGATCGCTTTCTACATTATTCTGTTCGTGCTCGCCTTCATGATCGCCCGCATCATCATGAAGATCATGCGCGGCTACTAGAGTAAGCCACAGGTTCGCTCAAAAGGGATAGTCTTAATATTTATGGGTACCTATTAGTTAGCCATGTTTCCCCAGGTTCTCGCAACCGTCGGCGGCTCAGGAACTCGACTGTACCCTTTAACGCTGGATCAGCCCAAGCCCCTGGTAGAACTGTGTGACACGGCTATAATTGCCAATCTTTTCCGGGTCCTGGCGAGTCAAGGTTGTCGCAGGTTCATCCTGGGCAGCAAGGGTGCCAACAACACCCTCAACCTGAGCAACTATTTCAAAGCTGGTGAGGGCTTCTTCAAACGCCTGGGAATCACCGACCACCAGGATTTCAGCTACCAGCCGCTCTATGACGATAAAGGCAGCGCCGATTCTCTGCGCTACTGCATGAACTACTTCGATATCAACGATGACCTGCTCGTAGTCTCAGGCGATAACCTCATCGACATCGACCTGAAAAGCATCGTCGCGTTCCATCAGAAGCATAAGCCCTTGCTCACAGTGGCCCTGAAAGAGCTGGGACCAAATGAAAATATCTCCTCTTATGGCGTCGCCCGCGTTGACGAAGACATGCGAATCAGGGGCTTCGTGGAAAAGCCAAAACCGGGCAGCGAGCCGAGCCGCATGATAAACACTGCCTTCTATCTCTTTTCACCCCAGATCCGCGATGTTCTGGCAAAGAATGGAGATAAAGCCCGGGATATAGGCGGCGACCTGATACCCTACCTGACTGAGAACGACTATCCTGTCTACGGGTTTCCCGTATCAGGATATTGGATCGATATAGGCACGCCGGAAAGGCTGCATCAGGCGGCTATGGACTGTCTATCGGGTCGCGTCAAACATTTTGACCGCAAGTACCACTACAAGCCGAATCAGTGGATTCATCCCAGTACTCTGGCCAAGATCAAGCCGCTGCTCGAGACGGGCGATATTTTGCTGAAAGGCAACGTCTCTATAGGCCGGAACTGTACCATAGAAAAGGGAGTAGTAATAGAAAACACCCACATCGGCCACACCAGCCTCATCGATCGCAATGTTGAGATCAAGGAGAGCATGATCATGAGCTTCGCCCACATTCATCACAGAGTCAATATCATCCATACCATTGTCGGTCGTCACTCTACCTTAGAAGAGCATAGTGTTTTGGGGTCAAATGGCGCTGGGGGCAAAAGCGTCGCCGTGATTGGCGAGAATGTCATACTGCCGCCCGAATCAGTCGTGGCGTCAGGTGTAAAGGTGGCCTCGCTCAAGCACAGCCACCGCATTCTGGCCACGGGCAGATTCGTGGAGCTTGGGACCGATGACCGGAATATCTATTTCACAGAAAAAGGCTCGATGAAGCGCTAATAGTAGCGCTCCCAGCCCTCTTCTACCTTATTGATCTTGTATTTTCTCCCATTTTCCAGTAGGTATCGATTCAGATCCTGAACGTCCAGGAAAAATCGTTTGTCTCGCAAGTTGTTGTAGATATCTTCCGTGGTAAAGCCCTTCAGCTCGCCCTTGCCATAAACAATCCGCTCAATGGTATAATATATGTCGTCGAACTTCCTCAGGGGATATGTCCACTCTGCAAACTGCATCAGTACCCTCCTCTTTTGCTACAGGATTTGAGCAAATAAGAACCTTTCGTTCTTCAAGCGAAAAAGTGGTCCTGGGAAATTTTTCGCAGCTATTTTGGTTTTGGAGAAAGATTATCAATAACTAAATGTTAACGGTACCGGCATGAGTTTAATAGATCTCTCCACTATTAATGAGAAAATCTGCACGTGTCAGCTCTGTCCCCTCTCAATAAACCGAAAATGCGCGGTACCCGGCAGTGGTCCATCTCCGGCACAGATCATGCTGGTAGGCGAAGCTCCCGGCAGGGAGGAGGATCTGAAAGGATTGCCATTTGTTGGCCGGGCGGGAAGGCTGCTGGACAAAGCTCTATCCGAGGCAGGTCTGGAGAGATCTGAGGTCTTTATAACCAGCGTCGTTAAATGCCGCCCCCCCGAAAACAGAAAGCCAAAGAAGGAAGAAATCGATCTATGTCACCCTTATTTGCTGGCCCAGATAGATCTGGTAGATCCCAGAATTATCTGCCTGATGGGAAACACAGCAACCCAGGCCGTCCTGGGCATGCAGGGCGTTACAACTTTACGTGGGCAGATCCATCAGGGTCGCTTTCTTATTACCTATCATCCCGCTGCGGTCTTGAGGAATAGAAATCTGATGGATGAGTTCGTATCGGACCTGAGAAAGGCCAATATGAATAAGGAGACCAGCGCTTTGGGTGATGGTTCGGGAAAAGGTTGAATTGCCGATAACTGCATGTTTCATTCAAAAATCCGTATCTGAACCAACATCCTTGGGAGCTTCTACCCGTGTATAGCCTTAACTACGATCTATGGAAGGAGATTATCGATGATGTCGCAATTGAGCATTCTTCTCTCTTCGTGGCCATGCATCAGGCTGCAGAAGAGCTCCAGATCTCCCGAACTCTGATAGATGAGCTGAAGAACAAGAGAGATATTATGATTGCAGAGGAGCCATGGCATTTGCGGCTGCGGATAGACTTCATCGAGGACAAGATCAAAGGTTTCAAAATCTATGTAGCAGCCACTGAGGATATGGAGGTCTTCGAACTCATCAAGGCAAAGTCGGCGGCAGATCATGGCTTTTCTCTGGAGGATATGGAGGGCTTTGAACTCGAACACGGCCTGGATATGGACGAAGAGATATTCGAAGCGATTGAGGATAGCTACGAAATCCAGGCTGAATTCGATGAGGATGAAATCCTCTTTGAGCTGGTGGTCTTTGACAGCCAGGATATTGATGATAGCAGGAAGAGTAACCTGGCCTGGCTGGAAGAGGACGTTTCAAACTAGCCACAATCGGAGACGGTTCTCTTTTTGTTGTCCATGATCGCCCTGTCCGCTTGACTTTTTCGGCTTAATCATGCTTCTTGTTAATTGGGTTTTTCTCGTTAATTGGTTTCTTCCCATCTACTGGCATGAAAGAACGACATAATACAGCTCCGTAAACCTGGTAGAGATCCAAATTCACATCCATTCTGGCCAATTTAAGTTCCAGGCGGTTAATCTCTTTTCCTATTTCGCTATTAGGCCTTCTTGCAAGCCAGAATTCCCTTAGCAGAGTTTCCTTCTCATCAGGGCTCACAGAGAAATTTGTTGGAATACCGTCGAGGCAGATAGTGCAAAATAATGGAGAGGATTGGCCTCTTTCGGTCAGGCATTCTTCCCACCTGGAAGGAGACGGTATAGGGCAGAAGGGGAACGGATGGTCGGAATTCGTCGCCCGAGAGCTCTAGCATCTCCATCGATCCCGTCTGGCCGAAGTATCTTCCCATATAGAACCTGAATCCGTTACTGAAGATCTCGCTGCCCTCTGCAATCCCGCCCCGCCCCACACGATCTTTAGACACGATCATGCCAGAAACTATTCTTTTCAGCCACTCATTTGATTCCAGATCATCCGCGCCCAAAGAGATCCCTGGTTAGAAATCTTTGCAGGACCTATTAAAGATTGCTCAATTAGACAATTTTTCGATTCGAAAATTGTTGTACTAATGAGATGGTCTAATCAGACTGTGCTGGAGATAATTCATAGACATGGTCGAATCCTATCCCGCTTTAGTATTTTTAGAATCTTTAACCTTTTTGTAGATAAAGATGTGCTGCTACAAAAGACTTTTATATATAGCATCTCTTTATCGAAAGCAATGGATCGAGGGAAGAGGAGCGAACCGGCAGAGCTTCTTGCTGTTGTTCTCTTCGGCTTTTTGCTGAGGTTGTTTGCGGGAAGAAGCTCTCTCACTGAAAACGGGATCGTGTTGCCGGGTTATGATCAGTTTTACCACATGCGCAGGATTCTATATACTGTAAACCATTTTCCTGATACTCTCTGGTTTGACTCGTACTTGAACTATCCTCATGGCTTGTTCATAACCTGGCCACCTCTTTTTGATCAGATATCTGCAGCGTTGTGTTTGGTTCTGGGCCAGCACACAAAAGCGGGCGTGGAGATGGTGTCGTCCTTCGTTCCCATGCTCACCGGAATTCTGACGATTGTGGTGATCTACTACCTGGTGAAGGAGCTCTTCGATCACAAAGTAGCCCTGGTGGCGAGTTTCCTTGCCGCTCTCGCTCCCTACAACATCCTGAATACGATGTTTGCGGCTACAGATCACCACTCCCTGGAGGTTCTGCTTCAGCTCGTCACGATCCTATTGGTAACCATGGCCATTTCCAGGAATGATAAGAGATATCTGTACGCATGCGCTGCAGGAGTTGCATTGGCAGCTCTAGCGTATACCTGGCAGGGTGCAGACATCTATCTGGGAATATTCCTGGTCTATGCATTCATCAGGATGACTCTGGACTTAAAAGATGGGAGACCCTCTACAGATACCGCAACAATACTCTTGACCGCACTCGGTATAGCATTAGTGCTTGCTCTACCGTTCTGGAATACTCCCTGGCTCTTTCCATCCTTCATGGGAATGGCGGCCATACTAATCGCCCTGTCCGTCATGTTTGCTCTCTTTCGCTTCATCCAGGAGAGGAAGATGTCCTGGACAACGTTTCCGCTCAGTATCCTGGTTCTGGCAGTTGTATTCGCTTTATCCACCAGGGTTTTTGGCGGACTATTTGGATTGGGGGCTTTGATCCAATACGGACTGGAGTATATCTGGGGAGGCGGGATGATCGGAAAGATTTCCGAGGCGGAGCCGCTCGTATACAATGCAGAAACGCTTTACGAGGTGGTCTTCTCCCCCCTGGGATTGAATCTTCTTATCTCCCTGGCAGGAATTGCAGCAGCCATCGTCTACATACGAAGAAGTGATGGTGGAAAGAGGCAAGGGCAGCTTCTTCTCCTGGTCTGGGCGATCTATACCATCGTTCTCACCTTTGGCCAGGCCAGATTTCTTTATATCTCAATGATCGCCATGGGAGTACTGATAAGCATATTCTTTTTTTTGTTGAGGGACCTGATCGACAAAAAATTGGCAGAGAGAGAACAAAGAGCTCCAAAGGGATGGGCGGTAATCCTATTACTGCTAGTGATCTCACCCATGCTGGCGGAATCGGTGAATATAGTATACTTTGTAGGGGGAACTCCACCAGCAGTAGCAGGAGACTGGCAACAGTCCCTCATCTGGCTGAAGGATAATAGCAACACTACCAGCTACTACGAACTTCCTGAAAGAGTTCCAGAATATAGCGTCATGAGCTGGTGGGATTACGGGAACTGGATCGTCTATCTGGCAGAGAGACCGGTGGTAGCGAACAATTTCCAGGCAGGCGTGGAAGACGCTGCCAGGTTCTTCCTATCGGAGAATGAAGAGAACGCGACCGCTGTACTGGATGCCAGGGGATCTAAGTACATAGTGGCTGACTTCGATATGGTATATGGCAAGCTTCCGGCTCTTACCACCTGGGCGAATGAAGACATAAATAGCTACATGAGAATGGAGGATGAAGGTTCCCAGATTGCCGCCATACCTCAGCAGAGGCTATTCAATACGACTCTGGGAAGGCTCTATTTCTTCGATGGCGCAGGCACAGGCCATTTCCGGCTGATTCATGAATCAAATACGTTCCTCGGAAGCGGAGACAATCCCTCAAAGAGCGAGGTCAAGATCTTCGAGTATGTACCAGGAGCTATAATAAGAGTTCAGTCGGGACCGGATCAGAAGGTTGGTGCCTTGCTGAATATGACCTCCAACCAGGGAAGGCCCTTCAATTATGTTAACGAGGCCACACCCCGGGGAGGCGCGTTTGAAGTAAGAGTTCCCTATTCAACCGACAACCGGTATGGAACCCATGCAGTCAATCCCTATCTCTTATTCTCCGGGAATGAAAGCGGCGTGAAGATGATGAACCTTAACGTCAGTGAGGAAGATATCCTCAAAGGTAGAACCATTGAAGTGACTCTTTAGAGGCATATTTCTGGTGACCAGACGACTCCGGGATGGAAAATAGACTGCACACCCGGGCGATTGATGCATGAGTCTGGACGTTATGATCAATGTCCAACTCCGATCATCGGCACCAACGCTTTAACGCTTTGCATCTGAGCGGGCAAAAAGAGTCACGGCTCGCCTCAAACGTTTCCATCTTTTTGGTTTTGGGCTTTAGCTTCTTGCCGTCTCGCAAATGCTTGTAAGAAGAGGAGCTAGCTCAGAATCCTGTAACTGAGTAAGGCAGTACATATAGCCGATTAGGCAAAAAATGGTCCACGGCAATCTCGCGGCTTTAGGTATTAGAAAGACGCCTGCGCAAATCTTTCCGACCAAGCATAGAGCTGATGAGGATCCTGTGAATTTTGAATCAGAAATCGCAAGGGCTCCAAAATCGGAGAAGATTTACTATCGTTGCAGCCAAAAAAGAGAAAATCAGCGCCGGATTTTGCTGCGGCGCTTCTCTACTTCACTACTATTTCAATTTAGGATTTACACACAGGGTAGCCAGTCAACGCTGACGGCTCCGCATGTGGAGTTGCCCCAGAGCTGGATGAACTTCTCGATGGAGAAGACGCCGGTCAGGTCTTCGACACTGCGGCCGTACTCAGCATGGCGACCTTTCAGCTGCGGGTCAGCGCTGGGATCCCTGGAGATCCATCCAATATGAGCAACACCGATGACGTTGCTGTTCAGATTGGCTTCCAGTACTCCTGTACAGCAGGACGGGACGCCTGTTTGGTCATTGTATCCTCTGGTCTTGACCTCAGTGGTCTTCTGCAGGTGCTCGGCATGAGTGTACATCTCGGTCAGAACGGCTCCGATCTTGTAGTTCTGCACACAGAGCTTATCCACCCATTTCTGGTCGTAAGTGCCGGTCTGATAAGATACGGGCATGTACTCCAGCTCCTGCTCCGAGGTGAAGTTGATGTAATCCATCGGGGTGCTGCCGGTCGGCCAGGGACAATTCAGGTTCGTTGGCTGCCTCTCAGCTTCCATCTCTATCCGGGAAGTGATTACATTTCCTGAGCCGGACTGCTTCTCCACCAGCTTCTGTCCATTGAAGCCGTTTTCTGTGGAGATAACCATCTCCAGACTCCTATAGCCCACCCCTTTCACGGACGATTTCTCGTACATGTAGTTGGCAGCGCTCGCCATGCCCACCAGAGCCATGACAATAACCGCTAGAACGATCAAGTTTCTCTTCAATCCACACTACCTCCTTTTGACCGGGCACCTTGTTTATGGATTTTGGTCTCGAATGTGCAATTAGAGCCAGCAATCCTTCAAGGCCGGGCCATTACTCTCCTGATGAACCCTAACACCCGCCATCAGGTTCTCTGGAGTCTATTTCAAGGTTTTGGCCGCAATTTGTGTGGTGATGGATCACGAACAAAGAGAAGACACCATATCACATACCAAAAAAATAGCCGAGCTTGCCCACTTCCATTCAGAAATCAAGAAAAAAAAATACAAAAGAAAAGCTCATACCGGCTTGGTGAAAGTGTTCAGCCTATTTACGAAGTCATTGCATGAGCCGCTCAAACAGGGGCTGGTAAAAGCGGGAGGGCTGCTTGGGCTTTTTACACGAGGTGTTTCAAAGCAATCTGCTCCCTGGCACGGGGCCTTGGATTTTACATCATTCCGGAAGAGTATTCTCCTATTGATCTCAAAGGAGCCGAAGTACTCCTCAAGCTCTTTCAGACTCTTTTGGCCTGGAATTGTCTGCTTGGCGTCTATGAGATAGTATCCAGTGAAGTTGTCGGCGGTATTGAACTCCGCAGACTTCTTCAAAGATCCAGTCTGATGCAGTGTGAAGTCCTGGCTCTTGAAATCCATCTGCTGCAGATCGTAGCTCTCTTTGACTTTGGAGCCAACGCCTCCAAAGACCGCAGAGCTCCTGAAGCTCTCTGTTCCCACGAGCGCATCTCCACTAGTCACTGCATTGTAGTTGTCAACTGCGTCCTGCTCCTGGAAGTTGGCATTTTTGCCCCTTGCGTGGTCCACCATGTATTCATTCTTTACGAGTGCGTCCACAGTGCCGCTGAATATCACATTTTTGGTTGACTTTATCCCCGATTTCATAGAGCTTAAATCCTTGTTCATCTGGAACTGACCGGAGCCGCTGATAGAGGTCTCTGAGGCATAGTCGAATGCCTGCACCTTGAATTTGGCTTCGCGTTCGTCAGAGTCGCGGCACTTGGCAGAGGCCTCGACCGCAAAGTTATACTCACCGGCTATAGCATTTATATCAGGCATAACTTCCAGGTTCTGAGAACGTGAGGCTCCCGCCGGGATCTGTATGGAGGTTGTCGTCCAGCTAAACCATTCCAGCGGCGAGCCTTCTGGTTTGACGTTTACCTCAGCCGCCACATCCGTTTCGCCAACGTTTTTTATGGTGACTATGAAATCCAATGGCTTTCCCTGGGTCGTGTATGATTTGTCAGGCTCTGATTCGGGCCCGGTAAGGCTGACGCTTATGGAAAGGTAACCTGAATCCCCTGAGCATGGACTGGGTAAATACGTGGGCAAAGACGGTGTTGAGGGGCCATTCCAGGTGTTGCCTGAAACATCACCGGATCCTATGCCATTATCTTCAACGGTTGCCATTGCCTGGCATGCTGTTAAGAAAGATAGTATCATTATCGTAATCAGACATCTTTTCATGCTAATCCCCCAATAAATGCTTCAAAAAAAAAGAAAAGACGGCTAAGCTATTTCAGCCTAGCAGTCTATACCTTTACACGCATTTATTCGTTCATTCTCAGGTACGGGGTTCTCATGGAACTTTATGGTCTTCTCGGCTTCGAATGTTCCTGTGAACATCTCGTGAGCCTTGATATCCTTGTAGAATATCTTGTGCCAGGTTGCATCGGTGCCCCATGTACCGTTGAAAGTGTTCTTGGTCTCTATTCCAATCAAGTGAGCCGGATTATTGCCCATAAGCTGACCAACTGCATCCGTGTCTCTTCCCGCGCTCTTGAGTGCGCCGACGAGATTCTCGGGCGTCATTCCTGGTGGATTGTATGGCGTGGTTGAGGAGAAGAACGCAGTCTCATCCTGCTCCATCTCATTCACCGAGTACAGCTCCTGTACATTGGCGCCAATACCCCCATAGAATGCCTTGGAATTGAGAAGCTTTCCACCGGTCAGAGGTGTATCGCCCTTGTAGGTCATCTTTGTGGCCTGAACAAGGTTCAGATTGGACTCGCTTCCACCATTGACTGTGGACACATTCCTCATGAGCTTGTCGGCATCCTGCGAATACGCGGTCTCCTGATCGAGTTCGAGGTCGCCGTCGCCGTTCATGGTATTATAGTACTCAAGAGCGATTTTTTTGTCAATTATCGAGTTACTGACGTCGATAACTCCAGTTCCGGATACTTTTTGGTTTTCACAGAATTGCTCATACTGCACGGGCGGAACTATAGGCGCGTTGGCCATCACAGTGCCGCATAGCCCCATAAGGGCAATTGCAAGTACTACTATTACTGCTCCCTTCATGCTACATTCACCCCCGATGTTGACGTAACAGTTATTAATCCCTTTAGAGGTAGGTTCATTTCTGGCAGCAAAGCCAGGACTTGAACTACAATTATAAGCTGATGCTTTTATTTGATATAAATCTATCTGTTGTTCGTAATCAACACAAAAGGTAGCCCGTGTCGGAGTGCTTGCAAAACGGCTTCCTGGAAGGACAAGTGAAAATGAGCTTTATGGATATCACTGTCTCTTATATTTGATAATGATATTTGAAACTGATATAAAAGCATCATGAATCTTAAAGATGCTAAAATTATATGTGAACTCCGGGCATACCAAGCCCGGAGCCAGATTCTAGTTCTGTAGATTCATCTATTTACACGCAGGGCAGCCAGTCAACGCTGATTGCGCCGCATGTGGAGTTGCCCCAGAGCTGGATGAACTTCTCGATGGAGAAGACGCCAGTCAGGTCTTCAACGCTGCGGCCATACTCGGCATGGCGACCCTTGAGCTGGTTGTCAGCGGTTGGGTCCCTGGAGATCCATCCGATGTGGGCCACACCGATTACGTTGCTGTTCAGGTTAGCTTCGAGAACACCGGTGCAGCAAGCCGGGCAACCAAGTCCAAATTCGAGATCATCATAGATGCGACTTACACTGCCATATCCTCTGGTCTTGACCTCGGTTGTCTTTTGCAGGTGCTCAGCATGGGTGTACATCTCAGTCAGCACGGCGCCGATCCTGTAGTTCTGGACGCAGAGCTTCTCTACCCACTTCTGATCGTATGTGCCGGTCTGGTAAGAGATGGGCATGTACTCGAACTCAGCTTCCTTGGTGAAGTTGATATAGTCCATGGGGCACTCAGTGCCGGTTGGCCACGCGCATCTCACATACGGAAATCCAATTGGAACCCAATCGTTGGTAGATAGCCCTTTTTCAGGGAATGGGCCTTGCAGTTCTTGCTCGTCTGCTATAGCATCGGCCCGAAATAGGGTACCGTCAAATCTTTCTAGCTGCCGCTCGGCCTCTAGCTCAGTCCTCTCGATGATTACATTACCGGAGCCTGACTCTTTCTCGACCAGCTTCTGGCCGTTAAAGCCAGTCTGGGTAGAAACGATCATCTCTACATTCTTGTATCCAACGCCCTTGACCGATGCCTTTTCGTACATATAGTTAGCTGCACCGGCAGTGGCTACTACGGCCATGGCGATAATAACCAAAACAGCTATCAGTTTTCTCATCTTTTCCCTCCTGTCCAAGATGCCTGGGCCCCATTTATTATCATCAAGTACTTAAATATGTTTCTCAGGCACACGTTTTATCATTCGGCTAATGTCATATAAATTTGTCGAGCTTGGGAGATCAGTTGCAGTTCTCATTAAATAGGAGCAATCGCTTCTTTTTCATCAATCTATTAGTCTCGTCAATCTATTTCTTTGCCAAAGTGATTGCGGTTGCAGTTTTCTAATATCTAAGGTCTTACAAGCGTGTATTTTTACGTATTGAATAATATCGAAATCCATCTTTACTGAAATAACAAACATTTTGATAGAAATTGCAGAAAGGATACAAAAAATATGG
Organism: uncultured Methanosarcinales archaeon; assembly: GCA_963782455.1. GTDB lineage: Archaea > Halobacteriota > Methanosarcinia > Methanotrichales > Methanotrichaceae > Methanothrix. The sequence continues at coordinate 67,271 of CAWAJP010000004.1, forward strand.
CATGAACTCCGGGCGATCAAGCCCGGAGCCAGATTCTAGTGTTGTAGATTTATCTATTTACACGCAGGGCAGCCAGTCAACGCTGATTGCGCCGCATGTGGAGTTGCCCCAGAGCTGGATGAACTTCTCGATGGAGAAGACACCAGTCAGGTCCTCGACAGATCTGCCGTACTCAGCGTGGCGACCCTTGAGCTGGCTGTCAGCGGTTATGTCCCTGGAGATCCAGCCGATGTGGGCAACGCCGATTACGTTGCTGTTCAGGTTAGCTTCGAGAACACCGGTGCAGCAGGCGATTGAGGAATTGGTTTCATAGCCCCTGGTCTTGACCTCGGTGGTCTTCTGCAGGTGCTCAGCGTGGGTGTACATCTCAGTCAGCACAGCGCCGATCCTGTAGTTCTGGACGCAGAGTTTCTCGACCCACTTCTGGTCATAGGTGCCGGTCTGGTATGAGACGGGCATGTACTCGAACTCAGCTTCCTTGGTGAAGTTGATGTAGTCCATGGGATATGTTGTTCCAGTTGGCCAAGGACAGGCACCAACCCCGATCTGCCTCTCGGCTTCGATCTCAGTCCTCTCGGTGATTACGTTACCGGAGCCTGACTCCTTCTCTACCAGCTTCTGGCCGTTAAAGCCAGTCTGAGTGGAAATAATCATCTCTACGTTCTTGTATCCAACGCCCTTGACCGATGCCTTTTCGTACATATAGTTGGCTGCACCGGCAGTGGCTACTACGGCCATGGCGATAATAACCAAAACAGCTATTAGTTTTCTCATTCATTCCCTCCTATTTATATATCTGAACCTAAGTGTTGCTCTTGACAGCAACGAATGATACATTTCATCACACCAATTCGAATAGCAGAAAATCCATTTCATTGAAAATTTGCAGCTATCGTCACCGGCGCGAAGTGCCTCGATCCGTTATTACAGCTTGGCATTTGAAAATGTCTCTCGGCACAATTTCGATCATTTATCTAATGTCATATAAATCTGTCGAGCTTGAAAATACGGACTTTTTTAAAAGAATGCATGAAATATAATGTGAACTCCGGGCGATCAAGCCCGGAGCCAGATTCTAGTTCTGTAGATTTATCTATTTACACGCAGGGCAGCCAGTCAACGCTGATTGCGCCGCATGTGGAGTTGCCCCAGAGCTGGATGAACTTCTCGATGGAGAAGACGCCAGTCAGGTCCTCGACAGATCTGCCGTACTCAGCGTGGCGGCCTTTCAGCTGGTTGTCAGCGTTGGGATCCCTGGAGATCCAGCCGATGTGGGCAACGCCGATGACGTTGCTGTTCAGGTTAGCTTCGAGAACACCGGTGCAGCAGGCGATTGAGGAATTGGTTTCATAGCCCCTGGTCTTGACCTCGGTGGTCTTCTGCAGGTGCTCAGCGTGGGTGTACATCTCAGTCAGCACAGCGCCGATCCTGTAGTTCTGGACGCAGAGTTTCTCGACCCACTTCTGGTCATAGGTGCCGGTCTGGTATGAGACGGGCATGTACTCGAACTCAGCTTCCTTGGTGAAGTTGATGTAGTCCATGGGGTATGTTGTTCCAGTTGGCCAAGGACAGGCACCAACCCCGATCTGCCTCTCGGCTTCGATCTCAGTCCTCTCGGTGATGACGTTACCGGAGCCTGACTCCTTCTCTACCAGCTTCTGGCCGTTAAAGCCAGTCTGTGTGGAAATGATCATCTCTACGTTCTTGTATCCAACGCCCTTGACCGATGCCTTTTCGTACATATAGTTGGCTGCACCGGCCATGCCTACTACGGCCATGGCGATAATAACCAAAACAGCTATTAGTTTTCTCATTTCTTTCCCACCTCCTTTACATGAGGATCGAAGGCTGCTTTTGAACAGCAACAAATGATCCTTCAGTACATCACCCCGATTGGATAGATATGCCCATGATCAAAGATCCGGGTTCGTTCCACCATAAGAGATGAAACCGCTTGTTTCGGCTCAGTTTTGATGCATCTGCCGAAAGCGTCAAATGCCATCCTATCCGGCGTGAGGCGCCTGGTCCCATGATTTTCATTGGGTATTTGAAAATGTTTTTCAGGCACAACCTTCCTCATTAGATTAATGCCATATAAACTTATCGAGCATGGATTATGAGACTAATCATCTAATATTCGAGCATCTTGTGCTCGTTTTCCCGGGGGCTTATCAAGCCATCTCGACGGTTCCAAATTATATCTGGGATATGGATGCCAACACAATGCATGACCATCCACTGCTCGCCAAAATGTCGACATTTTGGTAAAAGAAACATGCATTAAAAAGATCGCATCCAACCGAGAGAAAAAAAAATCAATGTGAACTCCAGGCGATCAAGCCCGGAGCCCAGGTTCCAGTTCTGTAGATTTATCTATTTACACGCAGGGCAGCCAGTCAACGCTGATTGCGCCGCATGTGGAGTTGCCCCAGAGCTGGATGAACTTCTCGATGGAGAAGACACCAGTCAGGTCCTCGACAGATCTGCCGTACTCGGCATGGCGACCCTTGAGCTGGCTGTCAGCGGTTGGGTCCCTGGAGATCCATCCGATGTGGGCAACGCCGATTACGTTGCTGTTCAGGTTAGCTTCGAGAACTCCAGTGCAGCAGGGTGAGGAATTGGTTTCATAGCCCCTGGTCTTGACCTCGGTGGTCTTCTGCAGGTGCTCAGCGTGGGTGTACATCTCAGTCAGCACAGCGCCGATCCTGTAGTTCTGGACGCAGAGTTTCTCGACCCACTTCTGGTCGTAGGTGCCGGTCTGGTATGAGACGGGCATGTACTCGAACTCAGCTTCCTTGGTGAAGTTGATGTAGTCCATGGGGTATGTTGTTCCAGTTGGCCAAGGACAGGCACCAACCCCGATCTGCCTCTCGGCTTCGATCTCAGTTCTCTCGGTGATTACGTTACCGGAGCCTGACTCCTTCTCTACCAGCTTCTGGCCGTTAAAGCCAGTCTGGGTGGAAATGATCATCTCTACATTCTTGTATCCAACGCCCTTGACCGATGCCTTTTCGTACATATAGTTGGCTGCACCGGCCATGCCTACTACGGCCATGGCGATAATAACCAAAACAGCTATTAGTTTCCTCATTTCTTTCCCACCTCCTTAGTTTACCATCAATGCATAGATCTAAGCCGTCCGCAGAGGCCCAAATCCATTGGCACCACCCGACAACGAGCATAACCCCTGCTTAGCATTTAGCCCAAGCAGAGGCGTTGAAACGCCGCTGACGGTGTGGAGTACCTGACCCTCATGCTTCTCGGCTTATATTTGAGTATTTTGCTCAGGCACAAGCACCTTTTACCGGCTTATGGATATAAAAGTGTCGGGCATTCATAGGAGAAATCAATATGCATGGACTGCTTTTTTCTAGGTTGTTGAAACCAAATGTCCTGTAGCTGAGAGAAGCTGCAAAGATTATGATCCTCTCCGTTCTGCAGCAGTTTTGATAATGCGCGCAAAAATTGACACCACCCCATCCGTAACGAATATGTGTGCCAGGTTATCGAATTCAAACATTGGCCTATAAATCAACATAATATGCCACAAGCCAAGCGAGTTTGCTGCGAATCATTGCGTGGTCGTAAAGCAGACTATCTCCGGCCATAGGACCTCACGATAAGATCTAGAAAAGTTATGGTAAATGCTCCGGCCGGGATTTGAACCCGAGTCTTCGGCTTGAAAGGCCGAAATGATTGGCCGGGCTACACTACCGGAGCAATTGACTCTCGCACTATAAATCAAACTGCCTGGCCTTCTCACCAAGAGACCGGCCAGATATATCTACGTTTCTGATGCTTTGAGTTTAAAGTAGTCCCGGGCGGATTCGAACCGCCGTCGCGGGCTCCAAAGGCCCTCAGGATTGACCGCTACCCCACGGGACTATATTTCGCGTCACTATATTTGACTGATCTGCAGCTCGTGCATATCCAGTCCGGGCAGGTAGTTATCCACATAAGATATATATGGCCTTTCCCGGAGGATCAGAGGAGATGAAGCTGCTCACCAAGGCACATATGAGCCAGCGCAGGCTCATAGAGATCCTCAGAGTTATCGAAAGCGCGAGCCTGCCAGTCGGGGCAAGAGCGATCTCGGATTCCCTATGCAATCGCGGCTACGACCTGGGAGAGAGGGCCGTGCGCTATAATCTCCAGATCCTCGACGAGCTGGGATTCACCAAGAAGAGAGGCTATAGCGGCCGGGTGATTACGCCCCTCGGTTCAAGGGAGCTGGGTGATGCCCTTGTGGACGATCGGATCGGCTTTGTTAATACGAGGATTGAAGAATATATGTTCAAGACCAGTTTTGATCCTTTGACAGGCTGTGGGGACGTCGTTGCCAATACGAGCATCATAGACAAGGCGGATGCAGAAGAGGTTTTCGAGATCCTGGACCGTGCCTTCGAGACAGGTTATACTATAAGCCAAAGAGCGCTGATCCTGGATGAAGGAGATAATCTCACATCCCTCGAGATCCCGGCCGGGTCCTTAGGAATTACAACGCTATGCAGCATCACTCTGGACGGTATGCTCTTGAAGAGAGGCATTCCAGTTCTCACCAGCTTCGCGGGGCTGGTGGAAGTCCGGGAAAAACAACCGGATGAGTTCACAGACCTCATTGCTTATGCCGGCTCCTCCCTCGATCCCATGAAGGTGTTCATGGGCCGCAGAGTAACGAGCGTGTCCGGCGCCATCAATAAGGGCACGGGACGGGTGCTGGCCAATGTTCGAGAGGTGCCCGTCGCGGCAGCGAAACATGCCTGCAAGCTCCTGGAGGAGTTCCGGGCAGCGGGCTTTGGCGGCCTCATGGAGATAGGTGAGCCTGCCGAGCCCATCCTGGGTTGCCCTGTGGCCCCAGGTAAGATCGGCATAGCTTTCTATGCTGGTGTCAATGGCGTAGTGGCCGCTGAGGAGCAGGGAGCCAGAATCGAGACGGTACCCATATCTATGCTGGTGGACTACTCGCGAATGTCAAAGCTGAAATGATATCGCGATCATCTTCGAGACGCGAACATGATGCAGGTAAATTTAGTGAGAGACGCTCGGTGAGGTGAGGATTGTCTGTCGGACAAATTCCCTTCTCGGCAAGATAAGGTTTTATAGAGCATCGATCTCTAGACTCAAAGTTACATTTACATTGATGAGGAAGAAAGATGGATTTTAGAGTTGTAGTCTCAGATCCCAAGAGCGGTAAGGCCTATCAGGTGGAGCTTAAGGATCCAGGAGCAGGCAAGCTTCTGGGAAAGCATATTGGTGACAAGATCGAAGGGGATGTCCTGGGCATGCCTGGCTACTCGGTACAGGTTACGGGCGGTAGCGATCGCGAAGGATTTCCCATGCGTGCAGACCTACCCGGCACAAAGCGCAGAAAAATCCTCCTATCGACTGGAACCGGGTATCATCCTATCGCCGACGGAAAGAAGAAGAGGATGAGCATCCACGGCCGGGATATATCTCCCGATATTGGTCAGATAAATGTCAAGGTGGTGGAGGCTGGAGCCAAGTCCGTAGAAGAGCTGCTGGGCAAGGCACCCGTAGAAGAGAAGAAAGAGTAGATTGGCATTGTCGGTCGGATGGTAGGCCATCCTTCCGTTATGATCTATTTTGCGGCACCCCGCGGTTTTATTTGGCTGGCATCAGACTTTTGGATATAGTTGCTATGGGCAAGAAGCCTCTTTGTTCTTATTATTCTTATTTCTTAGACCATACGCGAGCTTTAAGCGGCAGAGGGATCTCGGCACGCATTACCGATTTCATCTGGTCTGGGCTTAGGGCTGCAAATAGAGCATTCATGAGGGAATCGCTCTTCATGGCCAGATCCACCATTTTCCTTAACTGGACCGATCGCGATAACTCTATTCCAAACTCTTCGCGAATGCGCGAGACGTACTCCTGCAGAGGCATTTTGTCCCGCAGATGCATGATAGCTGCTTCGCCGGCGATCCTTCCGGCAACCATGGCCAACGGTATGCCCCCGCCACTGGTGGCCATGACGTGGCCCGCAGCGTCTCCGGCCAATAGCATATTACTTCTCTGAATCGTTTCCTGTGACCCGCCGGCAGGCACGAGACCGCGCATGACAGCTATTACTTCACCACTACTCAGCTTTTTCGCGGCAACGGGGTGCTCTCTGACAAACCTGTCCAGGATATCGGGAAGCTTTCGGCCAGCCAGATATGATGCCCGCACGCCTACTCCCACATTTGCCGTGTCCGAACCCATCGGAATTATCCAGGCATAACCGCCCGGTGCATAATTTGCCGAGAAGTACATCTCTGCAGCATCGGCATCGATATTCACATCGGCCATCTCATATTCCAGGCAGAGGCCCAGCTCCTGGACAGGATTTCCCATAGCACGGGAGACCATTGAGTGGGGACCGTCTGCGCCTATTATTATCTGCGGCCGCAAGCTTCCCGAGAAGCGCCCGGAAAGCCGCAATGCCCCATCAATGAGATTTGCACGCGTCGCGGGGAGAACTCGAACCCCAGCGCGAGCCGCCCTGCTGGCAAGGTGGCGATCGAAAGCGCGGCGGTCTAAAACCCTGCCTGCCACAGAAAACTCTTTGCTCTTTCCAGAAGGAGAATAAATGCGCTGAAACCGGGTGCGATGCAGTATGCAGCGTTCAGGAATCTCTATTAGCGTCTGAGGCAGGCAGGCGCGGGGCATGAGCCGCTCCAGCTCGCGGGGTTCTGGAAGGAAGCCGCCGCACTGCACAGGGCTGCCTATCTCGTTCTTCTGATCGATGAGCACAACCTTTGCGCCCCTGGCGGCAACCTCTGCGGCAGTGCTGCCCGCAGGCCCTGCGCCGACCACTGCTAACTGAATATCTTCCATCATACCTTGATCGAGAGCGTCATGCCGAACAGACGCGGCACATCCTCTGCATTCCATATGCCAAAAAAGAGACTTCATCTTTTTTATCTTTTATTCTGTTTGCGCCTCGGGCATTAGAGAGAGACGGGTCCGGCTCGAATCGGCGCGCAGATCTTGACATAGACCAGCATATCCACCCGAGAAGCCGGCAAGACCATGCGGCTTTCGTGAGCATAACCAGAAGGGGTGTATATCCTTTTGCCGGTCTCCACAAACAAAGGATAGAAGAATCCAGGGTGAAAATCAACCAGGCTCTGATCCGCTAAGAAGCATAGAATTTTTTGTCATAAATTAAAGATCAGCAACTACTTAAACGGAAAAGTGACAGAGGCTCAAACGAGGTTTTGGATATGAGGAGCGATGTCACCAAAGTAGGCCGAGAGAGAGCGCCTCATAGGGCTCTTTTCAAGGCCACAGGCATATGTGATGAAGAGATTCGCCGTCCCTTCATAGGCGTTGTCAACTCTTATAATGAGTTCATACCGGGGCACATTCACCTTGACAAGCTGGGAGAGGCAGTGAAGGCGGGCATACGCTCAGCCGGTGGCGTGCCCTTCGAGTTCCAGACCATCGGCGTCTGCGACGGCATCGCCATGGGCCATCGGGGCATGAGATATTCTCTGCCCAGCCGCGAACTTATCGAAGACTCCATTGAGATCATGGCCGAGGCCCATCAGCTCGACGGGCTGGTTATGATCCCATCTTGCGACAAGATAGTACCCGGCCACATCATGGCTGCAGGAAGACTGGACTTGCCCACCATCGTGATCACGGGCGGGCCGATGATGCCCGGCTTTGCCTGCGACAAAGAGCTGGATCTGATCAACGTCTTTGAGGGATGGCAAGCAGAGGATGAGACACTGGACGCTCTGGAGGAGATGGCGTGTCCAGGAGCCGGCTCATGTGCAGGGCTCTTTACCGCCAATACCATGGCCTGCCTCACGGAAGCTATGGGCTTGAGCTTGCCGGGATGCGCCACAACCCATGCAGTGGACGCGCGAAAGATTCGATTTGCCAAACAATCCGGCATGAAGATTATGGAGCTGGTGGAGCGCGGCATAACTGCCAGGCAAATAGTCACGAAGGCTTCACTTGACAACGCCATTCGCGTGGACATGGCCATTGGAGGGTCTACCAATACCGTTTTGCACGTAATGGCCATAGCCGCTGAGTTCGGTCTGGACCTGGATTTAGACCGCTTTGACCAGCTGAGCCGGGATACACCTCACCTGGTCAACCTCCGGCCGGGAGGGCCTCATCATATTCTCGATCTAGATCGGGCAGGGGGAGTTCCGGCAGTCATGTGCAGGCTTCGCTCCCGGCTTTCACTAAATGCACTCACGGTTACAGGCAAAATGCTGGGTGAGAATCTGGATGCCTTCAAGCCCATCAACCCCAAAGCGAACGCCAGCGTCATAGCCACCCTCGAAGCACCTGTGCATGCCGAAGGAGGGATTGCCATAATGCACGGCAGCCTGGCCCCGGAGGGGGCGGTGGTCAAACAGACGGCCGTATCCAGTTCTATGCTCAGGCATTCAGGCCCTGCGGTGGTCTATGACTCCGAGGAAGAGTCCATGGCGGGCATCGTGGGTGGTGGCGTGAAGCCCGGCGATGTAGTAGTAATAAGATATGAAGGGCCAAAAGGGGGCCCAGGCATGCGGGAGACACTGGCACCGACGTCAGCCATCGCGGGGGCAGGCCTGAGCGAATCAGTAGCTCTCATTACCGACGGCCGGTTCAGCGGCGGGACCCGCGGCCCCTGCATAGGGCACGTCTCGCCGGAGGCTGCGGTGGGTGGACCAATTGCGCTCGTCCATCAGGGTGACATAATCCGAATAGATATACCCGCTCGCAAAATCGATCTGCTCATTGATGCCGCGGAGATGGAAGCGCGCCGGATGGCATGGACCGCGCCGGAGCCTAAAATAAAGACAGGTATCCTGGCCCGCTACAGAGATTCCGTGACTTCGGCCAGCAGGGGCGCCGTACTTAGATGACCGGAATTAGGTGCTTTGTGGCTGTGGACCTCCCGGAAAAGATGCTTAGCGCGATCGGGCGCCTGCAAAGCCAGATCGCGACGAACGGTTTGCGGCTCGTTCGGCCGGAATTGGTGCATATCACCATAAAGTTCCTGGGAGATGTGCCTGACGAAAAGGTGGAAAAGGTGACCGATGCGCTTAACAAAGTCAAGATCGCGCCGTTTCCCGCACACGTTGCTGGTATGGGCACCTTTCCCGGACGAGATGTTCGCGTGGTTTGGCTGGGCCTGGAGGGAAACTTCGAGGAACTTTTTCAGTTGGTAGAATCTGCTCTAAACACCATCGGCTTTGAGCGAGAGGCAAGGGGATTCAGCCCCCATGTGACCCTGGGCCGCGTAGGCCGGCCAGGGCAGGAGACGAATCGCGAGCTTCGACCGAAGATCATTGCCCACAGTGATGTTGACCTGGGCAGCTTCACAGTAGACCGGTTCTATCTCAAGAAGAGCACATTGACCCGCGGAGGCCCTATCTACGAAGACCTGGCCGAGTTCTCTCTCTGAAGTCCAGGACGAGGTGCTAAAAAGGGTCCGGCCCAGTCCTGCCGAAAAAGCACGGTTGGCCGGGACCTCAAACTCCATCATCGCCCGTATAGATGTGCTCGCAAGAGAGCGCAAAATAAGATTGAAGCCCATACTTGTGGGTTCCGCTGCCAGGAACACCTGGCTGGCCCAGGACCACGATCTGGATATATTCCTTGGGGTGCCTCCGGAGGAAGATCTTGTCGCGGCTCTTGAGGTGGCAAGGCTAGTTGCCGTTGATTATGAGGAGAAATATGCGGAGCATCCATATGTCCATGCCTGGATGGACGGCTTTGACGTCGACCTTGTTCCATGCTATCTGGTAGAAGATTCATCCCAGCTGAAATCGGCTGTGGACCGGACCCCTTTTCACACCAGATATGTCAGCCAGAGGATTGCCGGCCGTGAAGACGATGTCCTTCTCCTCAAGCAATTCATGAAGGGCATAGATGTCTACGGCTCGGAGCTGAAGGTGGGCGGCTTTTCCGGCTACCTGGCGGAGCTGCTGATTCTCTACTATGGCTCATTCAGAGGTGTCCTCCAGGCAGCATCCCATTGGAGACCGGGAACATGCATAGACCTGGAAGGGCAGGGCAAGAAGGCGCACGATGAACCGCTGGTTGTGGTGGACCCGGTAGATCCTAATAGAAATGTGGCTGCCGCATTGACCATGGATAAGATGCTCCAGTTTGCGGCTGTATCGCAGACATTTCTGAAGGAGCCGGGCTTAAACTTCTTCTTTCCCAAGAGCCTTGGACCTCTATCCGATGAGGAGATTTTGGCCCAGATATCTGTGAGGGGAACGAAGTTGATAATCGTGGAATTTCCGGCCCCCTGCGTGGTAGAAGATATTCTCTACCCGCAGCTGCGCAAAGCTGAGGAATCCATAAAAGCGTTATTGGAGCGAAACGGTTTCTCGCTCCTCCGCAGCGATGTAGCGACTTATCGGGACAGGGCGGTGATGCTCTTCGAAATGGATGTCTGGGAGCTCTCGAAGGCAAGCAGCCGCATAGGTCCTCCAGCATGGGAGGCAGAGCACATCGCCCGCTTCCTGGATGCCCACCCCCAGCCTTTATCCGGCCCCTACATTTCAAGAGGAAAAGTTGTCGTGGAGGAACCCCGCGAATACACTCTCGCCTGGGATCTCCTGGCGGCAAAGATGGGGGACCTCTCATTGGGAAAGCATATCACCCCTGCCATTCGCGGTGGACACAGTATATATGTAGGTCCGCAAACGCTCGGCATAAGCGACGACCGCTTCCGTGTCTTTCTGGCTCACTATTTTCGAGCTTTGGCCCCCCTCCGGCTTACTACTGCATGCAGCTCCAGTAGGCTTTCTGGACGTTCTTGACCTCCAGAATTCGCTTGGCGACCCTGGGATCAAAGCCTTCTACATGGGGTGGAGCACCCTGAAATGCCCTTATCTCAGCTACAATCGCGTCGCTTTGCGCCTGGAGGTTGTAGCCACCTTCCAGGACGGCGGCCAGCCTTCCCCGGCAACAGGCATTGGCTATATCCTTCACCACACCCGCGATGGCTCCGAAACCCGCAGCATTCAGGCACATTCCACCCAGAGGGTCGTCTCTATGCGGGTCCTGCCCTGCCGAGACCAGGACAACGTCGGGCCGGAATTCAAGAGCTATAGGCTTTAAGATCTCCCTGTACGCCATGAGGTATCCCTCATCCCCTGTGCCGGAAGGCAGCGGTACATTTACCTTTGTTCCTTCTGCGCCGTCTTCACCGACCTCATCTATCCTTCCCGTGCCCGGATAGTGAGGAGACTGATGGGTGGAGAAGTACAGTACCGACCTGTCAGAATAGAATATCGCATTGGTTCCGTTGCCATGGTGCACATCCCAGTCCACAATGAGCACCTTTTCCAGACCCCGAGCCTGAGCATGCTTCGCGGCCACAGCTACATTGTTGAAAATGCAAAAGCCCATGCCGCGGTTTGGCATGGCGTGATGTCCTGGCGGTCTCACCAGAGCAAAGGCGCCGCTGTAATCATTGATGGCGGCGTCTACAGCCGTTATGGCTCCACCCGCCGCCATAAGGGCTGCTTCGTAAGAATGCAATGATAGAACGGTATCGATATCCAGATAGCCGCCGCCTTGCTCCGAGATTGCCTTCACCTGATCTATATACATTCGTGTGTGTACGGCGGCAACCTGGGTGATGGTCGCGGCCTGGGGCGTAATATATTCAACATCGAGTTTTTCTGAATTGATTTTGTCCAGGATTGCTGTCAGTCGCTCCTTTCTTTCAGGATGACCATCCGTCTCATGCTGAAGATAGATGGGATGATAAACAAGGCCGAATCTTTTCATGCCTAATGCGATATCGTTTCTCGTAAAACGGTTTTCCCTCCTGTTTCAGATCCATGCACCCTTTTTGCACTTGCGTGAAGAGATTCGGAAAGGAATGGATCTTGAGCCGGGACTCATTATCCACTATCTGAGCCAGATTTGAGGCATATTTACGAATATTAGTCAAACAGCGGCGGCGCACCCCTCAGCAGATCTGACCGGGCATGCGAAGCGCGCCGCATGGTGACGGCACTATGTCGATCTGATCCATTCCGAAGTTGAACACGTAGGCACTTTATCCCTGATGCAAGCATTTCGATTGGTCTTGCACTCCTCATTCTTCGTTGTGCAGAGTATTTCAAGTATATGCGCCCCAGTCCAGCGAAAATTGTCCCAAATGTGTCCATGAGTTGATGAGATAGACCTGGATCCATCTGTGATTCAGTTCCATCAATGATTTACCGTCTCGGCGAAGAATAGGCTTTTAAAGAGGTATGACAAATGCAGCCCTGAGCCTTGCAAAGCTCTTTGGCCGACTGGAGCTCTGGAATGGGGGAAAGACCAGTACCAAGCTGCTATTAGTGACCAAAAAAGATATAATAGGGAAATACTCTATCACTACCCTATAGTCCCTTATGGGATTAGGAGGGTGACGTAGCTATATACATGTCTGAGAGATGCCAGGCAGCGATGGCAGTGCAGAAGATGGACGTGCCACATACGTAGCATGGCGATCGAAGACGTTATTCAGGCAATAGTTTTAAGAATAATCAGACTGTATGCTGCTGAAAGTGATCGGAAAGGGAAAATAGGAGGTTAAAAGATGAAGAAATTAGCTGCAATTACACTTACATCGATGATGCTGTTACTAGCAACAGCGATGGCAGTCGGTGCAGTTCCCAGTGTAGAGGTTCGGGGTGCAGTGGCTGGAACCGTTAACGGCCAGAGCAACCTTGTTGACAACTCCTTTACCTGGAACACGCAGAACTTCGCCGGCTTCTACTACGACATAAAGAATGATATCGGCACTGAGCAGCTTGTCACAACCCTCACAGAGGGCAACAAGCTCAGCGGCGATGCACCCTACGGTGTCACATACACCACCACCGCCCAGGCCAAGGCCTATGAGTTCGAGGACTGGGGAAGCTACAATGTAATTGGCTTCCAGGCTGAGAAGTACTTCGCCGGCTATATAACGAACGAAAACGCGGACAAGGACATCTTCTTCAAGGAGTCCACCGATGAGAACTCTCTCTCCAGCGAGCAGCTCGAGAAGATCCTCGTTGATGACGACAATGAGAGAACGGTCACTTCCGGCACACCCCTGAAGCTGGGAGAGGGCTACGAGCTCGCCATCAAGTCCATCGACATTGACGGCAACAAGGTCTACCTCGAGCTGTCCAAGAACGGCGCTGTAGTAGACAGCAAGGTCATATCCCCATCCAAGACCGGCGCGACCATGGCCGACAAGACCTACTACTACAAGAATCCAGCAGTAGGCGACCAGAAGGATCTCGTGACTATCGGAGTTCACTTCAAGAACGCTTTCCGTGGCGCTGATTCCAATCTGGCCACCATCGACGGCGAGTGGCAGATTTCCGACACACCAACTGAGGCCAAGGCTGACACCCAGTACGATAAGATGACCATCAGAAGCGTGGATGCCACCAATGGCGTAATCACCATGGATAACAAGGACAACGCCATAACCCTCAGCAAGAACAAGGATTCCGCACTCATGGCCGGCGTCAAGATCAAGACCGCCGATAACGATACCCTCAGGTACTACATCTACAAGATGTACACCGAACCCGGAGACTACCAGGTAAGGGGCGCAGTTGCAACTGAAGGCTTCACCTGGAACCCGCAGAACTTCGCTGGGTTCTACTACGACATAAAGAAGGACATTGGCACTGAGCAGCTCACCACAGTCCTCACCGAGACCAACAAGCTCAGCGGCGATGCACCCTACGGTGTCACATACACCACCACCGCCCAGGCCAAGGACTATGAGTTCGAGGACTGGGGAAGCTACAATGTAATTGGCTTCCAGGCTGAGAAGTACTTCGCCGGCTATATAACGAACGAAAACGCGGCCAAGGACATCTTCTTCAAGGAGTCCACCGATGAGAACTCTCTCTCCAGCGAGCAGCTCGAGAAGATCCTCGTTGATGACGACACTGAGAGAACTGTCACTTCCGGCACACCCCTGAAGCTGGAAGAGGGCTACGAGCTCGCCATCAAGTCCATCGACATTGACGGCAACAAGGTCTACCTCGAGCTGTCCAAGAATGGCGCTGTAGTAGATAGCAAGGTCATATCCCCATCCAAGGATCAGGCAACCATGGCCGACAAGACCTACTACTACAAGAATCCAGCAGTAGGCGACCAGAAGGATCTCGTGACTATCGGAGTTCACTTCAAGAACGCTTTCCGTGGCAGTGACACCAATCTGGCTTCTATCGACGGCGCCTGGCAGATTTCCGATGCCGCCACTGAGGTCAAGGCCGACACCCAGTACGATAAGATGACCATCAGAAGCGTGGATGCCACCAATGGCGTAATCACCATGGACAACAAGGACAACGCCATAACCCTCAGCAAGAACAAGGATTCCGCACTCATGGCCGGCGTCAATATCAAGACCGCCGATAACGATACCCTCAGGTACTACATCTACAAGGCAGTAACCATTGAGGGCACAGCAGCGAACGCAACCACAACAACAGTCACAACCACAACGGCCGCTCCAGCTGAGAACGTAACCACAACAACCGTTCCATCTGAGAACGTAACCACAACTACTACCACAACAACCGCTCCAGTTGAGAACGTAAGTACAACCACAACAACCGCCCCAGCTGAGAACGCAACCACACCTGCCGCTGAGAAGACAACCCCCGGATTTGAGAGCGTCTTCGCTCTGACCGGCCTTCTGGCAGTTGCCTACCTGGTACTGAGCAGAAGAGAGTAAGACCAAATAGCTGGAGGGCTTCGGTTCTCCAGAACTATTCATTTTTTATACTGACTGTTCATTGTACAATAGATGTTCTCTTTCTTTTAACTGATAATTCAACCCATAACTCGAAGAAAGTGTTTTCTGCAATTTTCGTTCGTGGGTCCTTTGAATAAGAACTTCTGAGGTCTGCAAAAGTATTACATTCTAGTAGCCCGCATAGTAATACAAGAAGTAGCCATTCTTCGTGGTGATATCATGTCTATAGAGAGCACTCGGGAGGCCCAGTTCTGGGAAAAGCAGGATGGCGCAGTAAAATGCAGCCTCTGCTACCAGCAGTGTCGCATTCAGCCCGGCAAGAGGGGATTATGCGCCGTGCGAGAGAATCAAAATGGAAAACTGATGACCCTGGTTTATGGAAACCTCATAGCAGCCAATAAAGATCCCATTGAGAAGAAGCCGTTCTTCCATTTTCTGCCCGGAAGCCTTGCCTTCTCTATAGCCACTGTGGGCTGCAACTTCACCTGTCTGCACTGCCAGAATGCAGACATCTCCCAGCTACCACGGGAGACAGGGCAAATACCGGGGCAATTCGTCTCTCCGGAAGAGGTGGTCGCGTTGGCCAAAGCCGAAGGCTGCCAGTCCATTGCCTATACTTACTCCGAGCCCACCATCTTCTTCGAGTATGCATTTGACGTGGCCAGTTTGGCCCACAAGAGCGATCTGCGGAATGCCTTTGTCAGTAACGGCTACATAGGCGAAGAGGCCGCACAAAAGATAATTCCAGTTCTTGACGCCATAAACATCGATCTGAAAGGGGACGATCAATTCTACCGTAAGGTCTGCGGAGCAAAGCTTGAACCCGTTCAGAACAATATTGAAAAATTCTGGAAAAATGGCGTTTGGGTGGAGGTTACAACGCTTATCATCCCCAGCCGTAACGATTCTGAGCAGACCCTCACTGATATTGCCGAATTTCTGGCGGGCGTGAGCCCGGATATGCCCTGGCATGTGTCTGCCTTTTATCCCATGCATAAGATGTTGGATGTGCCGTCTACCGGAATCGAATCCCTTCGTCTGGCCTTGAAGATCGGTCGCAAGGCCGGTTTGAAGTACGTTTATGCAGGCAATGTTCCCGGAGAGAGCGAGAATACCAGTTGCTCTAACTGCGGAGAATTCCTCATCCAGCGCCAGGGATACAGGATACAGAAAAACTCCCTGAAAGACGGGCATTGCGGCAAATGCGGCACAGCTCTGCCGGGAGTCTGGTCCTGACAAAACTCTTAAGACCTAACAGAGCCGATTTCCTCTTCTATGCCATTTTGCAGCGTGGAAGAAGCGATCCAGGATGTGCGGTCAGGTCGCTTTATAATAATATTGGATGATGAGAACCGGGAGAATGAAGGCGACCTTATGATGGCGGCCCAGATGGTTACGCCGGAGTCTATCAACTTCATGGCGCGCTTTGGTCGAGGCTTGATCTGCATGCCCATGACTGAGGTTCGTCTCCGCGAGCTAGGCCTTCCGCTCATGACCAGCCAGAACACGGAGTCCATGGGCACAGCCTTTACGGTATCTGTGGATGCCAGAGCCAATACCACTACCGGTATCTCCGCTTTTGATCGATCGACAACAGTGCATACCCTAATCGCTCCAGAGACAAGAAGGACGGACATTGTCACTCCCGGCCATCTCTTCCCTCTGCAGGCCAAAGAGGGTGGAGTCTTGCAGCGCACAGGACACACTGAGGCCTGCGTTGACCTGGCCCGTCTGGCGGGATTGGAGCCTGCCGGCGTCATTGTCGAGATCATGAATGATGACGGCACCATGGCCAGGCTGCCTGAGCTGGAATGCTTTGCAAAGGAGCATGGCATCAGAATGGTGACCATTGAGAAACTGATACGCTATCGCATGCAGTGCGAGAAATTAGTACGAAGGGTCTCGGTTGTGAGCATGCCCACAGAGTATGGCAACTTCCAGGCCATTGGCTACGAGTCCATTCTGGATGGACAGTGTCATGTTGCTCTGGTAGCAGGAGACCCCACAAGCGACGACGCATTAGTCCGGGTCCATTCGGAGTGCCTCACGGGCGACGTCTTCTCTTCAAAACGCTGCGACTGCGGAGAACAGCTTCGACAAGCCATGAGGCTTATCAGTGAGAGGGGAAATGGGGTTCTTCTCTATATGCGCCAGGAGGGCAGAGGCATAGGCCTTGCCAATAAGCTTCGCGCCTATGCTCTGCAGGATACGGGCTCGGATACAGTGGAAGCCAATAACGAACTAGGCTACCCCGCTGACCTAAGAGACTACGGTATCGGCGCCCAGATTCTGGTCGATCTGGGCATAAAGGACATTCGCCTCCTGACCAACAATCCGCGCAAAGTAATCGGTCTGGAAGGTTACGGCCTCAAGATCGTAGAACGCGTGCCACTGGAGATTGAGCCCAACAGCATCAATAGACGTTACTTGGAGACGAAGAGGGACAAGATGCACCATCTCCTTCTCCAAAATGAGGGGGCTTAAAGTCAGTCAATGCTTATGCGCTTGCGGGGGACGATCACAGCTTTTGGCAGAGTTACCTCCAAAACGCCTTCCGCAAGGCGGGCCTTGGCTTCATCCATCTTGACGTCCACAGGCAGCAATACCCTGCGCTCGAACTTCTTGTAGGTGCGTTCACGCTTGTGGTAGTTTTTCTCTGCCACCTCTGCCTCACTCTTTCTCTCGGCCACTACATGCAACTCATCGTCTGATATGGTGATATCGATATCTTTTTTGTCCACCCCGGGCATATCCATGACAACGACAACCGCCTCGTCTGTCTCATGGACATCAGCCAGAGGTTTTACCACGCCCCACTCTTCTTCCCTGTTCTCCACATCTTCCATGAGATCGCTCATACGCTTCTGCATTCGTTCCATCTCCTCTGCGTACCTGGACTCCAGATCATCCAGCCCCAGTTCTTCAATCAGCCTGTTCATCCTCTTCTGCAACTTTCTTAATTCATCCGCCGGAATCCATCCCGTCATTTCAAACACCGTAGAATAATATGCAGTGGCCGCTTATATTTATTCCGATAGATATGCCATCTGAATCCGGACAACCTCAGCCGAGTCCCTGGCAGCAGCGTATTCAGCAAGAGGTTCACGGTTGAGCTCCAAAAATACGTGCCCCCAATTGAATTTGGAGAGTATCAGTTCAGCCTGATTTTTTTCTCCCAGGATGACCAGCCCCGCGGCCAGGGCTTCTACTGTGGAGAGCTTGAAAGGCTTTCCGTAGTTCACTGGATTGGCGGCCACTAGAAATGGAAGTGCTCTCTCTTGAAGCCGGAAGTTTGAGAAGACCTCCTCGGCGTGCGCCCAGCTGCAATCTAATGCCGCAAGCCCTCTGGTTCCTTTATCCTCCGGCGAGAGCGCCTTTTCCGAGAAGGGGCTGAGAACCAGGAAAGGCCGGAGCTGGTTTATGCGCCGGGTCAGACGAACGAGCTCGAAACGGGCCAGCTTCTTTCCGGAGCACTTCTTGGGGTCGCATTGATTGGCATGGTAAATTATGAGTTCCATCCTGTCTATGGTCTACCGATAATCCTATTAACATTGTGTTCAACTCCCCTAGCAGCCAAGAAGCCAGGAGTTTCAGATGAGCGAGGTCTCCAAGGAGTACAACTTTAGGCAGGTAGAAGAGAAGTGGGTGCAGAGCTGGGATAGTTCAATCTATTACTTTGACTGGGAGTCGAAGAAGTCGCAGTACATCATTGACACCCCCCCGCCATATCCTACGGGAAACTTCCACATCGGCAATGCTCTCAACTGGTGCTACATAGATTTCGTGGCCCGTTACAAGCGCATGCAAGGCTACAATGTCATGTTCCCTCAGGGCTGGGATTGCCACGGACTTCCCACAGAGGTAAAAGTAGAGCAATTAAACCACATCACCAAGAACCAGGTTCCGAGAGAGGAGTTCCGAAGACTCTGTGAAAAGCTGACAGATGAGGCGATCGTCCGTTTCCATCAGTCAATGGGCAGATTGGGCCTGTCAATAGACTGGTCCAATGAGTACGCCACCATGAAACCGGAGTACTACGTCAAGACGCAGACCTCGTTCGTGCGCATGTACGAGAAAGGACAGATCTATCGAGAAGAGCACCCGGTCAACTGGTGCCCTCGCTGCGGTACGGCCATAGCTCTCGCCGAAGTGGAATACGACTCTCGTACCTCAACTTTGAACTACATGCGTTTTGCAGCGGAGGACGGGCACATAGAGATTGCCACCTCGCGGCCCGAACTCCTGCCCGCCTGCGTGGCAGTAGCCGTAAATCCAGAAGACGAGCGCTACCAGAAATACATCGGCAAGACGGTCAGGGTTCCAATATTTGACTACGATGTCCCAGTGCTCTCCGACCCGGTCGTGGACGCGAATTTTGGCACAGGATTCGTCATGATCTGCACCTTTGGAGATAAGCAGGATGTCAGATGGTGGATGGAACACCACCTCCCGCTCCGTCAGGCCATAGACCGCAGCGGCAGGCTCACGGGCATCTCCGGGCCGTACAAAGGCCTCTCGGTAGATGAGACCAAGAAGAAGATAACCGAGGACATGTTGAGCAGGGAGATAATCTTCAAACAAGAGCCTCTGGAACAGAATGTGGGCCTTTGCTGGAGATGCAAGACGCCTATTGAGATCCTCTCTGAGCAGCAGTGGTTTGTCCGTATCAACCCCGAGGAGATCAAGGAGACCGCAGAAGAGATCGACTGGATACCTCCTCACATGCGGGTCCGGCTCAATAATTGGGCAGACTCCATGGAATGGGATTGGTGCATCTCCAGGCAGAGGATATTTGCCACACCCATCCCTGTCTGGTATTGCCGTGATTGTCAAGAGGTTCTGGTGGCCGACGAAAAATGGCTTCCACTGGATCCCAACCAGACGCGCCCTCCTGTGAAATGCAAGTGCGGCTCTGATGATTTCATTCCCGAGCAGGATGTCCTGGACACCTGGATGGACAGCTCCATCTCGGCCCTCGCCGTAGCTGGATGGCCGGATAGGAAGGACCTTCGCATGCCGACCCAGCTTCGACCGCAAGGCCATGACATTATTCGCACCTGGGCGTTCTATACTATTCTGCGGACAAAATCCCTGGAAGGGGTCAAGCCCTGGGATTCCATCCTCATCAACGGCATGGCTCTGGGGGAAGACGGGCACAAGATGTCCAAGTCCCTGAACAATTTCATCCGTCCGGAAGAGGTCTTTGAGACCAATGGAGCAGATGCGCTCCGCCAGTGGGCAGCCATTGGCGGCAGCCCTGGAAACGATATCCCGTTCCAGTGGAAGGAGATAACTGCCGCCAGCAGGTTCCAGCAGAAGCTCTGGTCGATCTTCCGCTTCTCCCAGCCTCTGATCGCCAGGGTGGAGGCGGACCCAGGACAGGTGGACCGCTGGCTGCTGGGAGAGCTGGATCAGCTAATTGCCAGAACAACCATAGCTATGGACGGTTTCCAGTTCGATGAGACCATGAAGGCCATAAGAGCCTTTGCCTGGGATGTGCTGGCCGATAACTATATCGAATTGGTCAAGGCCAGGCTTTATGGCCCGGACGGGCCCCAGAAGAGAGCCGCTCAAAATACCCTCTTCACGGCTCTGGAGACGATTGCAAAACTTATGGCTCCCTTCACGCCTTTCCTCTCTGAGGAGATCTTTCATTCACTGACAGGAGAGAGCGTGCATACGGCGAACTGGCCAAAAGCCACGGGGACCGCTGTCGATTCTGCGGGACTGGCTATAAAAGAGATTGCTGCAGCGCTTCGCCGCTACAAGGCCGAAAAAGGGATGGCCCTGAATTCGCATCTGCCGGGGATAGTAGTATACTCCGACTTTGATCTGGAGACCTTCGATCTGGCCGGTGTGGCCAACTCTCCGGTAGAGAGCAAGATCGGGAGACCCATGATCGAGATGAAGCCCAAAGCTGTCAAGCCGCAGATGAAGATCATCGGCCCCAGGTTCAAGGACCAGAGCCATAAGATCATAGAAGCCTTGAGCACCATGGACCCGAATCTAGTAGCCAGCCAGAAGATCGCCGGGCAGATCCAGGTCGATTTGGAGGGTGAGATCATAGAGGTTCCACCAGAGGCCGCGACGGTGGAAGTAGAGACACTATCGGCAGGAGAAGCCGTGGATATCCTGAATTTGGGAGTCGCAACAGTGCTGGTTCGAAGATGATCGAGGTCGAAGTCAAGGCCCGCGCTCAAAAGGATACGCAAGAGAAGATTGCGGCCCTTGGGGCAGAGCCTTTGAAAGTGGAGAACCACCACGACCGCTATTTCAATTCGCCTTTGCGCGACTTCAGAGTGAGTGACGAGGCGCTGCGTATTCGCATCAAGGAAGAGGGTGCGCGTCTTACCTATAAAGGGCCGAAGCTCGACCAGGAAACCAAGTCACGCCTGGAATGGACGGTAAAGATCGACGACCCACTGCAGATGGAGCAGATCCTCCTCAGTTTAGGTTTTGAACTATCTGCAGAAGTATGCAAGCGCCGGACGAAGTATTCTTTTGGCGATATCGTCATCGCGCTGGACGAGGTTGAGGGTTTGGGCTCCTTTCTGGAGGTAGAGGCCGTGGGTGGTGCCGATTGGGAGATGCAGAGAACGAGAGTGCTCTCCGTATTGACCGAACTCGGGCTGGACGGCCCGATTCGCAGATCTTATCTGGAATTGCTGGAAGAGAAAAAAGGAACCACTGAAACTCGTGCACAGATTGATTAATACATAGTTGCAATACACATGTTGCATGGATTCGCATTACATATGATAACTGTGAAAGCATATTCGCTGAAGCATACAAGCAATGCACCATTTCGATAAATATATATTAATAACATATTGATAAGCATCTTAATATCAATTTATATACTACTCATATGTCCGAAAGTTCAAAGATTCCGGTGCTGGTCATGTTGCTCTTTGTGATGGTGGTGCAGGTTCTAGCTCTGGCCATCACTCCTGCAATCTCTGCCAGCGGCAACAGGGTCTTCGAGGACCCCACGTCGATCGCCAACCCCTTTGCCTACATGCTCCTTATCCTTGTATTTACAGGCCTTCTTCTCCTGGCCATAAAACGGAGTAAGGGATGGCTTATCAGCGGTTTCATACTGCTTTCCATTGCCATCAGCATTTATTACGTTATGGTGGCCTTTATGTCGCCCCTGCTAGCGCTTGTGCCAACTCTGGCCATAATGCTATTGCTGCGCTTCTACCCGGAGTGGTATATCATAGATGCTTTTGGAATTCTGGTGTGTGCAGGCATCAGCTCGCTTTTCGGTGTGAGCATGACCATTCTTCCAGCATTGCTGCTATTGGTGGTTCTGGCAGCCTACGATGCCATATCAGTCTACAAGACCCGTCACATGGTCTCACTGGCAGAGGGCGCTATAAAAATAAAGGCTCCACTTCTCTTTGTAGTGCCTAAAAGCCGGGATTACAGCTTCCGCACAGATCAGGAGATTTCCAATTCGTCCGACGAGACCAAGAAGAGGGGTGCATATTTCCTGGGCCTGGGCGACGCCATCATACCTACAATTTTGGTAATATCAGCCAGCTGGTCGCTTCCTGCCCCGGCCTCCGGCTTGAGTCTGCCCGTCCTGGGAGCGATGCTGGGCACATACCTTGGTTTTCTCCTTCTGATGACGACCCCAAGGGATAAGCCTCAGGCAGGACTGCCTTTCCTCAACTCAGGAGTGATTCTGGGATTCCTGGTGGGATGCCTCGCAGCGGGCGTTCGACCAATATGATCACCGACAACTTTTTTGCCCTATCCGGCTCTTGAAACTGAGGAAGAGGAATATTCGATGGCTGATGATGACCAGGCGATTCTGGAACATTACGTACCCTTCTGTCCCAAATGCGGCAACGAGTGCGAACATAAGGAGCTCAGACGGGCTCTGGATGCAGATAATTGGAAGAAGATCATAATTGAGACCATATTCTACTGCAAAGATTGCGACAACTACTGGAGCGATGGCCTGGTTGAGAAAGGCTATAAATGATCTATCTCTATTACAGTGACAAATTTCAGAGCTACAACTTCGGACCGGAGCATCCCTTCAACCCGGCCCGTTTGATGCTCGCCTGCAGGCTCATGGAAGAGCTGGGCCTTATAGAAGGCCAAACATGCATGGTCGAGCCCGCCCTCGCCTCTGTTGCCGATTTGCAGCGTGTGCACACCACAGAATATCTGGCTGCGGTTAGAATGGAGGAGCCAGACTTTGCCTTTGGCCTCGGCAGTGATGATACCCCTGTCTTCCCAGGAATTTACGACGCATCACGTCTTCTCGCGGGAGCTAGCATCGACGCAGCTTGCCGTATAGTCAGAGAGGATTGCAGTGCTTTCAATATAGGGGGCGGCCTGCACCATGCTATGCCTTCCAGGGCTTCGGGATTTTGCGTTTTTGACGATCCTGCTCTCGCTATTGCCGTCTTGAGAGAGCGGTTCGATCGGGTTCTCTACATAGATATAGATGGTCACCATGGAGATGGAGTGCAGCAGATCTTTTATGAAGACCCCCATGTTCTGACGGTCTCTATGCACGAATCCGGATTGTACCTATTTCCGGGCACCGGTTTCATTGATGAGATCGGCACGGGTTCTGGGAGGGGGTACAGTGTGAACATACCCATGCCCATGTATGCAGGAGATAACGAATATGCCCGGGCCTTTGAAGAGATAGTCCCCAGGCTCTTTGAATGGTTCAAGCCTCAGGTTGTGGTAGCCCAGCTGGGTGTGGATGCTCATTACTCCGACCCCCTTACCAGCCTGAACATGACGCTCAATGGCTATACACATCTCGTCCGTCGCATCATCGCTCTGACAGGCCTGCATTCAGAAGGCCGGCTTCTCGGCTTGGGCGGGGGTGGATACAATATGGAAGTTGTACCTGTAGCCTGGGCGAGCGTTCTGTGTCTCATGAAAAGCGACGTCTTGCCCGAATATCTGCCGCCCTACTGGGTGGAGTTCTTCATGAATCTGACTGAGAGAGAGCCTCTTGCACTTCCGGATATTGAGATGAAGATCGGCAAAGAGACCGAGAAAAGGATAACAATCGAGCTGGCCACAACACTGCAGGACTTGAGGGAAAAGATCAACGAAATCCACGAGATCTTTTAGTCTCTGCCAGGTGAAGATCATCAAATTTTTGAAACCCGGGATCACTTCCTCGAAGCGCGGGCCAGAGATCTCAGGTCCCTATCTTCACATTCTCCACAATAGACTTCAGTGTGGCGACTGCAGAGAGCGCCGCCAGATAGCTGGTCCTGGGGTTGCGGGGCGAGGGAACGTTCTCCACACGAGTTGAGATCCTTCCAAAGTCGCCCTCCACCTCGACCTCGTGACGGTTTACATGAATGTTTGGATCTGCCACAACCATCACCCGCACATCGCTCCCGCCCGCTGCGAGGTAGAGTGTGGCGGCAACATTCACATTGGCAGGAAAGGCTTTGACCGCCTCTGCTGCACTTCCCTCAAAGATCAAAGTCGGTCCGGTCAAAGCATCCAGGTCGATCTTCTTCTCCAGAATGTAAGGCGCGCCTTTCAGGCCGCCCGGATTCTTGGTAGTGGTAAGAGCCACTCTTCGAATAGTACCAATACTGGCCGATTTGAGGGCATCCAGGCCCGATATCGCACCGGATGGTATGTAGACTCGAGAACCATGCTCACTGGCCAGATTCTTCACCTCCAAGAAGAGGTCGGGGTTTGCCAGAGCGCCTACGCTCATGATCATGAGCTGCTTTCCCTTCGCCAGCACGGCCCTGGCAACGGCCGGGACAGCTTTTTGAGAAGCCGCCTCCACAACTACATCGGAGAGGCTCACAAGATCCTCCAGCCTGGCCTTGACCGGCTTATGCTGCAAGCTCTTGATGAGATCTGCCGCAGTTGCAGGATTATGGTCGCATACTGCAACCAGATCTGCATCTATCACGCCAGTATCTATCGCTTTTGCGATCTCGGCCCCAATAGCACCGCACCCGACAAGCCCGACTTTGAGAGGCATCGGAGGCTATAAATCAATTGGACATCAAAATCCTTGCGGTATGCTAAGTTCAGAGCTGGAGCGATTTGTGGGCGAGGACTTGGGCGAGTGGGATGATTCCAGCAGCCTCGTTCCCGAGGTCCCGGCCCGAGCTGTAATCATCGCCAAAGAAGACTGCATCATCTCGGGACTGGCGGAGGCAGAGGAGATCTTCGCCTACTTCGGTCTCGAGGCTGAGCGACTCTTTGAGGAGGGTGAATTTGTCCCCTCTGCAAGTACGGTGATCACCGTATACGGCAACGCCAGAAAGATCCTGCAATCCGAGAGGCTTGTCCTGAACTTCATGGCACGCATGAGCGGCATATCTACCTTCACACGAGAGTGCGTGCTATACGCTGGCGGAAGAGCGCGCATTGCCGCCACTCGCAAGACCACCCCCGGATTCAGGCGGTTCGAGAAGAAGGCCGTCTTCCTGGGAGGCGGCGATACCCACAGGTTCAATCTCTCAGATGCTGTGCTCATAAAAGACAATCACATAAAGATTCTGGGTTTAGAGGAGTGCCTTTGCAGAGCCCGGAATCGAGCCAGCTTCACCAAGAAGATCGAGGTGGAGGTAGAAAACCTGGACGATATGCTTATAGCCGCGAAAGGCGGCGCAGATATTATCATGTTCGACAACATGGCACCGGCAGAGATTGCTGCCGGAATAGAGATTCTCCAGAACTCTGGTCTTCGAGCCCGAGTGCTCCTGGAAGCATCAGGAGGCATAAACCGGGACAACATCAAGGAATACGCAGCATGCGGAGTGGATGTGATATCTCTTGGTGCACTCACCAGAAACGCGAGATGGATTGATTTAAGCCTGGAGATAGAGAAAGATGGGGATTAAAAAACTCGAAAAAGTAGCTTTCAAAAGGCCTGTTGATCCGCAAGATGTTGCGGTCTATAAAAAACGGTGGTCTGATATGCGACACGTGGTATACCTGGCCGTCTTTATGCTATTAATTCAAGCTGCCAGTATCGAAGCCGTTCATGGGGCGGAAACCAGTGACGACGATGAAGTGACCTACATGGATTTCACTCTCAACATTGGGGACCGTATCGACATCGGCGACTACCAGGTAGAGCTCATTGAGATACAGTCGATCAAAGATGGGATCGCAGTGATGCAGGTGACCAAGGTAGGTGGAGCCCTGGATGAACAGAGAGCCTTCCTGGTGAATCGTCCCAATAGTCTCGATGGAGGCTCGGATAAGGGTGGCATTACTATTACGGTCATAGACATCCAGGATGATCAGTCTGCCAAGGCGAGGATCGAGTACCAAGAGGGGCTGGGCACACCCAGAAGGCATGCTTCGGAAAGGCCTGCTGCGTCGCTTGACAGACCCGTATTGTCCGTGCAAAAGAGTTTCGACAAGAACCAGATAAATGTGGGAGATGAGGTTAAAGTCACTATCACAATCAAGAACACGGGCACAGGCCAGGCGCAAAACATAAATGTAGAAGATCTGCCACCGCTCCCGGAGTTCTCTTATGTTGCCGGCTATCCTCCAAAGATCAAAGATACGCTGGACCCTGGCGAGTCCGATTCGGCAATATATGTGATGCGCGCCGTTAAAGAAGGGTCCATCAGAGTTCCAGCAGTACTCGCCAGCTACACGGACTCAAAAGAAAAAGAGAAATCAAATAGCTCTGAGCCCTTTAACATCCTGATAAATCCAAAAAGTATCGCGAATCTGGCAATAAAAATGACCGTATCCGGACCGATCGAGCTGGACGGCACGGGCACAGTGAACATCAGCCTGTCAAATGTGGGAACGGCGACTGCCACCAGGATAGACGCCGTTGGTGAGATCAGGCCACCTGTCGGATTGGAGGCCATAGGCTTTGACAGGAGCTTCTTTGAGATCTTGCCAGAAAAAGAGGTGAATTATTCAGTTATGCTTTCGGGCAAACGTCCAGGAAACTATACTGTGCGCCTGAAAGCCAGCTACGATGACGGAGATGGGTCTGCGATCCGGGAGGGAACGGCAGAAGTCGTGGTCCTGGAACGAGAGTATAAATATCAATATTTACTACTCATCATTCCAATCATAGTTATCGTTATCTGGATGTATAGAAGATACAGAGCCTATAAATATTGAAGAGGTTGACCAAATACCGAAAACAATTCCACTAAAAATCGCGATTGTAGATCCATAAAATTCCATAGTCAAGAGAGATTTGATTAATATGCTCAATGTACTCATGCTTGGTATAGGCCAGTGCGGCAATCGAATATTGGACGCAGTAAATAAGGAGTCCTTTGGAGGCGGCGGGGCCTCAAAGCTTGCCAAATATTGTTTGCGACCCAAGTTCCCCAGTCGAGTAGAGACTCTGGCCGTCAACACGGCCGTAAATGATCTTAAGGAGTTGAGGTTCACCACTGCCAAAGACAGATTGCATGTCCCGAACCTGCATGGCGTGGGAGCCAATAGAAATGTGGGCAAGCAAGCCTTTATGGATAACCGCGACATGATCATGGGCGAGATCGAGAAGAGAGGCGATTTCGATATTGCTTTTGTGATCACCTCCACATCAGGAGGGACGGGTTCCTCGTTCTCACCTTTGATTATAAACGAATTGAAGAGGCAATATCCAAATATCACCGTTGTCACGGTTGCTGTCCTGCCGTTCCGGGAGGAGGGCTCCATCTACCTTCAAAATGCCGCATTCAGCATGCGGGAATTGATGGAAGTGGATGCAGAGGGCATAATTCTGGCAGACAATCAGTACATGAAGAGGTACAGCGGAGATATCGGTTCTGCCTATGATAAGATCAATAGCACGATCGCCCAGCGCTTGCTTTTCCTGATCGAATCTCTGGACAGCGAGATGCTCTCGGTAACTGATCTTGGTGACTTCAAGACAGTCATGAATGGAGGCCTGCGCATAGGCACCATGGGATTCTATCAGGCAGATGGCAAGAATCTGTCTATCAAGGATGCCATCGAGAACAGTTTAAAGCCTGGCAACCTTCTTTATCCTGCAAATGTGTCGGAAGACGCTGCCCGTGCGATGATTATTATTCAGGGCTCCCGAGAGCATCTGGATGTGGACCAGATCACCAAAGAGGTAGAGAAACTATCCGCAAGCGCAGGTCATGTCTTCAAAGGAATCGTCATAAAGAAAGGGCACCCAAAGGTCCTCTCCATCTTCACCATGGCCAGCGCACCGGAGCTTGAATCCATCTATGCCCAGGCGGCTCGGGGCATGCAAGATGAGAAGGAGAAGAAGTCACGAGCCAGAAAGCAACTGGACGATGCCTTTGCACACATCGAAGATCTTGAAGAGATCTACTGAGAAATCTTTTTAGCACGGTAGAGGTCGGTTGGTCAGTTTAATTATTTTGTGAAGGCGACACGGGCAGGGAAACAGCCAAAGATCTGGAAGGAAACGTTGGCTGCGACCGTGCTGGCCGTAAGATCCTCGCAAAAGATGCACTGAATCGCTATTAGATCATCTTTTTTGCAGAACCATTATCAAAGGCTGAACTTCCGGTACATCATGGCGTAGAGTGGAGCGATTTCCAGTGCTTTGGCCACGCGGGTCAGCTCGGAAGAGTTGAGCTGCCGTTCCCTGGCTGGTGGCAGCGGCTTGCCACTTTTGGCATAGACGGCACCACCCTTCATCCGGGCACAGGTGAATTTGCCGGCATCACCTTCTATGAAAACCTCGCCGCCGCGCATCTCTGCTCCTGTGAAGTCTCCCGTCTTGCCTCTTACTACAACTCTGCCACCTTGCATGAGCACGCCCGTGTTGCAATCAACATTTCCCAGCACCACGACTTGGCCGGAGAGCATGAGTATGCCAGTGCTCATTCCCGCATCACCCTCTATGCGAACAGTCTTATCTGCGGGGTTTCTTGCTCCAACGGTATCCCTCAATACGCCATCGCATATAATCAGACCGCGTTTGTCCAGAATGTTTGGCTCCAGGACCTTTAAGCCTTTCTCCAGTGATTCTGTAATCGAGATGAACTTTCTGTATCCAGTCAGATCGCTTTCAACTTCGATCACGTTTCCAAGAGGAGTCTCGACCCTACCCGAAACATAGATCGATCCGCGCAGCATGCTTATACCCATGCGGCTGCCTGCATCTCCATCCACTACAATCCTGCCCGCAGTCTCAATGGGCCCGCCCTTACCCCCCAGCCGTAGCAGGTCTACGCCCAGGCTTGAACCCAACCGGCTGCCCACATTGCCGGTTATCCTTAGTGTCTCGCCCCGGGAGAGGGCCTCCACCATTTGACGAAAACTGATGCCGCTTACAGTTTGATCCTTATCGAGCCTTGAACCCTGGTGCTGCCAGTAAAAATCAAATGTAAAATCGCCCAGACATTTCTCTCCCGAGGCCTGGATCTCGATCACTGCGAATCACTCGAGTGCCGGGAGGGATTTTTCTGTAGCTATGCGCTTGGATATATTGACCCCGATAACGGTTATGAGGATGGCAACTATTGCAGATATGGCCAGATACTGGACAGATTCCGCCATGCCTATGCCGAAATTCAGTCCGGGATCGTTGGCCAGGATAACGCGGCTGGCAGACCAGATAATGAGGCCGGTTGCCATTATGAAAAAGAGGCTGGAGATGGTGCGAGCATCTCTAACTCCCTCCAAATACATATCCATGATCTTGCCCATATTGACACAGAGGGCTGCGGCTGCGTACCACCATATGCTCTCATAAAGATAAATCATAACCAGCTGGAAGTATCCGGGGGATATGGGTTCATGATAGTATTGCCAGAAATAGGCAACTCCATTGACGGTGGCGATGACCACCAGCATGGCTGCCAGAATATAGGTTACGAATGCGATCTTCCCGGCATAGAGGGATTTACTCAGTGTCTGTTTGGCCTCCTCCATCGAGTCATCCAGGCCCAGACCCCGGAAGAGGAGATAAAGGCCCACCGCACCGGTGATGAACCCCAATGCCAGGTTGGGATTTCCCAAGAAACCCGCAATGGCAAACATGAGCAAAGCTAAAGCTGGCGGAATGAAGACGGTATGACTTATCTTGGGATCGGTAAAAACCTGCTTGAGAAGGTAGTAGGTGCTCTCCAGGTTGGGGCTCTGTTTGATTAATACGCGGCGCACGCCATTGACCTTGATACGAGACTGGATAATAGGCAAAATAGCCTCATCCTCAGCACCATCTGAGACCACAATAACGCCCTCTGGATGGAAACGCGCCAATAGATCTTCCAGCTGGGCGGCGAGCTTGCTGTCGGATATCAGTCCGACCTTCAGGTCTCCTGCCAGTGAGGCGATCTCCGCGTCCTTGCCGGAAGCGACAAGCTCATCCAGCGCCTTTATGCCTCCAAATATGGTATTGACATCCGAATCCTCCGGATCGGCCATGCCCAACTTTAGGGCGGCATCGATATTGGCCTGCCTGCCTACAACCGGACTTATGACCCCGCCCTTGCGGCCCAAATCGTTGTCTCGGTCAATACAGAGCACAAGGACATCCATAGGCTACTTATTTGAAAAGATTGTACTTAAATGATTCTGTGGAAATACTGTATATATATCCTCTGACCATCAATTGAGAATCCATGCGTTCCTATCAAATGAATTTGGGGGGCTGCGATCATCCGGCGAAAGACGACGACCTCGCAGCAACATGTCAAAATCGTGTGCACTGGCAAAATGAGCATATCGGACGCACATCAATATGAATATGAACATCAAGCCCCGGATAATTAATCAATGAATTAACAATGATCGCCCCATAATCGGCCAATCAATAGAGTTGCCGATAACAACAGTTTGTTCGAGAGTCGCCAGAGATCTAACTCAAGAGGGACCGCCACAAAATATTTATTTCAATAGGATAGAACTCCTGCTATGAGAAGACAAATCCTTTCCGCAACGATTTTCCTGATTGTTTTAATAACTTTTGCTAATGCTTTTTCGATCGATATGGCAGAAACGCAAAAAAATATCGATGCCTATAATAGGAATATCGACAATGCCCCCGCTATTCTGAAAGACATTATGGGCAATGAGAGAATCAACCTGGACATAACCAGGAATGATGGAAGCGTATTTCGCGTTGGATTGGATATGGTGGCAGGAAGGATAAATAATACAGTTATTGGCGGTTGGAACGATCCATCTATAACGATAACCACCACAGAGAACGCTATTAACAATACAAGACGATCAAAGGATCCCATCACAGAGTTTCAAAAAGAGAGGGATCAAGGCCAGATCGCCTTCAAAGCAAGTGGTTTGCTGACCAGGATCAAGCTGGAAGCAGTTCTCTCGAGCACGAGCGTACTTCAGTTCGGCTATAAACTCTTCTTTGGCTAGCGGGCAAGATCTATGCTCTCTTTTATTATTTTCAGGGCACAGTAGTCTCCACACATGGTACAGGCCTCTGCATCCGAAGGCGTCCTGTCTGCCCGGATGAGCTTTGCCGTCTCCGGATCGATGGCGAGCTGGAACTGCTTCTCCCAGAGCATATCCCTTCTCGCCCTTCCCATGGCCAGGTCACGCTCACGATCGTTGTTCTTGATCATGTCTCCGATGTGAGCTGCAATCCTTGCCGTGATTGTTCCCTGCCTCACGTCCTCCACATTGGGGAGCGCCAGATGCTCAGCCGGAGTGACATAACAGATGAAGTCTGCACCATAAGCGCTGGACAGGCTTGCGCCCACCGCTGCCACGATGTGGTCGTATCCAGGAGCGATGTCAGTAACCAGAGGACCAAGCATGTAGAAGGGCCGCTCGTCTGTCATGCGCTTCATGACTCTGACGTTGGCCTCGATCTCGTCTATGGGGATATGGCCCGGTCCCTCGACAATAGTCTGCACGCCAGCGGCTTGAGCCTTATCCGCAAGCTCGGCATTTATTATCAGTTCCTGGATCTGAGCCCGGTCGGTCGAGTCATGCACGGCTCCAGCGCGAAGGCCGTTTCCCAAGGAGAGAGTCACTTCATGCTCTTTCAAGATCTCCAGAAGATAATCGAAGTCCTTGTAGAGGGGATTTTCTTTCTGGTTATGCAGCATCCATCCGATCATGAAGGCACCTCCGCGGCTGCATACGCCTCCATAGCGTCCTCCCTGGCGCCGGAGCCGCTCTATGCAGATGCTATTGATGCCGGTATGAATGGCCATGAAGTTGGTGCCAAGCTTTGCCTGCTCTTCAGTCACCCGGAAGAGGTCGTCCTCGGGCATATCCACGCCTGCTCCATACTTCCTGATGGCCTCTATAAATGCCTGATAGAGGGGGACGCTGCCCAGGCTCAGCGTCGTGGCTTCGATCACGCGCCTTCTGATCTCCCGAAAGTCTCCTCCGGTGGAGAGCTCCATGAGAGTATCAGCCCCGTTTGCCTCAGCGACGCGGGCTTTGGCAACCTCCATTTCTACGTCCACGATGTCGCTGCTGGTGCCTATGGAGGCGTTAACCTTGGTTCTTAGCCCCTTGCCAATGCCCACAGGTCTCGTGTATCTGTAGGGACTGCGAGGTATCACAATCCTGCCGCGAGCTATGCCTCGAAGTATAAACTCGGGGGTTTTGCCTTCGGCTTTTGCTACAATCTTCATCTCTTCTGTCAATCTGCCTGCGCCTGCATCATCTAAGAGTCCCAATCTATTTCACCAGCATCCAGAGACGAAGAACGATTATTTAAGATTGCTTAAAAAACTAAATTCAACTATAGTCAAGTGAAATTGATTTAGATTTAGAATCCATATGAATGCAGACGAAATCACATAAAATCATCTTTTTGCGAATTTTGTAAAAGGATAGATGAGCCTTTTGGTCAGACCAAAGCTGTACTGATCTCTTAACCAGGACTTCGGACTTCTTGAATTGCCAAGATTATTTGCAATATAATTATAGCCACATTGACCGGATATTTCATAGATCAGTCTATTTGCAGCAGAAGCCTTTTGCTTATCCAGGAACAATTCTTTCCAGGCCATGTCGTAGTCTTTCTCTTCCATAATGCTTTTCGCGGCCGCATATCCGCTTAAGAGCGCGTACTTCATGCCAAAACCCAAAAATAGATCCTGGAAGCCCGCGGCTTCTCCCACGACCAATCTCTGATCCTGTTTATTGCTCGCATTCATGGCGAAAGTTCCATAGCCCGCAAAGGACCGCCTATTTTCGATCCTAAATTTTTTCAATTTTGAGAATGCTTCAAGGCTGTATTTAAAGCAGAGATTCGCTTTTGATAAGTCTTTGATTACGACCGAGGCCAATGTTGCTTTTCCATCAGCAATCAATAAATATGAATACCCTTTAAAGGCGCATTTGTCGTTTAAAATCAAAATAATTGAATCCTCTGCATCAGTATCAAAAACGATACCTTTAACTACACCAGCCGGTTTTTTGCCAGAAACACCTGTTGCGATTATATCGCATTCTTCCCCTGCAATTTTTGAATTAAAGTCTATCCTCACACCGGCATCAAGAGCCTGGTCTTTTAAGCTTTCATCCAGACTATCATTTGGCCCTCTATGCACCAGATAGAAGAGATTTTCCTTATCTCTTGCTATATACTCTTTCTTTAGATCGGTATATATCGTTGCATTTTTGAAGCCCTTCATCCAGAAATTCGTCTTGAGAGACAAGCTTCTTAAAATTTCCAGAGCGTCCGTCTCGTCGCTCCAATTCTCAAGGCCCTGAAAATCGTTGTGGAAACGGCTCCCAACAGTTGAGGACTTTTCAAAAACCGTTACTTCAAATCCGCCCTTGGCTAAATTAATTGACGCGGTCAGACCAGAAATTCCCGCGCCGAGTACCTTAATTTTGCCCGCCATCATAAGCTAGTTTCGAATA
This sequence comes from uncultured Methanosarcinales archaeon, assembly GCA_963782455.1. Taxonomy (GTDB): domain Archaea; phylum Halobacteriota; class Methanosarcinia; order Methanotrichales; family Methanotrichaceae; genus Methanothrix. Next base: position 100,815 of record CAWAJP010000004.1, read on the forward strand.
TTGCTATTTTATCTTTTTGACTTATACAACCGATTTGCCCTTCATTTGCTTTCGATTTTGAGCCCAAAATCAATGTCCATGTGCCGTACACGATTGTCTGGCGTCCAAACCTTCAACGCCCTAAAAGAGAATTCAGGTGAAGACCTCGCCAGTCCTCACCTTGCCGGACTTCTCAATAGCAGAGACGAAGATCCTGCCGTCTCCGAACTTGCCGGTGCGTGCTGCGTCACAGATGGTCTTCATTACCGTATCCACGGCTTCATCCTGGACATAGAGCTCGAGCTTGAGCTTGGAGAGCAGGTCGACTTCCATGGTCCCTCCACGGTACTGGAGTTTGATGCCCTTCTGCTCGCCCCTGCCCAGGACCTCAATCACGGTCATGCCCACGACGCCCTTCTCTTCCAGAGCCTTCTTGACCTGCTCCAGCCTCTCCGGCCGTATTATCGCCTCGATCTTTTTCATTCTTGACTACCACCTTCAAGCATAAGCTTTCTCACCATGCTGGGCGATATCCAGTCCCACGTATTCCTCGTCTTCAGTGACACGCAGACCCATGAATGAATCCACGATTCGAGCCAGGACGTAGGTCATCACGAAAGCATAGATCACTGATGCACCAGCAGCCATGATCTGCACTGTGAACTGATGAAAGTTGCCATAGAGGAGGCCTGTGTAGCTGTTGACCGAGGCCGTGGCAAAGATGCCCGTGGCAATAGCACCCCAAAGGCCACCCATGCCATGCACTGCCCAGGCATCGCAGCTCTCATCCAGCCCCCGACCGACGCGGAAGAGGAGCGCCATGTAGCACAGGACACCGGCTACAGCGCCGATGATGATAGCTCCCGGAATATCAACGTAACCCGCGGCAGGCGTTATGGCCACAAGACCGGCTATGCCTCCGCTCACCATCCCCAGAGCACTGGGCTTTCCTTTATACCAGCTGGCGAATAGCCAGGTCAAAGCACCGGCAGCCGCAGAGGTGTTGGTGACAAGCAAGGCGGAAGCTGCCAGGCCGTTGGCACCCAGGGCAGAGCCGGCATTGAATCCGAACCATCCAAACCAGAGCAGACCCGCGCCGATCATGGCCATGGGGATGTTGTGGGGCTCCATGACATAAGATCCGAAGCCCATCCTCTTGCCTATGACCAGAGCTATGGCCAGAGCCGAGAACCCTGAACTTATGTGCACCACAGTTCCGCCGGCAAAGTCCAGGGCTCCCATCTGAGCCATCCAGCCGCCCGCCCAGACCCAGTGGGCCAGGGGATCATAGACCAGAGTGGTCCAGAGCAGGGCCAGAACAATGAAGGAGCTGAGCTTGACCCTTTCCGCTACCGCAGAGGTCAGGATGGCCAATGTCACAGCTGCAAATACCAGCTGAAAGGCCACGTAGATCAGATGCGGTATGTTGCTCGCCAGAGGCGCCTCGCCAAGGCCAATGCCACCTAGCGCGAAATAGTTCAGGCCGCCTATGACTCCGGAAATATCCGAGCCGAAAGCCAGGCTGTACCCGAAGAGGACCCACTGGATGCTCGCCAGAGCGAAAGCCAGGAAAGAGAGGCCTATCATCGAGACGACGGTCTTGCTCCGGACCAGGCCGCCGTAGAATAAACCAACGCCCGGCGTCATCAGCATTACCATTGCTGTTGACACCAGGACCCATGCTGTGTCTCCACTGTTTATTGGCAAACTGCATCACCCTCAAATAAATACGAACGCGAAATTATTTAGTTTTTTGTAAATAGCATCCGGACTGACTCTCTAGGTCCGATCCGGTATTCGCTGAATAGATCCCCGCAGGGAGATTAAAAAGGGTATTTGATACAAATTCGTAAAAGCTATGAATGATTCATATCCGTTCATAGATGTGCATAATCTACAGTTCTCTTGTTTAAGGGCAGATTATTTAAATAATTTTTTGAGGTATTATCCCATTTTTGCTTAATTAGGCAGGAGATTTATGATCAGGAAAAACGCAGGCAGATCGTTATACAACATGAAATAATCAATCTTGCAGGACAAGATCTCTCATTGAAAACATGAATGGGAGGGGTGCCGTTCTTCAAGATTAAAAAGAGATGCCACGCAGTCAAACCGCGCCGCACCCTCTCTCCTTTGTCCTGACCCGCACCACATCCTCCACAGGATAGACGAAGATCTTGCCGTCACCGGCCTCTCCCGTCTGGGCCACATCGCAGATCAGGTCAATGACGCCCTCAGCATCCTTATCCTCTACCACCAGCTCCAGCTTCATCTTCTGCAGGAACTCCACCTTGTAGTCTCCGGCGCGCCACTGAAGTGTGACGCCCTTCTGCCGACCCCGGCCCTTGACCTCCGTGACCGTCATTCCTGAAAAGCCCTTTTTATCCAGCTTATCACGCAGCAGGTGGAGCTTCTCGGGCCGAATTATGGCTTCAATCTTCTTCATCTTCTCCTCACATATAGGCGCCTTCACCATGCTGGCTGATGTCCAGACCCACCGACTCTTCCTCATCCCTTACCCGCAGGCCCATGAAGGCATCAATGATCTTGGCCAGACCGAAGGTGACCAGGAAGGAGTAGCCCCAGGTGACTCCAATGGCTATAATCTGCACTACAACCTGATGGGAGTTGCCGGCTAAGAGGCCTGCCGCGCCGATGGTGGCAAAGATGCCAGTAGCCAGGACACCCCAGGTGCTGCCGATGCCGTGGCAGGCCAGGACATCCAGAGAGTCGTCTACCTTCTTGCCGCCGCGAATCAGGATGATAGCGTAGTAGCCGGCGATGGCGGCCACGATGCCTATGGGTATGGCTGCCAGGGGCGTCACATAACCCGCCGCGGGCGTTATCGCGGCGAGACCCGCCACGGCGCCTGTCACGATTCCGAGAGCTGAAGGCGCTCTCTGCCTCCAGGAGAGAAGCATCCAGGTAGTTGCTGCAGCCGCGGCAGAGGTATTGGTGGTGACAAATGCGTTGGCGGCAATGCCGTTGGCAGCAAGCGCTGAGCCCGCGTTGAAGCCAAACCAGCCAAACCAGAGCAGAGCCGCGCCCATGACGGTCGTCGGAATATTATGCGGCTCCATGGGGTCAGTTCCGAATCCCTTGCGTGCACCAATTACCATGGCCACGGCCAGGGCCGAGACACCGGCGGTGATATGCACCACTATTCCACCGGCAAAGTCCAGAACACCCATCTGCTGCAGCCAGCCCCCGCCCCAGACCCAATGGGCTACAGGGTCGTAGACGAGAGTGGCCCAGGCCAGAGAGAAGACCAGGAAGGAGCTGAACTTGATGCGCTCCACATAGCTGCCAGTGATCAGGGATACAGTGATGATGGCAAACATGGCCTGAAAGATCATAAAGGTGAGCGAGGGGATTGTCAGGCCTTCTTTCACACCCATGCCCACCCCGTTCAGGCCCAGGAAATCCAGGCCGCCTATGAGGCCGGAGATGTCCTTTCCAAAGGCCAGGGTATAGCCGTACAGGATCCACTGCAGGCTTATGATGCTCATGACAGCGAAGCTGAATATGATCGTGGAGATGGCATTCTTCTTCCTGACCATACCTCCATAGAAGAGTCCAACACCTGGAATCATAATTAAGACCAGAGCTGCGCTGATCAGGACCCAGGCGTTGTCAGCAGCATTTATTGTTCCCTCATCTGCAGACGCTGTGCCTATCAGCAGAGCTAATAATAGTAATGACCAGATTGCACGCATGTTACCACCAAACAGTTAAGACAAAAGCTCATTTTATAAGCGTATTTAGGAAAAGGTATGCAGAGGTATGCATAGTTCCTAATCTGTGTGAAAAGATCATAACTATTCGCATAGTTGAGAGAATGCTGTATTCAGGGATTGATAGAAATTTGTTTGTATAGATCGACACGAGATGCGGTCTGTGGTCCGCCTATTTTGGCAGCATCCCCTGATCTCTATCCACTCAAAATAATCACTAAAATGCCCAGAAACTGGTAACTTATCAATGAAGCTTTTCCCTATATGATGGTATGATGAACCATTCATAACAAGTATGAAATCATTTTAACAACATTTTTATATCTTGGTCTGACGGGTTCAGTCATAATTGCGTCGAAGCAGATCTCCCATAAGGGATCGAGGTAGAGCATGAAAATTACAAGGTGTGCAACAATCGCAGCAAGCGTCTTTATTCTGATATTGCTGCTGACAACCATGGCAATGGCAGGAGATCCGAACGGCTCGGCAACTTACACAGACGACATCGCAGGCCTTAAGATCGCCACAAACTTCGCATGGACCCTCGTGGGGGCCTTTCTGGTCTTCTTCATGCAGGCCGGATTTGCCCTTTTGGGCGCAGGAGCCCTGAGGGTGAAAAACACGGTGAACTACTTTGCCAAGAGCTACATGGATTTCTCCATAGGCGCTCTGGCCTACTGGGCGGTGGGCTTTGCCCTCATGTTCGGAGGCTCCAAGCTCTACGCCGGCCTGGAAGACGGGAACAGCATCATAGGCTGGAGCGGATGGTTCCTCACTGGTGACGCCTACGACGTCTCGACCATGATGTTCTGGATGTTTCAGGTCGTCTTCGCAGCGACGGCTGCTACAATCGTAGCCGGTGCCTGCGCAGAGCGGCTCAAGCTCCAGGCTTATCTAATCTACAGCGGCATTGTCACCGCCATCATCTACAGCATCTACGGTCATTGGATCTGGGGCGGAGGCTGGCTGGCAACCCTTCCCTACGGAGTAGGCGCGAGGGATTTTGCAGGCTCCGGTGTGGTGCATGCTGTGGGGGGCCTGGTAGCACTGGCAGGTATTATGCTCCTGGGTCCGAGGATTGGCAAATTCAACAAAGATGGTACGCCCAATGCCATTCCCGGCCACGACGTCGGCTACATCGTCCTGGGCACTTTCGTGCTCTTCTTCGGGTGGTTCGGCTTCAACCCGGGATCGACGCTGGCAGCTACAGATCTGAGAATATCCGTCATTGCTGTGAACACTTTCCTGGCGGGCTCGGCAGGCGCGGTTCTGGTCTGCTACTGGACATTCCTTCGCACGGGGAAAGTGGATATCGCATTGACCTGCAACGGTGCGCTGGCAGGACTGGTAGGTGTTACGGCTTCCTGTGCCTACATCCCGACCTGGGCGGCGGTGGTAATAGGAATCGTTTCAGGATTAATAGTGATGTACGGCATCAAGTTCAACGATTGGGTCCTCAAAGTGGATGATCCTGTGGGCGCAGTAGCGGTTCACGGCTATAACGGCCTGTGGGGTCTTCTGGCAGTGGGCATCTTCGCAGATGGCACCTATGGAGGCGTGAGCGGCCTGATCGTGGGCAACACAGGACAGCTTATTGCTCAAGTCATAGATATGGTGACGGTGGCAGTTTGGGCCTTCGGAACCGGCTACATATTATTTGCCCTGATCAAGCATACCTTTGGGCTGAGGGTGTCGCGGGAAGAAGAGATTGCGGGATTGGATTTGGGCGAGCATGGATATTCCGCCTATCCCGAGTTTGTCACTCAGGAACCTGGTGAAGGGGTGAGATCATGAGGATGATTCAGGCCATAATCAGACCATCAAAAGTGGAAGATGTGAAAAGTGCCCTGGAAGGGGCAGGCTGCACCAGCCTGACCACCATTGAAGTAAAGGGCAGAGGCCGTCAAAAGGGAATTACTCAGATATGGCGAGGTGAGGAGTACAAGGTGGACATGCTCCCCAAAGTCAAGATTGAGGTCGTGGTGCCGGATGATAAGGCAGATGAAGTGGCGGAGACGATCCGAAAGGCTGCCCATACTGGAAATATCGGCGACGGAAAGATCTTCATCCTGCCGGTGGAAAAGACCATCCGGATCAGGACTGGCGAGACGGACGGAAAGGCACTGTAGCTTGCCCTTAATAAGTTTCGGTTCAGGCTCCATCTGGAGCCGACCTTTTTTACCTATTCTTTTTCCAAATGCGGATGATGAGCACGATTCCGACCAGGTTAATGGCCAGGATGAGTATGATCCCGATCATCTTCTTCATGTCGCCGCTGGGTGCTGCTGCCGTCTTCTCTGCCAGATCCATCGTCCTGTCCCCATTCACCAGAACCCGGACGGACTGCCCGCCTGATTTGAGCGTGTAAAGGCCCCGCGGAAGGCCCCGGAAGTTGTACACCTGATCCCCTCTGGCATTGGCAACCATTACCTCACCGCGCCACAGCTCCACGCCCGCGGGCGCGCCCGTGACGCGCAAGCCGTAGCCCTCGCGAAGGGGCATGGGCTTGCCTTCTGCTGTGAGGTTCACGGAGACATTCAGCAAACTCAGCACCGTGGGCGCGATGTCCATCTCCGACCAGCGGCCGCCCAGGTTCAGCTCCTCCACACCCGGCCCTAAGAGGACCAAAGGCACACGCAGGCTCTCTTGCCGGCCAGCGTATTTGTCAGCCGAGTGGCCGCCCTTACCCCTCTCATCAGGAAAGACCATGCCGTGGTCGGCCGTTATAACCAGAAGTACGTTGTTCTTACGGCAGGCCTCCTCCAACCTGCCTAGCGGTTCATCAAGGGCAAGCACCGTTTGCAGGTAACCGTTGGAGCCCAGGTTCTGCCCGGCGCTGTCCACCGCGCCCACATTGACCAGCATGATAAAGGGCAGGCCAGGGAGGTGCTCGACGATGTCTGCCGCCGCGTCCAGCCCCCAGGCGTCGTTCCCGGCGTAGCCTGGCAAGCCCAAAGGTGCTGTGTAATCTGCGAATTTATCCCGCCATTCCTGGAAAAGGGCGCGAATGCCCACGGGTACATTGTCTCTAAAGCCGGGAGTGGGCTCCGCTCCGTGTAGAGCATTGTCGCCCAAATAGAGGACCGCGTCCATCTTTTGCAGAACGGGCATGGAATCGCCACGCTCTAAAACGGCCAGGCAGAGATAGCCATTCTCGCGTGCAGCATCGAAGATCGAGGGGCCGATGGCCTCTGGATTGACCCCTGAATAGCCTGTGATCAGAACGCTGTGGCTCTTTGTCGTCTCCGGAACGGGAACCGTCACATCCACAACGCGGGCCCCGCCTCCTGTGAGATTGAAGAGCACAGCCCTGCCCAACGGGGCGCCATCCAGGGCATAGGCGCTGTGCTCCGGGTAGACGTAGGACGCGCCCAGACCGTCCACTACCAGTATAACGGCTCCTGCGGGCGTAACTGTTGGCTCCACCTGCACATCTACCGCGCTACATCCGTGCAGCAATAACAGCAATAAAAAAAGAAAAGCGCGGATCATCCCACTTCAGCGGTTCAGAAGTCGGTCATGATCCTGTACTGGTCGATCTCCGTCTGCTTCAGGCCTGTCAGGAACTGCTCGGCCATGTCGCGAATATCACGGGATCTGGTTATTGCTCTGCCGACGACGAGTATGTCCGCACCCGCGGCCAAGGCTGCGCCTTCGGTGTCCACGCGAATGCCGCCTGCCACGGCCACAAGCAGCCTGTGGCCTTCCTTGGCCAGTGCTTTCATCTCAGCTATGTTCTGCCAGGCGTGAGCGCTCTTTTCATTATCAATGGCCCGGTGCAGCTCGACCACATCAGGCAGTACATCCAGTTCCTTCAGGACCGCCAGTGGATCAGGCACATTGAGCATATCGATTATGGAGTAGATGCCTGTCTTCCTGGCCTCGTTGATAGAAAGCTCGAGCGTCTTCCTGGGAGCAAGGCCCGAGATCACCACGGCGTCAGCTGTGGAGTCCGCAGCCAGACGTACTTCCAGATTGCCCGTGTCCAGAGTCTTGAGGTCCAGGATTACGAAGGCACCCGGCCGGATGGCGCGAATCTCCTTGACCACATTCACGCCTAACATCTTCACCAGTGGTGTTCCTACCTCAATCAATATGTGATCGCTTTCAGGCAACGCATTGAGCACCCGGCGCACCTCGGCCACATCCACCAGGTCGAAGGCCACCTGCAAATATGGTGGGTCCCACAGCCGCGTGACACGGAATCCCATGATGGGATGCGTGGAGCGGTCCTTCTCATAAAGAACCTTATCTATATCCGGGAATCCTGCCATAGCACGCTGCAAGGCCAGCTTCGTGGCCCCGTAATTGTATCGATAGATGGCGTCGTAATCCTTGGCCTGGGGATGAATGAACACCGATACTATTACCAGCAGCTCTTCTACCTTATCCCGTGGAATGATGCCCTCAGCCACAGAATCTGCCACAGCCTTGGCCACTGCCGTCTGTGCCGGACCGAAGATCTGGGCGGCTTGATCCATATTCTTCACGGTCACTTTGGGAACGATTAAAGTAGATGGCTTGGGTGGTAGATTCGGCCGGATGACACCCAAAAGCGGCGTATGCCCTGCTGAAAGCTGTGTGAGTCCCGAGGCAAATGCTGTTCCAACGGGCCCTTCCTTATCTCCGATGATCAGATCGATATGAGCTATCTCAGGCTCTTTTCCTATGAGAGCCTCTCCAACTAAAAACAAAAAGATTCACCTCGCCGATTGTTGGGCAATCTCTCTATTTTAATCCTTTTGCCGCGTCTGGCGCAGTCTTAGGGGCCTAAGGTATGCAGAGCCATTTAGCACAAACCCTGACCTCAGACCCCGGACCGGAATCGATCTCGATTAATTCGCGGCCTAATCGCGACTATAGGTCGCATACGTGAGCTACTGAAAAGAGCTAACGAGTGACGCAATAGATTCATGTGGCCAAAATGAATCTCATGCACTCGATTCTCTTGACGATTTTCAGTAACCTTCACCCACGACCCGACTAAATTAGCTGCCAGTAAATGAGCGGAACCAGTGCCAGCAACATCAGGCCTGTGAATAGCCTCATTCCCACCCGGTGATCTTTGCGGAAGTTGTCCACCTGCTCAGGGCTCATCCCAAGGGCTAAGAAACTGCCTAAGATTAAGATCGGCAGGATCACTCCCATATTGTAGACGAACAGATAGGTAGCACCCTCAAGATAGCTTCCTGCCGAGATACGATCCAGTATCGCAAGATAGACGCCACCCACACAGGGGGCTTTTACAAGGGAGAAAAGCATGCCAATCAGGAAGTAGGCGCCGATGCTGCGCGTCTCAACCCCTGCCTGGAAGTACTTGAGAGCCCAGTCTGTACGGAAGAGCGAAGGCTTTCCCTGTTGCAGACGCACCCCATCCAGAATCTGAGAGAAGCCCGCCACCAGGAGCAAGATGGTTACAGCATAGCGAAAAGATGCGGCCATTGCCTCAAAATGCAGCAGTCTCTGCATACCCAGGCCGAAAAGAAAGTACATGGTGAATATGCCGAGGGAGAAGAATGCCACCATCGTCAAAAGCTCACGCCTCTTTCCTTCAGTGGTGAGGATGGATGCTGCCAGGAAGACCAGAATGGCCAGGGCGCAGGGGTTGAAGCCGACCAAAATGCCTGTTCCAAGGACTGCTAAGATGGTAAAAATGGAGAGCTTCTGCAAATCCTGTTCGCCAAGGCCAGAGCTGTTTCCCTCGCCAGAGGTTCGGCTTTCATTGCTGGGCAGAGATATTGCAGGCTTGACAACAGAGCTCTGGTTCGCCAGAGCCTCTAGAATTAGCTGTTCCAGCTTGGAATTATTCCCGTCATAGTCTCTGTAGTTTATGACCCGGTTGCCAATGATGATAGCCGGAACATCCTTGGCATTGTACTGCTTGATGATGCGATGGCCCTCGTCAGAATAGTAGTAATACCCGGTCACATTCAGAGGCACCGTTTGCCCAACCTCCGCGAGCGTTCTGTCTGCCGCAGCGCATTTCGTGCATCCCGGAGACTTGATGATTATGATCTCTGTTACGCCTTTACCCGTGGCGACAATACCATTCGAAAATACCAGAGCTGTGACGACGAGCAGGATGAGACAGACAACTCCAAGTGGAGACTTGAGGGAGAGCATCAGTCCACCGTATGGTATCGAAGAGATATAAAAAGAAGGTACCAATCAAAAAGACCGGAGCCAGGGGCAGGGAGCTTTCCGCCCTGCCCGGTCAAATTCATTTGCCAGACATTTTCGTCATCTCTAGGCAAAACCGGGCCGTGCAGTTGTCACCATCTTCCAACAACCCGGCACTTTTGGATTCACATTCAAGTTTTTACTCTTCAGTGACGTACTCAAGGGTCGGCTTATTCTCGCTGGAGGCTTCGCTGGAAGTGAATCCGACTGAAGCCTCGCCTTCTGCCACCAGAACTATGGAGTAGGGACACCCCTCTGTGCAGGTTTCGACAGCCTTCTTGATTATGGGTGTCACATCCAGAGTGTAACTGCCCTCTTTTTCTATATCCAGAAGTGTGGAAGTGACATTGCTGTCATACTCGCCTTTATCAGACCAGTTTACAGTATCTAAGGTAGCTCCATGGAAGAAGTAGGCTGTGACCTTGCCCGTCTTTTCGACCGTGGCAGCATTGAGAGTCAGCGTTGCGGACTTGACCTGATCCGAATTGAAGATGCTCTGCGATCCAAAGAGGTTGACAAAACTCAGATAAGTCTCATTTACGGGCGTCCCATTATCGGACGAAACCCAAAGGAGACTGCTTTCGCTATAGCTCTGGTTGGCGTCATCCGCATTTACGTAGGTATCAACATCCATGTTTGCTGTAAAGCTCCCTGCGGCGGCATTTGCCGCCAGCAGCAGGAAAATGCTCATTAGTGCGCATAAATATCTCAAATTCAATTCCTCCGCTTGACTACCTTAATCGGACAAATAAAAAGACTTACCTTCATATGTAGCTTATGTTAGTCGACCTTCGATCCATATGAGCCATGCAACTAAATGCTTCAATTTCTATCTGGATTCTATCTTAACCATCAGTCTGCAGGGGCCAAAATTTCATGGAAAACAAACGCGCGTTCCAACTATACAGGAAAATCCTCTACGTTAGCTTTATTAACCTCACCACTGCTCTGGGTGTTGGTGGTCGCTTGAGAAATATAGTCTTTTGTATCTTCTGCACCGCCTTGCTGATAGCTTCCGTCGCGGACGGTGCCACGACGCATGTAAGCTCGAATCTGCAAGCTGCGATAGATGCTGCCTCCGTTGGCGATACTCTCCAGGTAGCGCCGGGAGCTTACGATAAAATAACCGTACAAAAGAGCCTGAACCTGGTGGGAGATGGAGCAGTTATCCTGGCCGGGAGTAGGGACGCCTGCGTAAATGTAGAGGCGGACAATGTTCGCATAACCGGCTTCACCGTCAGGGACGGATTTTATGGAATAAAGCTCAATAGTGTTACGGGTTGCACTATTGCCAACAATACAGTCATCCATTGTGCTCAGCCCGGCATCACCCTGCTCTTCTCCAATGGCAATACCATCACGGGAAACAATGCCAGCCTTAACGGCCTGGGCGGCGAGGGTTGGTACGGAATATATCTCTCCAACTCTAACGACAACCTCATCACGAACAACGTGGCTTATGGAAATGGTGCTTACGGCATAAACCTATTCCCGTCCTGCAGCAATAATACCATAAGAGGCAATGTACTGCAGGGTAACATGTACGGACTTTACATGTTCACCAATTGTGCCAAAAATATCATCGAATTTAACGATATGTCCAGAAACACCAATTCCGGTCTGGACCTGCGCTTCAATTGCACAGACAACCTCATCATCAACAATAGCATGGTGGACAATGTCGTTGCCGGTCTGTCGCTCCTGGAGTCGGGACAAAATACCATAAAAGGGAACCTGATTAGAGGCAACAAGCGCTATGGATTGCAGATACAGAGCAGCTCGGACGGTAATACGATCACATATAACAACATATCAGATAGCCAGACTGGAATATTCCTGGATTCCAGCAAGAACCAGATCTACGGGAACAGAATCGAGGACAATGTAATTCAAGCGGAAGATAGGGGAATAAATACCTGGAATGCTGAATATCCTGTGGGCGGTAACCTCTGGAGCGACTACCAGGGCCGCGACGAGATGCAAGGACCTGGCCAGAACGTCCTCGGAAAGGATGGATTTGGAGATACGCCCTATAAGATAAGCGAGAGCGCAAAAGACGAATATCCCGTCATGGGCAACCAGGTCAAACAGATCAGCATCGTAAGCCAAGATTTGACTCCAACCGAGGCGAGGGTGGGCGACAGCATTGCCATAAAAGCAAAACTTAAATCCAAATACGAACTCTCGCAAGTGACTGCGCACGCATACCAATCGGGAAAGGAGGCAGAAGGCTACACCAGACTGGTTATGTCCGGGGATTTCTATCTTGGTTCCTTCTCAACAGCCCTCCTGGACCCGGGTAAGTACGACATAGTTCTGAGCGCAAAAGATGCACGAGGGTTTGAGCTGCGAGAAACTCTTGGTACGGTATCGGTAACCGCTAGGGGCGGCTTTTCCTGATTACTAACTGTATGAATGTATTAAAAGGGGAGATAATGACACTATTTAGATCATGTTTAGCGGGAGTGGGTATAGTAGCAGTTATGGCGCTATTAGTGCTGGCGAATGCTGCATTAGGGGGCGAAGCCTATTGCGATGCGTGTGCAAGCGACTCCGGCTGGTCGGGAGCAAAAGCTCTTGATCAGATCGGTAACCCCAATGCGGGAGCTGCGTCAGAAGTCATGCCGGGTCTGAGCACGGCTCAAAAGAATAGAGTGGGCATATGGAAAGAGCCTCTATCAGGATTCACCAATGACAATACGACGAAGCCAGTCAACACAGCCACGGATGATAACGCTTCCGTGAAAGATGTACCAGCAAAAACCGCTCTGCAAAGCAAACCTGTTCAGGATAATACCGCTATTGTGCGGAGCACCGTGGCCAAGAGTATGCTCGTTCCTATTGAGGACGTCTCTGCCACCGATATCTTGCTGGACATCAGCGAGAACGCCACAGAACACATTCAGGGATCGGTTGCTATTCCCTACACAGATTTCATGAACAATGGAAGCCTGTTATCCGTGTCCGATATATCCAGGATACTGGGAGACGCGGGAATATCCAGCACTGATCCTGTAGTCGTATATGGCGAGTGTATGCCTTGCGGCGGAGGGCCGTCTCCAGCAACTTATGTGTACTGGATGCTGAAATCCATGGGCCAAGAGAACGTCCGGGTATTAGATGGAACCATTAAGGACTGGGCGGCAGCAGGAAAGCCCGTCGTCAAAGAGACGGCTATAAGGCCATCCAAGAACTATACAGCACAGTTCACGCCAGATCTGATTGCCACCTACGATTATGTGAAGAGCGGATCCGCACAGATCATAGACGCAAGAACCCAGCAGGAGTTCGGAAACGGCTCCGTGCCAGGATCGATGAACATTCCTTACGAAGGCGTTATCACCGGCAACAGCAGAATCAAGAATGAAACCCAACTTGTCAAAGTCTTCTCCTGGCTGAATAAGAACCAGCCAGTGGTGGTCTATACCAATACGGGTATCAAGGGATCTGTCGAATGGTTTGCGCTGGAGCTGCTCGGCTATGATGCCAAGCTGTATAGCTATGCGGATTATTATCAGAACAACCGGATAGACGCAAGCCAGGCAGATACAGGCAAGGCTACAGCTTGAAAACGGCTGGAGGCAGAGATATGATGGGAATTAGAATCGCCGGGTATACCCTGCTGCTGATTGCAGTGCTTGCTGGGACGATCTCCAGCGTTAACGGAGAATGCACCGCCTGTAAAGGTGGATCGCCCACCGCTCAACAGGACGTGCTGAATAGCGAATGGGCGGTATTCATGGGGGACGAGAATGCGACGCCACAGGTAATTACCAGCGCCAACGGCCTTATCTCTCCCCAATACTCCAGAGCGAATAATCAACTCGTTCAGACGGGAAACAATGGTGCAGCATCGTATGAACCGATCGTGAATAACAACCAGGTGGTCGATCCCAGCCCGGTGAACGGCACAAATTCCAGTGCAGAGGCTTCCAATGTCAAGCCATCCCAGGAGAGAAGCCAGGTGTTCGCTTCAGTTCTGGTTCCTCTGGAAAGCGTCAATAATTCGGGGATAGTCCTGGATATCAGTCCCAGCTCCACTGAGTATATCCCCGGAGCGGTTAACATTCCTTACACAAAATTCCTTGATTCAACAGGAGCCCTATTACCTGTATCCGAGATGGCTCGAACACTGGGCAACGCTGGAATATCCCAGTCGGACCCCGTGCTCATTTACGGCGAATGCCAGCCCTGCGGCGGAGGACCATCGGCAGCAACCTATGTCTACTGGATCATGAAGTATCTGGGGCATGAGAATGTCAAGCTGCTGGACGGAGGCATCGACGACTGGGTGGCGGCAAAGCTGCCAACAGTGACAAAGCCCGCTGTCCTCCCTCAGAAGATCTACACACCATCCATAAAAGCCGCTCTGCTAGCCACTTATGAATACGTGCACAGCAATACGCCATTGATCATCGATGCCAGAACTCCTACGGAATTCAGCGCCGGGTCGATACCAAATGCCATCAATATTCCCTACGACAGCGTTCTGGATGGCAAGAAGATCAAGGACGAGGCAACGCTGCAGGAACTATTCTCCTCTCTGCAAAAGGATAGGCCCGTAGTAGTCTACACCAATACCGGCGTCAAGGCCTCTATGACCTGGCTTGCTCTGACGCTCCTGGGGTATGACGCCAGGATCTACTCATGGCAGGATTGGGAGGCAAATCAGCCGAAGCTCAACATCGAATTGCAGGAAGCGAAGGCTACGCCAAACCCTGCGAAGGTTGGTGATGTTGTCCAGATTACGGTCGTATTCAAGAACCAGAGCACTAATAGCACACCCGTTGAGGCCGGCAACGAAACGGTTCTGACCATCAAAGGATGTGCCACCTGCGGATTCGGGTCGCCGCAGGGCTACGCCGACCTAAGCAGCAATGGGGGCATGGTGACGATAGGCTCAGCATCCCAAGCACAGAGAAGCGCTGCGAACAATGGATTCACCGTCGCGGCTATAGTAAATAGCCCGAAAGGAGATCAGGTGTCCAGGGTGATAGTTAAGCGGATCTCTGGAGACGAGTTTGCAGGAATTTGGAATGCTAATGTCGCTGCCGGAATCTATAAGGTCGATATTGTAGCATCTTTAGAAAATATCAGCAAGACTTTTTCGGATGCTCTGGAAATCGAGGTCGTTTGACACCAGTAAATATAAGAATATTGAAAATTAATAGCTGGAGTTAAGTGTGAACTCCAGTTTATTGTTCTATTTTATTCTGCTGGCCTGTCTGGTTAGCAGTGCGGCTGCGTTTCCTGTACAAAATGCACTTGATAATAATAAAGCTACCATCTGGTTTCAGAAAGAGTATAACAACTACTTCAAACCAAACATCGACGATGGCACGCCACCGACCATCTACGGGGTAAGCGTAAGTCCATCGGCCCTGAAGATAGGCGCACCCAGAAGTGAGATTAACGCCTTCGTCTATGATGCCGGTGGCCTTGAGACGGTTTATGCCGATGTTGGCAACCGAATGAACCTCATGCTGGACCTGAACCACGATAACAGATACACCGGATACTGTGGTTCCAATTTGCCGCCCGGGGTCTACAATGTGTCGATTATAGCCATTGATAAAAAAGGGAATGCTGCAAAGGACGAGTCAAGAAAGCTCACCATTCGCGATCCTAATGACCTCAACGGCAACGGAATCGAGGACAGCCTGGAAAAACAGGGTGCAAGGGATATGAAAGTAATAGTCCTGCACGACGGCAACCTGAGTAATGTTGCATCCGCAAAGCAGGATAGTATCAGCATCCTGCCAGGGAGCGCCTTGACCGTATCCTCAGATAAGCTGGAGAAGTTAGCCAAGACGAATGGTGTCAAAGGCATCTACAAGGACCAGAAGTTGAAGGTCATGGCAGTGCAGGACGGTTCCGGCAAGTCGTCTTCCGGATCATCGATCATCAATGATCCGAGAAAGAACGGTGGGCCGAGTGGGACCGGGGTGACTGTGGCACTCGTCGATACTGGCGCGGATATAGATCATGAGAGCATAACCCACAAGGTTGTGGCCTTCAAGGATTTTGTGAACAATCAAACCGCGGCCTATGACGATAATGGCCATGGTACTCATTGTGCCAGCCTCATCGCAGGAGATGGCGGTACTGGAGTCGCGCCCGGGGCAAGGCTGGTAGTAATAAAGGTCATGGACAGAGAGGGGGCATGCTACCTTTCCGATGCGCTCAAAGCACTGGACTGGTGCCTGGAGAATAAAGACCGTTATGGAATAAAGGTAGTATCATTTAGCGTCGGTGGCGAGAACCCTTCTGATGGATCGTCTCTTCTGGACGAAGCCTGCGACAAGATGGTCGAAAGGGGGCTGGTCATGTGCGTCGCCGCCGGAAACTCGGGTCCTGCCCTTTCATCCATTGTCGTTCCAGGCGATGCCCCGAATGTAATTACGGTAGGGGCGATAGACGATTCCGGCTCTATCTTCGACCTATCTTCACGCGGGCCCACCGCCAATGGTGAGATCAAGCCGGATCTTGTCACTCTGGGTGTGGATGTGGTCTCGGCAATGGCAGGATCAAAGAACGGCCACAGCTCCGTGAGCGGCACCTCTATGGCGGTTCCGCAGGTATCGGGCGCTTCTGCCATTCTGCTGGAAGTCCGGCCTGATTTGGGGCCGGCTGACGTGAAGAGGATACTGCTTAAAACTGCGGACGACCTGGGACCTACCGGGCAGGATAATGTTTACGGTTATGGGGCGCTTAATTTGACAAGGGCCCTTGAGGCTATTGATACATCGCAGGCGAGGCTATCTGCCCCAAATCTCGGTGAGGTGAAGCTGAACCGGGAGGATGCCTCTGCAGGCGAGCCGGTCATGATCGAGGCGCACGCTTCTGGGGATATCAAGACTATAATCTCAAACATAATGGGACCCGACAGAAAGCTCGAGATTCCCATGGATGACTTGGACGGCAACGGTATCTATTCCGCCCGCTGGGAGACGAGCTTCTGGACGCCCGGGGATTATCGGGTGGCTGTCGATTTAGAGGGAAAATTCGGAGAGGTGGAATCAAAGGCGGTCCCTTTCCATTTACGGAAAAAGGGTTGAGGCTGTCGTGTCTTTAGCCTGGCAGGAGATTGCGAAATTCGGCACAAAAGTGGTAGCCTCAGGCCTCACTAGCTCTCGATTCGGAAATATCAGCCAATGCCGTGGGGATAAGATATCCATCACCTGCACGGGCTCGATGCTGGACGAGCTTGATCAGTCCAATGTGGTGGAGGTTGATCTGAATTGTCCCTGTGATCAGGATAGAATAGCCAGCAGTGAGACCTGTGTTCACCGGGCGATCTACCAGAGCACAGCAAATAAGGCCGTCATCCATACACATTCACCTTATGCCGTAGCACTATCTTTGCTGGAAAAAGATTCAATAGAACCTCTCGATAGTGAGGGCATACTCTTCTTAGGTGCTGTTCCGATTGTGGAAGGCCAAATCGGATCAGATCGGCTCGCTAAAGCTGTATCTACGGCATTGCAGAGCCACATAGCCTGTATCGCTCGCGGCCATGGCGTATTTGCTTCAGGAATGACCTTATGCGAGGCTTTCACCACTGCCAGTATGGCCGAACACAGCTCTAAGGTGAGATATCTGGTAAAAGTATATTCCGGCAAATGCCAGGATTGAAACGCCCATGAGCCTCAGGACGAGGGCTCACACGTGGCGGATGAAAATCGAAACGTATTGACATCATGAACTTCGATTTACATGGGAAATTAAAGGAGAAAAAAATTGCGAATAATAGAAAACCGGGATAGTACTCTGATGTGCTCATATTTGTGTTTATAACTAATCCTCAGTACATGGCCTTATAAGCATCCGTTCTGTTTCAGGGGAAAAATTTATATCTATATCGCCACTCCATTAATTTGGGCGGGTAATTCTAGTTTTTAAAATCCACACTGAACCCCCACTCTCCTACCCGCTCACTTAATAAATTGTTGGGCTGCATTTTGCCGGCAGATCGTTATTCAGATGAGACGTCATCAAAAGATCTATTAATGCAGGAAGCACTAATTCATAGAATGAACTCCTCTCTGCAATTAGGAAAGATAATGGGAATACCCATCCGGCTGCACTGGACTTTTCTCCTGGTCATCCTGTATATTGCCTGGGCCTTCGCCTCTATCAGTGAAGTAGGTTGGGGCATGACTTATGGGTTTAAAAGCATTGAGCCCGTCAGCCTTAGATGGACCTATTCCCTGATCTTTGCAGTAGTGCTCTTCGCATGCGTCGCTCTGCATGAGCTGGGCCATTCCTATATCGCCCATAAGAACGGCATAATCATAAGAAGCATAACGCTCTACTTCTTTGGCGGAGTCTCTGCAGTCGAAGAGATTCCCCGCAATCCCAGCCTGGAGCTGCAGATGGCTTTTGCCGGACCGGCTGTCAGCGGCGTCATAGGATTGATCTCTGTTCTTTTTGCTTTTCTGTTACCGGAAAACAGTGCTGCAGCCATCATGCTCTGGACCCTGGGACTGATGAACATCATCCTCATGGTCTTCAATCTCATCCCTGCCTTTCCCATGGACGGCGGGAGGCTCTTGCGTGCCTGGTTTGCCACCCGCATGCCGTACATAAGAGCTACCGAAAATGCTGCGGGTGTAGGAAAGATATTCGCGATCCTGATGTTTGTGCTCGGCCTGTTCTCCTTCAACTTCCTGCTATTATTTGTGGCATTCTTCGTATACGTCGGTGCCTCGGAAGAGGAGAAAGCGACCAGGATAATTGTCAGCCTGGAGGGCATAAAAGTCAGAGATATCATGTCATCCCAGGTGCGCACCATCGCTCCGGATATGACACTCCGGGATTTGAAGGAGCTTATGTTCCAGGAAAAGCATAGGGGCTACCCTGTCATGTCAGGCGATGAAATGGTTGGAATTGTCACTCTGACCAACCTGCAGAGCGTTCCGGATGAGCAGCTCGACCATACAAGCGTCGAAAAAGTGATGGCAAGAAAGTTATATGTGATTGCACCAGGTGAAGAGGCATCAACTGCCATGAAGATGATGAACAATCTGCAAATTCGCCGTTTGCCTGTGATGGAAAACGGCCGGCTAGTGGGCATTGTCTCCAGGGAGGACCTGGTCAGGGCGCTTGAGCTGAGCTCCGGGCAGGATACTAAGAGGTAATCGATTTGGAGAACTTGGAAGAGAAGAAAGATGCAACGCTCCCCTCGCTTACCTGCGAGATGGTGGAGCCTAAGGCGTCCTGGAGCCTGACCGAGGGCGAATCTCATGAGATAATCATAGTGGGAACGGCACATGTGTCTGAGAAGAGCGTCCAGGAAGTGGTCAGCAAGATAGAAGAAGCCCGGCCTGATATCGTCGCCGTAGAGCTCTGTCCTGCCCGCTACAGGGCGCTGACGGGCCAGGAAGAGGAAAAAGAGATCAAAATCAGTGAGCTATTGAGTGGCGGAAGGCTCTCTTTCTTCCTGGTGCAGTTGTTCCTGGCCTATATTCAGCGAAAAATCGGCGAAGAGATGGGAGTCAAGCCAGGCTCAGAGATGCTGGCGGCCATTGAGGCGGCGAAGAGAACGGGCGCGCGCGTCGCTCTCGTGGACAGGGATGTAGGCATAACCATTCAACGCTTCTGGGCGGCTATGGGATTTTGGGGTAAGGTCAAGCTGATCGGCTCCTTAATCCCGGCTGCTATCGGCTGGGGCGACAAAGAAGAGATGGATATCGATAGTATCACCCAGGAGGATATCGTCTCCCAGTTGATCGGGGAATTTCGTAAGATCTCACCGGGTGCCGCGAATGCGCTCGTCGATGAGCGTGACGCCTACCTGGCAAGAAACCTGATTATGCTCTCTAAACAGGGCCGAGTGCTAGCAGTTGTGGGGGCAGGTCATAGAGAGGGCATCGCCAAACACTTGCAGCATCCTGAAAATATCCCTGCGATCGAAGCCCTGAATGAGAAGCCGGGCAAGAAAAAGATAACCTTCTTCAAGGTATTTGGAGTACTCGTAAGCCTGCTCATCCTGGTGATTGTCGTTCTGATTCTGATCGTTGCCCAATCCAGCCATAGTGGTCTTCAGGCCGTTGTTATCTGGTTCTTTGTCACGGGGGGCTTGGCCGCGTTAGGTGTCCTGCTGGCCAGAGGCCATCCGCTCTCAGCACTGACAGCGCTCATGGTAGCCTGGCTGACGACACTCATTCCCTTTATAGCAGCAGGCTGGTTTGCCGGGATGGTCGAGGCCTGGAAGATCAAGCCAACTGTGGCAGATCTGAAACGGCTGGCTCAAGCGGATAATTTCACGCAGATGATGCAAAACCGCCTCGGCAAGGTCATACTGGTGACAGCATTATCAAATTTAGGAGCCATGGCCGGAGTGGTCATTGCCGGTATCATCTTCCAGCAAATGGGCCTTATCGATCCGGGTCAGATGTGGAGCCTGGCAAAAGGGATTCTGACAGGGATAATATCAAGAATATTCGTATAACCCCATCATTTTTTGTGGTCATCTACCGGAATTAGGTATCAGTAACATCCGTCGGTCGTGGGTGAAGGATACTGAAAACCGTCAAGAGAATCGAATGCATGAGATTCATTTTGGCCGCATGAATCTATTGCGTCACTCGTTAGCTCTTTTCAGTAGCTCACGTACGCGACCCATCCGTCAATTCTGGGCCTAATGGTCCAGCACAGCTCAAGTCAAAGAGTTATAAAAAGAAAATCGAGGGCGGGCTACCTCTCAGACACTATGGTTATTCCTGCTTCCTTGATCTTGTTCTTGCGGGCCACATTGAGCAGCATGGGGGTCAGGCTTTCCACCAGAGAAGAGGCTGCCAGTGGGCCTACTTTCAGCGGCCTCAAGCTCTTTATCTCTCCTGTCAGGCCCACGACAATATCTACAGCCTCGGCATCATCACCACAGATAAGAACATCAGCCTTCAGCACCCGGTCCCTGTCTTGGAGAGCCGCGGCACAGATGGTGTGGAAAGCAGAGACGATCCTCATGCCCTCTGGAAGCAACGACTTCGCCTGGCTGGCTGCGCTGCCGCTTGATGGCGGATTGAACTGGAAGAACTTGCCGTTATAGCTCATGGGAACCACTGGAGAGATTATAAGCTGGCTGTTGTAGGATGCCATTAGGTCAGAGGTCACCGAATTCAGATGTTCATAGGGCACGCAAAGCACGACCGCATCTGCTGCGGCCACTGCGCTGCCGTTATCCGTGCCCCAGACATTCATCTTCGGCCCGGCCAGTTCCGTGATCCGAGCGGCACTTTCCAGGGCCTTATCAGCTTTACGTGAACCGATAATTATCTCGTGATTTTGCATAAATCGCACTGCAAAACCTGTCCCTATATCACCGGTACCGCCAACAAGAGCAATCTTCATGCCAGGGGCATTATCTCACCATTATTTCACAGTTTTGCGCCAATTATATAGTCTGAAATATGGTTGGATGATAATCGCCAAAAGAGCCACTAAAAAAAACTCCATATTAGCCGCTCAAAGAACCTGCCTTCACTCCCTAGTTCTGGAATGATGCCTTAAGCAAATCTTGGTGGAGCGGTGTCGAGCCTGAGGAAAATGCCACAAATTCAGGTCAAAACAGATCGAAACAAATATAGATTGTATTTAATAGTTCGCTAAAACGTAACAAGGGATGGCACGAGATGCGAAAGGGAGTAGCAATGAAGGGGGTAATAAACGTCACCTCGTGCCGCGAATTCCTGCATTATCCTATCATAATGCAGCTATCACTATTAGGTCTCTTCTCCTTTATTAAGTTTTAGGTAGAAAAAACGAGTGTACTTTTTATAAATTTTTTAGAATCATGTGACCCTCGCGGCCTCCTCCACCTCTAGAAGTGTGGCATCGGTCTTTATGCCAAGCCCATTGAAATGGGTGCGAGAAGCCTGTCGGCCCGAAAGTCGCAGCCTTTCCAAAATATCTTCTATCTTGCCGGGAGTTATGTTCATCCTCTCGCAGATACTATGATGGTCATAGTACATGGGCACCTCCACTTCGCTCGCGCAGGTGCTGAGGAGCTTTTCGGCCCTCTTGCTCAAGCCATGGCTGGTGAGGGCGTTATGGATGGTATCCGGCTCCTGTATCCTGCCCAGCCACAGGGGTCCGGCCAGTGTGGTCGCAGCACGACAATGTACGCAAATACCCGCCGGACAGGGATCACTGAGCAGGACAAAGCTGCCGCAACTTCTGCAGTGCTCGACATAGCCCACTGATTCCAGGCATTTGTCTGCGGCCTTTGCGCCTTTGATCACGCGAAGGTAAGTGCGCACATAGTGGTCGGTAACATGGGTGAGCATGGGAACAGGACTCTTATCCAGCCGCGCGAGCTCCCTTGCCGCCAGACCGAGCAGGACTCTGGCCCCCATCTCCCGATGATAGTCCGTGCGCAAAGGCTTTGCCATGTACTTGCGGATGCCGCTCTTGAGGTGTGCGCCGCAAAGAGGTGCCGTGTCTGTGGCGGTTATGAACAGATAGTTGAGAGCGGATCTGCTTGCGGCAGAAAGGTAAGAGGAAGGCGAGCCGAAAGGGTCCAGGTCCACTGCCTGAAAGTGCTGCTCGTGCAGGAGGACATTAGCGTCCTTACAGGAGGCGGTGCAGTCAAGATCATTTCGGGCCGCATTTTTCACAAGAAGCTCATAGGCCTGAGGGCTAACGTCGTTCAATGTGACCTTCTCTACACCCGCCTCTTTTGCCACCCGCAGCCCGCGAATGCCGCTGGCAGACAGGGCATCCAGATACTCGGTCAGGCCTAAGGCACGGCTCATCGCCACGCCGATATCTCGATTGAGCATCATCTTGGGATTATAAAAGGCTCCCTCGGTCTCGAATGTAATGGCGCCTTCCGTTTGAAGAGTCATTTAAATCAAAAACACCGGGCAGAAGATATAATTCTTCCCGTGTTTGTATCAATGGCCCCTATGCCAGAAATCAGGGGCTAAAAATCGTTATCCTTCTGGAACGGCGGAATTGTCACATCCAGAGGTTTTGATTCTGGCCACTTGGGTGGTGAGCCTGTTCCATGATAGGATATAGCCGTGATACCATTAACCTTTCTGGTGAGTGGGATCACTTCAGGGGCCGGACCGAACGTGGCGTATTTCCTCACCGCATCCCTGAGCGCCGTAAATCCCTGGTCGCTCTCTCTATTGAGACGAATCAAGGGCCTGCAGTCGAAGGACTTCGATTCTGGACCCGGCAGCGAATAGGGCTTATCGCCGATGCCGTCTCCGTTCGCGTCTAGTCCACGGTAGTCGCTGTAGTAGTTGCCGGTGGTGGTGTTCCAGACGTTGAGGCTGGTATTCTCATAAGCATTGATGTTGTTATTAAAGAAGTTGTTACCGAAGATGAGGTTGTTCCGGTTCTCGTTGAGCCTTATGCCATGCGAATTTTCCGAGGCGTTATTGCCGTAGACGGCATTGAACTGGCAACCCCGGGAGACCTCCAGACCGTTGAAGTTCCGCTTAGCAGTATTTCTGATCATAACATTATTGCTGCTGTTCTCTTGCAGGCTGAAGCCGATTCCAAAGCCCGTCACAATCTCGCTTCTGGTGTTATCCAGAGCCGAATTGTCCGTGATATTGTTGTAGTTCGACGAGGATGTCACCAGGAATCCGTAGTAATTATGATCGGCTTGGTTACGCATCAGCTGGTTGTACGACGCATTCCAGAGGGATAGCCCGAATGTGTTTGTGGAGAAGACATTATCCTGAACCGCGCATCCGTCTGTCGCCTTTAGCAGAATTCCGCCGTTGGTATTGTTCACGATGCTGTTATTGTTAAGAATCATGTCGCGAGACTGTTCTATATCAATGGCATATTTTTTGCAGGAGGAAATTTTGCAGCCCAAGACTCTTGAGGCGATGCAACCGGTGAGAGAGGCTCCAGTATCGCACCCATCAATAGTCGTATTTTGAAGAGTGAGATTGTTCACATTCTCAGCAAGGACGCCTACCTGGGACCCGAAGACTGCAGAATTCTCGAGCCTGAAGTCGTTGCCATGGACAACTATCGCGGCATTAGGCTCGTCAAGACGCTTTCCTGATGCAGCCAGGGGATTTTGCATGTAGTAGGCGAACTTGGCACTGGTATCCTTGCCCACTCCCTGGACTATGAATCCGGAGATGGTAACGCCATCGCTGTTTACTTTTATGGCAGGCATTTGTATAGCGGCACGCAGCATTGGCCCACCATATCCCGCAATAGTCAGAGGTTTGTCCACATCGAAGATGCCATAATCTCCAGGGCCTACTATTATAATGTCCCCTGCTTCGGCTGAGCTTATGGCCGTCTGGATATCCTCCCCCGCCTGAATGGTTTTTCCTGATGCGGCAACAAATAGATTGGGATGAAAGAGCAATAACGCTAGAAGCGCAATTAATACCAGGGCTCGGGACCGCGCCCGTGCCTTTTGGCAGGGTTTAGTGCCTGAAGTGGCGCATGCCCGTGAAGACCATGGCCATGTCGTGCTCGTTTGCGGCATCTATCACCTCTGCATCCCGGATGGATCCGCCGGGATGAATTACGGCAGTTGCTCCCGCCAGGAAGGTCTGATCGAGGCCATCCCGGAAGGGGAAGAACGAGTCAGTTGCCGCCACAGTTCCCCGGGTGGACAGGCCATGCTCTTCTGCCTTCTCTGCTCCAAAGCGGGCTGAGTCCACGCGGCTCACCTGGCCCGACCCTATGCCGATGGTCTGGTTCTCTGTGGTGTAGACCAGGGCGTTGGACTTGACATATTTGGCGATCTTCCAGGCGAATCGAAGGGCCCGGGCCTCAGAGTCGGTGGGTGACCGTTTGGTTACGACCTTCCACTCCAATATGTCACAAGTATCATAATCCTGAAGCATCATGCCGCCGAAGATGCTCTTCTGGTAGTAGCCCTGATAGAGCTCATCCTTCCTTTGCAGCAGATCTCCTATCTCCAGAACTCTGCGATTGGGCTTCTTCTCTGTTAGCAGAGCCAAAGCTTCGGGCTCGTATCCTGGTGCCAGCAAGACCTCCACGAAGCTGTCACCGATGGCTCTTGCTGTGTCTACATCCACGGTCTGGTTGAAGCCGATGACACCTCCGAACGCGGATTTCGGATCGGTGGCAAAGGATAGCCGAAAGGCTTCTGCTTGAGTCTCTCCATAGGCCACACCGCAGGGGTTGGCGTGCTTCACAATGACTGAGAGCGACTTCGTTACGGGTACTCCATCGTGCTCAGATAGGTCGATCAGCATCTCCAGCACCGTTTCCGCATCGACCATGTTGTTGTAGGACATCTCCCGGCCATTGAGCTTTCTGGCTTTGGTCAGGCCCAGATCGTCCTGTTTCCTATATAGTGCCGCTTTCTGGTGCCAGTTCTCCCCATAGCGCAGGTCCTGCACCTTCTCGTAGGCCTCTGCTACATAGCGAGGCAGACCCTCGCAGGACTGCAATTCGGCCAGCCTTTGGGCGTCACTTTGCAGGCACTTGTAGAGAGCATAAGCCTCCAGGTCGTTCTTTGTCCTTGGCGAAAGGCCACCGGCCCCTCTGATCTCTTCCAGAACCGCAAAGCTTTGCTCGCTGTCAAGGAGGACGGCACATCCGTTGCCCAAGGCCCGTCGCAACGACCAAGAGCCATTCGGAGTCTCGACGTATCCAGGATCGCATACAATCAGGCAATCCTTGTCGTCATCTTCTAAAGAAAAATGATCGCGAATACAAATCTGCAGGCCAAGCTGCTCCAAGCCGGAAAGAATGGAACTTGCCACCTCGGTCTGACCTGTCAGGACGACGATTTTTTTGATCTTCATCGAACCTCGGAACTTTCGTCTCTAGCGCTATTTTAACTTGTTGCCAAAAAAGCCAGTCCAAAAAAACCACACTGAAACGCCCATGAGCCTCAGAACGGGGGGCTCACACGTGGCAAATGAAAATCGAAATGCTTCGACCTCACAATTTCGATTTACATGGGAAAGGAAGGCCCTCATCTCTTCCGGGTCCGGTCCCTCCGGCAACAAGCTTTAAGCCAAAGCATTCCCTCTTGATAGTGATGGACCAATGTCCGGCGGTCGAGCCCCATCCTCTTGGCTGCATCATCCGCTTTGAAGTCGTGCCCGGATCTTCCCGGCTGGCTGTGCCTTCAGGCTTCAACCCCTGGCGGAGATCTCTTGAGGCCAGGTTGACGGAAGAGGCCAGCAAAGGAAAAGCCAATCGACAGCTTGTGGAGGAGCTGGCCAGAGCCCTGAGCATCTCTGAGTCTGATATAGAGCTATTGAGCGGGCACAAAAACGCGAGGAAGGTTCTGCTCGTGAAAGGCGTGGAAAAGGATAAGGCCATCTCGAAATTGAAGACGATATTGAAGTCGATGAGAAGCTGAAATCGGATGGATGGATAAGCTTGACCGAACTGGAATTGACCATGTGAATAGGTCCCAGGAAATAAATCTGGAATATCCGGAATTGAGCTGGTGAATACAATGGTTTGGGGAAGAGCGTCCGAAGAGTGCCGTCCCAAAAGGACCTATGATCTGGAGGCCCTGGAAGAGCTGATCACCGCTCTCCTGGAGGCATCCAGTCTTGGTGCTGCGATCATTGTGGAGGGAAGGCGTGACGAGATGGCCTTGCGTGCCCTGGGGGTGCCCGGACCCGTGATAACAGCCTCGCACCGGCGGGCTCTGGACCTGGCAGAGGAGACAGCTCGAAGTTTCGCGGAGATCGTCCTTCTCACCGACTGGGACAGCAAGGGAGACGAGATGGCCAGGAACATCGAGCACCACCTGCGCTCCGTGGGATCGCGCCCTGACGCACAGCTGCGAAGCCGCCTCAAGAAGCTGGTCAAAAAGGAGATAAAGGACGTGGAGAGCCTGAGCCATTATGTGGAGAGGATGAGGGAGCAGTATGGTCCATAGAATCGCAGTCACAGGTCACCCGGGCATCGGCAAGTCCACTCTGGTGCAGAAAGTTGCGGCATTGTCGGGCGCGCGCGTGGGCGGGGTCCTGGCCCGTGATAAGCGCTACAAAGACCGGCGCATCGGCTTTGAGCTGCTTGATCTGGGCTCCGGGGCCACAGGAATGCTGGCCGACGAGACAGGAGATGGGCCGCAGCTGGGAAAGTACCGGGTCCGTCTGGATGACCTGGATCAGGTAGGGGCAAAGGCCATAGAAAACGCCCTGAACTCAGACCTCATCATCGTGGACGAGATCGGCCCCATGGAGCTATCCAGCCGCAGGTTCATCCTGGCGGTGGAGAAGGCCATCGCCTCGCCAAAACCCATGCTGGTAGTCCTGCACGAGTGGTCCAATCACCGTCTGGCCAAGAAGATCCGCAGCACTTTCAAGGTGATAACCGTAACCGAGGAGAACCGGGATGCACTGGTGGAGGAGATTGCGAAGGAGATCAAGGGGAAGAGATAGGGGTTTGTGGACTGGCTGCCCGGATCCATTATTTCACCGCTTTGGCATGATCTCGAATCCAAGGCCCGCCTGTTCGTAGTGGATATCTCCAGTAAACGCCTTTGTTATTCTCAACTTTTTCATCACCACGAATGAGGAGAGATCTGTAAACGAGAAATCTGGTTTGTCCCGATAGATCTTTCGAAGCAGCCAGGCGGAACGGAACCGTTCTTCATCGATTATCTCCAAAATAATTTGGCCTGAGTCAGAGGCTTCTAGAATCGCTTGAATAAAACTTTGTTGCCTCATCAAATCTGACTTCTTTGAATAAAGCTGTAATCGTTTCATCAAGGACATAATCTGAGATAGCAAGCGAAACAGACCTTTCCACTATGGATTCATAGCAGATTGAAGCGATACTGTGGAAGCTGTCTCTCCGATTCGCAAGCTCCAGCAAAGCCCATGTATCCACAAAGACAGCATTATTCATATGCGTATTTGTCGTGCTTTTCGGCAAGATCTGCCGGTCCCTCGCAGATACCAATGACTGTTGACAGGAGATCTCCTTTCGCCCTTGATTTCTTTTTGCTCTTTTCATCCATTTGATCAAGGAAATTTGCCACTTCACCCAGGCTTTCTTCGGAGAGCATCCTGATTTTATCAATGATTTGACCTCTGCTAGCCATTTCGCCTACTTCGAATCACAATTAGCCACTACCTATTTCTGCGTTGGATTATAAAAATTTGTTCATCATCTCTCTAGAATCGATGAATCCTAATCGGGTGGCAATAGGGCCTCACGCTTGGCGCGACCCAGGGGGGCGTGGCTGCAAATGGAGTCCAAGCCAGCGGGCTTTGGTGCAAGAGGTGGCGGTTGGCATTCATCTAACCGAGCTGGTATTATAAATATCTCAGATGGGGGAAATTCCTTGATACGATCTAATGCCTCGACCACTTCATTTTGCACATATCCTTTTTTTCCTACGGAATTCACGGACAAGACTGCTATAAAATAGCGGCACTTTTTAATTTCCCTCTTAATAGTGTCTTTCCAATTCTGTCCTGGCAACAAGTTTTCTTTATCGAGCCAAGGATTGGCTCCTGCCTTCTTTAGGTTCAAGTAGAGCTTTTTAGCAGCCTTCAAATCCTCTTGAGCATAACTGATGAATACAGTCGGTTGCTTTGCAGGCATTTATATACTCCTAAATTGGTATAAGTATGTAGCAATATTAGATTTTTTGCATGCCTAAAGCCGATCAGATCGTATGAAGATCCTTTGGATCTTTTTTCATAGTATCTGGACCCGCTCCGCAAGAATCCGTTCTATGAGCATGGGATGAAGCGACCTGTATGTGAGAAAGTCCACTCGTCTTTCCAGAGCATCCTCTAGATCGAGCTTCAAGCCAGCGAGATCGAGCAGGCTCTTTCGACCTTCGAATTCAACAAGGATATCTATGTCGCTTTCATCGGTCATCTCTCCCCTCACGATGGAACCAAAGAAAGCAGCGCGTTTGATCCCGTTCTGCTGCAAAATCTTCTGCACGGTCTCGCGTGCCGCTCATATCTGCTCGTTCATAGATCTCCAGACTTTCGAACACCTGAACTCAAAAGCGTTCCTTAGATTCAATGGATATATTCTAGTGAGAAAAATTTATTGGTAAGAGTCAAAAATCAAGAGGAGCGCAATTACTGAAAGGCGGAGAAAACATAGGACCCGCAGATTCATAATTATTCCCCGCGGACGCGGGGTTAGGGGGGCCGCCACGGCCTTGAGTGGGCCCCGTCCCCCCAGCGCGTCTAACCGCGCGGAACCCGGAAGAGGAAGCAGGATTAATTTTAGGCTCAGAAAATAGATATTCTACCGGGATGCCGCGAGTCGGCCTGCTGGCCTCGGGGGCACGGGCGCCTCTCCCTGGCCGCGGCCGGCCGAGCGACGACGGTTAAACGCGATCTATGCAGACTATTGGCACAGAAATGAAAAAAGCAAAAATAGGGTGCATATGTTCCCCCATCATGCAGCAATGCGACCTACTCGTTTTCTATTTTTGCTTCCTCTGGACCGAATGCGCTCGGAAAGAAACCACGATTTACACATAAACTATGGAACAGATGCATTCACCTTTAAGATATCGTTACAACCGTATGGCTTGACCATATAGAGGAGACCCCACTACTATCCGTTGCCATGACTTTAACCTGATACGTCCCTGCCTTGCCCCATGAATGAAATAGGCCTGCAATTGTGCCAGGTTTGACCGACCTCGTCACGGAGGTTTTTCCGTCACCCCAGTCGAAGGTGTACTTCAATTTATCACCATCAGGATCAGTAGCAGATGTTGTATATCTATACACTCTTCTGATTTTTCCGGTGTTGGGACCGGATGGCAGGTTCGGCTTATTTGGTGGATTATTAACTGCAATGATTGCTGGCAACGAGCTTGCTGATGCAGATGCACTTGACGATACTGTTGGTGCATCAGCATCTGGGACGCTCTGTTTGGCAGTCTTGCAGGGACATTCTCCAAAAGCCATACCGGCGCCGAAAATTAGAGTAATCAGCGTCAAGAGCAAATACTTCCGAAGATTCCTATGAACATTCATACACGAACCACTCCGTATCACAAACTACCGTATCTTTCACAATATTTATATCTTCCATATTCTTATAAAGCGTTTGCTAGTCCTGAAAGTCTCAGGACTATACACGCCACAGCAAGAGCAAGAAAGATTATAAACAAAGGCGACGGAGTAATCAGTGATGGCAGACGAGGCAGAAGATTTCAAGGCCCGCCGGGAGAAGCTGGCCGAGCTGGAGCGCCTATTGCAGCAGGGCGAAGTGCCCATGTTGCGCGGCAGAACCGAGGGATTTGATGATCTTCCTTTCTTGATGGTGAATGGATCTCATTATGAATCTTGCCTACCGGGGACGGTTCATGCCCAAAAAGGTTTAGAGAGTCCGTTCTCCCTCGACAAAGCATGTGAAATGTCTCCCAACCATATTCACATCAAAATTCCAGGACGAAAATCCGTCTGTTTTGCGGACATCAGTGACGCCGAAACGATCGGCACTTTAACAGAAAAGGTTGCCGAGAATCTGGGGGTCGACAAACAAAATTGGGGCTTTTATGCAATGGAGCCCGAAAAGCAACTCGAGTTTCTACCTAACAGCGCAAAATTACGCAATATAAGGATCGATCACGACAGGAATTTGCATTTTCTTCCAAGAACTTTTGTCAGATGAAAAACATGGAATTAAGCGTCCCTCATCCGAGGGGCAAAAGAGTTTTATACTATTTTTGGTTAAACAATAGACAAAATAACTATTTGGTCATAGATTTGGCCCAGCAAGGATAGCTGATGAGGCTAATTATCGTTTCAAACCGTCTTCCAGTAACTATAGTGGAAGAATGTGATTCACTGCAGTTCAAAGAGAGCGTAGGTGGGTTAGCGACAGGTCTCTCCTCGTACCTTGATTCATTAAAAAATAGCCGCTCTGAGGATAAAGGATACCTCTGGGCTGGCTGGCCTGGCATGAGCATCCCCGAAGCGAAAAGGCAAGGGGTGGCAGCCAGGCTGGAGCAGGACTTCCGCTGCTATCCTGTCTTTCTTCCCGGACAGATAATGGAAAAATTCTACCATGGATTTTGCAATAAAACGATATGGCCACTATTCCATTACTTCCCATCACTGACCGCCTACGATGAAGAGCTATGGAAAAACTACAAGCAAGTCAATGAGATGTTTTGCGAGGCGCTCACACGGATTTTGAGGCCGGGAGACATACTCTGGATTCACGATTATCATCTCATGCTGCTTCCTGGCATGGTCAGGCGCAGATTCCCTGATATCTCGATGGGCTTCTTTTTGCACATCCCTTTCCCATCCTTCGAACTATTTCGAATTTTGCCAGGCGAATGGCGCAAAGAGATCCTGGAAGGACTTTTGGGGGCCAACCTGATCGGTTTTCATACCTACGATTATACTCAGCATTTCTTGAGGTGCGTCCTTCGTATTCTGGGATTTGAGAACAACCTGGGTCAGATAGTCTTCAAAGGTCGACTGATAAAGGCGGAAACCTTCCCCATGGGCGTGGATTTCCGGAAGTTTATAGAATCGGGTCAAAAACAGGAGGTGCAAATTGAGATAGAAGCCCTCAAGAGTGCCTTTAAAGGTATGAAGACGATTCTCTCGGTTGACCGGCTGGATTATACGAAAGGCATTGCCAAGAGGCTTCAGGGATACGAGGAGTTTCTGAACAGATATCCATCCTGGTGTGGCAAGGTCACATTGATTCTTATAGTCGTTCCTTCGAGGATCAAAGTGGAGCACTACCAGCAGATGAAGAGGCAAATAGATGAAAGAGTGGGAGAGATCAACGGCAAGTTCGGGAGCCTCGACTGGACGCCAATTGTATACTCCTACCGATTTATACCGGAATCTCAACTCCTGGCACTATACAATATCAGTGACGTGGCCCTGATTACACCTTTGCGTGATGGCATGAACCTCATAGCCAAAGAATTTGTTTCGTCCAAATCTGATCAGAAAGGGGTCCTCATCCTCAGCGAGATGGCAGGCGCATCTAAGGAAGCAGGAGAGGCCGTTATCATCAACCCGAACAATGTCAATGAGATTGCCAATGCCCTCAAAGAATCTCTTGAAATGCCTGAAGAAGAGCAGATCCGTCGCAATCTCATAATGCAAGTTCGGCTGAGGCGCTATGATGTATTTCATTGGGCGGAAGAGTTCATCCAGTCCATCAAATCAGTGGTTGAGGAGGAGAAATTGCAGGAGATCAAGCTTCTTGAAAGAGAGCAAAGGCAAAGGATTATCGATGCCTACAAATGCGCTAGCAAGCGACTGATATTATCTGATTATGACGGCACTCTTGTTCCTTTCGCAGAACACCCCAGCCAGGCAAAACCCAGTGAACGACTTCGAAATCTGCTAAGACGCCTTACCAGTGATACCAAAAACGATTTTGTCCTGATCAGCGGACGGCGCAAAGACACACTGCAGGAGTGGTTTGGCGACTATAGAATGGGTCTTGTGGCAGAACATGGTGTCTGGATCAAGAAGAACAGTGGTGAATGGGAAAGTCCACAGTGCCTTAATAAAAGCTGGATGCCCAAGATTCAGCCTATCCTGGAGGTCTATGCTGATAGGATTCCCGGGTCTTTTGTGGAGGAAAAGGAGTTCTCATTGGTCTGGCATTTCCGCATGGCTGATCCAGAGATCGCCTCACTCAAAGCCAAAGAACTGGTGGACGACCTGGTAAACTTTACCGCCAACATAGATGTCCAGGTTCTGCCGGGCAACAAGGTGGTAGAGGTACGCAATGCTGGCATAAACAAAGGCGATGCAATTCGACAATGGCTCACCAGGGAGAAATATGATTTCATTCTTGCCCTGGGAGATGATGTCACCGATGAGGATATGTTCAGATCTTTGCCCGAATCAGCCTATTCCATCAAAGTGGGATTGAATAAATCCCTGGCCAGGTTCAACTTACAGGACCATAACGATGCCCTGGATCTAATTGAGGCTATGCTGAAGTGAGAGACGGGTTTCACCATCACAATAGCTTTGAAGCTGCTGCTGTGGTCGTGTTACTCCTTCCACGTCTCAGGCAGGAACATCAGAATTACCGGGAGAACTTCCAGGCGGCCGATATACATACAGAAGATGCCGAGAACCCGGCCAAGTTGAGAGACGCTGCTGAAGTCCAGGGCCACTACACCAAATCCCGGACCTACAACTCCGAGGCAGCATGCCGCTGCAGAGATGGCAGAGATGGCGTTGAATTGAGGATTCATGGACTCGATCATGGAAAAAGCCAGAGTTGCGCCAAAGAAGATCATCAAGTAGAGCTGCACAAAGAGCATCACTGATTTGATTACATCCTCATTCAGACTCTTTTTCCCCAGCCTCACCGTTTTGACGGCCTTCGGATGCAGGCTGCGAAACAATTCTCTGTAGGTGTACTTTAAGACGATCAAGATCCGTCCCACCTTTATTCCGCCTCCTGTAGATCCGGTGCAGCCTCCGATCAGCATTAACATGATCAAGATGAACTTGGCTGTGAGTGACCATGAATCGTAATTGAAGTTGTTTACAAAACCGGTGGTCGTCATGGTAGAGATGACCTGAAAGATGGAAACGCGCAGGTCTGTCCAGAGGTCTCCCGGAATCCTGCCCCATATCAATAGAATCGAGACGGACGTAGCCATTATGAATAGATAGAAGCGGAACTCGGGATCGTCTATCAACCTTTTATATGTTCTTTTAGTAATTACCTGGTAATACAGGATGAAGTTGGTGCCCCCTAACAGAAGAAAAATACAGACTACGCCCTCCACAAGGACATTGCTGTACGATGCGATGCTGTAGGCCTTGGGAGAGAATCCGCCCGTGGCTATGCTGGCAAAGGCGGTACAAAGGGAATCGTAGATCGGCAACCCAAATATCATCAGTATAAGTGCTTCAAGAATCATCAGGCAAAGGTAAATTCCCCAGAATGTTTTGGCGGTGTCCTTAACCCTTGGAGTGATGGCCTCTTTAGTCAGGCCGATGCCCTCCACAGAGTACAGCTCCCGGCCAGCCACCCCAAGATTTGGGAGGACCGCTATGAATAGCAATATTATGCTCATGCCGCCCACAAGCTGGGTGAATGATCTCCAAAAGAGGAGACCAAAATATGTTCCTTTCACTGCGAGAAGGTCTTTTAGGTCCAGTGTCGCCCAAAGACCGATGTCTATCTTGTCCGCGGATGAATGATTCAAGAGAAAATTTGCGCCATGCTCAACAGATGTGTACGTCAGGCTTCTTTGCACCATATCGCTATTCAGGATCCAATAGCCTTGAGAGTTGTATTCTGTCAGGACGGTAGCGCCTGCAGTGGTAAATCCAGACATAGACTCGAATACTGCGTCAACCGGGCCCATGCCTAGAAAAATGTACGGAAGCGCCCCCAGTATTGCCGCCAGAAGCCAGCCTGAGGAGACGATGATAAAAGCTTCCTTACGCCCCATGTCTCCGTCAGCGCCCTGACGTCTCAGGAGTATGCCTACGGCTATCGCAGTAAGTGAAGAAAAGGCAAAGGCCACGACGCCTAGAGGCTCTTTGTAGATGGCAGCAACAAGCCCTGGAAACACCATCAGCACTCCAAGCAGAATAGCCAGCAAGCCCAGGGTGTTAAGGACGATCTTAGTATTCATGGGCAGAATTTAGTCTTCCTTCCGCTGCTTATAAATGTTTGGCGAGATGATATATCATTTACCTATTGTATTCGACGGGGTTTTAAAAATATAACTAATATACATAAGAATTAAATGGCAGATGTGTTAGCGGTTCCTTTAGAACCCGCGCGTCAGCTAATCCGATGCGTTCTCCCTTACGCCTATAAGCGACATTGAACCTCAGCCCCCAACCCCGGCAATTTTTTAAAAGAACTGATCTGCGCTCAACCCGTGAATTCAGTACTCTTTGACAGACCATAAGAGTTATATTCTCGAAAGTATTGTTCGCCGATCGTCGAACGACGCAATCAATATTATCGACCGCGTTCCCCTAAGAGATATGCATTGCCGTCATAGCAATTTAGTAGGAGTTTTGATGAATCGAGTTTGCAGGTCAATGGAAGCAAGAGAAACTTATGCGGATCTGCATGAAATCGCATCAATTAGATCCTATATTAACTTCAACTATTTTTGTCAGTTCTCGCTGGCAACAGCCCTTGGCTGCATCTTGAAACTCAGGGAGGGATTAAGTGATCAATATCGTATCGTCTGGAGCCACCGTATCCGAAGAACTTCTGGGTCTGACCGAATACTATAGTTGTATTCTCAGCAACACAGAACTGCTCAAAAAGGAGTGCGAGTTCAGATCAAAAAAGCTTGCCTTGATCTTGGACTTCATCAGGGCCATCGACATACCAGAGAGTCTTGAAAGCGAATTGACGACGGCCATCATTAAATCATGGAGGCTGAAGATACCAGAAACGACTCTCATACTTCGAGAAAATGAGCAGCGAAAGATTATGGGATCCATTAACAGCATTAAAAATCTTGTCAATTGGATGGAGAGATGCAAAGCCTCACCAAATTCATTGCAGCTCAATTTTAGGGTGCTATCGAATCTCCCCCTGGCTCCATCGGATCTTCAGCCAGGGGATGCTCCTGGTGTATATGATCTGATCAGCCGTGTTATGGACTGTTGCACAACATTTATGGGAGATGGACCCAATTACAGGCGAGACGCTAGCTCTTTCTGAGGAAAATTTTTACAATCTGAAAAAAGAGAGAATCCTAGGTCGTAAATCTATACGCGATAGTGTTTGCCCCTATGGAATTGGGGGAAGTTGTGCTCTTGTACCGGTTTGACACAGGAGTTATGCTCATGGGGTTTTGTATGGCAACTCCGGTACTGACAGGGATTGTCGCATTAGTCTCGTTCGTGAGATTTGCCTGACCTGAGATATTCCCGGTCAAACTCCCCAGAAGGATTACTTTTTCTTTAGTTCCGCCTAACTGTATCGATTCCGCCACGCCAATAATTATTAAGAGTATCAAGATACCAATTAGCAGCCTCATTCTATCATACCTCGAACTAACTACATTTATCTCTTATGCAAAAAAGCTTTAGGTCACGAACAATCGGAGGTTGAAGTCTGTTGGGCATGATCTTGCACAAGGCACTCGATCTAAGAGCCAATATCGCGTTTGCATGGTCATTCGCCTATTTCTTCGTTCCAGAGACGTAAGGCCGCAGCCTGGAGGAGATAGAAGACCACCGGCGTAAGGGCAAACACTCTCGCGAGATGGGCAAATGGCCTATTGCAGATTATACACATCCAACAGCCTGGATTCAGCCGCTATATCCCAACTCCATGGCTTTCGATGAGGCATCGGCTGCATCAGTATTGCGACCGAGTTTCTTGAGAGCGAATCCTTTACGTTTCCAGGCATTTGCGTTCTGTGGCTGTATCCGGATAGCTTCATCATAAGCCGCGATGGCTTCACTGTACCTGCCAAGTCTGTAAAGCGAGGTTCCTTTGTTGACCCAGGCATCTGCATATTCCGGGTCCATCTTGATGGCCATATCGAACGACTTGAGAGCTTCATCGTAATTTTCAAGGGCGAAGAATTCAGTACCACTATTGTTCCAGTCCTCCTTGGTAGCCTGTCCCAGATAGGTCCGTTCCTTTAGCTCACTGAGCTCCTTGTCCTGCTTCTCGTTCGCAAATCCTTTTACCATGGAGCCTAGGCCAACGACAACTACGCCCCACCATATTGTGAAAGTGTCGCCATCACCTGCAGAAAAATAGGAATACGCTGTGAAAAGCACACCGCCGATACAGAGCACTGCACCAAAACGTATTGTATCATTCATGATTGCAGTATTGATATTCATACTAATAAATTTCTTCGGTATCTGCTTGCTTAAAAAGAACAAACCGTCATTCCCTCTATGAATTATCTTGCTTTGCAAGCCCAGTGTTCTGTGGTGACAGATTTACTTCTTATAAATCTTATAGCATATTACTTGAAGTGCAAGGTTTCGTTGGAATTTGTGATTGCTGCGAGTATTGTTGACACTGCAGCCCTAGCGATGGCGTTTGCTTCTGGGTTCAGGGGTACAAGCCAATTCCAGATATTACCTTTGGAGATGCGCAAATTATCTCCCGTCAACCCTAAGCTGAAAGCGATAGGGCTAAAAGTTGGAAAGCAGAGCTATTTATATAGTCTGTCAGAACTTTGATGCCAAAACAGGGCTGGTTTGAAGAATCATGCGGGAAGAAACAAAGAACCAAAATTAGACTCTCGCAGGGATTTATAAGCCGATAAATGGAGGATACCAGGGCTAATGAACGACAATTCCTCATTGGAGTTGGCAGGAATCATTATCATCGGAATTGGAGCCCAATGGATAGCCTGGCGCCTAAGGCTCCCATCTATCCTTTTGTTGCTGGTCTTTGGATTCCTTGCAGGCCCTGTAACGGGATTTCTAAATCCCGACGAGCTAATGGGAAACCTTCTCTCACCCTTCGTCACCCTTTCTCTGGCGTTGATACTCTTTGAGGGCGGAATGAGCCTGAAGATAGCAGATGCAATAGGGAATAGAAGAGTGGTAGGCAACCTTCTTACCATGGGGGTCCTCACCACCTGGCTCATCGCTTCGGCCTCAGCGTATATCATTTTCGGTCTCGATCCACTGCTATCGATACTCCTGGGATCAATCCTGGTAGTGACGGGACCTACAGTCGTGACGCCTCTGCTTTTATATGTGCGGCCATCAGGCAAGGTAGGCCCCATCATCAAATGGGAGGGTATTATGAACGATCCCATTGGTGCAATTATTGCCATACTCGTTTTGCAGGGCATCCTCGCATCTGGGCCCCATGAGGTCGTAATATTAGCGTTTTGGGGAATAACGAAGACTATTGTTGCAGGTTGCATCACGGGCTTTCTTGGAGCGGTAGTCATAATAAAGGTGCTCAGAAGCTACTGGGCACCGGACAGACTGCTGGAAATCATCTCTCTTATGATTGTAGTGACCGTTTTTGCGGCATCGGAACTTATTCAGGAAGAATCCGGGCTTCTGGCAGCCACGCTGATGGGCGTGGTCCTGGCCAACCAGAACAGGGTCGATATCCAGCCCATAATAAAGTTCAAGGAAAACCTGCGCACACTGCTGATTTCAATCCTTTTTATAGTCCTGGCGGCCAGACTTCCCCTGAGTTATCTTGATTATATTAATTCAAGGTTCCTTATCTTCATAGCAGTTCTGATCTTCTTGGCCCGACCGGCCGCGGTCGCCCTTTCAACGTATCGGTCTGATCTGAGCTGGCAAGAAAAGATCTTCATCGCCTGGATGGCACCACGTGGAATAGTTGCAGCTGCGGTGGCGTCAATCTTCGGCCTGTATCTGTCGGAGCAGGGTTATCCTCAAGCAGAAATGCTGGCGCCCATAGCGTTCCTGGTCGTAGCCGGAACAGTTACTATCTACGGTCTGACGGCGGGCCCGCTCGCGTTGTACCTGAAGCTCTCCTCCCGAAGACAGAATGGGTTCTTGATTGTTGGGGCTCACCCCTGGGCGAGGAAGATAGCATCAGTTCTTAAAGCTCAGGGTCTAGCGGTCCTTCTGGCAGACACAAATTCATCCCACATCGCCGAAGCTTATGAAGAAGGATTCCAGACATATCATGGCAGCATAATCTCGGAATCCGTTTCGGATGAGATAGATATCTCCAATTTAGGCCACCTTTTGGCTCTTACTTCGAACGATATGGTAAACTCCTTTGCCTGCATACAATTCAGAGACATATTTGGTCGAAGAGAGGTCTACCAGATCCAGCCGGAAGCGCACGGTTTCAGAGGAAAAGAGGCAATTGCGCCACTACACCTGCACGGCCGATTCCTGTTCTCGCCAGAGATTACATACTCTTACCTGGATAGGAGGTTCAACTCCGGAGCATCTCTTGTGGTTACCGATTTCACTGAACACTTCAGGTACGACCCATCCAAACCAATCCACGACGCCAATACCGTTCCAATGATGCTGATAAGTGCAAATGGTTCTGCGCAATTGTTTACAGAAGACAATAAACCGATTCCCTGCGCCGGACAAAAGTTGGTCAGCTTGCTAATCGTCGAATGATACCTCTTTGCGAGACAGGTGATGTCAGCCAAGGATGTCGCACAGGATCCGTTCTTCTCCGGAACCCATCTCACGCAAAACCTATCTTTTATCTAACATGGCTCTCAAAATTAGGAGCACAGAAATCTCAGGAGATTCAAAAGATGACACTACAAAAGCACGTCAGCCTAAATATCAATGTCCGCGGCATAGGCGAGTCTCCAACTCTGGCGATCAACGAGCGGGTAAAGCTCCTGAAGAGCCGGGGCCAGAAGATATACAACTTCGGTCTGGGCCAGTCTCCCTTTCCAGTACCGGCTCCAGTAGTAGAAGCTCTCCGGCTGCATGCCCATGAGAAGGATTATCTGCCAGTCAAAGGCCTCCCGGCTTTGAAAGATGCAGTTGCGGGCTTTCACCAGCAGAAAGATAATGTGGAGGCGAACGCAGACTGTGTCCTCGTAGGTCCCGGGTCCAAAGAACTCATGTTCCTTTTGCAGCTCGTCTTTTATGGAGAGATCATAGTTCCAACTCCCTGCTGGGTCTCTTATGTGCCCCAGGCTCAGATACTGGGCAAACGGGTGAGCCTGCTTCATACCTCCTTCGAGGATAAGTGGCATATCAGCGCCAACCGCCTGGCTGAGCTTTTGGAGTGTGAGCAGGACCTGTATAGGCCGCGTTTGCTGGTGCTCAATTATCCTGGAAACCCGGATGGTCTCACGTACACGGCAAATGAGCTGAAGGATATTGCAAAAGTCGCCAAAGACTATGAAATAATACTCCTTTCCGATGAGATCTACGGCCAGCTCCATCACAAAGGAGGCCATGTCTCAGTGGCACGTTTCTACCCAGAAGGGACAATCATCAGCTCAGGCCTGTCCAAGTGGTGTGGAGCTGGCGGCTGGAGGCTCGGCACCTTCACATTCCCCAGGAATCTGGACTGGATTATGAATGCCATGGCCGCGGTTGCCAGTGAAACATACACATCCGTCAGCGCGCCCATTCAGTATGCTGCAGTCGAGGCTTTTCGGGGCGGGATAGCCATAGAGCGCTATCTCTGGCATGCCCGGCGCATACTTTCAACCCTGGGCCAAAAGTGCTACCGCATCCTCTCCGATGCAGGAGTCAGGATACACTCACCGGAAGGCGCTTTCTATATGTTTCCCGACTTTTCCCCCTTCGCCACAGATTTGGCCAAGAGGGGAATCAGGAACAGCGCGAGCCTATGTGAACAACTGCTGAGCGAGACCGGCGTTGCGATGCTTCAGGGAACATCATTCGAGAGGCCTCCCGAAGAGCTTGCCGCCAGAATCTCCTACATCAATTTTGCAGGGGCAAAGGCTCTTGCTGCCAGCGAGACTATACCCATGCATGAAGAGCTTCCGCAAGAATTCATTAAAGCACAGTGCGAAGAGACACTGGATGGGGTTCAGAAGCTCGCAGACTGGTTACATCAATAAAGCCTTGCTAGTAGTAGTACCATATGCTCCGATAGTCCTCAGGGTCCTCGTTCCTCTCCTTTAGCCTCTGTAGATAACTGTGAATAGGAACATCGGTATAGACGTAAGGCTTCACCTGGACGATGTTCTTCTCCCAAGGCAGGAAAGAGTACATCCTGCGGCCCCCAGGAGTGATGGCAATCAGCTCGTGGTTCTGCCAGGCTCGCAGGTGGTCTTTCCCGAGGCCAGGAACATTGAAGACGGGCTCATCGGTGCGAAATACTCCCGGCAGGAGACGCGCCTCTTCTTTTCGCTCCTGCAGGATCCGGGCGATGGGAACAGCGTAATCTTCCATCTCCGTCTTGCCTTTCATATTGAAGGTGTAGTAGGGGTCCACTCCAATCTTCTTGAGGGCCACTCTCAGGGCACAGGTCTCAAACTTCCGGCTGTTGGCAAAGGTGAATACCTGCTGGTTGTAGACCTGAATTCCGACCAGTTTTATCTTCTTTACGGCCTCCACAGTCTCCGGAGTCACTTCATAGGGATGGATGAAGTGAGTTACCACGGAAAGGTTTCTCTCCCCTAATTCGTGATACTTGGCAAAGATCTCACAGAGCTCATCAGTGATCCTCTGGGGCACCGTGGCCGGGGTCCTGGTGGCAATCCTTATGCTCTTGAGATGAGGGATCATAGAGAGCTTATGGAGGATCTCATCAATCAGAGAGTCGTCCATCACCAGAGGGTCTCCGCCAGTAACCAGAATGTCCATCATTTCATCATGCTCCGCGAACCACTGCAAAGCAGCGTCCAGCTTTTCTTTAGGAGCCAAAGCGGAGGCCATGAGAGGCTGAGTTATCTCCCAATTACGCTGGCAGTAGACGCAGATCTGGGGACAGGATTCGTATGGTTTAATTATAGCCACTCTGGGATATCGGCGCGTGACCAGGTCGATGGGAGACGTGTCCCTCTCCAGCATGAAATCAAATGCCCATTTCTTATCCTTTCTATGGGCGACCATGTTCTTCACATAACTTTGCGGCGGAAAGACCTGACTGCGGACTGCATAATCCCGGTCACCAGGTTCCTGGTCCATGAGATGCAGATAATAGGGTGTGACTCCAAA
The DNA here is from genome assembly GCA_963782455.1 of uncultured Methanosarcinales archaeon. Classification (GTDB taxonomy): domain Archaea; phylum Halobacteriota; class Methanosarcinia; order Methanotrichales; family Methanotrichaceae; genus Methanothrix. The sequence goes on from CAWAJP010000004.1 coordinate 142,252, forward strand.
GGGAACGTGGTTCTCCAGGGCCAGCATTACAGACTCTTCGTGGTGCTGCTCCAACGTAATTATTTTTTTTATTGTTTGCAGTCCATCGGCATCTTTGAATACATTCTTGAAGTGCCAGCGCCATTCAGTCCAGTCCTCCTCAGATGCATCGAGAGCCTCTAAAATTTTCTGCCTATTTTTCGTTCTCCGATCTTTGACACCAGGATCGAGACCGCCAGGATATTTTATAAGATAGCTGTCCATGCGCCGTCCCATCTGGTCCAGATAATCCGAACGCATGCGGCCTGCAACTCTTCCTTCATATTTATCGAATTCAGGAGCCTCAAGTCCTTCCATCAGCCGGGAGGGATAGACATCTGCCTTCAACTTCAGGGCCTTGAAGAAATGGACGAACTCATCGACAAAGTCGTCTCTGACAGCTGCATCTCCATTCGCAGCCGCCTTCCAGAGATTTTCTAAGGCCGAAGTCTGGGCGATTCTCTCATTTCTGGGGGAGATAATATTCTTGAAAGTGCGAGCCGCTTCTTTAAAGAGAATGTAATCCCATGTCTCAATCTCTCCGACATCGCACGAGTAGGTCCATTCTCTGGCCTCTATGTAGCGCGCTACTTTATTGCGTGCACTCTCCAGAGTTTTGCTCTCTCTCAATAAAACATACAGCTCGGGCGCTGTATCCCAGCATTCTTTCCATCTAGAAGTCATATCCAGCTCATTGATTAGCGACCTTCTACTTCAAATTTTCCCGAATTAAATAGAGCATAAATATTTTAGATATCGCAAATACATTTCAATAGAAAAAGACGCTTTAATCTTAAGTCACGCTCTTATTTTTTGGGCAAAATGCTTTATACCATTTTGATCAACGAATTTGAAGGCAATTTGGCCGGAGATCTGGCAGGTACGGCCGCTGCAAGGACAGACCGCAGGAGTGGTTTGGTGTTATAGAATGAATCAGAGCACGGGAGGCCATGTTGATATGAGCAACGGATTTCATTTTCACTCAGCTTTGGAGTTGGAATGCTAATGCAGTTGCCTTTCCTGGGAGATGGTATGCTCTGGTCCCTGGCGGGTTTCATCACAGGTCTGATCATAACTATTGTAGTTACATATTATCTAAATCGAATTTTGATAAGATCCTTTAACAAGATGGTTTTATCACAGCCCAAGTTTATAACAACTCTTACAATAATGAGGAGGTTGATAGTTCTATCTGCCGCCCTTATAGGCTTGATGGCTGCAACCTTCACTGCTTTTCCTGAATCCCTGGGGGCCATTACCTCCGTATTTGTAGCCGCCGGCTTTGCATCCATTGTCTTGGGTCTGGCGGCTCAGTCCAGCCTATCCAATCTCATAGCCGGAATCATCAACTCCATATCGCAGCCTTTTCGCATCGGCGATGCCGTAATGTTTCGCAATGAGCTGTGCTACATCGAAGATATGAGACTTATTCACACCATCATGAGAACATGGGACAACAGACGTCTGGTGGTACCGAATTCGACACTGCAAGATGAGGTCATCATAAATTACAGCATGAACGATCCTTCGATCCTTGTGCCTGTGCCGATTCAGGTGAGCTACGAATCAGACCTCAGTAAAGCGATGCAAATAATGACAAATGCAGCAATAAGTCATCCTGAATGTTTGCCATCTGGAAACATCCCCAATACTGTTGTTATGGAATTTCAGGATTCAGGTATTTTGCTGCGACTGCTTACCAGAGCAAAGGATCAGTCGACGGCCTTTAGCATGACCAGAGATATTCTCCTAGCGATAAAAAAAGAATTTGACGAACAGGGGATTGAGATTCCCTATCCAAAGCGCCAACTGATCCTTGGAAAGGATCTTTCGGATAAGCTTTCAGAGTTAAAAGATGGTGTGGTCGTCTCGACAGGAACTGATGCTGAATTAACCTGAAGCGAGCGGCCAATCGCATTTTGCTTCCTAAAAGAAAGTTATGGGGAGCTGTTCGACCTTAGGATTCCTGCCTCCCCTTACCGTCCATTCGATATGGATTCCTTCCAAAGCAAGTCTAAGTCTAAAGCAAGGATTTTCTAGGCACTTGCTGTCGCACAGCTGCCGTCCCTCTTGGGGCCAGTTCCGTCCATTGCACCCTGCTGAATTCCATTCTGGCCGTTTCCATTCTGGTTTCCGGTTCCTTCTTGTGCTCCTAATTTGCAGGCATTTGTATTCTGGCATCCAAACTCGATACAATTCTGAGGACAACCACTCCCTGCCATGGGCCCATTACAGTTTATCTTGCAGCCTGAATCTGCATTCTTTGCGAAACCGTTCTCTGCTTGTGCCGACAGAACAGGAGCTATGAGGATACATAGCACACCCAGGGCAGCCAGCAATCTTGCATATTTCATATCTATTCGCCTCCGATTTTGAGCAGCTCACATTGCCACTCTTCAACCAAACCTTCCCCCTGAACGATAGTTGAATGTTGGACCGAACGAACTCGGTCGGTTTCCAGGACACGAAGGTTGAAAGATCATCTCTGCGTATTCAGTTTTCGACTAAAAGCGATATAAATGGTCGACAATGTTCGATAAGTCTTTTTGCATCTTTTTTTTTGATAAATTCCGCATCTCAATGAGCGATTTCATTCGAAATCCAGTCAAAATTCATTTCCGCTTTCACATCACTCACATCCAGATATGGGGGTGAACCGCGCGCTTCCAGACGAAAATAGAAGATTTGCATCAATTTAATGACAAGACCTCCAGAAATGGTTAAATAAAGTTGTGTTCAAGCCTGAAGAAATTGAGAGGCGACTTTATGATCAAGAAAATAATCTTAGCTACGATAGTTCTGATGCTGGCCGTATCAATTTCACTTGCTGCAGGTCCTCAGGGCATACACGAGCCAGGCACAGGGCTGACAAATCCTGATACGAAAGAGGCTGTCCAGGAAATCGGCCAAAGCCTGCAGGCCGAGAACGAAACAAATGATTCAGCATCCACTCCAGGAATTCACGAACAGGGAACCGGAATCACAAATCCAGAGGTCAAAGAAGCAGCTCAAGGAACAGGACAGGGCAACACTGGCGCTGTTCAGCCTTCTGAGGAGACTGAAGCCCCTGCTCAAAAGACTCAGCCAGGGTTCGACGCTATTCTTGCTCTAACGGGTCTCATCGCGGTTTTTTTCGTCGCATCTGGAAGAAGGAATTAGAGCAAATTAGCTGACGAAATTATAATAAATTTTTTCTCGAAACCCGGACAGAGATCCGCCATTGCTGCATATCATCGTCTGGACTTGGACCATCAAGGATTTCTCCATTTTTCTCTCTACGCGAGAAAAGCTTTTAAACCAAGACCAGCCACGCTGGACACAAATGTACATCACAGTACTAAATTGGAGAACGATATAACATGAAATCGATGAGAAGGGATGCGGATGTACTCTTGCATCTTTTTTATGACCAACGGTCTGGAGGGAAGTGGATATGATCATGCCCGCACCCTACCTTGCGCTATTGGTTTCACTTATAGTCATGCTTTCGATAACGATATTTATCTTGATGAGGAGATACCATGATTAGTCAAATTCTGCTCGTGGCCTACGTTGCTGCCATAGTCCTTCTCTCCATCAAGTTGCGGCAGGGAACCTTCTCAGGCTTCGTCCTCTCCGATCGAAATATCGCTTATCCTGCCGTCATCGGCATAGCCTACACTGCGGCCTATTTCAGTGCCGCATCTTTTCTGGGAGGCGGAGGATACGGCCTTGTCGCAGGCATGCCCTGGGTGGTTTTTTGCACCTTCTTTCACGTGGCCTTCGCCTGCATCGCCTGGCTCATGGCAGGAAAGATCTGGGCCATGGCTATCGCTTATGATGCCAAGACTGTGCCCCAACTACTGGAAAAGAGGTACAGTTCCCCTAAAGGCAAAGTGATCCTGGCGACAATCATGCTGCTTCTCTATACAGTCTACCTGGTGCCTATCTTCAAGGGATGCGCCATTCTCTTCCAGGGATTGATAGGCGTCAGCTACCTGCAGGGTCTTATCATAGCCGTGGCCATCGTTGCCGTCTACTACGCTATCGGCGGCCTACCTGCTATAATCTGGATCGGCTTCATCCAGGGGGCTCTTATGCTGGTAGGAGCGGTCTTTCTCTACGGCGGACTCTTTTCCGCAGGAGGGGGGGCCAACATCTGGGACCACATTCCTGCCGCTGTCCTCAGCATGGAGGGCCTCAACCTCCCCTGGCAAAAGACCCTGGGCCTGGCCTTTTCCATCAGCCTCGGCCTGCTGGCACTTCCTGACTTGCTGATAATGATATTCTCAGCCAAGGATCGGAGGGTGGTCCGTTTTGCTGGTGTCTTTGGGCCGCTGTCCATCGCCGTCTATGCGGTCTGTATTTTCTCCCTGGGGATCCTGGCCTATGGAGTCTTAAGTGCGGAGCAGATAGCACCTTTTCTGAAGAACCCCGATGGACTGGTGCCATTCCTCGCCACATTCATTCTTCCCCCAGGTTTTGATAGCATCATCCTTCTGGCAGCGATCTCAGCCGCCATGTCCACCATGAGCGCCATTGTGCTGGTCACCACCACCTCGCTTACATCCGACATACTGCGCTACCTGCATCCAGACATAACCGACAGGAAGATTCTACTATTGACCCGCGTCGTGGGCGTAATGATCTTGTTGATAGCAGCGGTCTCGGCAGTCAACGTCCCGCAGGAGATCGTACCCCTGGTTTCCGTGAGCATGGGTGTAATCGCCTGCTGCGTCTTCGTGCCGCTTATCTTTGGGCTATACTGGAGCCGCGGCACGCAAACCGGCTTTATCGCCAGCCTTCTGGCTTCCTTCTTTTCCGTGGTCGCCTGGAACTTCTACGGCAATCCTCTTATCCACCCCGTCTTCATCGGTCTCATCTGCGGCACGGCAGCTTATGTGCTCGGAAGTCTGGCGACGAGCCCGCCCATAGGAGCGCAAGTTCGCAATCAGAGCAAAACCACCTGATGTGGAAGTAATCGGCCTCAAGAGGTGGCGTTTGTCATTTATTTTTTTAAAGATTCTATGTATAGCTGCTGATTTTCGCGACTAATGGAAATGCGCTTGCTGCACGGGCGCTCTTTTGCAGGAGCTTTTTGGCGGTACATTTGGATTAAATTAATATACCGAATCAGAGACGCTTATTCTATCCACGAAGGAGGGAAAATATGGCTGAGATGAGAAATTTTGCCCTGAGGGACGCCCAGGGAAATGAGATTGGAGTATTCACAGGAAAGTCGCCCAGGCAAGCTGCCCTTAAAGCCGCCAACCGGGGTTATACCGAGATTAAGTTGCGCGAACGCGGTACCAAGAAAGTACACGTCTTCGTAGGAGAGAGAGTACAGGTGGACAAGCCAGCCGGAGCGCCGGCCTGGATGCCTGATAAGATCTGGAAGCCGAAGGTAAAGAAAACAGGCATTGATAAGTTGGATGAGGTCTAGAACGATACTGTCTCCTGAAGGTTCTCGCGCAGGCCCGCTTACTCCTCCGGCCTGCCAAACCTTTGGTTGCCTGTAATATTTTTCTGGCAGGAAGTTTCAGACTCATTTAGCAGAGCTTTTAGGGTTGTTCCAAGAAGCGATTAGGTAAGGCTCTTCAAAGACAGACAGAACGCCAAATGTGATAACAATAGATTGTCATTTCACTTTTTATTCAGACCGATCCCGGCCAAAACTCTTTTTCCTCTTCGATGGATATTTCGATGGAAATAAAAAGTTGAATAGAAAAGTGAGACCAAATGGCCCCACGGCTCCGCCTCAGGGCACCAGGCGCTTTCGGTCCCTCGGGAATATCACAGCATCACGAATGTTCTCCAATTTGAGCATAGTCATAATCAACCGGGAGAGGCCAAGCCCCCAACCGGCATGAGGCGGCATGCCATAGCGGAAGGCCATGAGGTAGAACTCGAAGCCGTCCGGATCCAGCCCCTTCCCTTTTATGCGTTCTACTAATTGGTTATAATCGTGTACCCTCTGGGCTCCGCTAGCCAGCTCCATGCGCGGATGCATAAGGTCAAATCCCCTGCAAACTTCAGGCTTATCCTCATAGGGCAGAGTGTAGTAGGGTTTTATAGAAGACGGCCAGTCCGTGAGGAAGTAATGCTCGCCGATAGTCTCGCCCAGGAACCTCTCAGTCTCTGTATCCAGATCGTCTCCCCACTGCATCTTTACTCCCGCCTTCTCTCCGGCCAGCTCCAGCGCCTCGGTATAAGTAATCCTCCTAAAAGGAAGCTTCGGAACCTGCAAATCCAGTCCCAGCACTTCTAACTGATAGCGGCAGTTGAGAGCTACATACTCATAAGCTCCGGCCACAGCCCCTTCCAGTATTTCCATGACATCTTTGTCGTCGGCAAAACTGACCTCGAGGTCAATAGAGATGGCCTCATTCAGATGGCGGCGCGTGTCATGCTCCTCCGCCCGGAAGATGGGCCCGATCTCGAAGACCTTGTCCATGCCAGCACTCATAAGCATCTGCTTGTAGAGCTGTGGGCTCTGGTTTAGAAAAGCCTCCTTCTCAAAGTAGCTGATGGGGAAGAGATCAGTTCCTCCTTCGGTTGCCGCAGCCACTATCTTGGGAGTGAAGACCTCAGTAATCCCTTTTTCGTAAAAATGGTCTCTGAGACTTCGAAGCACAGCACTCTCGATCTCGAACGCGGCCAGAATGCACGGTCTGCGAATATCCATGAATCTGGCGTCCAGGCGAGTGTCAAGCTCGCATTCCACCTTCTCTGTGGGGTCCAAGGGCAAAGGCACCTGTGCAGCACTCAGTACTCTGATCTCCGTGGGAAGGATCTCGTATCCACGGGGTGCTTTCGGCTCTGCTTTCACGTTTCCCCGAACCATTACTACGCTCTCTCGGCTGATGGTGCGCGCGCTCTTGAACAAATCTTTTCCGAGCAGCTTCTTGACCAACGTTATTTGAGCCAGGCCTTTTCTATCTCGCAGCACCAGGAAGGCGATGCCCCCCAAGTCGCGAATCTCGTGGGCGAAGCCTGCCAGAGTAACCTCTTTTCCGTCCATTTCCGCAGATATTTCGCCTGAATAATGAGTCCTAAGGATCAAGTCATCTCACGCCTGCGAGAATGAATTCCTGATATAAAAGCCGTCTGATGTACAAAAAACAACTTGAAGAATAAAGACAAATAAGATAAGAGACTAACAATTTCTATAACTGCCGGAACCGTTCATAAGCGCCCCCCTCCGCACAACTGTCCGAGGATGTAATATGCTTCCCGGATCCGCATATAAGATGAAATCGTGATCCTTAGACAACAAGCCTCGAACGCATGGGAAACCGAGGTGAATGGGTTTGAATTTTATAAAGAGAATGCCTACAGGAATTCCAGGTTTGGACGATATGATTGAGGGAGGCCTTCCGATACCTTCCATCACTCTTGTGGCAGGCGACGCGGGAACGGGTAAGACGACACTTTGCACACAGTTTCTCTGCGAAGGTGCAAACCGCAAAGAGCACGGGCTCTACCTCCTGACTTTCGGCGGGCCTCCTGATCTGCAGTTCGATTTCGCCTCCAGTTACGAATTTGTGAAGAGAACTTATTTCGGAAAGGAGATTTACTACGTAGAGCTGGAAGCCATAATAGAAAAGGCAGGAAGATCGAACGAACTTTTGGAAGCAATCGAGACGCAGATCGATGACGTCGAACCTGCTCGAATCGTCATGGAAAATCTATCTGTCCTGGAAGACGTGCTTAAGGATGAATACTGGCGCTTTCTCCTCAAGCTATCACATATGATCAAGAGGAAGGGTTTGGTAGCATTGATTGCAGAGGATGCGCTACCGGGAGTTCCTTATCCTTCGCAGATAGCACAGGTGGCAGACGGAATAATATTGCTGAAGAATGATGAAATAAACTTAACAAGGATGAAGTCCATCGAGATCCTGAAGATGTGCGGCACCTCTCACCATTTAGGAAAGCGTGCAGTAGATATATCCGCCAAGGGAATGGTAATTTACCCAGGTTTATAGCTATGCCGCTCTCCTTCGACGATCTCTTAGGCCAGAAAGAGTTCTGGGTTCTTCTATCCGTCTTAGGATGGCTGCTTCTCAATTGGCCCATGCTCAGCCTGGCCTCAGGCCACGTCGTGGCAGGCGTGCCTGCGGTATTGATCTACATAACCGCAGTCTGGCTAGCGATCATACTCATACTGTATCTATTCGACCGGGGGATCCACGAATGATAGGACCAAATGTTGCTCTGGTCGTCATGGTCCTTTATCTGCTGCTGCTCTTTGCCATAGCCAGGTATGCCGATCACCGTAAGCACTTGGGCAAGAGCATCATTTCCAATCCATACGTTTATGCTCTTTCTCTCTGCGTCTACGTCTCCGCCTGGACCTTTTACGGCTCTATAGGAAGAGCGGCATCCACTGGCCTGGAGTTCTTGCCCATCTATCTGGGACCCGTTTTAGCAATGACTTTGGGCTGGGTAGTCATCCGTAAGATGATTAACGTCTCGAAAGAGCACAGGCTCACTTCTATCAGCGACTTTCTAAGCTTCCGCTATGGTCGAAGCTATGCCATAGGTGCGGTGGTGGCAGTATTGAGCCTTATAATGGTGACTCCCTACGTGGCCCTGCAGCTAATAGCTATCTCCACATCTCTGGAGATCCTGAGCGGTCCTCAAATTTTGCTGGGCTTCCCGGGAGAAGGCATGCTATTGGTGGCTCTTCTCCTGGGGGCTTTCGCGGTCATCTTCGGCGCACGCCATCTCGACCCCATGGAACGCCATGAGGGGCTGACCGCCGTGATAGCCTTTGAATCCCTGGTAAAATTAGTGGCGTTCCTCCTGGTGGGGCTCTTTGTCGCCTATGGCATCTTTGGAGGCTACGGAAACATAACGAGCCAGATGGTCGATCAGGCCAGAAACAATCCGGCGTATAACGACCTCATAGATGTCGAGTATCCCCTCTGGTTCTCCCTGACTCTGATATCCTTCTTCGCCATCCTATTCCTTCCCAGACAGTTCCATGTCATGGTAGTGGAGAACTGCGAGGAGAAACACCTCAAGAAGGCGATGTGGCTCTTTCCTCTCTATCTCCTATTGATCAACCTATTCGTCCCGGCCATTGCCTGGGGAGGACTGCTCCTCAATACACAGGGTCTGAAGGATGCCTTCATCATAACCATACCATACACCCATAATCAGGACTTACTTTCGCTCTTCGTCTTCATAGGTGGAACCTCGGCCGCCACTGCCATGATCCTGGTAGAATCCGTTGCCGTAGGCACTATGCTCCTCAACGACCTGGAGCTGCCCTACATCTTGAAACATATAAAAAAGGAGAAAAACCTCGCCAATACTCTCCTCAACACGAGGAGGCTGAACATACTTCTGGTGGTGCTCCTGGGGTATCTCTACTCACGAGCTGTGGCTTACCAGATCCTGGCGGAAATTGGCGTCGTCTCTTTTTTGGCAGCCAGTCAGCTGGCACCAGCCGCCCTGGGAGGGCTGTACTGGAAGAGAGGCAACCGTCAAGGCGCCATGGCCGGGCTGGTATCGGGCTTTTTGCTGTGGACCTACACCGCCCTAATTCCTACAGTTGCCGGGAATGGTGGCGTGCTGGGAAATTTGGTCAGGGATGGACCTTTGGGCATTGCCTTCCTCAAGCCCACTGATCTATTCGGTCTCGGCCTGGATATTTGGAGCAACTCTGTCTTCTGGACGCTTCTCGTCAACTGCAGCCTGTATGTTTTTGTATCGATCTTAACAAAGGCCAGTTCGGAAGAAGCGACCATAGCCGACTGCTTCGTAGGTGCCTGTCATGAAAAGGCTCCGACTCCAAATAATGAACAAAGGGTTATACGTCAGGGAACACTTAAAGATCTGGAGGCAACGCTGGCACGCTACATAGGCGAAGAGACTGCGAAGGCCCAGGTCGATGCTTACCTGGAACAGGTCGGCACCACCCGGGAAAAGGTTGAGACACAGCAACTCCTAAAACTGTGGGACCAATTCGAAAAGACGCTCACGGGCTCTGTAGGGTCTTCAGCCACAAGAATGATCGTTGAAGATCAGGTACCAGTAAAGCCTGTGAGAGAAGAAGCAAAAACAACGCTTCCCACTTACGATCTAAAGACGGGAAGGCTCTATGTAGTTCCTGAGATTGCCTATGAGGTCTTCACGGATCAGATCATGCATGGAGTAGAGGGGCTGTGTATAACTCATTATGCTCCTGAAGATGTGAGGCTTCGCTGGGGATTCAAGGAGACGCCCATCATCAAGCTGAGCGATGAGAAGGGAAGCGATCGCTACATCTCCCCGCGAAATTTACCGCTTCTTTTCATGACCATAAAAGCGTTCGTCGAATCCAGCAATAACAGCATTGTGCTCATTGACAGCATTGAGCAGCTGGTGAAAGAGAACGAAGGCCGGATACCGGAAAGAGAGATACTGGACTTCGTCTACCAGATGGAGCTTTTGGGCCATAGAACGCATCTGATACTGGCGGAGAAACCTGAGTTTGTTCACACCAGCATGACATCCAGCGTTAACGAGATCAAGGAGCTGCTATTCTCTCTGGGCCCGCTCTCTGCTTATCTTTTCCGGGTCTTCTCGGAGACTATGCTCTCCAATTTAGGCGAGGGCGTGAGAAAAGAGGTGATAACAGAGGCCAATGAAATGATAGCATCTGACGAGTTCTTTGAAAGCACAGCCAAGGACAAGGAGATCTCCGATGACTCCACTGTGGCATGTGAACCGGATATGCGAGATGCTTTCCCATCCTTGCAGTCTCTGAATATCAGATCCGGGTTGGTGCTTACAAGACGTGGTTTCTTCGTGGCTCTGAGAAGGCTGGCCAGAATCATCAAGGTGCACGAAGCCACCTTTGACCTCATCAATTCCCTGTCAGGGCTTATGAAGAGCTACGGGCGAAGTCCCTATGAGATCTCTCTTATCCCTGGAACAACTTACATCGTTGAAGAAGAAAAACCGCAAAAAATCCTGGAGATCTTCAGCGAGCTGGTGATACATGGTATGGATGGCCTCTGCCTGAGCCGCTACAATCCCGAGACTCTTCATGAGAGGTACAACGTGCCGCAAGATACCGTTATATGGCTGACGCAAAAGAATGAGCCGGGATACAGAACTGTGGACCCGACGAACTTCCCCCGCCTGAGCAGTGTAATCTCCGATTTCCTTGGTAAAGCAAATTATCCACTTATCCTACTCGAAGGTCTGGGGTATCTTATTACTCAGAGTAACTACGAAACAGTGCTGCGATTCGTTCAGTCCCAGAGGGATGAGATAGCTTTGAAGAACGCCATAATGCTGGTGCATATAGATCCCCTGTCTCTGGACATAAAGGAGCTGCACCGCTTGACGAGTGAAATGGAAGAGTTCGAGTTATGATCCTGGAAAGGAGACTCTTTAATAGTTTGTACTCTCTAATTTAATGTTATGATTGAAGCTGGACTCGTGTTATTAATCATCGTCATAGTCTTCGGCGCATTCTTAATCCTGAGATCCATCAAGAATTTTATCATAAACGCCATTGTGGGGCTTCTGATTCTCTTTCTCGCCAACCATGTCGCTGGCCTGGAAATCGGTTACAGCTGGTTGGTTATATTGATCTGCGGCATCGGCGGGATCCTGGGCGCCTTCCTCGTGATCTTGCTGCATTTCCTGGGATTTGGAATTTAGGACGAACCCTGAGGGAGGCAACGGAAGCCCCCTATTTTAGTAGCGAATACAGTAAAGGTTAAAGGCGACAGGCCTCCTTGATAAGAGTCGCATCCATATATTCATACAATGGCTCCGAATTGTGATTCATTCTTTGTGCCAATGAGTGCACTCTACATGCTTCAATAGTCCCAACGGTCGCCTTTACGCTTCAAAAGCTATCAACTGATACATACAAATATTTTTTCCCAGGTCTCATTTTTCGTTCGCCTGGGAATCGCCTTGTATTCGTTTTTATTGTACTCTAGAAAACAGATCAAAGACCCAGACGCGCCTGCTGAGGTACATTGACATTGGCCAGGACCTTAAGCCGGTAATCCGTCTGCAGTGTGGCCTTGAGTTTGCCAGAATAGACACTTAGCGTGATCTCTTTGGTCCTGCCGTACCGACCCTTACTGATCACAATCGTATGCAAGATGCCTAACATGTCCAGCTCTGCGATGAGGTCCGTTATTCTTCGATGGGTCAGATAGTCGGTCTCCACCAGGGGACATAGCTGCTTGTACATGTTGTAGACAGCACTGGTTGTAATGTTTCTTGTCCCCTGTTCTTCAAGGAGAACAATGCTGTAGAGCACCAGTTTGGACTGTGTGGGTAGAGTCTTGATCACTTCTTCTACCCTGTCCTGCTCTATCTTCTCTCGGGCCTGGCGCACATGCTCCTCGGCAACGACTACTGAGCGTGCTCTTTCTGCCAGCTCTCCGGATATGCGCAGGAGGTCCAGGGCACGGCGGGCGTCACCATGCTCTTGAGCTGCAAATGCAGCACATAAAGGTATGACACTCTCCTGGAGAACCCCTGGGCAAAAAGCTACATTTGCCCTCTGTTCCAGGATATTCTTGATCTGTTCTGCATCGTACGGCGGAAAGATGATCTCATCCTCGCCAAGGGAACTTTTCACTCTTGGATCCAGAAACTCAGTGAACTTCAGGTCATTTGAGATGCCTATGATGCTAACCCTGGAGCGAAGGAGGTCGGAATTTACTCGTGAGAGATTATAAAGAACGTCGTCTCCCTTTCGAACCAGCTTGTCTACTTCATCCAGCATTATCACTACGACCTGCTTTTCTTCATCCAGAGCGTTTCTGAACTCTGCGTAGACCTGATCTGTGGGCCAGCCGGTCATAGGGATCTCTTTGTCGAAGTGCCTAGCCAGATGTGCCAGAATCCTGTACTGAGTGTCCACGACTTCGCAATTGATGTAGATCACTGCACATTTCATATCGCCAAAGCCTGCTTCCTCCAGTTCTTTTCCTACGTACTTGGCTACGGCTGTCTTTCCGGTGCCGGTCTTTCCATAAATAAGAACATTGGAGGGGGTTTCACCTCTTAATGCAGGAACTAAAACTGATGCCAAGTTATTGATCTGCTCTTCTCTATGAGGCAGCTCACTTGGTGTATATGTTGGACGCAGGACATCTCTAGACTGAAATATACCTCCCTGCGCTAATAAGTCAGCAAATAACCCTTTAGATATAGATACCAAGATAATTCCCCTCGAACTAAATTTAAGTCGTTCTGGGGGATATTAAGAGTTATGGTAAACTCCCCTTGATTTCCACTGGAACTCCTGCCTCCTACCCCTTGGTTTCTTGTGGAAATGAAATAAAATAGGCTTTGCTTATCTTGATAGATAGTGAAATAAAATTAGCCGGTTGTAGCTATGAATTTGCTTGTATTTAAGTTTTATTGTCAAAAAAATTAAAGGTACTATCATTATTATTGGGGATAAAGATAGCTGAGTTTCCAACTAAATGCTTCTATTGTACCCTAAATTGGTTATATTATCTCGTATTGGTAAAAAGAAGCGAATGTTGACCTATCGCGAGAGAGGTAAAATTTTTTTCAAAATCGTTTGAGCAATCCTGTATCTTTCGCTTTGTCGAGAACCCGGAAAAAAGATTGATAAAATAAATTCACAAATAATAATTACCGATTTATTTATACCTGCATAAATCATAAATCCTTTTGAATTTCTGTTCATGGATTTACTCAGTTGTTACTAATATTTTTGACTGTTTTTGCTTTCCACCTCAGGATGGTCTCTATTAACCCGATTTTGCACCGGACTTTATAAGTGCTATATGATGGTGGTCAATTTTTGGCAAGCTTTTAGGAACCCTTTCATATCTTATCTCGTTATGCTCTATCTCATCAGTCTCATTGCATTATGCCCCAATTTTCGTCGCCTCCTTTCTGCAGAAACCGCAATGGCTGGAGACAAAGTTTGAGATGCCATAGGTGTTCGATAAATTCTGGCTCTTTCATGCCTGGTGGGTTAAGGGGCAGGGTCTCCAGTGGAAATCATACGGTCTCCCTCATCCCTGCGTCCTTTGTCCAGGTTCTGTCCTTTGTCCAGGATTGCTATTTAAAACAAAGAGAGTTAAATTTCGCTCTCCTTTGCTGCCTTCACCCAAAAAGAGATGCATGCTAAAATTGTGTTCGAGAGAGAAGTTCAGGCGACAGGTACCGTCTCAAGCTGGCTGGCAACATTCCAGATCAGAGTTCTGGTGTGAAGAGGAATATTGGGGTCGTTGCTTATCTCGTCAAGTATTGAGATGGCAGATGCAGCCTTGATTGCTTCGCTCACACTCTCGTCCGCGAGGATGGTCTTGACGCTCTCAGCGGAGCGCCTGATGTTCCTCGGGACGGCGTCATCACTCATAATACGTTCTAATACCTCAACGCATTGCTTAAGGACATTTTCAGCTGTCGTAGAATCACCACCCATATCAATGGGAAAAAGGTTAATGACGGTATCCGTCTTAATCAGTTGTGCAAAGATGCTATATCGTTGTATTTAAAAGTATGTGGGATGAAGGTGATATTACATGGATGAGGATGAAGTTCTTGGCAAGATAACGAGGCTTCTGGAGCAGGGATGCACTATGCTGGCCACACACCATGACTGTGGCGCGCCCCTCTTTCGTTGTAAGGGGGAGGTCGTCTGCCCGGTTTGCTCTTTTCCCGATAAGCCGTTCTCTCTTGCCACTGCTGAGCTGCCGGGCTCTGTGGCTCTACAGGGCAAATCAAATGCCGGATGCTTGCCCTCATCGCAGAAAGAGGCTGGCGAAAGCCTGCTGCAAATACCTGAAACCAAAGATGCGATCAACAATCAGGGAGAAGATGCAGAATTCATGAGAGCGAAGGCCAACCTGCGCGCATCTTTACTGCGTCGCCTTGGAGAGCTCACCGCCAGCCTGGAAGTGGAACAGGATCTTGATAAGATGAAGAAGCAGTTGGACTGCCTTGAGGGGTTGCTGCGAGCGTTTCGATCCATGCAAGGCTGAGTCTCAGACATCCTTCTCAGGGCTCAGATTTTGAAGTTCGCAGATCTCCACTGGAAATAAAGGGGTTGATCAATTGGGTATAAAAATTTTTAGTAAGTGTGGTATAACTCTAATTTTATTTCCTCTTATCCTGTCATTGTTCTCTATAATAGGTTGCATAGATAAAGGGCCACAACTTTCGCAAACATCTTCTTTTGGAGTTGAGGATCCGCAATTGGAGGATCTATCTTCACATCTTCAGATGGATTTCGAGGCCGATGTGAAGAGCAATCTGTTTTGCGCGCGGGGAAAAGTTTTGCTCCTGGGCAACGGCTCACTTCCCTATCTCATGCTCAACGCCACTCTTGTCGGCGATGGGAGGCCTCCTCTGATGAGTACAAAGTACCTGTTGATGCAACTTGAGCCCAACAGGGACTATAGTTTTGAGATCTCCAAGAATATGAGGATCCAACCCGGAGACTACAACTGCACCATAGAGGTGTCAGGTCCGAAGGGTATTCTGGCCTCTGAGATCAGGAAGTGCAGCCTGGAAAGGCCCTTGCAGGATCCCGAATCCAAACAAGATTCCATCTCTATGAATGCGAAATTCGCCCAACAGGAGGTCCGGGAGGAGATGACGAGAGTTGAGAGCGTCCAGGCATCAGAGATCGCGAGAGAATCGACCTCTAAAGATACTGCTGCAGAGAAAAGCGTCTCGAATAAGGCCGGTAACGCGGCAAAAAATGGGGAGACTGCAATAAAAGATGAGGCTGAAGGGACTGTAACCCTTCCCAGGGAGAAAGAAGAAGACAACGGGAGTCTGCCTGCCGAGACGGTGGAAGTTGAGAACGATACATCCGGAGGCGAGCCATTGCCGCCTTTGTCAGTGAATGCGTCAAAATCAATGCTGGTGGGCAGCAGTACCTCTAAAAAGTACCATCTATCGATTTGCCGCTATGCTGAGAAGATAAAGCCAGAGAACAGGATCTATTTCCAGAGCCCGGAGGATGCGAAGAGACAGGGCTATCTACCCTGCAAGAGCTGCAACCCTTGAGCCGTTACTCACCCCGTGTTCCTCAAAATTCGCCAATAAGAACGCAGGACAGACCGAGAGCCTGTGGCGGCGAGGCCGTGCTCCCTCTCGCGATCTTCTCTTCCGGGTAGCCCAGGTCTGTGAGAGAAGCCACGGCCCGGCGCAAGCCCTGTGATTCCAGATAGCGACAAAGGCCTTCGAGATCGGTGCTGTCGTCGGTAAGCAAAAAGACGCATCTTTCGCGACGCAGTTCAAATGCTATGGCAGCAGCATCGAGGCTCCGGCCGTGAACCGTAATGGGAACTACTTTTAGCTGGCTGACCTTCAGGCGGGCGCAGGCAACTTGCATGCTGGAGATTCCTGGGATTACCCTGCCCTGCAGATATCCCAGTCCGGAGAGCATGGGGTCGCCCGTACTCAGAACCACGGCAGCTTCCGGAAGATTCGCGAGCTTCCTGTAGTCTTCTATAACTTTAACCGAAGAGCCAGGGAGGATATGATCTCTGACCAGATCGATGGCTCTCTTCGAACCGTAAATGAGTCTGGCCTGGCTAATGGCCTCCCTGGCCTCTGGGGTCAGCATCTTCGGACCTATGCCTACTCCTACTATGATCATGATCTTTGGTAGCTCTCAAATAGCTTCACGGCGCGTCTCTCAGGATGCGGCCATCCTTATGAAGCAGAACGATGCGGGTGTGGGGCAGCTTCTTCTTAGCCTTCTCCAGGGCCAGGATGATGTTCCCATGCTGCGGCTCCTTTTCCGCCATCTCCGCTACAGTTCTATATTTCGTTCCCTCCAGGACCTCGGGCCATGCCCACTTGAGGATGAGGGCAGGCAGGCCGCAAAGGATGCTATCCTGATCCTTCTCAAATGCAAGCCGGTCGAGCTGGCTTCCCATGAGCACAGCCTTATGATCGGGAAAGAGAATGCGGCTGAACTTGAGGCCTGTTCTGCCCGTGGTAACGACCACCCGTTTGCTTCCCTTCAACTCCTGGGCCCGATCGCTGATGAAGTGATCGTTCCAGGGTTCCACGAAACCGGTTGAGCCCAATATGGAAATGCCTCCCATTATGCCGAGACTGGGATTGAGGGTCTCTTTGGCCAGCTCCTGGCCCCGGGGAAGGCTCAGCTCCAGCAGCGCATGATCGAGGCCTGTCTCTTCCAGGCCCTCGAAGATCGCTTTCATAATCTGCTGGCGGGCGGATGGGCTTATGGCCGGCCTTCCCACCTCATCGCATAGGCCTCTGGCGACGATCCTGCCCACTCCTGATCCTGCCTCCAGTTTCGTCTCACCGGACGGTCTGGCCTGGGCCACTATCTCCAGGCCGCGAGTGACATCGAAATTGTGGTCACCGGCATCTTTTACAGCGATACAAAAACCATCTTTTCCGACCACTGGCAGGGAGACCCTGATCCCCACAGGAGTCATCACCTCCAGGCAGTCAACCGATCCAATCAGGGAGAGGACGGCTCCTTTGCAGGCCGCGGCTGCAGTTGTTCCCGTGGTCAGACCGCGTTTCAAGAGAAGGCCGCTGGATAGAAGGACCCATCTGCCGCTCTTGATCTTTTGCAGAGCCAGAGGGTCGGGACAGGCTTCGATCCAGGAAGTCGGGATCTGTTGGCCTGTGACAGGATCAGTGATGATTTCTGGCATAGGTGTTTATGATCTCGTTCAGAGCCGCGACGGCAATTGGCGTTCCGCCGCGAGTTCCTGCCGTGGATATGGACGGCACATCGATCTTTCTAAGTAGTTCCTTGCTCTCGCGGGCATTGACAAAACCCACTGGAACTCCTATGACAAGATCTGGTAGGACTTTTCCGGACTCCATGAGCTCGCACAAAGTGAGCAGGGCGGATGGTGCATTTCCTATCACTACTATGGATCCGGACAGCTCATCCTCCAGAGCTATGACTCCCGCGGAGGTGCGGGTAATCCCCTGGGACGCGGCCAGGGCGTCGCCTTTGCCAATGAAGCTTTCGATGGGGCTATGGTGACCTTTCTTCAAGACTCCTGCTTCCACCATTTTTATGTCAACATAAATATGGGCGCCCTTCTCCAGGGCATCCAGGCCAGCCTGGAAGGGATCCCGCCGGAACCTCAGAATCTCGGCGACGCTTGGGTCGCCCGTGGCAATAACGCACCTTTGCGTAATTCTGTCCTCCAGGCTCGAGTCTCCGATCATCTCCGAGATAAGCCGCCGGCTCTTTCTGCTTATTTCCAAAGCCTCGGGCGTGGTGGCCCCAATATCAGTATAATCTTTCATCATGCAATCAGCCTTAGTAGCTGTATTTGGCCTCGTATCCCCTTCTGGTTATTATTCGGCCCTCTTTTATGCAGGAATTTGAACAGGCGATAATCAGCGTGAAGCGAAAACCGGATGGATTTGCGGCAAGCAGGTCCTCTGCGTTCAGAACCATCATATTCTCTCCATCCCGCCCCACATCTCTGGCCAGAACTACTGGCCTCAGGGGATCGACGTCCTGCAAGAGAGTTGCTATCATGTGTCCTTTCACATTGTAGACCACGACGCCGAAACCAGCTCCTGCGAGCAGGGAGAGCATCGATCGATCTATGGGACTGGAGAGAAGGATAAAGTCGTTTACCAGTGGCGCCCCGGCTCTCGCGGCCACAGAGGAGAAGGCAGAGACTCCGGGAGAGACATGAACCGGAGCGCATCCCTTTGCCAGGTCCATGATCCTCCAGCCGGAGCCGAAGATGCTCGGGTCGCCGCCCGCGATAATGGATGCCTTCTTGCCTGCCTCGGCGACCTCTTTGGCTTCCATGAAGCGGTCGAATGATCTCTTTGGACAGGGTCCAGTGTGGGCGACCTTTTTGGCAGGAGAAGTGTCTCCCATCAGGTCCAGATATCGTTGCGCTCCGAAGATCTTCTCCGAGTTCTTCAATATGCTTTCCGCCTCCCCTGTCAGGTTTCCTGGGTCCCCCGGTCCGATGCCCACCAGGTTTACCCCTGCCTCACAGGAGGCTTCTCCCTGAAATGCGCCTCTGCCGCCGATGATGACGAGAGCCGTCATGTCGATCTTCTCCCGCAGAAGTTCGTTCTCTATAAGCCGGGAGGAATCGGTCCAGAAGAGTTCTTCTCCATCGCGGCCAATGTCTTTTGCTACCAGAACATTTCTTTGGCCAGAGATGTCAAGAGCTCGTATGAGCTGCCAGTCACGCCTCTTGCTGCGTGGATTGTAAAGAGCGACCGGCATCTCCCATTCTGCAGCCAGCCGCAGCCGGCCCTCGATCTCCTGCCATGGAGTCAGAAGGTCGCTGAGGCTGATCACGGCTACACATTCGCGAAAGGCTAGGCCGGCCCGACACGCGGCGGCCGTGAAGGATGTGACGCCGGGCACAATCTCGACTTCAGCCGGCCGCGCTGCCATCTCCAGGCCCAGTCCCGCCATGCCGTAGACATTGGGGTCTCCGCTGCTCACCAGGGCTACCGATCCCTGGCCCAGGAGATCTATGGCGGCCCGGACCCTGTCCACCTCTTTTCCCATGCTGCTGGAGAAGACCTTCTTGCCGGGCAGGAGATCACAGATCAGATCCAGATAAGGCCTGTAGCCCACCACAAAGTCTGCCGACTTTATGGTCTCCGCTGCGGCTCTGGTGCGAAGGCTTGCCGAGCCCGGGCCGATCCCCACGATGGAGAATTTGTGATCCTGATCAGGCTCCGCTGGTCTACTCTCCGATGGCAATTGTCACCCTCCCATAGGCCTTCTTGGGAAAAATGAGCCTTGTCGCCAGAGCCAGAACTGCAGGCTCGGCCACACCGATAAGGCCGAGATCGCGGGCTCTGGATGGCGTGGCAGAGTTCTGCGAGTTGAGAACCTCTCGGGAGAGGTAAACCATCTCCTTTCCCAGGAATCGGGCGGCTTTTGCCAGACCTTTCTCGTCTCTCTTCAGCCAGGCCGTGGCCATGATGCCGATCTCGTCCTTTTCTCTGCCGACCTCATTCAATGCCGCGTCGATTGCTTGCAGCACCTCTGTGCAGCTTACGCCCTTTCTGGCGCCAATGCCCAGCACCAGGCCCTTTAACTTCAAGACGGCCACGTCATCGTCTACCACCACGATCTTCGGTCCTTTCAGCCTCAATACAGGCACGTCTTCATTGAGGAAGGCGAGATTGACGGGTTTGGAGGACTCCCTGTTGACTACATTCGAGTTGAGATCTCTTGCCACGTTCTCCAGGCAGGGCCGCCCTGAAGCGTCGGTGGCGGTGGTGATGGCGGCATATAGCCCGAGGCGGCTAGCCAGAAAGAGGGCCAGCTCATTGGCTCCGTGATGGCCCCCTACGACCGGAACCGCGCAGGTGAGAGATGAATCGACGGCCACGACGGGCCTGTCGGTCCACTTATCCTGGAGGTGGCGGCAAAGGCTCCTCACAATAATACCCACCGCCATCACCGCCACCACCATCTCATACTTCTCCAGCAGCCTCTTCATCCTCTCATTCTCGTAAAGGACAAGTGTGGGACGATAGCGCTCCTCCAAAGCCTGAACTATCTTTTCGCCCTTCTCCAGGTCTCTGGGGAAGACAAGTACGGCTAACGATTCCGGTATAGGTGAGACCTCCGAAATCCCGTTCTCTTTACAACATCTCCCACGATTATGAGTGCACTGCGGTCTATTTTTGCTGCCTCCACCTTTCCGGCGATGTCTCCCAGAGTTCCAAGCAAGACCTTCTCATCCTGCCAGGAGGCATGATAGACCACTGCGACGGGCGTCTCGCCCGGCCGGTCCAGGGAATCCACTATATCTCTGATCTTGTCGATGCCAAGGAATATGGCCATAGTTGTGCCGTGCCGGCTTAGAGCCGCTAGCTCGTCTTTCTCTAGAGTAGTTCCCGCAGGCCTTGTCACTATCAGGGACTCCGAGACGCCTTTCAGCGTGAGCTGGGTCTTCAGAGCGGCTGAGGCTGCGAAGAGGGAGGAGACACCTGGAACGACCTCCACCTCTATGCCCAATTCTTCCAGCGGCTTCATCTGCTCCAGTATGGCGCCGTAGAGAGACGGGTCGCCGCTGTGCAGGCGCACCACTCTCTTGCCCGCCCGCAGGAAATCGACGATTTTAGCAAATGTGGCCTCCATTGAGGCGCCATTGCTGTCCATCTTCTCCGCTTTAAGACCTTCCAGGAGTGCAGGATTGACCAGGGAGCCGGCAAATACTACCAGATCCGCTTCTTCCAGAAGCCTCTTGCCCTTAACTGTGATCAGGTCAGGATCTCCTGGGCCCGCGCCCACAAAGTAGACCTTCATTTCCGCCTCGTTGCCAGAAGGACGCTGAAGTAGTCGCTTCTCTCCGGCATCTCTCCTCGGATGATCTTCTCCCCGGGCAGGCAGAGCCTTGTGCCCAGCACAAACTCATCATAGCCTTTCTGGCGAAGCTCTTCCGCCAATTCTCTGGGCCTTGTCGCCTTTATCCTTATGACCGATTCCACCTCTGAGCCGTCCGAGACCTCAAAGGATCTCTCCAGGGCGTACTCGAAGCGAGAGGCAAGAGCCGGAACCACACCCACGCCGGGAATGGACTCAATCTCAATACCGGGATGATTTTGTTTGATCACTCTCTTGAGATGGCTGAAGGTCGAGAAGGTGTTGACGTCACCTATGCAGGCAAAGCCAGCCATGCCGGCGGCAGCAGTGCGGGCAATGATGTCCGCATTCATGCGCCATATCTTTTCCAGCTCTGCTTCGTCCTCAATCATGGGGAACTCCAGGATCTCAGGATCAGAAAATGGTCGGACAAGCTCTGCTGCCATTATTCCTGGCACAAAGACTTTTGTGCACTTCTCTAAGGCCGCAGCCGCCTTGAACGTCAAGAGCTCAGGGTCGCCGGGGCCAAGGCTTATGCCGATCAACATTTACCAATCACCATGAAGATGGGGTTTACGGGCTTGAGAGCAATGTCTCCTGCCAGATCGTAGCCCCGAAGAATATGAATCTGCATAAGCTCCTGAAATATGCCCAATTTCTTCATCATCTCAGCCACATGGGAGGCGATGCCGATTCGAGCCAGGTTTACCACAATAATGCAGCCGGGCCTTGCCTTTTTCATTAGAAGGGGCAGGAATTCATCGATCTGGCGCGTGCCGCCAATGAAGCACCTGTCTACTTCTGGAAGGCCAGAGAGGAGCTCAGAAGCCTTCCCCTGGAAAAATTTGCCGCAGGGGACCCTTGCCGAGCAGATCTCCACCGCCTCTGCTCGTATGTCGAGGCCGAAGATCCTGTCAGTATAGCGAGAGGCAGCCAGTGAGACGGCGCCCGAGCCGCAGCCTATGTCCAGAAAGACATTGCCCGGCTGAATGCAGAGCTTTCCCATGGCGATGTAGATGTTCTCCTCCTCTGTCGCCGTGCCCGGAAGCTTCATGGTCCAAGGAGAAGTGGGCTGGAATAAAAGGTTAATCCAATGAACTTTCCCACTCCATCTCCTGGCCACATTCGCCCCTGCCATCCTGCTCCGCACCGAAACCCAGCCTCCGTGGCCGCTCCCGCGCCCGTGCGCACTGGTGCACGTGCAAGGCCAGTCTCTGGGACGCCCACATCCATGAGGGCCCCGGCAGGATGCCTGAATCTCCGGTTCAGATGGCAAGGTTTCCGGTGCCCGATCCACTTATGGCCAAACTTTCCTCCCAACAACAAGAGGTTCTGGATTTTGCCCAATACCTCGCTCAAAAGAAGAGCAAAACCAAGCGCAAAAAGTTACGGTTTGACTGGGCGTGCGGATTGGCCGAGTTCAAAGCAAACAGCAAGATATATCTAGTTACAATCCTTACAATATGGCCATGCTCGCTAATAAGCGTATACCGGTAACCGAGACTGTATGGACTGAGTTATCAGAGCTAAAGAGAGCAGGACAGACTTATTCTCAGCTCCTGGAAGAGATGATTGAAGATAGGAAAAAGGCCCGGTTTTTCCAGGATATGGAAAAGATTGAGGAAGAAGGCGAGTTTGTGGAGTTCCCGTGGTAGCCTACCAGCTGGTCATCAGGAAAAGGGCTCTGGAGTTCGTCAACGCATTACCTTCAAAAAGCCAGAGGATAGTGATCGAAAAGTGTAAAACACTTGCGGGCGATCCATTACCAGGTCAAGGTGACAAAGAGATAATCCAGCGAAAAGACCACGAAGACATCTATCGCCTGCATATTTCAAGATCTTATACTGCTTTTTATAAGATAGATAAAAATGAAAAGAAGGTTAAGATCCTAGATATCACAACCATTGAGCAAGCGCATAAGATATACGGCCGATTCTAAGAAACGTTTACTGGTAAGAGTTGTGATCGTCTCTCTAACCTATATCGCTTCGCGAGATTGAAATGCTGATGTTACCGTCTCATCCTCTCGCCACATTCGCCCCCGCCATCCTGCTCTGCACCGCGGCTGCGAGCCCTTGCCCGTCTGGGCCCGAGAGCGCTCGTGCACATGCAAGCCCGGCCCCTGGGAGCCCATAAGACGTGATGCTGTCGTATCTACTCTTTCCTTTGAACCTTGGATATCCTGGCTCCTATCCAGATTTGCTCTTCTGAAGGAGGAGAACTTAATGCCCTCATTAAATTCCCTAGCCAAATTCTTCATTCTCTTGCTCCTCATAAGACTGGTCGCTTTCCAGAGCGTCGCTCTCCAGAGCCAGGTCATAGTATCCGGAGATGCGCACTATGTCCAGCCGGGAGATCTTGTAGGCACCCTTCTTTCTCTCCAGTGGCGGATTAATCTCGATCTCCGTGATAGGCACGCCCGCCATTCCGGCACTGTAACTCTGGAATATCTGCCCCCAGGGGACGAGGTGCGCAGTTCTGGTCTTACCCGCGCCACGGCGCAGCTCCACCGCCAGTATGCCCTGCCTGCCGGAGCGGGTGATGAAATCCGTCTCCCGCTCCATCTGATGGCCACCTTCGGCAAGGCTGAAGTGCTGCTTGAAGTAAAGCGATTTCGTCTTTCGCGCGTCCAGGCTCTTGCATTCGATGGCCAGATAATACTCGGGCGTTTTGGAGTCCACCAGGATGTCCACCAGCTGCGCTGCAAAACGCGACTGGCGGAGTCGGTAGGCGATGGCTGCGATGCCTTCCTTCTCGAAGAATGAGTTCAGGGCATTGACCATTGCCCACTCGAAGTCGCCCATTGGTGTTGATGTAGAGAGCCTCTTTATAAAATATGTTTTCCTCTCCAGACTTCAGGATTACTTTCGCTCCGCTTGCATTCTAACACTTTAATAACTCTGCAGCAGAACGCCTTCCGGTGCGCTCTGTGAGTGGGGGTCGTAATGGTAGTGGGAAGAACATTGTGGGATTTCGCAATTGAGGTTGTCCGTATGCCAGGCTTCGGCATGTTTCTCATAGCTCTGCTCATCCTTCTAGAGATTATATTAATATTGATATTAGCACTGGTGCATAACGGACTGGTAGGCATAAAATTCAGCTACGGTGGCCTGGGCCTGGAACTGTACAACCTGGCCTGGCTTAGAGCCTGAATATAGCCAGGGCTTCAGGGCTTGAAGTATTGGCTGAAGGCCTTACGAATCTGAAAAACTTAAAGTACCCGGGAGGAGAGTAGCATTTGCATGGATGATGAGGAAGTCGCCAAGCTTTACTGCATGAGGGAGCTGAAGATACTGGCCAAAAAATACGGCATCGCCACGCGTCGTGTGAAAAAGATTGACATTGTCAAAGCCTTTCCGCCGGATTTTCTGGCTGAGCTGAAGAGCAAAGGGCGCTAGATAATCAGGGAATTGGCAGGATCGTATTATGGCGAAACTGGGCAGATTTATTCGTGCGAAGTCGATCTCCGATGCCTGGCACCGGGGTTTGAATCTCATCTGGCGGCAGGGCCAGGAGATCACTGACGAGAGAGGCACCAGGATTCGGGAGCTGCTCTCCCTGCAGGTTGTGGTGGAAGACCCCTATCAAGAGATGATTCCAGAAGAGTACTCCTGGAATGAGGAACGCCTGGAGGAGTATGCCGGGCAGCTCTTGAGCGGCGTGAATCCGGGTTTCGAGTACACTTATGGGGAACGTCTGCGTGCCTGGTCTGTGCCTGGTGTCCCTCCGCTGGACCAG
Source organism: uncultured Methanosarcinales archaeon (assembly GCA_963782455.1). Lineage (GTDB taxonomy): Archaea > Halobacteriota > Methanosarcinia > Methanotrichales > Methanotrichaceae > Methanothrix. The sequence goes on from CAWAJP010000004.1 coordinate 167,315, forward strand.
ATCGAGCAGGCCATTCGCCGTCTCAAGGATGCACCCTCCACGCGCCGAGCCACGGCAGTAACCTGGATCCCGCCCGTGGATACCGCTAAGGATGAGGTTCCCTGCATGATTGTGGACGACTTCAAGCTGCGCGACGGAAGCCTCAATCTGGCCGTCTTCTTTCGCAGCCATGACTTTGCTGGAGCCTATCCTGCCAATCTCTATGGCCTGGCCAGAGTGCTGGAGTACGTGGCCTGCGAGGTCGGCGCAGAGCCGGGATCGATTTCGACCACAAGTGCTTCGGCGCATGTCTATGAGCACGATTGGGACTGGGTGGAGGAGATGCTTCTCGGGAAAGGGACCGGAGAGGTTGAGTAGGATCTTTGCCGCTAGTGAGCAAGGGATTATGATTTCGTAACCGCATATGATGCCAACTTCTATGGCAAACATATAGGGTAGAAAAGACTCAATGTTAAAAGAACCACTACTTTTCCACATGTACGCTCACGCGTGATCCAGAGGGAAGCTTTGAATAATTAAAAATAGTTAGTACAAAATGAGCCGATGAGTATGACGTTCCTGCAAAGAGCATAGCAATAGGTATATCTGCTAATGCCGATATCTTACTACGTTCATGGTCGATAGCCTGTTAATGATCAAAGCCGAGGAGATTCACAAGAAGATCGAAGAGGGCAAATCGGTTGAGTACGAGAATGTCATCATCTACGGAGACCTGGATCTGCACAGGCTGGACCTGCCCCTGAATAAAAATAAGCGCAAGATCATAAATTCGATAATAAAGATTGAGTACTCAGTGATTAAGGGGAATGTGTTCTTTGATCACTCTGCCTTTTCTGGTCTGGTAGACTTTGACGGCACAGTCTTCAACGAGGCTGCCAACTTCTCGGATTCTCAATTTCAGGAGGATGCCGGATTCTCTGAGTCTCAGTTTCAGGGGGAGGCCAACTTCTCCAGAGCCCATTTCGCAACGGAGGCCAACTTTTCCCGGGCCAGGTTCAATGACGCGGACTTTGGCAGGGCGGCATTCCACCGCAATCTCAACCTTACCAATGCCAAATTGTACACCCTGAGGTTGTCTGATGCCGTCTTCGCCGAAGGATCATACCTGTACCTGAAAGACTTCAACTTCAACCGCATCGTGGTTCGCTGGAACTCGATTCGGGATCATCTTCCCTTTAACGGCTCAGTCTATCTCACCCTGACAAGAAACTTCAGAATTCTGGAGCAGTTCGAGGATCAGGACAATTGCTATTATCAGTACAGGAAGGAAAAGCAGGCGCGCCATTCCAGGCTCTTTCCCAAACTGATTGACAGTCTAGCCTGGCTCTCCTGTGGCTATGGAGTACGCCCTTCGCATACAGTCCTGCTCAGTATGGCGCTCATACTCCTCTTCACGGGGATCTTCTGGGGGGTACACGCACTGCAACCGGCCGCCTCGGTGGCGCGCGAGGCTGCCAGCATATCGATAAACGATGCCTTCTACTTCAGCAGCATGGAGTTTCTGGGCCGCAGCCCGCAGAATATAAGCATCGAGGAGGGCTACGAGTTCTTGACTGTGATTGAAACCCTCATGGGGTGGCTGCTCATGGCTCTGTTCCTGGTTACGATGAGCAAGGTGATGTTGAGATAGAAAGTAATGTGTTTTCTCGCTATATCGAGTGGGTAATAAATCATTCGAGTCCAGAGTAAACCTGAGGTTAGCCACAGGAAATGGCAAAGAGCCTGTAATGTGCAGATCGGTATGAAAATCAACTTAACAAACGCAAGATAATTTAGACGCTTAGGAAATAAAGTATCTTCCTGACACTATAACGTTCATTTATAGCCAAAAAATTTATTAAGTTTAGATACGGAGATGCGCTAAGAAATATAAAATAGCAAATACGAACGTCTTTGAAACCCATGTACGCCACATCATTAACCAATGCATCGATTAGCATATTTGAAGGGAATAAGGCTAGAACAATCCGCACAAGGTTTTACAGTATCCAGCGTCTATGAGCATCTATCAACCTAAACCAGCTAACAACTTCGACTACGTCGCGATCCTCGAAGCCATAAGAGTAGGGGTACAAAATGAGAACTAAAGAGACAGATCAATTAGGCAATATTCTTATAGTCGATGACGAGCCGATCAATTTAAGGCTCCTCTCTTTGATATTGTCCAAGCGCGGTTACCGGGTTCGACCGATGCTCAACGGCACAGAGGCTCTCGAAGCTGCTCTGGCAGCCCCGCCTGATCTGATCTTGCTAGACATAATGATGCCAGGGATAGACGGCTACGAGGTGTGTCGAAGGCTGAAGGCAGGCAAGCGGACGCGCAGCATACCTGTCCTGTTCCTCAGCGCATTAACCGAGACGGAAGACAAAGTCAAAGGTTTTGCTTGTGGTGGCCTAGATTACATCACCAAACCGTTTCAGTCGGAGGAAGTTATAGCTCGCATCGAAACGCATTTGAAACTCCGACGTCTTCAACGGGAAGTTCGCATGCAGGAAGAGATAACGCGAGAACTCTTGAACGCTTCTCCTGATGCAGCTTACCTGGTCAAAACTGATGGAATCATTCTTACTTTGAACGAGCCAGGTGCAAAAGAGTTAGGTCAACCGATATGCGAATTGCTGAGCAAGTGCATCTGGGATTATCTTCCTTCAGAAGTGGCCCAGAAGAGAAAAGAACACATGGAGAAAGTCATTCAATCCGGAGTGCCAGTCCGCTTTGAAGACGAATGGAACGACAGACACCTGGATGATATCATTCATCCGCTCTTTGACGATCAAGGAAAGGTGGACCAGGTCGCCATTTACGCTCGCGACATCACAGAACGCAAGCACGCAGAGGAAGCGCTGAAGATTGCTCGTGATCAACTGCTTGCGATCATAGATTTCTTGCCGGATGCAACTTTTGTTATTGACAAAGAAGGCAAGGTGATAGCCTGGAATCGGGCCATTGAGACCATGACTGAGGTTCAGGCCAATGATATTCTGGGAAAGGGAAATTATGAGTATGCAATCCCCTTCTATGGCGAGAGAAGGCCTGTCTTAATCGATCTCGTGCTCCAACATGTTAAAGAAATCGAGGATAAATACGCGCATATCAAGAGGAAAGATGAAGCTCTGGAAGGGGAGGCGTATATGCCAAACATGAAAGAGGGGGCTGTCTACCTCTATGGAAAAGCCGCAGTACTATACGATTCTGCAGGACATCTTTATGGTTCCATCGAGTCGATTCGTGATATCACAGAGCGTAAGAATGGCGAGCAGACGAGGGAGCGCCTGGTCAAGGAGCTGGAATCCAAGAACGCCGAGATGGAGAGGTTTACCTACACCGTGTCCCATGACCTGAGATCTCCTCTGATAACCGTGAGCGGTCTGGTGGGATTCCTCAAGTCCGACCTGGAGAAAGGCAACAACACACGCACTGACACATATCTGGTGAGGATCAGCGGCGCCATTGCCAAGATGGATAACCTGCTCAAAGACACTCTGGAGTTATCTCGCATAGGCAGGGTAGTTAATCCTCCAGATAATGTTATCTTTGACGATATCGTCCAAGATGCCCTGAGTCAAGTACAAGAAAGGATCACGAAGGGTGGCGTGAAGGTCACGGTGGCTCAAGACATGCCTGATGTATATGTTGACCGTATGAGGATAGTCGAGGTCATGGTTAACCTCATAGAGAACGGCATTAAGTACATGGGGGATCAGGCCCATCCCGAAATAGAGATAGGCTACTATCGGGAGGACGGTCTGTGCACGTTCTTCGTCAAGGACAACGGAATCGGCATTGATCCCAGCCAGCATGATAAGGTCTTTGAACTTTTTTATAAGGTCAATGATAAGAGCGAAGGAACGGGAGCGGGGCTGGCTATTGTCAGAAGGATTATAGAGGTACAGGGAGGTCGAATATGGGTAAAATCGGAGAAAGGAAAGGGCAGCACATTCTGCTTTAATCTGCCTGATCAAGCATTTCCAATCTGAGGGCTCGGGTCAGGCCTCTTCCCTGAGACTCAGAAACAATAATGCGAAGTCGTTTGAGGAATATGACTCTGAAATTCGCTCTGTTCATTTCGTAAACAGAAAGTTCATGCCGCCAGGCTGCATCACTTCCTGCTCTACGCAGATCGTCTCCCAGGAAAACCGTTATAAACTTCGCATCTGATCCGTAACGGCGTAGAATCGCGCAGGGAGGCTCCGTCCGGTGATCAAGCACATTGTGATGTTCAAGTTCAAGAAATTTGCAGAGAGTAACGACAAATTGGGCAATACTCATATGCTTAAGACATATCTGGAGGCCCTTCCTGCCAAGATCAACGAGATAAAATTCTTCCAGGTGGGCGTCAACTTCAGCGAAGCCACCATCGCGTACGATCTGGTTCTCATTTCAGAGTTTTTCAGCAAAGAGGCCCTATATAGCTATCAGAAGCATCCTGATCACGTAAAGGTGGCGGAATTTGCCGGCAAAGTGTGCGAGAGCAGGATTGTTGTGGACTACATCGTTTGAGACTATGAAGATCGAAGTGTAAGGCCTCGCCTGCGAGGTATGTTTGCTCGTGAGAAAAGGCAATTGCTCCAACGGCGAGGCAGACAGTCTTCCATGGGGAAACGAAATGCGTGGATAGCGCCTGAGCTCTTCGAAAAGGCTTAGATTTGTTCTTCCTGTGCCCGGAGTTCCCCTCAAAAACGATAAAGCGGGGACCAATAAGCTATGGCCGCTGTCAGTTCATCTCCGGCCGGGAGCTTTGAGGCAATCTTTTATCTTCTTTCCTGATAATAATTGAACCATGCAGTTGACCCTCGTGCCCCTGCCGCCCTTCGACTTCAATCTGTCCGCGCAAATCTTCTCGAACGGCGACTGGCGCACGCAAAGGTACGAGGATGGCGTCTTTTCCGAGATAGTTCGCCTGGGCGGCGCTCCGGCTCTGATCACAGTTGCATCGCAGGGGACTGTTGACCATCCAATGCTTCTGGTGAAGGTGGAACCCGAGGACGTTTTCAAAGAGGGCCACGATGGAGCGGATATCAAAGCAGTTGTGACCAGGCTCTTCAACCTGAACCTGGATCTATTGCCCTTCTACGAGGCGGTCAAGAGTGATCGCACATTGCTGCAGATAACCCGGCGCCTGTGGGGTCTGCACAGCCCCAGCACTGCCACGGTCTTTGAAGCCCTTGTCGATTCTATTGTCGAGCAGCAGATCTCCCTCAAAGCCGCCTGGAGTATGCAGCGGCGGCTGATAGAGACCTTTGGTGGCCCCCTGACCCTCCGGGGCCGCACCTATCTCGCCTATCCCGGGCCAGAGAAGCTGGCCGCGGCTACTGTCGAGCAGCTTCGTGCCTGCGGCTTGAGTGGCAGGAAGGCGGAGTATGTGCAGGGCGTCGCGAAGCTTGTGGCAGAAGGGCTGGACCTGGAGAGTTTCCGGTCCCGGAGTGAAGAGAAGATCATCGAAGAGCTGAGCCAGATAAGGGGTGTGGGCGTCTGGACTGCGGAGATGACCATGATCCGGGGAATGCAGAAATATGATGCCTTCCCGGCGGACGATATCGGCATTCGAAGGATCATCTCACGCTACTACTATGGCGGCGAGAAGATTTCGGGAGATGAGGCGCGGCAGACTGCCTCCGCCTGGTCTGGCTGGCGTGGGTTGGCCAGCTTCTACCTGGTAATGGCGGAACAGTTAAAGATCGCCGTCTGATCTGGACGGACAGTAGCAGTATCAGTTCACTTCCAGTCAGATAAGGCTAAAGAACAGGGAGGTTTAATCCAGACTCCACCATCCCTCAATCGCCAAATGTGTGCAAAAAGAGACTAACACCTAAATGTTGACCCAATAGAATCTTGAAATTGAAAATGCAAATGCCTCCTCAGTTGAACGACGCAAAATGCATCCGATTGGCTGGCAATGCCATTCATAATTGGGCCAAATTGAGAGCCTTGATCCTCAAGCGCGATGGATTTGCCTGCCAGAGATGTGGGGCCAAGGAAACCCGGAGGAAGATACCCTGGCGAAAGGACAAGGTCTTCCCTCTGGAGGTTCACCACATCAAGCCGATCATGGAAGGGGGTCCGAAATTCGATGCTGCCAACTGTATAACCTTATGTCATAGCTGCCACTGTGCCGAGCACTTTCAGATTGCTCCTGTCCGGAGAATGCATCGCACCCTGGACAGCTTTTAAGATAGCTCTTCCTTCAGCCCTCTTAAAAAGTGCCCTGTGGTGATGCCCCCCAAAGATCGTGCCCTGGCATCTTCCTTCAGGGCCTGCAGATCCCTATCCAGCGTTGGCGATCCCGCTTTGGTCATCTCTATCGCTTTCAGGTAAATCTCTGTCATTTCCCGGGCATACTTTCGTGTTCTGCCGCGGGCGTCTATTGCAATACCGTCCAGTCCGATCTGGAAGAGATCGGGCATGAGGTCCAGAAGGCAGGTCTCTGTGGAGTTAAAGATGTGCGTTCTTCCCTCTTCATCCACTCGTATGGGGAAGGTGCGCTTGAAGTCCTGCAGGCCCCAAAAGTCTCCTGGTTCTGGTTTTCTCCTGGCGAGGCTCAAAACGCAGTCTTCCGTCACCATTACCTCCAGGTTGCCCTGCACCATCAACTCCAGCTTGGGGACGACGCTAAGCTTGTGAGCGGCATCAATTGTGCAGGCGAGCTGGTCTCGAGAGAGTTCGGGCGAGAGGGTGAGCCGCTGCAGGGCCGGTGCGAGCGCCTGGATGGTCAGGTGGTTCCATACATTCAGGCCAGAAGCTCCATGGATCCGGGCATTCGGCTGGGCTGCCATGACGGCCTCAATGTCACCAATATTTTCCACCATGATCCCGTCCACTTCGACCTCATTGAGCTGCCGCCGGGCGCTCTTAAGAAAATCAGCTCCGGTGATCTTCGGCCACTTCCAGATAAGCTCTGTGCCGGCGTTCTGGCAGATGGCTCTTGCTTCATCGAGCTTTTCCCTGGTCCCCTTAAAGCGATCTTTCTGCTCACCTGAGAGCGGCTCGAAATAGATTCGACTGCATCCACTCTCGAATGCGCCCTCCACCGTCTCCAGGCTGTCGGCATAGACCGCCAGAGTCGGAACACTGTCTTCCAGGACTCCTCCAAGAGCAGGATGACAATTCAGTCCCATCTCCTTCAGGCGATCTCGCGCCCGGGCGACTTTCTCAGCAGCGGGACGGCGCTTTTCCAGCAGGGCCTGCGTTGCTTTATCCAGAAGATCTCGACGCAGCTGGTTCAGGGCTCCCAGTGGGGCGAAGAGGTCTCCTGGATAGTCCATATCTATCTTCCTGATGACGAAAGGCGTCCCTCCCGTCCGTCGCATCTGGGATTCGATCTGCTGGCGGGTTAGGGGCTGGTTGACTGCCTTTTCCATCTTGAATCCCGCTTTGACCTGAACACTCTGGCCCGTCTCCAGCCTTCCCTCGACCCGGCAGTCTCCATCTTCAAAAGAGATGAGAAGGTCGATGGGAATCTCGGCTTTGCCGGAGTTGATGATCGACTGTGCTTTCCTGGCCAGGGCAGTGCTGCCCGTAAGATAAACTTTGGCTCCCGGGCGCACCCTCTCCGGTGTCTTCAGCCGCAAAAGTCCATCATTCCGGAAGGCACTCTGCACCACCATTCCTGTCTCCTGACCTGGGGCCTGGATGACCAGGCCGTCGCCCTTTTCTGGAACCAGGGGCCCGCTTAGGCGAACCAGAGCTTCGCTTCGCTTGGGGTCGTAAGAGGCTACGCTGCCCATGAGAAATCCCTGATTGTCCGACGCCTTTCTACCCATGACATCCCTGGCACTGAGCAGATGGCCTTCTGTAAAGTCGCGGTTGAAGGCCAGTGCCAGATCTCTCTCGTCCTCCACGGACGCCGACCACGAGCCGCGGGCGATGGAGTCCAGGGCTTTTCTATAGATGCTGGTGACAACGGCCACGTACTCTGGTGACTTCATCCGTCCTTCGATCTTCAGAGACTGCACAGGAGAGCGGACAATTCTGTCCAGATGTCTGTAAACGGAAAGGTCGCGGGTGGATATGAGAAAACTCTCTTTTTGCGGCTCTGCTGCCAGGCCCGCCGGCCGCCCGTACTCGTCCAACTTGCCACGCAGCAGAACATAGGGTTTGCGACAGGGCTGGGCGCACATTCCCCTGTTGCCGCTGCGCCCGCCGATGGCCGAGGAGAGAAGGCACTGCCCTGAGTAGCAATAGCAGAGAGCCCCGTGCACAAATACCTCCAGGCCCAATCCGGAGGCCTTCGACCCCGACTCCCACTTCTTTATCTCATCCAGGGTTACTTCTCTTGCCAGGACCGCCCTTTTGAATCCTGCTCGAGCGGCATAGAGAACGCCCTCGCGGTTGTGGATGGTCATCTGCGTGGAGGCATGTCTTTCTAGCTCTGGCACAAGCAATCCTGCGAGGACTGCTACTCCCAGATCCTGCAGCAGAACGGCATCCGTGCCCATCTCATAGAGCCGGATCAAATACTCTGCCGCGTCCGATAGCTCATCCTCTCTGACCAGGGTATTGACGACGACGTAGACCCTGACCCCCCTGAGATGTGCGTAGTCTATGGCCTCAGCAATTGCCGACTCATTAAAGTTTGTGGCAAATTTTCTTGCTCCAAATCTCTTGCCGCCCAGGTATACGGCGTCCGCGCCTGCGGCTATGGCTGAGCGCAGAGCCTCAGGCGAGCCCGCGGGCGCAAGTAGTTCAGGAAGTCTTCTCAATGTCGATCGATCACAACAGTGGCGCCTCCAGTTGATAAGCCCTCGCCATGGAAATCTTTGTACGGTATGGCGTATGATTATGATATATGCCCCCTGATGCTGTGATCAAAAGTCCGGATACGAGAAGAACTGTCAGAGTACCTCCCGGGCAGAGGCTGACCCGTGATTGGCCGGTCCTTCACTATGGGAGTGTTCCCAGAATAAAACCAGACGAATGGCGTCTCAGATTATTCGGATTGGTGGATAGAGAGCGAAGCCTGAGCCTGCCTGAATTCCAGGCTTTACCTCAAGGGAAGGTTTTCTCTGATGTTCACTGCGTCACAGGCTGGTCCAGGCTGGATAATCTCTGGGAGGGACTGCCCGCTTCTGCTATAAAGGATCTGGTGAAGATTCTGCCGGAAGCCAGGTTCGCCATCGTTCATGCCCGGGGCGATTTCACCGCCAACCTCTCTCTGGACGACTTCTTCCAGGATGATGTCATTCTGGCAACAAAACACGATGGCATGAAGATATCTCCTGAGCACGGTTATCCTGTGCGTCTGGTCGTTCCCAGGCTCTACTTCTGGAAGAGCGCCAAATGGATATCTGGCGTGGAGTTCACGTCAGAGGACCGGCCAGGATTTTGGGAGAGCCACGGCTACCATAATCACGGAGACCCCTGGAAAGAGGAGCGTTATGGATAAGCAGGGACGCATCCAGGGTTTGGACGCGACTAAAGGTATGATTCAAGTACTCTTAGAAGAACACTTTCTGGTAACCACTCATTTTTGACTTTCCACAATTCTCTAAGATTTTTCATTAAGCTAATAGTAATGGAAAGTGTATGTTGGTTATTTATTGGATAAGATCCCGTTATATTCTGGTGAATGTGATGAAGTTCTCTAACGTAATTCTTGTTTTAATAGCATTGATTTTGCTCTCCACGGGAGGGCAGGCTTTGAGGACCTTTTCCGGGACTGCGATTTCCATAGATACACCGATCGCGGATGATGTCTTTGCTGCGGGCAACATGGTGAGTATCAATGCCCCGGTAGACTCGGTTGTGGTGGCAGGAGGCACGGTGAATATCAATGCGCCTGTGAAAGGTGACGTCATTGCTGCCGGAGGCCAGGTCTATGTAAACTCCGATGTGGGCGGGAAGGTTGTGGCGGCTGGAGGGAACATAAATGTAGGAGGCAACATCGGCACCAATCTGGTGGCTGCAGGCGGCCTTGTGAGCATACGTCCCGGCAAGACCATTGCTAGAGATGCCCTCATCGGCGGCGGCGATGTTTTCAACTCAGGTCGTGTCAACGGCACTCTGACTGTCCACGCCAACAATTTCACCAATAGCGGCTCGGCAGGGAGAGTAGATTTCTACAGGACAGAGAATAGGGCCGCGCAGAGAAACGATAACCAGGGTCAGTTCAATGTCTTCGCTCTCTTGAGCATCATTGGCTACTTCATTCTGGGATTGATAATGGTAAAATATCTGCCAGGAGTCTTCATGGCAGTGGACGGCGAGATTCGTAGCTCCACTCTTATCAAGACCATCCTCGGTTTTGTCATGATCATTGCCTCATTCATCGCCGTGCTGCTCATAGCCATAACTATGGTGGGCTTGCCGATCGCTCTGATCTCATCTCTCCTCATACTTGCCGCCCTGATGCTCAGCGGTACGTTTGTTTCCTTCAGCCTGGGAAAATGGATCATTGAGCGAGCGAAGATGAAGCAGGGGGATCTGATCCTCTTCATATTAGGCTTCGTTATCCTGAATGTGCTCTTCCTGTTGCCATATGTTGGCGGTCTGATTTCTTTGATCTCCATGAGCCTGGGATTTGCGGCACTCCTCTATGCTGCGCGCCATTTCTTCAGGACAGGAAATACACCTGCTGCGGCAAAATAGGCCGTTAGTTGAGTGAAGCTTCTTGCGGGCACGTCCGGACCCGCAAACATTATTTGTGCCAAAATCGATACGGTCTTGTCTGTTCCGATCTGGTTCGATCTAGCATCCTGTATGAGTGGTGACGTCTTGAAACTGGTAGTATTCTACAACGGCGAGTTCGGTGAAAGGGTGGTGGGAAACCTCATCAATTACTCAGGTTTTTGCATCTCCTGCGGAGAGGCCTGCACTCTTTGCCGTAATGTTCGACCGGGTTACGCCCAGAATATAGTATCCCTGGTGGAATTGCCCGATCCTGCGACCTTGGGTGACTTTATTGATGATGTGGAACCGCTTCTTCCCAAGAATATCCCTGCTGCGGACATCGCCCTGGTCATTAATGTCCATCCGGACATACTCTTCGGCCTGCTTCCAAAATTGAAAGAAGCCGGTGTGAAGGGCATAGTAGGAGGCTCTGAATCGCCTCGCGATCTTCCCTTAGGCCAGAGGAAGCAGCTGGAGGAGAAAGCAGCAGAGATCGGCTTGGAGGCTGCGTTTGCCAAGCCCTTCTGCGCACTTCGCCCTGATCCCGCCAAGCCCAATATCTCGGCTTTCCTCAAAGAAGCAGGGATTGGAGAGCCTGTGATCGATGTTACGTTGCAGAAGAGCAGGGAGGGCAAAGAGCACATTCTTGCGGCTAACGTGGTTCGGACGGCTCCCTGCGGATCAACCTGGTTTGTGGCCAAGCGCCTCTTGGGGCTGGAGCCGGATCAGCCTGACATCAGGGAAAGGATCTCCGAAGCCCATCATGCGTACCCCTGCACCGGGTCTATGGAACGCGACACAGAACTGGGTGACACAGTTCTGCATAAGGGTGGCTACATCATCCGTGATGCCGTAGAGGATGCCTTCAAGAGAGCGAAACACCAGGAAGCGTGAGCCCTGCAGTACCTCGGACGGGACCGGAGGCTATGCTATATGAAGACCACTGGATACTCTGGAGGGAAAAGCCGGAGATGCAAGCAGAGACGCAAAAATGGCAAAACGACCTGGAACCATCCCACCTTTTCTATGCCTGTTCCAAGTCCGAACATCCTGCTTTGAACATCCGATTTCAAACTTCCTGATTTTAAAAGAATTCTAGTCTATCGACTTTGGTATAAAGCTAGTTGCATCCTATTTCATAAATCGGAATCAACATTAAGCTCTAAGTTACCAAGCTGAACCGCTACCATGGAACTTTGATTTGATCAGAATGGTTCTCATTAACTATCTCTCTAAATTTAAACCCAGCTCAAGTAAATTAATAAACATTATTCTTATTTTACATTCTTAAAATTAACTTTTTGAAATAGTATAATATAAATAGCTCTACTTTCCAGGTCTTGGCCCCATCGCTTTTGCCCAAAAAAACAACGCATCATTGCGATTTTCACGTTTGAGAAGCTCATTAGCTGCAATTATTGGATCTTAGAAAGCCTTGCCTTGGTTTGATCCAAAATCTCCTCCTGATGCTATTTTCCTTGCTATTGCTGGGTGGCCTTCAATCTCGACAAGACAAATGGTGAGTGGCAAAATGGTTGAGTTTGGAAGATGTTCGAAAAGCCAAATCACAGTACGTGTTACCGTTTAGTTTATCTATAAAGATTATATTATAATTTTAAGAAAAAGTTGGAAAGTAGAGTAATTGCGGGTTCCAAAGGCGCTGATTCAGATTCGATACTGATTACCGACCCTGATAACGGCAAACTGTACACCAGACTGGGATGGTACAACACCCACGATAAATCCGATGCCCAGGCCCTAGGCATGATTGCAGGAACCAGGTTCATAAGGGATATCAGAAGCTCTGGGATCCATTTTGGAGGGAGATAAATGCTGAAACTCATCATTTGCGCACTCATAACTTTGACAATTCTTGGCTTTGCTCAGACACCCGGAGATGTTGTCCGGTTGAGCAAGATTGCGGAAACCTCAGGCACTGGATCTGAGAAATCCAGACCCGGCTGTGTTCAATACGTCTGCTTTCTCAAATCAGAATACAAACCAGGGACGCTTAAATTCCTCGGATTCAATAATTCCTCAAAATGAGGTGGGCGTTCCACTTTCTGATCTGGCGTTTCTGAATACAGCGGCAGTAAACGCTCCCACCCCAAGTTAAACCGCGATCTCAAGCGATCTTTAACGAACTTAGCGCAAGGCCCAGGAACACACTGCAGCTTCCATTTTTCGTTCTTTTTGGTCTTTAGCTCAGTGGTTTTGGGTCAATTCTTTCTAGCAAAACTACACCTTCCAAAAGACAAATAAACTTGTACACCCATCGCCATTCCCATGTCCCGCTTCCTCGTGGTTCTCGGTACCACTTCCCACTCCGGCAAGAGCACGCTCGTCGCTGCTCTCTGCCGCCTCCTCAGCGATCGAGGTTTCCGTGTCGCGCCCTTCAAGTCCCAGAACATGAGTCTCAACTCCTGGGTGACAACTTCCGGTGCGGAGATCGGCATCGCTCAGGCAGCCCAGGCACGGGCCGCGCGGGCGGAGCCGAATGAGTTCATGAACCCCATTCTCCTCAAGCCCAAGGGCGACCGCACCAGTCAGGTCATAGTCCTTGGCAAGCCTCTGGCAGATAAGTCGGCAGAGGAGTACTACCGGGATATCGAAGAGTTGAAAGAGGTCGTTGATAGCTCTGTCAAAGAGCTGGAGAAGGATTACGACTACATAATAGTCGAAGGTGCAGGAGGTGCTGCGGAGATCAACCTGTATGAGAGGGATCTCGCCAATATCTACGTGGCCCGCCTTCTCCAGGCCCCCATAATCCTTGTCGGGGATATCGAGCGTGGAGGCGTCTTTGCCAGCCTTTTCGGTACAGTCGAACTCCTGCCCGAGGATATCCGGCCACTCGTCAAGGGTCTCGTGATCAACAAGTTCCGGGGAGATCCCGCCATCCTCGGCTCAGGCCTGGAGTCGCTGGAAGAGCTGACTGGAGTGCCGGTCCTGGGCGTTCTGCCTTATCTCGATCTGGACATACCATCTGAGGACTCGGTATCTTTGGGAGACAAGCTGGCCGGGCCTTCTGGCGAGCTGGTGGAGATCGCAGTGATCAGGCTTCCGCGCATCAGCAACTTTACCGACTTCGAGCCTCTGGAGCGCAGCGCTCTCGTCAGGTATGTGGAACTTGACGAGGCCCTGGGCCATCCGGACGCGGTGATCATTCCCGGCACCAAGAACACTGTGTCAGATCTCCAGGAGATGCAGGCAAAAGGCATGGCGGATCAGATAAAATCCTTGCAGAACACGCCGATTCTCGGCATCTGTGGGGGCTACCAAATTCTCGGCCGGGAGATTATCGACTGCGGCATAGAGGATACCACGGGAACCGTCCCGGGTCTGGGATTATTAGATGCTGTGACGCGCTTTGACATTTATGAGAAGAGAACTCTGCAGGTGAAAAAGCGCGTCACGGGCAAAGGCCCCATCCTGGAGAAGATCCGGGGTCAGGAGGTCACGGGCTACGAGATCCACATGGGCGTGACAAGTTCCGGGGGAGAGGCGGCCTTCGGAGACGACGGTGCAGTCGCAGAGAACGGAATTGTGATCGGCACATATCTGCATGGAATCTTCGATAACAAGAACTTCCGCGATGCCTTTCTTGATTACCTTTACGAACGCAAGAACCCATGCGAGCCTGGCAAATGCCGGGCATTGTGCCAAAAGGGCAGCGGCTTTCAGGAACTGGCCGGGGCAGTCGAAGCCAACCTGGATATGGAGAAGGTCTGGCGAATGTTAGGCCTCGGCTGAATCATGAAACTGGGTGTGCTCTTCTCTGGCGGCAAGGATTCGGTCTTTGCCTGCTGGCGTGCCAAGGAAAAGAACGACATTGCCTGTCTGATAACCATTGTCTCACAGAATGTGGACAGCTACATGTTCCATACGCCGAACATCCGCTGCACCAGTCTGCAAGCGGAGGCCATGGGATTTCCACTGCTCTCCTGGCCCACCCGCGGAGTAGAGGAGGCGGAGCTGGAGGATCTAACGGCAGCAGTGGCTGCAGCCCGAGATCAATACGGCATCCAGGGAGTCGTTACCGGTGCAATCGAGTCCGTCTATCAGGCAGCCCGCGTGCAGAGGATCTGCTGCTCCCTGGACCTATGGTGTTTCAATCCACTCTGGCAGACAAACCAGATAGACTATCTCAGGCGGCTGCGGTCGTTTGGTTTTCATGTCATAATCTCCGGAGTCTACGCCTATCCCTTCCAGGCATCATGGCTGGGCGCAGAATTGACAGAGGAACGCATCCAGAGCCTTGCCAAGCTGCAAGAAAAATATAAGATCAACCCTTCCGGTGAGGGCGGAGAGCTGGAAACATTTGTCCTGGACGGCCCCATATTCAAAAGGAAGATCGAGATCCTGAAGGCATCCCGAAGCTATGCGAACTACAGGGGTCAATTTGTCATCGAAGAGATGAGGTTGGTGGAAAAATGATATGCCATGTCCTTCTGGCTGACCTGTGCTATGAAAAGAACTCGCTGTCTCAATACGAGTTCGTCCACCCCGTTCGGGAGGCGATGGAGAAGTTTGGCTTTCCCTGCAAGATATGCCATTATACAGAAATAGATGATAACGTCCTGGTAAGCTCGGATAGAGTGATCCTGTGCGGCACGGCATTGAAGGATAATGCCTATATGGAACAAATAAATTCCTTCTACTGGTTGAAAGACTTGAAAAAGCCAATTTTGGGCATCTGCGCCGGGATGCAGGTCATAAGCGCGCTCTTTGGGGGCTCGGTTGTGCCGCACCCTGCTATCGGTCTGAACACGATTGAGATCACAAGATCGTCGCCATTGCTGGGAGAACCCAGACAGGTGGAGGGCTATTACCTTCACAATTTTGCTGCGACATTGCCCGAGGGATTCCTGAGTCTGGCGGGAGAGACAGGAATCCCGGAGGCTTTCCGGCACTGTGCTCTTCCCATCTATGGCATCATGTTTCATCCGGAAGTGCGGAATCGCTGGATTTTGGAGCGATTCGCAAATCTCTAGGCCGCTCCGGCCGGAAATCTCTTTCCTTCGAAACCAATTTATGTAATGAATCCTCATTATTGCGTGCTATGCAGGATTATTCCCTCAACGAATTTCTGGCCCTGGCCAAAACCCCAAATCTGGATATTGAAGTCTGCGATGTAACTCTTCGCGATGGAGAGCAGATGCCGGGAGTAGTCTTTCGAGCCGATGAGAAATTGGATATCGCGATAAGGCTGGACGAAATCGGTGTCGAGGTTATTGAAGCCGGTTTTCCCGTTGTTTCCGCTGCGGAGATGAATGCCGTAAAAGAGGTCTGCAACCTGGGACTGGATGCCAAAATCTCTGCGCTATCCCGGTCCGTCAAGAAGGATGTCGATGCTGCGATTGAATGCGGCGTGGATATGATCAGCGTCTTCATCGCCACCTCCGATCTTCATCTCAAGCATAAACTACACATGAGCTGTCCTGAGGCTATAGCCTGCGCATTGCAGACGGTAGAATACGCCAAAGACCACGGCCTGATAGTGCGCTTCTCTGCAGAAGACGCCACGCGCACAGATTTTGAGATCCTGAAGAAGCTTTATCGGAAGGCAGAGGAGTACCATGCCGACTACGTCAGCGTCGCCGATACCGTTGGCATCATGAATCCCCGGACGACGCATTACATGATCAGCGAGCTTAGAAAGGTGGTGAAGATACCCATTTGTATGCACTGCCATGACGACCTGGGAATGGCCCTGGCAAATACACTGGCCGGAGCGGAAGCCGGTGCGAAGCAATTGCACACCACAGTGAACGGAATTGGAGAGCGCAGCGGCAACACGCCGCTGGAAGAGCTTCTGGTCGCCTTGAGGCTGCATTACGGCATCAGCAATTATGATCTGACCAAAATAAAGGATCTCTCCAAGCTGGTGGAGACCTATTCAGAAGTTCCTGTGGCCAGGAACAAAGCCGTTGTGGGAACCAATGCCTTCTCCCATGAGTCAGGAATTCACGTGGCTGCTGTTCTGGAAGAGCCCAGGACCTATGAGCTCTACTCGCCGGAACTAGTCGGAGCTGCAAGGCACATCATTATAGGCAAGCATACCGGAGCCAAGGCACTGAAATACATCACGCAGAGGATGGGTTACTGTCTGAAGGATACTGAGCTTGGAGCGCTTTCGGAAAGGGTCAAGATGTGCAGTGAATTCAAGCATCCCATAAACTGCGAAGAGCTCAGAAAATTGATCCATAACATGGACAACATCGAGGTCATCTATCCCGGGCCTTGAGAATGGAAGGGCAACTTCCAAATGGATGTTTCATCTTCATAGACTTATAAGTGCTCCCGAGAGATGAATCGAAGGATATATCTTAGTGGCAGATCAACCATTAAGCGGCATAACAATGAGGTATATTTTTGAAAGCTCTCATACTTTCCGGCGGCTCCGGAACAAGGCTTCGCCCTCTTACTTATTCGCAGCAAAAACAGCTCATCCCTGTGGCAAATAAACCAGTTCTGTTCTATGCCATAGAAGATGTGATCGAGGCGGGAGCGCAGGATATCGGCATAATCCTGGGCCCTAACAAGGATCAGGTCATCGATATGGTGAATTCAAGGAATTGGGATGCGCGAATCGAATTTATCTATCAGGGTGTTCCAAAGGGGCTTGCGCATACCATACTGGTGGCAGAAGAGTTCCTCGATGATGATTTTGTGATGTATCTCGGGGATAACATTTTAAGAGACGGCATAGTTCGTCATGAAGAGCGATTCAGGAAACTCGAGAGCGACGCCAGCGTGCTGCTCACAGAAGTCGAAGATCCCCAGCGCTTTGGGGTTGCCGACCTGAACCAGGACGGCAGCATCAAACGGCTGGTGGAAAAGCCCAAGGTCCCTCCATCCAATTACGCACTGGTTGGAGTCTATTTCTTCAAGCCTATCATAATCGATGCATGCAAGGCCATCAAACCCTCCTGGAGAGATGAACTGGAGATCACGGACGCCATCCAGTGGCTCATTGAGCATGGCTATAAAGTCGATGCCTCTTTTGTTGAAGGATGGTGGAAGGATACAGGCAAACCTGAGGATATATTTGAAGCCAACCGCCTCATACTTGATGATATCACGACGAGAAATGACGGCCAGATAGAGAATTCTCGGGTAATGGGGAGAGTGATCATTGAGAAGGATGCAAAGATCGAGGGATCGGTGATAAAAGGGCCCTGCATAATAGGAAATAGAAGCATCATCTCTGATTCCTACATAGGTCCTTACACCTCCGTTGGCGTTGGATGCCGGATCTGTGGGACTGAGATAGAGGACTCCATAATAATGGATGAAAGCCAGATAGTCAATGCTGGAAAGGTCGTAGAGAGCCTTGTCGGCAGGAATGTAAGGATACAGGAGTGTGCCGCTCTGCCCAAAGGAAACAGGCTAATTGTCGGGGACAACTCAGATATATCGCTGTGATCTATTATGAAGCTTCTTGTTACTGGTGGCCTGGGTTTCATTGGAAGCAACTTCATTAGATTCATGCTGGCGGAGCATAGGAACTGCGATATAATAAATGTGGATGCTCTCCGCTATGGATCTAATGCCGATAATCTGTGCGACCTTAAAGACATGGATCGATACAATTTTTGTCAGGGAGACATAGCCGATGAGGCTTTTATCTACAGCCTGATCGAAGATGCAGACGGAGTAGTGAGCTTTGCCGCAGAGACTCATGTGGATAGATCTATATCGAGTCCTGGCTCCTTCCTGCACAGCAATGTTCTGGGTGTGTACAGCCTGCTGGAATCTTTGCGAAATCATAACCCAACGGCCAGATTTGTGCAAATTTCCACGGATGAGGTCTATGGAGATGTACTTAATGGCTCTTTTACAGAGGAGAGCGCTTTATGTCCCTCATCGCCATACTCCGCCAGCAAAGCGGCGGGAGACGTCTTTGTTCTTGCATACGCCCGAACTTATGGATTAGAGGCCATGATAACAAGATGCACTAACAATTACGGGCCATTCCAATTCCCAGAAAAGCTGATACCAAAGACAATCTTGAGGGCCAGGACCGGCTTGAAGATACCCGTCTACGGCACAGGAATGAATGTGAGAGATTGGATTTATGTAACAGATCACTGCCGGGCGGTGGAGCAGGTTCTCTTCAAAGGCCGTAAGGGTCAGATCTATAACATCTCCGCAGCAGAGGAGAAGACCAATCTGGAGGTTATAAAGACCATTCTTCACACTATGGGCAAAGACGAGAATCTGATAGAATTTGTAGAAGATCGACCTGGACATGATCTCAGATACAGCCTGGACAGTTCAAAGCTCAGAAGGGAGCTGGGTTGGCGCCCCCTGCAGGGCTTTAACGAAGGGATGGAGAAAACGGTGGACTGGTATCAGCAAAATGAGGCCTGGTGGAAGCCTCTCATGGACGATAAGGTGCTGCATCCCACACCCTGGAAGCTGAGCTGGTAATAGGCGGCGCTTTTATGAAGATTTTTATAACTGGCGGGAGCGGGCTTTCGGGAAGCAAGGTCGCGGAGATAGCTCAGGCCAGAGGAGATGAGGTCTTCTCTGGATATGCACATAATCTGCCAAAGTTCGGAAAAGCTGTAAAGTTTGATCTTCTGGATGAAAAGAGCATATCTGAACTGGTTCGTATGGTGGAGCCGGACGTGATCATTCACAGCGCAGCTCTAACGATGTGGATAGATGCGAACGTGAACCTGAACTGGCTTATAAGATGAACGTCGAAGGCACGAGAGCCATTGCCGTGGCCGCGGAAAAGGCCGGATCTTTTTGGTCTGCATATCCACGGATTATGTCTTCGACGGATTGTGCGGCATATATCGGGAAGAGATAGCACGAATCCCGTAAGCTATTATGGCTACTGTAAGCTCCTGGGCGAGCAGTTTTTCCGCGGGTGCATCGCCAGGACCTGTATGATTTACGGCTCACGGCCTGCCAGCGGCAATGCCAATATTGCCCTTTGGCTGATAAATAGTCTTAAATCAGGCAAGGTGGTTCGTGTGGTCACGGATCAGTTCATCACTCCTACACTGAACACTAATCTGGCCGGAATGGTCCTGGAGACAGCAGACCGAAGGCTACGCGGAGTTTATCATCTGGCGGGTGCCACCAGGATATCTCGGTATGACTGCGCATTGAAGCTGGCCAGGGAATTCGGGCTGATGCGAACCTAATCCTTCCTTCCAGGATGGAGGATTTGTCGTGGGTCGCCAAGCGGCCGATAGATTCATCTCTGGATACTTCAAAGGCGGGAGCGGAGCTGATGGAAAGCCGCTACCCCTAAATGAGTGTCTTAGAACTTTGAAAACTGAGGTTTTAAGAGCTGAAGTTTCCAGAAGCGAGGGGTTTCTTGATCCGAGGTTGGACAATGCTGGCGGGAATTGTGATAAAGCCTTTAAAGCTATTTGCAGACGAGCGTGGATTCTTCACCGAGGTCATGAGGGCGGACTGGAGGATTTGATCCAGGATGAGATCGTGCATGCCAATATGTCCGTGAGCTATCCTGGAATAGTGCGAGCTTGGCACAAGCATGAACGAGGGCAGGTCGATCATTTCCTGGCGGTTAATGGCGCGCTTAAAATCTGCGCCTATGATGATGAAACCGTGGAGCTGGATGAGATCATTTCCACAGGAGACAATCCCCAGATAGTCAATACTCCGGATTCGATCAATGGCAAAAGGATGATCGCTGCGGCAAGCCCTGTGATTGGTTTCGCCCGCCATTCAAGTGATGCGGGATACTAATCTATTACCACAAAATATAAGTGATATTCTTGAGCACTTCACAAAGGCTTGCAAAGAACACTGTAATTTTGTCCATATCCAACGTAGTCGTTCTGATAAATGGGATGCGCGCTTGGTAATGCGGCCCAAAAGCTCAAAGAGGCTGACACATGCTGCAATGGATGTGCTTTATTTATGAATTCGTAGTCAGGAGTCGCCATGGATCTCCAGGAAAAGAAACGACTTAAGGTTCTCTTTATTGCTAGCTGGTATCCGAATAAAGAGCATCCCGTGAGTGGTATATTTATAGAAAGGCATGCGATTGCAGTTTCAAAATATTGCGATGTTGCCGTTCTCCATATCCATTTGGGGTCGATCGATGAGGGTATAGATGTTAAGGAAGAAAACGGCATCCTGGTTGTGAGAGTATACAGAAAAATAAGCACCCATCCGAATCGATTGATAAGAGATCTTTCCAACCAGATGGCTCAATATCTTGGGAATTTGCGTGGCGCATTGATGGGATATGATATAATTTGCAGGAAATTTGGCAAGCCGGATCTGGTTCACTGTAATGTCTTACTTTATGTGGGATTTTTCGCCTTCTACCTGAAATTGCGATATGGTGTAGTCTATATTCTTACGGAGCATTGGGCCGGATACCTTGAAGAAGATGGCACATTCAAAAAGAGGTCCCCTTTTGGAAAAGCTTTCATCAGGGCTATCGGAAAAAATGCGTCGGCTATTACTACTGTGAGCGGCAAATTAAGAGATGCCATGATCGCTTGTGGAATAGAGAACGATTACCTGGTGATTCCAAATGTAGTTGACGTAACAAAGACTGAATGCAGCAAAAATAGAGATTCCATAAAGAAGATACTTCATGTATCCCTTCTCAAGGATAATATCAAAAATGTATCGGGGATAATTGAAGCGGTTAAGGATCTATCTCTGATGAGGAACGATTTCGAGCTTCATATTGTCGGGAACGGTCCCGATCGAGAGTGGCTCGAAATTCTTGCTGAAAAGTATGGACTTCTAAATAAGATGATCTTCTTCGAGGGCATGGTGCAGGTCGACGAAGTGTCAAGGTTTTTTTGCGAATGCGATTTTTTTGTGCTTAACAGTAACTTTGAGACCTTCTCTGTAGCCACCGCGGAAGCCCTTGCATACGGCAAGCCGGTGATAGCTACGAAGTGCGGCGGGCCCGAGGAATTCTTGAAGGATAGCTGCGGAATTTTGATAGAACCCAGGGATGAGGGTGCGCTTGTGAAAGCCATGGATTATATGCTGGATAATTTTTCGAGATATAACTCAAAAGAGATCCGCGAATATGCAAAAGACAGATTCCGTTCCGATGTGGTTGGTGAAGAGTTTTTCCGCATTTATGAGAAGGCAATAAAATGACCTGGATAATGTTTGGATCAAAGCAGCTTGAGTAATATGATGGTCTGCTGATAATGGCTGATACCGGCCCCTGAATTGGGGCGAATTTTTCCTCCAGAATAAGGACAGATATGATATTGTTGTTTCTATGGAGACTATTGAGCATTTAGAGAATCCCTGGATGTTCCTTCGAGGCCTGAAGGAGCTCGTCAAGCCGGGGGGCTATATCGTTCTGAGCACACTCCAATATAGAGAGCCCCTGGTCCGAATTTTGTTTTCTCCTACAGGAAAAGTTTCTTGTGTTCGTGGGAGGGGATTTCTCCTATGGTCATATCAATCCTCTCACCAGCTTTGAATTAAAAAAACATTATTAACATAATATGGCTGATATGCAGAGCAACACATCCCTGCGTATTGTATCCACTGTTATGGTTTAGAAAAAGACTTGTGAATAGCGTTCACAGGTGCCGGGTAAAACTTATTGAGCCTCCCCTTCGCAGATGGGCTGAATTATTCTTGGTGCAAGATCTACCTGATACGCAAGCTCTGATAGGCAAATAGACTCAGTTGCCACGTTCATCTTCTTTTTGTTAATGTCTTCAGGAATGACCTGAGAAGTGTGACCTCTTCTCTTTCGAATAGGATTATGAGAGTTAGAGCCGAGGACGCAATTATTATGGCGACTCTGAGCGCACTCGAATTGACTGATGCTGCAAATATCAAGAATATGATAATCGCCAAAGAGGCAATTCCTGCAATTTTGATCATCCATTCGAGCCTTGCCTTTAGAGATATGGTTCTAATCGTCAGTGCGTAGAATATTATGGCCATAGTCACCAGAGAAACGGCAGTAGCTGTTGCAGCTCCGACGATGCCGAAGCGGGGTATTAGAGTTACATTCAGTATGATATTGATTATCGCACTGAAGCCTGCCGCCTTTAGTCCCAGATCAGGGCGATTCACGCCCGCCAGGGAGCCCCCAATGGACGTGGAGAAAACTCCGAATATAACGGTTCCCACCAGCAGTATCTGCAAAGGCAAAGCTGAATGGTAAAATCCGAGGCCGTATATTCTGGTTACAATCTCTTCTGCAAAGAGACCTATGGCAAGGCCGGCGGGCACGAGGGCAAGAGTGGTATATTTCATGCTTTTATCCAGCATTCTCTGCAGCCCCAAGATATTCCTCTTGCCCCAATATTCTGATGTGGCCGGATAAGATATGGTTTGAATCGCCTGGGGCACTACCCAGAAGAACTTGCTGAGACCGGTGGCTGCTGAATAGTAACCGACATCTGCGGCAGTTAGAAAATAGCCCAGAAATACTGTGTCTGCTTGAAGGTTAATCATATTTATTAAATTCGCACCGAACATCAGAGTCCCAAAACCGGCCAGTTTTTTAGTCGTTTTTATATATTCGTCTAAAGTTAAATAAAGTCGGTCCTTGAAGCAGTAGATTAGGTAAGCTGATATCCCAACAGATGAAATTATTATGCCAATGATTGCGCCCGAAACTCCAAACCCGTAATAAATGAGAATCACTGTGCTTATCGTCATCAATACTTGCTGGATGATCATTGCCGTGGCGTACTTATTCATGTCTCGCAGTCCATTCAGAGTGCCGTATAGTACTGCATTGACCAGAACAAAGGGAAATACCGGGGCAAGCAGCTCTAATAGGCCCTCGATCGGAGGCATTTTGAAAACGTTCGCAAAGGTTGCTGATAGGGAATATATCAATATACTAAGAATAATTCCTGCTATTAGGGATGTGATTATTCCTGAAGAAACTATTTTATTCAAATTCGTTTCATCGTCTTTGTACTCTGCCACATACTTTATTACGGCAACAGGAATCCCGAGCGCCCCTACCATGGTAGCGACACCGTAAAAAGTGTAGGTCAATCTATATAACCCCAATTCGGTAGCGCCAAGATACCTTCCTAATATTATGGAAATTATGAAGACAAGAAGCATATTGACCATGGATGCGATAAATGTAAGGCTCACATCTAAAGCAAACTTTTTCGCTTCCTGCATATGGACCTCTTGGAAAGCACGATATAAAAGGCTCTCCTTACCTGCGCAATTTCGATGATATCGATGATGGAAATTATCTCACGGCAGCTTCAATTCAAAAGGGGCTGCAATTCACAGAGACTCTAACGCTTTGTAGACTCTTTCAGCCCTCTCTTTCCAGGTATGTTGCGGCCTGATTTTGAAAAGCTCCCGGGACAGCTCTTCCCGGATTTCTGGATTCAGGATCAGCATTTCGGCTTCTTTTTCTAAATCTGCAGCGTCATAGTCCACATATATTATGCCGCCGTGCTCCCCAATCTCCAGAAGTGACTCGCACTTCGTGCATAATATGGGCTTGCCGGTTCCTATGTACTCAAAGAGCTTTGTCGGGGAGCTGAAATTCATATAGCTCTCTCTTGGGTCGTAAGGCATGACGAAGAGGTCTACCTCATTCAAAGCACCCGGCAAATCCTTTCTGGGAATCTGTCTTCTATCGATAAAATCGCACATGTTAATGGTGTCTTTGAGTTCCTGAGTCAGGCCTTCTCCATAAGAACCAAAGAGGTATAGCTTAATGTAGGGATATTTCTTATGCAATTCTTTGCTGGCTTTGACTAGTATTTCGATACCCCTATTCTTGGTCAGCCCCCCCAGGTAGCATATATTAAATCTATTCGGGACGCTTTTATATGTGTCTGGAAATAATTCGCGGAAGCCTTCTTCATAAGCGTTGGGCACGATAATGACCCGTTTATCCGGTGGTATTTGATATTTATCTTTAAGATGATTCCACATTGGACTGTTTAAAGCCAGAATTAGAGTTGCTTTCCGAAAACAATAACTTTCTAGGTCCCAGTTTAGTGTGGATCTTCCCATTCCTATTACCTGTGCTTGTTCAATCGTATCGTGAATATCCAGGACAATATTCAGTTTGAGCATTTCGCACACATGGAATATGGCCCTGTTTTGCACTGTTGTTAAGGAGTGTGGATAGGCAAAATAGACCGCAGGACTGGTTGCCAATAATGTAGCTACGGTCATAATAGCCACCACACTTTTAATTATGTTGTTATATATACATGACTTCAAATTTTTATTGGGCATTTGATTGAAACGGATGCTCTTAACTTCTATACCCGGAAAACCCTTAATGTCATTGAGCAAATAATGTATTCGAGTATACGTGGCAGATATATTCGTATCCAGATCGGCCAGTATCTCCCCGTTTACAACTGCAAAGAGCTCCATCATCTGAAAAGCGCCTCTATGGACTCTTTAAGAGCTTCTTCTCTTCTTTTCAGTGAGAATAGGTCTTCTATCCGCCTCCTTGCGAAGGCGCAGTTGTTCGATTTCATACCTGCTTTGATTGCTGAAGCTGTCGCTTCCTTGTCCCCATATGGAACACAAAAACCTGTGTCTCCAACCACTTCTGTCAATGCACCTCTATCGGTAACAACAGGCACGCAGCCGCATGCCATAGCCTCTGCAAGCGCCACCCCGAAGGATTCTCGATAGGAGAGTTGGCAGTAAATTTTGGCTTTTTGATAATATGAGATCAATTCTTCCGGGTTTACATATCCCCGTAACTCTACGTTGTTCGAGGATTGTATGCCTTTAAGTGTCTCCCTATCGTCATTGGAAAGGCCCAGGACCAAAAAATTCACTTCAGGGAGGCGTGCCGCAGCCTCGACAAATACATCCAAGCCCTTCAGCTTGATAACGTTTCTTAGCCCGGAAGCAACCGTCAAAACCAAATCTTCCCTGGTTCCTTCTTCCTTCCCGCTTGCAGGCTTGAACTTGCCGGTGTCTACGGCGTTATAAATCACATCGATCTTCTTGGGAGTGGCACGGGCAATCACTTCTGCTTTTGTAAACTCAGAGACCGCCAGTACCAAATCGGAGTTCTTCAAAGCAAAATCTGCATATTTCCGCTTGTGCCAGCCCAAGGTATACTGTCCATAACCGATTTCTGGAGCAAAGGCGACATCATAGCCGCCTGCGATTACGATCGACTTTTTTCTCATCATTTTTGAGAGCAGGACGGCTAAGAATGAGTGGCCTGAGGCGAACCAGCTGAATGAGGCATCTGATCTCCAGATCGATTCTGCAATTCTGAGGGCATCAAGCGGGTTTTTGTAGCCTACTCTTTCTATCTGGAAATGTCTGGAGAGGATCTCAAAGTCTTGCCTGACAAACGACGAAAAATGGTAATATATAAATGCTATCTTCATATTGTCTTCTATTCCTGATTTCTTGACTGGAAATAGCTGTATGCTGCATTTTCACGGGCCATATTTTGAGGCCCTAGCTTTCGGATGCTCTCTGCAAGACTTTTTCATAAACCTCTGCAATCCGTCTCCAGTCGTATTGCTCTGCTATTCTCCGATTCTTTTCCGAATCGGTCTTTGAGCTCAGGATCATCTTTACCTGCTCAACGAAGCTCTCCACATCATCATAGTAGTAAATCTCATCCCCGAGAAGCCTCTCCAGAGCGATCATGCGGCTGGAGAGAACCGGCCGGCCGCAGGCCAGGTAATTGAAGACCTTGCCTCCCGCAGCATACTCGTTCTTCTTCATCATCTTCAGGGGATTGAGCCCGATATCCATGGCGCTTATGTACCGGGAGAGCTCTTCGTACTTCACGGCTCCCGTAAAGACCACTTTCTTTGCCACTCCACGGTCCTCTGCCATCTTCTTAATCATACTTCCGTAATCCGTGAAAAGACCCGGCCCGACCACAAGCAAAGTCACATCCAGGCTCGGCAGCGCCTGCACTATGGTCTCCAGGTCTACCCAGTGCTCCAGAGAGCCTACATAGCCCAGAACCAAACCCTTCAATTCCAGAGAGTTCTTGGCCTCCTGCATGGGCATGGGCCTGAGAACCTTCGTATCCACACCGTTGGGAATAACGGTTACGTCCTTAACCCCTACCTCATGCAAGAATTCCGATAACTCTTTGGTTACTGTAATGACGGAACGGGCATGGCGTAGATTGTACTTGGTGACAAGGCTTACTGCCTGTTTGACGATCTCCCCAAGGGCAGAGCCTGGGTAGTAAATAGATGCCGATTCTTCCAGGTGATCCAGATAATCGAAGACCACAGGTACTCCTGCGAAGTTGGCGGCGAAAGACGGCAAAATATTGGTGGAGAGAATGACGTCTATGTTCAGGCTCTTCACCAGATTTCTGATCTTCACTAAGTGATATGGGAAGTTCAATAGATAATAGAGCGACGGATCATCAACTGCTATCCAGTTCCCTTCTACAAGGTTGCACTTTGTCATTCTGGCTTCAAGGCCCTGAAACCTCTTCAAGCCGAAGTGGAGCACATAAACATCGTGCTCTTCTGCCAGGGTGTCGAAGATGAAGTTGAGCCGGTTGGGAACGGGATGTCGTATCCAGTCCGTAGTTGGTATTACCAGTATCTTCATTTTACCTTTTATTTTTTCTGATTGCATCGTCTCGCCAGGATGCTTTATTCGGGCTTCTATAAAAGCCTGGGGCTTCTTTGAGATGCTTTGTATGGCTTCTTGTATGTTTTCTTTCATATTTTTTATGAATCCCGGACCGAAAAGATATAGAACAGGTAACGCTTCAATAGTCGGTTTGAGTTATCTGGCTGTGATGGATTTGAAGGGAGTTATATTGGCGGCAGGAGAAGGCCGCAGGTGCAGGCCGCTTACCCAGACCAGATCCAAGGTCATGCTGCCTGTGGGGAACCGGCCTTTCATGGAACATGTCATCCTAGCGTTAGAGGCAAATGGTGTTCGAGACCTCTTTATCATAGTAGGCTATCAGAAAGAGAGGGTCATGGACCATTTCGAGGATGGTAATGATTTTGGCGTAAAGATCACCTACATCGATCAAAATGAGCTTCTGGGAACTGCTCATGCCCTGCGTAAATTCGAGCCTTTCGTGGATGGGGAGTTCATTGTGGTCAACGGAGATAACCTCGTAGACAGCAGGGCGATCAAGGAGCTGATTAATGCGAAAGGAGATAACGTGATCTTGGCCGCTCTTCGCCAGCATACAGGTGACTATGGTGTTCTAAAGGTGGAGGAGCAGAGGGTAAAATCCATAATCGAGAAGCCCGGAAGGACCTGTGGAGGACTCCTTAATACGGGTGCCTATAAATTCAGCCCCGCCATCTTCGAAGACCTCTCTCGAACCCCTATCTCCGAGCGCGGTTCTTATGAACTCACCGAAACCATTTCGCAGATGATTAAAGACGGCAAGGAGATTGTGCCCTTGATCAGCAAGGGCATATGGGCAGACGCCATATTCGCCTGGGATTTGTTCAATGCCAACAGCCTGGCTCTCAGCATAAGAGATGCAAAAATCTCCGGCAAAGTAGAAGAGGGCGCCAGGATCAAGGGTCCTGTAGATGTAGGTGAAGGCAGCATTATACGTTCTGGATCTTATCTGGTAGGCCCGATCTCCATCGGCGAGGACTGCGATATCGGTCCCAATGCCGTCATTCTTCCATCCACATCAGTCGGCGATTCAGCAAAGATCGGATCTCATACCGAGATTCGCAACAGCATAATCATGAACGATGCCAGGATCGGCTCTGGAACTATCATATCCGATTCTGTCATAGGTGCAAGCTGCACTTTGGGTGATCAAATGGTCATTGAGACGGGCCCTTGTGTCGTAGAGGTGGAGGAAGCCTTCCACAGAGCAGAGTTCGGCGCGATCTTTGCAGATGATGTATCTGCAGGAGGCAGAGTCCTGGCAAGTTCGGGAACCGTTGTTGGCACTGGCGCCCATATTGGCTCTGGTGCCTCCATCCGCGGCTGGATTGATCGAGAGAGCAGGGTGATTTCCTAATGTGCGGAATTGTGGCGTATATCGGAGACGAGCTGGCCGGGCCCATACTATTTGATACGCTGAAGAGGCTGGAGTATAGAGGTTACGATTCAGCGGGAATAGCCGTCAAATCCTGTGGGGAGATTGATGTTCTCAAGTCCTCCGGACGAATAACAGATCTGGAAAATGTCTACAAGAGCCTTGGCTGCCCCGGAGAATGCATGGGCATAGGCCATACCCGCTGGGCGACGCACGGACGGCCGAGCGACCGAAATGCCCATCCTCATACATCTGGCGAAGTTGCCATAGTGCATAACGGCATCATTGAGAACTATCTGGATTTGAGAGAACTATTGACAGAGATGGGGTATGAGTTCCAGTCCGAAACGGACAGCGAAGTCTTGGCTCATCTCATTCATTTTTATTACAAAGGCGATCTCTATCAGGCCGTCTGCAAGGCACTGGGAAAAGTAGAAGGCTCTTATGCGGTGGCTGTGCTTGCAGCCAGCTCGCCATATCTCGTCTGTGCCCGAAAGGATAGCCCTCTGGTGATAGGCAAGGGCGAAGGCGCGGTTTATGTGGCCTCCGATGTTCCTGCACTTCTTCCTTACACCAAAGATGTGATACGCATGAGAGATGGCGAGATTGCTCGCATCTATGCGGATCGGGTGGAGATGCTGGATCATGAGGGTTGTCCTCGCTCTGTCGATATCGAGCGCATTACATGGGATGCAGACGCAGCAGAGAAGGGCGGCTATCCGCACTTCATGCTTAAAGAGATTCACGAGCAGCCGAGGGCTATTCGCGAGACGATCGCCGGACGCATCTCAGAGATCGAGGGGGATGTACGGCTTCCTCTCGGAATCAGCGAAGAAGAGCTAAAATCCATGGAGAGGGTGACCATCATTGCCTGCGGCACATCCTACCATGCCGGAATGCTGGCGAGGAACCTGTTTGCTCGCGCTGCCGGCCTGCCCGTGGATGTGGAAGTGGCTTCAGAGTTCCTGAATATTCAGATGCGGCCTCGGGCGTTGCTCCTGGGGATAACTCAGTCCGGAGAGACCGCGGATACCCTTCTCGCCCTGAAGAAAGCCAAGGCCTGCGGCGGGCGGAGCCTGGCTATTACTAACGTCGTCGGCTCAACTGTGACCGAATTGGTGGACGGGACGATCTTTACCCGCTGCGGGCCGGAGATCGGTGTGGCTGCGACCAAGACATTCACGTCCCAACTCGTGGCGATCATCTTGCTGGCCATGCGTCTTGGTAGGGTCCGCGGCCATCTTACGCCCGATCAGGCCAGGAAGATGCTCATAGAGCTAACCAAGCTGCCCGGATTGGTGCAGAGAGTTCTGGAGAAGAGGGCGGAGATTCGCAAGATTGCCGAGCAGTTTGCTGGAGCAAGCTGCTACTTCTTCATCGGCCGGGACTACCTCTATCCTATCTCTCTGGAAGGCGCCTTGAAGATGAAAGAGATCGCCTACATACCCTCCGAGGGCTATGCAGGAGGCGAGCTCAAGCACGGGCCGCTGGCTCTGATCACGGAAAAGACGCCCGTGGTGGCGTTAGCCACATGCGGCAAAAAGATCCAGTCGAACATCAAAGAGGTCAGAGCGCGCGGCGCTGAGGTCATTGCTCTCGCCACAGAAGGAGATCCGGATATCGGCAAGGTGGCAAGCATGGTGATTGAGCTGCCTGAGACGAGCCCCATCTATTCTGCAGTGTTGTGTACCGTTGTGGTGCAGCTTCTGGCGTATTACACTGCCAATAAGTTAGGCCTGCCCATTGATAAGCCCAGAAACCTGGCCAAGTGCGTGACAGTGGAGTGATGATCCGCAGATAGTCCAGATAATTTTTAGACTTTCTGTTAGAAATACAGATACAATAAAGCCGGTGTAATCTATAAATTATAGATGATTTCCGTCAAAGCCGCTTCAATCTTCGCATCTTCAGGAAACCCGTCTCCCGGAACTCATCCTCTGGGGCCTCACAAGCTCTCGTAAATCTCTTTTATTATCCTGTCATTCATGTCCCAAAATCTGTAATCATCCGGGCCTAGCCGCTCCGGCTCTCGCAAGAGATTCTCGCGCACAGCATTGCTAAGTTCTCTTGCCTTTACGATCACCAGGTTCTTTCTCTTCTCCTCCTGGGTCACGCCTGAGGCAACAACGATTTTTCCCAGCGTCAGGTACTCATTGAGCTTCCAGACGCTCCTGTCAGTGGCATAAGGTGTGAGGATGGTCTCGCTGTGAGGTATGAGGCAGATCCTGGCTTTACTGATCAGTCCTGCCACTTTATCGTGAGGCTGCCAGCCGAAGAACCGGGCGTTTTTGGGAAGCTTTCTCAAATACCAGGCGCTGAACGGCCCGTCGCCGATGATCCAGAACCGCTGCTCGGGGATATCCCTGATGAGACGAAGCAAATTGCCGATGCCCTCCTGACGGCTGATGCGACCCATGAAGATGATGGCATTTTCATCGGGAGCATTCGTACTGGCAGACCTCTGGCCCATTTCCAGAAAGCTTCTGGCTGGATAGTTAGGCACGATGAACGTGGGCTTATCTTTCGCCTCACGGTAGGACGACACCTTCTCAGCCAGCGGCCGGTTGACGGCGGTAATCGTGTCTGCGAGTCCTGCCAGCTCTCGCTCGAAGTATTCGCCAGCGGGCCTGGCCAGCGGCCCGAAGGCCATCTGCAGCTCTACTCCCCAGGGAGACCTGTAGTCGTAAATGAACTTTTGAAAGCAGGATCCCTTGAGCTTGCCGATGTTGTGATAGATGATATCCGGCACATTGAAGAGGTGAACGACATCCGGCTTCTCTCTTTGTATGGCGCGCTTGGCCTCACCTGCCACACCCTGCCAGCTTCTGGTGGTAAACCTGGGAACGATGACGTCATATCCCAGGCTCTCTAATGTGCTTTTGAACATCATCAGCCTGGTCGTTCTCTCAGGCTGGTTGGAGAGAAGCAGTGTCCTCATCATATCCGTCCGTCTGCTTTTTTCATATAATTAGAGCCTAATGCATCGATGAATTCACAATTCAGTTACGAAGTGCGGATCGCCATACTTCGTCTGCGGCGTCTTTCTCATTTTGAATCGAAGTTCTTGATGTCAAAGAATTTCGATTATCATCAGTCACTTATGAGCCCCATGCACTGTGACTAATGAGTTCTCAGTCTCGCCTCGCGGCTTTTTGTTGATGATGTTCAAACTGGAGGCTGAATGGGTCAAATACAAGATCCGCGTCCTCCGGCTCTATGTAGCGAAGACCCTTCTTTTCTACATCCTCCCGGCTTAGCAGTGGATCATAAGCGTAAGCCTCCAGGCCTTTTTCCCAGAGGAGCTTGGCCAGTGCCAGGTTGCGGCTGTGATAGAACTCTTTTACTCCCGCTCGAAAGGTGATGCCATTGATGCAGATCTTAACCAGAGAGAGCGGTTTGTCGAATTTCATGCACTCCAGCAGTATCTTTTCCGCCCAGTACTGAATCATCTCATCGTTTATGAGGCGGGAGGTATGCAGCAAGCGACATTTGTCGAAATGCTCGCGCTTTTCCATCTCCTTAATGAGGAACCAGGGGTAGACAGGAATGCAGTGGCCCCCTACGCCCGTGGAAGGCAGATGAATATTGCAGAACTGATGGTTTGCATACTCCCTGGCCTCAAAGAAGTCGATACCCATCTCATCGCAGATCTTGAAAAGCTCATTGGCAAGAGCGATGTTCACGTCTCTGTAGCATCCCTCCATCACCTTGATCATCTCTGCTACTCTGGCAGACGAGACCAGATGAAGATTGGATATGAATTGCTCGTAGACCTGATAAGCTCTGAAACCGCTCTCCTCATCCGTGCCTCCGATCACTTTGGGAAATTCCCTCAGCCTTGAGATGCTGTATCCCGTCATTATCCTCTCCGGAGAATAAGCCAGGAAGAAGTCATCCTGCTCGAGACCGCTCGATTGGCAGAGCCAGCGCCGCACCCTGTCATCTGTAGTCCCCGGTGGAAAGGTGGTCTCGAGGACTACCAGATCTCCTTTCTTCAAGATCTGGCCTAAGGAATGCAGGGCCTTTTCCATAATTGTGAAATCGGAGTTGTTGCTAGGGTCCACAAAGAGGGGTACTATCACTATGTAGTTTTGGCAGTCACGGGCATCTATGAAACGCGATGTAGCGATGAGCCTCTTTCCTCCGTATAGCCCTATCAGCTCTCCTAAGCCCTCTTCCTGGGGTATCGGGTTCATCCCGTGATTTATGAAGTGGCAGCGCTCCTCGTTTATATCCACTCCAATGACATCGATGCCGCTATCGGCAATAACTGCCGCCAGGGGGAGCCCGGCGTTGCCAAGGCCAATAACCGCGATCCTCGCTTTCTCTTCAGACATCTCTATTATCCTTCCTCTTCTGAAATTCGCGAGTTTTCCTTCGTAACCTCAATATTCCTCTCGCATGCCGGGCACTTAAGAACCATTTTGCCGCCGCAATCTTGTGGGATAGTCCTCAGACGCTGGCCGCAATAGCAGACCCACCCTTTTTGCCGGCCGGGGTTGCCGAGTATCAGAGCGAAGGGCGGAACATCCTCTGCCACCACACTTCCGGCTCCAATCATGGCATACTCCCCTACGGTTATGCCGCAGACAAGAGTGGCATTGGCCCCGATGCTTGCGCCTTTGGATATGAGCGTTGGAACGATGTGCCCTTCGTCCCATATGAATGCTCGCGGATACAGGTCGTTGGTGAAGGTGGCCGAAGGCCCTACGAAGACGTCATCCTCTATAGAGACGCCATTGTAAACGGAGACGAAGTTCTGGATTTTCACATTGTCTCCGATCTTGGTCCCAATATCGATATAGACGCTCTTGCCAATGTTGCAGTTCTTGCCAATTTTCGATCCCTGGCGCACATGCGCAAAGTGCCAGACCTTTGTGCCCTCTCCAACAACAGCCTCGCTCTCAACGATCGCTGTAGGATGAGCATAATAGCTCTTAGTGCCGGTCATCTCTTGAACTCCCACCATACGAGGGTCCAAACCATTTTAAGCTCCCTGGCCGCTCTGCAGCCCCTGCTTAATCCTTTCGCAAATTTCAAGATTCTTCAGGGCCTCTTTGGGCGTTACCGGAAAGCTCTTGCCTGATCTCACACAGTCCAGGAAGGTCTTCAGCTCAACTTTAAGCGGCTCTACCTTATTGACCAGTACCTTTTCAATGATGTTCTCTTGCAGGTACCGCTCGTTTTCCACGCCGTACTTCCCTGGCTTCCGGTAGATATAGACCTCCTGGGTCATGAAGTCGCCCTCGGTTGTAAAGTCCTCGGCCTCCACATAGAAGGTCCGAAACTTTTTGGAAGATAGACGGCTGGCGGAGATGGAGACAACCGAATCGTGGAAGACCACCAGGGCCTCGCAGACGTTACGGCTACCGGCAGAGTAGATCTTATAGTCATTTTCCCCTTTGAACAGGACATTGAAGACAATATCAATGTCGTGGATCATGAGATCCTCCACCACCGAGGCGTCCGTAATGCGGTTCGACGTGGGATTATGCCGCTTAATGGATACGTAATCCGGACGCTCAGCGATCTTCTTGATCTCCTCCACGATAGGGTTGAACCGCTCAATATGGCCTACGCCCACTATGACCTCTTTGCCTTCAATCAGCTTCAGGAGTCTGGCTCCCTCATCGACCGTCATGGTGATGGGCTTCTCGATAAGGCAGTTTATGCCGGTGTTAATGACGTTTTTTGCCGTCTCGAAGTGGTACCTGGTGGGCACACAGATGCTGACTGCGTCGGCTTTTTGGAGCAGTTCCTCCTGAGAGCTACAGATAGTGGCGAACTCCTTCATGCGCTCTGCGTTTTCAGGGACCGGATCATAGACGTAAACGGTGTCCACTCCTTTCAGCTCTGAGTAGACGCGCACATGATTTCGGCCCATAACTCCGACGCCAATTACACCTATATCCATGTTCAGGCCTCGAAATTGTTAAGGGTCTCGGCAATGTACAGGAGATCGGACTCGTTCAGGGACGGGTGCACAGGCAGGCTCATCACCCGGCGGGAGACGTCCTCGGATACGGGGCAATTCCCGTCGCCGTAGCCCAATTTCCTGTAGAGGGGCTGCTCATAGACAGCTTTTGGGTAATGGACTGCCGATGCGATTCCGTTCTCTTGCAGGTACTCCATGAGCTTCTCCCTGGAGACGGGGAGGCTATCTTCAACCCGAACCACGTATTGATTGTAGACGTGCCGAACGTTGCTTGCTTTGTAGGGTGTGGTCAGCCCCATAATCCTGATATTCTTGTTGAGCGTCTCGGCATTAGCGATCCTCTTGGTGACGAAAGCCTCCAATTGCTTGAGCTGCAAGAGACCGATGGCTCCCTGCAGGTTCATCATCCTGTAGTTGTACCCCAGAGCGATATGGTTGTATTTTCCTGTGTCCCCGTGGTTACGCAGCAGGCGCAGACGCGCTGCCAGGGCATCATCATTGGTGGTGACCATGCCCCCTTCGCCAGAGGTCATGTTTTTGGTGGGATAGAATGAGAAGCAACCTGTGCCGAAAGAGCCCACCTTCTTTCCTTCAAACTCGGCACCGTGAGCCTGGGCGCAGTCTTCCACCAGAGCAATATTGCGATCCTCACAGATCTGCATTACCGCCTTCAGGTCGAAGGGCTGGCCGTAGAGGTGAACGCCAATAACCGCTCGTGTCCTGGGAGTTATCTTCTCCAAAAGGTCATCTGGGTCGATATTGAAGGTCCTGGCATCCACATCTGCAAAGACAGGTTTTGCGCCCTGGTACAGGATGCAGTTGGCCGTTGCGATGAAGGTGAACGCGGGAGAGATGACTTCGTCATCCGGCCCGAGTCCCAGTGCCTTCAGAGCCAGGTCCAGGGCGACGGTGCCGTTGCTGACTGCAACGGAGTTGCGGACGTTCAGGTACTTCGAGAAATCCTCTTCAAAACGTTTAACAGTCTCACCCTGGGTGAGCATGCCGCTTCTCAGCACCTCTCCCACGGCTTCAATCTCTTCTTCGCCTATGATGGGCTTTGCTATAGAAATAAAATCTCTCATCAAGATCTCCTTTCAACCTTGACTCTCGTCATTTCAATCCTATGCTCATCCTCTGCCTTCAAAAGGCTTGTTGTATCGCGAGCCATGAGCAAATTTGACCTGTATCAGATCCGATTCAATGCCGTTCTTCAGAAGGCTCCGGTATCCTGCAATTGATAAAGGATTTACGGAAGCCTCAGCTCTTCTTCTCTCCGGAAGTCAGGTCCCGGATAATTGCTGCGGGCAACCCCCAGAAGCCGGACTCGATGACCGTTCCCGGGTAGATGGTGGTATTGATCCCGGTCAATACGCCGTCGCCCATGATAACCCCCAGCTTGCGCCGCCCGCTGTCCGTCTTCTGGCCCTTGATGTATGACTTTATGTTACCATTGTCATGGCGCAGATTGGAGCAGACGGTTCCTGCGCCGAAGTTGCATCTCTCTCCTATGACGCTATCGCCGACGTATGAAAGATGGCCGATCTTGGTGCCGTTCATGATGGCGCTATTCTTGACCTCGACAGCGTTTCCGACTCGTACGTTGTTGCCAATGCACGTCGTGGGCCGGATATAGCAATTGGGCCCGATATCGCAGTTCTCTCCAATCAGAACCGGGCCTACTATATAGGCTCCGGACCGAACAACCGTTCCCTGGCCGATGGAGACATTTCCCTGCAGCGTCGCTCCAGGCTCAACTTTGCCCAGGGTTTTGGGCTGCAGGTCTTTAAGCAAAACCTCATTGGCGGCCAGGATGTCCCAGGGCCTGCCGATCTCCAGCCAGCTCTTGAGCTCTACTATCCTGATCGACTCACAGGCCGCGGCCCTGTTCAGTGCATCGGTCAGCTCGTACTCACCCCTTACCGATAACGGCAGAGTCCGCAGGTCGTCGAAGATGCTTTTCTTTAATAGATAGATGCCGGCATTGGCCAGATTGGAGGGAGGATTATCGCTCTTCTCTACTACGGATCGAAAGATGCCCTCCTCCTGTACGAAGACGCCATACCTTTTCGGATCATCGACTTTGATAGCCGAAACTGCCATGCCTCCGGACGCCGCCATCTCCTGCAGAGAGCCTGCATCCGGAAGGACGTCCCCGTTTAGAACCATGAATCGATCATCTGCCAGGCTTTCGGCTGCCATAAGAGCGTGGCCCGTTCCCAATTGCCTCTCCTGGACGGCATAATCAATCCTCACGCCAAGGTGGCTGCCGTCGCCGAAATGGGATCGCACGGCATCCGCTCCATATCCTACTACCAACACGAAGCTGTCCAGGCCAGCGGCCTGCGCCCTCTGGATGATATGCTCCAGAAGCGGTCTGCCTGCCAGTGGAAGCATTACTTTAGGCACCTTCGCGGTCAAAGGCCGCATCCGGGATCCTTCGCCAGCGGCGAGAATGATCGCTTGCATTTTATCTCCTGTCTGATTGAGATTCGTGAAAGCTTAAAAATGCTTTTGTAAAAAAACCGAAAAGGCTTTAGAGTTATTTGCACTAACTACATGTATGTTGGATGAGTTCATTCGTTACTCTGCACTGCAGCGTGACCAAGCGCCTCTGGCAACGCTTCTGGTCTATCTGAAGCGAAAGGGCGGTTTTGTGCAGCTCAACCAGATCTGGCGGGAGCTGGGGCCCACAGGCGGCGGCCCCTTCTGGAACCAGACCACTCTTATCAACAAGCTCGATAAGCTGGAACGGCTGGAGGTCGTTTCCATGGAACGCAGGATCCTTCCCTCGCCCCGGGCTGAGGCCAAGAAAAAGACCAACACCTTCTACCGAATCAGTCCTGCGACGCCGCTCTATCCCTACATATTCGGCATGCTCAAGATCTACAAGGAGGAGCCGGACAAGTACTCATCCCAGCTTGTGGATAAGCCCCTCGATCATCTATGCGATCTGGCAGGAAAATCCAGCGCAAGCGACCAATTGATCGGAAGAGAGCTGGAGGTGGCCAGGGAGTTGATCGGTGAAGTCTTCTCTGTAGGGGGCGACGAAGTAAAGAGGATGATCAAGGAGAGGATGGCCCGCAAAGGCATGATCAAGGATCGCAGAAAGGATCTGCCGGAAAATGTTCAAGAAGGATTAAAAAAAGAGCCTATGACTGCTGCAGCCTGCAAAGTCCGTAAGCCCTCCAGAAAGGGTGCGAAAATTAAACCAGTTCCTGAAGAAGCGGAGTAGTCAGCTCCACCCTCTCTTCTTCCGGTAGATCCTCAGCATCTCCTCCACGGTCTCGGGCGCCACCATTCCCTGTGTGGAGATCGTCTCATAGAACCTTTTGGGAATGCGGGCATGGGCGAGGTCGAATCCCTCCTGCACCTTGAACTTATATTTCTCGTCGAAGATCCGCCGGCCCAGGTCCTGCAGCTCTTCCCCTGTTTTGGTGATGCCCACTGCCCCCAGGGCGTCGATTATGTTCTCCTCGGTATAGACGCCCCGCGCAAACAGGCAGCCCACCAGGCTGTTGAAGACGCCGCGAGAGTCGTCCTCTTTGATGATCTCATCCACCATTTTTTCCGGGTCCATTGGCTTTTTGGCCGCCTTCTGGTCGATGCTGTATCCGGCGTTATCCAGGTGAGAGTGGCGCACGCCGACCAGCTGCCCCACAATGGACGCAGGACCGGTATGGTAGCCGGACACCTCATTCTTACCGAGAGCCATGGCAAAATCTCTGCCCCCATATTTTTCTGCAGCATAGTCCACGCCTCTGGCCAGAGCCTGATAGAACTCGTTCGGGGCTTTGACGATGTTCTCCATAGCTCGTGAGTAGCCATCCACGTTGTTCCACTGCAGCGGCACATCCAAAGTCTCCCGGTTCGTGATGATCCCTAACTCCCTGGCCTCCGTCGCCCAGGAAAGGACCACTCCTGCGGACATGACATCCAGCCCCATCCTCTCGCAGACGTCGATCAACTGCAGTATTCCTTCTGCCGATTCCACACCCAGATTGGAGCCCAGGGAATAGATGGGCTCATAGTCGTAAGAGACCTTTCTCACCTCGAACTCGTGGTGGGGGGAAAAAGCAGACTTAAGGGCGGCGA
Organism: uncultured Methanosarcinales archaeon; assembly: GCA_963782455.1. GTDB lineage: Archaea > Halobacteriota > Methanosarcinia > Methanotrichales > Methanotrichaceae > Methanothrix. The sequence continues at coordinate 205,910 of CAWAJP010000004.1, forward strand.
TGTGCACGCAGCCGATGGGGCACCCGGCGCAGGAGAGCCTACGGATCAGGTATTTGTCGGCAAACATCTCTCCGCCGATCTTCTCTCCCTCCGGGAAGCTGGAGAGGACGAAGTTCTTGGTGGGCAGCCCTTTGAGCCAGTTGAGGACGCTGATGTTCACGGAGGTGCCGATATCGTGGTACTTTTGCATCACATCCGTCTGGACTGTGGTCTTGTAGAGGCGGTTGTACACCTCTTTGTACTTCTTAGGGTCCGGGACGTCAACATGCTCCGTCCCTGAGATCACCATAGCCTTGAGCCGCTTCGAGCCGAAGACGGCCCCCAGCCCCAGCCGCCCGAAGTGCCTGTAGGTGTCCACCACCACTCCAGCATACCGGACGAGGTTCTCGCCTGCAGGACCAATGCGAATAATGGACCGGCGGCCGACTCCTGTCTCGTGCTCGCGCAGGATGACGCCCGTGGTAGGTGCATCGATGCCCCATATCGATGAGGCATCCTTGATCTCAACTTTGCTATCATTTATAGAGATGTAACAGGGTCTCTCAGCCCTGCCCCGGATGACAATGGCTTCGTGGCCTGCGAACCTCATAGCCAGGGAGAGCCTCCCACCGGCGTAAGATTCGCCCAGCTCGCCGGTAAGTGGTGATTTGAATTTCGCCACGGTCTTGGTGGCCACGGGGAATAGGCCATTGAGAGGGCCTATGGATAGGATTATAGGAGCCTGGGGCGAGAGCGGGTCGGTGCCGGAAGGGCACTCCTCCTGAAGTAGCCGGATTCCTGTGCCTGTGCCGCCCATCCAGTCCTCGAAGAGTTCCTGCCTCTCCTGGGACCAGGATTCACCGCTTGTCAAATTGATGTAAAGGACTTTTCGCAGCATTTCATCCTCCGGATACTGGAACCTCTTCCAGCTCGAGAACGCCATGCGGACAGAAGTCCACACAGGCTCCACAGTGAATGCATTTGATCGGCTTTTTCTCCTTTCCCAGGGTTATGGCGCCAACCAGGCAGGCTTTTTCGCATTTTCCGCAGCCGGTGCACAGGTCCTTGTGGAAGACAACTCTTCCGCTCGGCATCCTCTCGAGTGCGCCCTCCGGGCAGGCTCTGGCACAGGGCGGGTCCTCGCAGCCTCGACAGACCACTACCCTGAAGTCTCCTTCGATTCCCCCCTGGGTCTGGACCTTGATGGCGCTGTCCTGCAGGGACACCGTGCCTTTGCGGATCCTGCTGCAGGCGAACATGCATCCCAGACAGCCTATGCAGCGCTCGGGGTGTGCCACCTTCAGGCGGCGGCGCATCTTGGGCTTGGCTGGTTGTGGCACTTCTTTCTCCGCCAATCCAGCGACTGGCTTGACCTCTAAATTCTTTGCGGTTTCGCTCTCCGGCATCTCGTGATCCTCTTCTTCCCAATAGGAATGACTTCATCATCATATTGGCGGCCAAACTATAAAAGCTGCAGTCCAGTCCATGCCAGGCCGAAAGCAAGTGCAGGATATATAAGATATCAGTGCGGCATCCGCTGAAAGGACATGGGTCTGGCCTCGACCAAACTCTAAGACGGCGGCTGAAGGCCGCTTATTTTCAGTCTTTGCCTTGCATTAGATGACTCTACGGACCATGATTGAGACCTTTGCCAAAGCTAGTTACGAGGTGCGGAAGATGAACGGAATTTGTAGTAAGCCCACATTCTTGATTCAGGAGTTTTCTCATTGCAATATAGAATTTCCCACCTGCCAATTCCATAGGTCTAGAATTCGGGAGTAACTTAGCCCTCGCGAGAGTTCGGATCCACCCCGTCAACCAGCAATCCCAATTTCTAACTAATACTTTTAATATATATTTTGTCTATTATTGGTTCTACTGCTTACTCAATCCCAAATATAGATCGCTTTTCCGTACATAGATCTTGATGAACTCTCTTTATACGAATATAGACAGTCCAACGAAATACCGCAGATAAATCCCCTAAATAGGATCAGCTTTATAAGTAAGTACGTGTAATACTTATTATGAGTAAGTAGCTTAGATATGATATGTACTCTAGATACTTACTTAATATAAGGAGATGACTTTAATGAAGAAATTTATCTTGTCTTTAGCGTTAGCTTTAGGCCTACTCGCCATAATAACTCCCGCTTTCGGTCTATCCGTCAGCGTGAGCGGAGAAAGTGGCGATCAGGTGGCATCGAATTCGATAGACTACAGTCTCGATTCAGCTTCCTTTATGTCGAGCAATACCGTAATGTCAGGCGGACAATCTTTAACCACCATGCGGGCCTCTGGGTCAGGCGCGATATCTGCAACATCTGATGGAGTAAGAGCCGTTGTGGCGGGTGGCGATATGAAGACGAACCTTGAGATGAGCGGCAATAGAATTACAGGTGATGCGACCATCTCAGGCGTGCCTTTCGGAATTGATGCTCAACCTGGAATAGGATTCGAGGGAGACGCGCTCACCATATCACCAGATGGGATGATCAAGTCTCTTGGAACTGTTCAGACTGGACCCGTGATTACCTCAACCGGAGGAAACGCTGCAGCCTATGTATTTACAGGCCGAAAATGGATCCAAAAGGACCCAGAGATCAAGATGCAGCTAACCAATGATGCCAACTTCGCGAAAACCGGACTGACCACAGCAGGCGCACTCGGAGCCATAACCGCAGCTACCAATACCTGGGATGATGCCACGAACCAGAATCTGTTTTCAGATTCCGGAGCAAGCCTTACGACAGCTAAGAACTGGAAGTATGACGGTGTAAATGATATGGCTTTCAGGCCTTATGCTGCTGGATGTTCAGCACTGGCTTCAGCCGGTACATGGTATCAGATCAAGGGAATTGCAGCCGGTCAGCCCTACCCGATATTAGAGACTGATATATCCTTTAATTCCAACTACAAGTGGACCACCACAGGCGGCACGGGCTATGATTTCCAGAGTGTGGCACTGCATGAGCTAGGTCATAGCATCGGTCTTGGCGACCTGTACAATAAGGCCCGATTCGCCAAGGATACCAGACAGGTGATGCACTACTACACCGGCGTCAAGCGCACACTCGGAAATGGTGATGCTACGGGAGTTTGGAATCTTTACGGCTAAATTCGTATCCCCTCCTGAAACCGTCCGAAAATTTTTCGCAATTTTACAATATTTCTGCAACCGTCTGCAATCGGTCGTTCTCTCTGATTAACTGAACGCCGGATCTGTTTTTTGGCGGCCAGTAACACCATCTAGCTGTTTAACCTCGGATCTATGATTTTCAATTAGATTAGTATATAAATGAGGCCAGATTTTATTGATCAAATCCTGAATTTCATCGTGATGGACATTACGGCTGTATTCGGTCTTGAGAAATCCCCTCAGCACGTCGGAGTCGTTAGCCCTGGCCTCTCTATTTGACACGGGAAGATATGTGATTACCCCAAAGTTCGTCTTGGCCTGGTTGAAAGAGTCGATGATGTTCTTACGCATGCCTGTGCCAAAGAGCACATTGAAGGAGAGCAGATTTTCGTCATAGATGATCTTACCTCTGAATGGCAGGAGGGCTGTTTCAACCAATCTCGGCAGATCTGGACACATCATCTCCTCGATAGGAATGAGAATTCCCAGCACCCCGCAGGCTCGAGGAGAATGGCCTGAATCCAGGAATATTGAGTAATTCTTCAGATGGCGAACGATGTAGAACTGCCTCTGACAAAATTTTCCATGAGGATATAATTTGAAGCTCGTCAGATGAGAAGTTATCCGGATTGTCCTTGACAAAAGAGCCGATGATATCTGAAGAGCTGTACAATCTGTCTTTCAGCTTTTGGAGATCATCCGCATCCAACTCATAAATATCGATAGGACGGCCTAGGCCTTCAAGGATTTTATATTTATCGTTTGTATAAAATAATAATAAATGATACAGACGAAAAAATCGCCTGACATCACTTTCTGGAATGTTCATAAAACAGATCTATTGAGCATCAAATATTCAAGCTCTATATCGGCTTCGGGCAAGAATCCGAGATAAATTTCTCCAGAGATATCTAAGCAGATAAAAATTAGATTAAAATTCGCGAAGCTTCTACTACTCCGCGTCTACGAACCTCTTCGCCAGAACTTTCATGACATGGGGCAGCGTGGTGTACTCCATATCCTCCATGGGCAGCCTTCCCGGCTCGAAGGGGCCATGGGCCCTCATGTAGTCCGTGATCTCCAGGCACTTCTGCCGGGCCCGGTCGAAGGCCACATCCTTGAAGAGATCGACGGGACCGACGAATTCTCCGTAGGCCATCTGGAAGCCGGCGGCGATGACACGGGGCGGGCCGTCGAACCTGGTGGGGTGCGCCGTCTCGAAGGAGCAGGGCATGAGGGGGCCATTGTGGCTGCCGCGCATCCATCCGCCGACCAGATGCCCGAGTGCGAAGGGCTCCAGCACTTCACCGAGAGCGGGCAGGCCGGACTGACATCTGACCAAAGCCACGGGGTCATCCTTGCCGACGTACGTCCCAGCCGTTTGGAAGAGCTTCTCGGTGCTCACCACGGCAACGGCCTCCTGTTCGGAGATCTTGCTATTCGGCTTGCAAAATACCCTCTTGATCACATAGCGGCTCTTAGCGCCAATGAGTGCCAGCAGGTCGTACATCTCTGCAGGACAGTCCATGAAGACCCGTCTGTGCTCCATTATGTCCCAGACCTCGAATGTAAAGCCGTGGTGGCAGGCGGGATCTATCACCAGACCGGCGGAGTTGAAGGGGTCGGCGAATATCTTGAAAATTGGCAGATTGAAGGCTCCGGGCTCGGTCTTGTCCATCATGAAGGCTACCACTGGCTCGCTGGTGCGTTCATTGATCTCCATCTCCGCCACGCCGGGTCCCATGCCGCGGATGTTGCCGCTGAAAGCATCCGCCAGCAGATCCTGCCCGGCTCCGTAGAGCTTGAGCTTCTTGGCCTTCTCCGTAGCCTCCTCGAAGGTCTCCCAGGCCAGGGCATGGATTTCGCCATTGTCGCAGCCCTTATTGTGACTCATGAGCAGCTCGAGATCGTCTCCGCAGGCCAGCACTCTAAAGTCCGTCAGTGCTCCTGCCCGCTTTGCCTCTTCAAGCTTTGACTCTGCGGTCTCGATCAATGCGGGATGGACCGAGGAGTGGCCTGGGTAGCCGCCCACATCGGCCTTGATGAGGCTGATTGTTATCTTTGTCATTTGGATCCCATCTGATGCTCTTTGGCGAATATCGCAGATTTATCCTTATTAAGCGTTATATTATGACTTTTGAGGTCTTAAGCCTAATCGTGTTCATGTCCTTAATACAGCTATGCCAATCTGTCCCGGCTTTGCATATATTTCTGCAAATGGGAAAAGAGACCGGGGCGTCATCCTTCGATTTAAATAAGATGTGGATGACAGACCAACAGGCGGAAACACGAAAATAAAGGGCTCCTCGCTATTTTGTATGGCTCGTGCGATAGTCACAGGAATCCGTCATTTTTCCATGGTCCTCTGTGCGCTCTATGAATCTGAGGTTCTATTCCATGACCCAATGTTTTTGAATATTAAGCTACAAATATTAACCGCAGAGACGCAGAGTTCGCAGAGGCGTGGAAATTTACCTTATTACAAGCACTTGAAAAAATAGCATATTTCTTCTGAGCAAATATTCGTCTCCGTTCGTTCGTCCTCCGTGCGCTCTGCGACTCTGTGGTTTTATTTCCGTAAACCGCCAGGGTTATTTATCTGCTACCCACTCGATACAGCGAAGAACCAAAAGAAGAAAGCGGCTGAGAAAACTCCAGATATCCAATAATTTTCTCCAATTTGGCCGCCTTCATAATAGCGTCTTTCTGCGATTGCTTCAGCCTTTCAGCGCTGCGGGCATTTTCAGCGGCACATCAACCGGCTTGATGAATTGATCCAGGACTGGACGGGTGCCGTTGACTTTGAGCTTATCAAATAAAAAGGCGAATTGCCTCTCCAGTTCGCTGCAGATTTTATCGCGTACATCAGTCGGCAGGTTCCACAGCTCCAGTTTGAACGGTCCAAAGCCTTTTTTGCGGGTTTTATAAATGAACTGCTCAACCGTATCCTTCTCTTTCCGTTCCCCTTTCATCTCCGCTTTCAGATGATCATATATTTTTGCCCGCAGTTCAGCCGGGAAATCTTTGCTGTCATAGATCATGTTCTGGAAACCGGTAGCCAGATGAATCTCGGCCGTTCCGGTGGCGGGAAAGCGGTCAAAAGCCTCATCGGGCAGCGTTGAAGCGCCATGCTGAACGGCGCCGGACAAACCGTATTGCGTGCGTGCGGTCTCCGACAGTCTCTGCAGCACGTCAAAATCAATTTTGACTTTCGCAACTGTACCGTCGGCCAGCGGCACACCGCCATGCGTCGTTCCTGTCTGCACGCTGATCTTGCTGATTCCCTTGAAAGACTCGCCCCGCTTTTTAAGTTCTTCCAGATAACCGTCCATGAAAACCTGCAATTCATCGACAGTGCTGTTCTTGCCGCCAACCTCGCCGATTTCGCCGCCCACAGACACAGTGATGCCTTCCGGCTCCAGATCGCGAATCATGGTGGTTAACTCCGCCGCAAGCGTAAAGTTTGTTCTTTGCTGATCTTTGACGGTGGGCTGCGACAGATCAACCAGTGTAGATGTATCGATGTCGATATTGTAAAAACCGGCAACAATCGCTTCCCTAATCAGATTCTTAACTGCCTCTGTTTCCTTTTCTGCGTCCGCTGCAAACTTTTTGGCGTTTATCTGAAAATGATCACCCTGTAAAAATACCGGGCCGCGCCAGCCGGATTTAACAGCCGCCGCCATCACGGCACAGGTGTATTCCAGCGGCCTTTGCTTTGTATAGCCTATTTCCGAACGGGCGATCTCAAAAAGAACAGGCCCTACGTTCCCTTTTATCGCGGCACGAAATACTGCCTGCGCCACATCGTAGGTAATGCCACGGATATTGATTGCCGGAACGGTAAATCCGCCGATTTCCTTACGGCCCATGGCTTCGTAAAGGGATTGGATCGATGCCTGCATGATTCCCAGGGAAGCCGCGCCGCGGCGAATCAGAAACCCCGCGGCTTCCACAGTTGCAGGGTCGGGACTGAAAACGACCGTATAGATTAAATCATCGATCAACTTTTCCCGAAACCTGGATTCATTCAAGACACGAACATCTCTGCCGTCATAGGCGAGTATGGATTCGCATCCCTTCTTTAGCAGATCCTTATTATCGTAAATCATTGCTGCCCCTTTGAAATGTATTTATTGCGAGAGGAATTGCCCCGCCATTGTCACTTCCGCAGACGAGCCGATGTAGATCGGCGACCGTTGATTAACTGACGTCACTTTGAGGGAAAGAATATCATCTTTCCCGTCCGTAGCCAGGCCTCCGGCCTGCTCCATGATGAATGCCATAGGCTGAAGTTCAAACAGCAACCGCAGCTTCCCCTGGGGCGATTTCTTCAGTGCAGGATATGTGAATACGCCTCCCCGCTTGATGATCAACTGGTTGATGTCGGGAACAAATCCGCCGCTGTAGCGCAGCTTGTAGCCTTCTGCCTCCAGCTCATCGATATACTTCTTATGCTTGTCCGTCCAGTCTTTGCGCAAACCGCCGGGTGAAAAGATCGCCCCCCTCTCATTGAGACGGATATTTTCCTCGGACAGGACATACTCTCCTTCGCGGTCCAATACAAACTCATGCACGCCCTTTCCTGCCGAATAAATCATGGTGATGAGCGGGCCGTAGGTAATATAAAGAGCGGCGACCATTGAATTCCGGCCGCTGTCAAATATTGAATTTTTGTGGATGCCGATGATCGTTCCGATGGCCAGATTGGTATCCACCAGGGAGGAACCGTCCACCGGATCGGCGGTAACAATATATTTTTCCTGCCCGTAACCGATGGTGACGATATCTTCGAGCTCCTCGGAGGCATACTCGCGGACAAATCCGGAGTGCCGCAGCATATTTTTCAGTATGTCGTCGGAAATGCGGTCCAGCGCCAGCTGATCCTCGTCGTAAACATTCTTGAAGCCGGCCAGCTTACGGTTGGATTCGTGGATCTTTGCGGAAATATATTTGCCGACCACGGCAATCTGCCAGATGAGCCGCCGCAATTCCACCTCGATGCCACCCATCCACATGTGGCGCCTCAGATCAACGATGCATTGAGTGTGATCATTTATGCCTTCACTCATGGATTCTCCCTATATTTTTTTGGGAGCCTGTAGGTATTTCTTCAATAATAAAGATGTTGCCCCTTACCGAAAAAATGTGTTTTCAATCTTCTGATTGCTGTTTGCCAGATTTTTCCCCAATTTTTGCCAGCAGCCGAGCCGGAAAATCTTCGCTGTCATAGATCATGTTCTGAAAAGCGGTAACCTGCTGAATCTCGGCCGTTCCGGTTGCGGGAAAGCGGTCAAACGCCTCGTCGGGCAGCGTTGAAGCGCCGTGCTGAACGGCGCCGGACAAATCGTATTGCGCACAGGCGGTCTCCGACAGTCTCTGCATTCTGGAGTTAGCTTTACGATTTTGTCCTTCTTTCCCATGCTACCAGTGATGGGTACATAGTGTCAGTAGTTTCGGGACTACACATCTTAAGCCCCTCCTGCGGAAGTTCTTATATCTGCCAGGGACTAGATCTATGCCTGGAATTGGCCAATGAAGACTCAATGTCATTTTGAGAAGGAATTAGCCTCGATGGCGGAAGGGTCCGGCTGGCTGAGAATAGACATCAGGAGCGGAAATATGGAACTTATTGCAAAATATCATGTCGAATCAGACCTTCCCATCAAAAAGGCGGCGGAGGCCATTGCTGCTGAGCAGTCGACAGGGACCTGGACTGCCGTGCGGGGCGCTGACAATCCTCTTGCAGCTCGGGTTATATCGGCGGAGGGGACAGAGGTTGAGATCGGCTTTCCCGAAGAGCTATTTGAGCCGGGAAACGTTCCTCAATACCTATCCGTGGTGGCAGGAAACCTATTCGGTCTGGGATCTCTGAAAAAAGTGCGCCTACAGGACGTTATCTTCCCGGAGAGCCTGGTGCAGGCGCACAAAGGCCCCAGGTTCGGGATAGAGGACGCGCGAAAAATATTGGGAGTCTATGACAGGCCTCTAATCGGAACCATTGTAAAGCCCAAAGTGGGCCTGGACCCGGCTGGCACAGCAGCTGTGGCCGCAGCCGCTGTTCGTGGCGGTCTGGATCTGGTCAAAGACGATGAGACTCTCACCAATCAGAGCTTCTGCCCCCTCATCCCGCGGCTGGAAGCGGTCATGAGTGCTCTGGAGAATGTGGAGAACGAGACGGGCAAGAAGGCATTCTATGCAGTCAACGTCACCACTGGCGCAGATCGAATTCTGGAACGTGCTGAGGAGGCAGTAGATCATGGGGCCAACATGGTCATGGTCGACGTTCTTACGGCTGGCTTCTCAGCTCTGGAGGTGCTCAGCAGAAACGTGAATGTTCCGGTGCACGTGCACAGGACAATGCACGGGGCCTTCACCCGAGATAAGGGCCACGGCATCTCCATGGTGTTCATCTCCAAACTGGTGCGAATGACGGGGGGCACTAACCTGCATACGGGAAGTTACATGGGCAAGATGGCGCTGGGAACCCGGGAGAATGACCTTTCCAGGGATGCCCTGCGAGAGGTGTGGAATGGTTACAAGAGGGTCTTCCCGGTGGCTTCGGGCGGAATATATCCTGCCAAAGTCTCCGGAAATTTGGAAGGCTACGGCATAGATTGCATCGTCCAGGCGGGGGGCGGAGTGCACGGCCACCCGGATGGAACAGAAGCCGGGGCCAGGGCTATGGTCCAGGCCGTAGAGGCATGGCAAAAGCAAATTCCTCTCAAGGAATATGCAAAAAACCACAGAGAGTTGGAAACTGCCCTGCTGTTTTGGGGATCGTAAGTGGAAAGATCCGGTTATTGGCTCCGCCAAAAAAGGCAAAACCGAAGAGTTTATATTGGTAGATGAGGATGGGTCAGATCGTTTATCACGAGCCAAAGTGATGTAGCGCTGTTTGAAAATAGAAGAGGTGTAGTGAGGGAGCATGTAGAGGGATCAGATGGCTAGAGACGATATCTTATCGAAAATCAAAACGGCAGAGGCTGAAGCCAGGACTGCAGTCCAGCGAGTCTTGGAAGAAAAAGAAAAGAAGATAGCTGCTGCCACTACTGAAGCAGGGAACCTCGTCAAATCCGCCGAGACTGATGCACAGGACTACTATGACAAGAGCGTTGCCAAAGCAGAGAGCGATGTCAAAACTAAGAAGCAGTCAATCATCCAGAGTGGTGAGAAGAACGTCAACTCAATGAGCGGCAGCGCCAGCTCAAAGCTGGACAAAGCAGTCGAATATCTGATGAAGGAGTTCATGGGGTCGTTGCATGCTTAAACCCGTAACGATGAGTCGAGTAGTCGTCGCCGGGTCAAAGGATGTTATCTCTCCAGTTATAGAAAAGCTGCATGAGTTGCGCTTGTTGCACATTGTCAACTACAATGGCAACCAGCCTGAGTTCGAGTTGGGAAAGCCTATCGGTAAAGCCAAGGAGTATTCTGAGGATCTCATAAAACTCAGATCTGCCACCAGGTACCTTGATATAAAGAACAAGGCTCCTGAGAAGACCTATCCTGAGTCGCAGGTTCTATCCGAGATGGACAATCTTCTAAATAACGTAGGCGCAGAAGTTACCGCCACCTTTGAGCGCATTACTGCGATCGAAGCAGAAGTTAAGTCCAAACAGGACCAGATGAAGTCTTTAACTCCTTTGTCTGTCTTGCCGTTGCCGTTAGATGCTTACTATGGTTATGATTCTCTGGCGACCTTTGTTGGCACAGCGGCTACGCCCGTTGATGCAGACGTAGCGAAGGTCTCTCCGGTTAATGAGATTTATACCGGAACTGCCAAGAATGCAACTCTTGTAGCGATATTTGTGCCTGCAGACAAGGCCGGGGATGTGTCAGCAGTTCTTTCCGAGCATGGGTTTTCAGAGATGTCTGTCCCCAAGCTTGAGGGCAATGTTGACTCGGCGATTGCGACTTTAGAAGGCAGCATTAAGTCTTTGGAAGGCGAAATGGCGCCGCTCCAAAAGAAGCTGACCGACATGAAGAAGCAGTATGAAGATCTGATGCTGGCAACAGATGAATATCTATCAATGCAGACCCGCAAGACTGAGGCACCGCTCAGGTTCGCTGAGACCGCCAATGCCTTTGTGATTGATGGCTATGTTCCGAACGATCAGTTCAGCAGACTGAAGAGCGAGCTGGAGAGCGCGGCCGGAGGCCGGCTTGAAGTACAGTTGATCGCGGACAAAGAAGCAGACGACCTTGTAGAGAAGGGCGAAGATATACCGACCCAGATGGATAATCCGAGTCTGGTCAAGCCCTATGAGCTGATCACAAAGCTATTCGCCATTCCGGAGTACAGGGAGTTCGATCCATCATTGCTGATATTTGTCTTCTTCCCGATCATGTTCGGCATGATCCTGGGAGATATCGGATATGGCGTCATGTCACTCCTAGTTCTGATAATGCTGAAGAAGCGATTTAGAACCGAAGGGTGGCAGCAGTTGATCAACATCGTCATGATTGCTAGCGTATGGACAATCATATTCGGCATATTCTTTGGCGAGATCTTTGGCCCACTGGGTTTGTGGGGCAGAATGATGGGCATGTTATCCGAGCATGAATTAGAGCTGGTAAAAGAAGCAGGTCTCTATTTCGGCGAGGGCGTTTATGGCTCGCTGGGAAGGCTGGGCCCCTTGGGAATATTCCCCATGGATCGTCTGGCAACTAATGCGGTTTTGTTGTTGATTGGAACCAGTATCTTTATCGGCGTTATTCATTGCAGCGTCGGTTCTATCCTGGGCATCCTGACGGAACTGAACTATGGTGAGAAAAAGCATGCCTATTTTGAACGACTTCCTGTGATGCTTTTCCAGGTATTCTTCGCAATAGCGTTACTTGGATTGGTCATGGGACAGATGATCATGGTATATCTGGGCGCAGTTGTAATTGTTGTTTCCATTGTGATGATGGTCATGGGACCGGAAGGCGCCATGGGATTGGCTCACGTGCCGTCCTATGTGAGCAACCTGATATCCTACCTGAGGCTTCTGGCCATCGGCCTGGCTTCGGTCGGTTTGGCATATGCTGCTAATCAGCTGGCCTTCTATGTCATAATGCCCATGCTGAGCGGTGGCGCAACAAACAGCGCTGAGTTCACTATACCTGCAATCATTGTGGGTTTGCTGGTCTTGTTGGTAGTGCACTTCATCAACTTCCTGCTGGGAATTTTGTCTCCATTCATGCATCCTCTCAGGTTGCATTATGTGGAAATGTTCACAAAGTTCTACAGCGCTCATGGTGGTGGAGTGGAGTACAGCCCCTTCGGACATGTCCGGAGGTTCTTGAAGGCATGAATGCGATAGTTCGAATTGGAAGATTTAACGCAAATTGTAATATTTATATAAAGGAGGATTGAGGAAAATGGCAGTTGTTGCAGATGCGGGAGTATTGTACGGATTGTTGGCTGTCGGCGCTGGCCTTGCTACTGGATTAGCAGGCATTGGTGCTGGTGTTGGTGAACAGGGTATCGGCGCTGCAGTGGTGGGCGTCGTGGCTGAGGAGCCCGGATTCCTGGGTAAGGGTCTGTTCCTCATGCTTCTGCCCGAGACACTGATCATCTTCGGCCTCGCTGTATCGCTGATCCTGATGTTCGCCTGGACGCCTTTCTCTGGAATAGTGACACCTTAAGTTGGCCATTCCAGAGGGTGAGAGGCAATGGCACTAGATGCAGTGGTTGAGTCAGTCCTGGCAACCAGCAAGGACAAGGTCGCTCAGATAAATAGCGACGCTGACCAAGAGGTTGCAAGGATACTCAATGAAGCTAGGGAACGTGCCGCAGAAATTAAGTCCAGAAAGGAAGTAGAGGTCGGACATGTCACAGAGGCTATCGAGCGCAGGGAGATCTCCAGCGCCAATCTCGAAGTAAAGAGATCGGAGCTGAATGTTCACAAGGATCTCCTGGAGAAGGCCCGGACAATGCTCCTTGAGAAGATCCAAAACCTTCCCAAGAAGGATAACGAGTCTATGCTCAAAAAGATGCTCGAGCCTTACGATCTCAAGGATATGAAGGTCTACTCTAATAAGAGAGATGAGGCTTTCATATCCTCTCTCGCCCCTAATTACGGCGGGAACCTGGACATAATCGGCGGTATTGTGGTCGAGAGCAAAGATGGGGCTCTGCGTTACGATTTGACCTTCGAAACTCTTGCGCGTGAGGTATTCAGTAACCACATGAAAGAGGTTTCCGGGATCTTATTCGGGTGAGGACGATGCCTGTACTACGTTTGCCGAAGTTCGGAAAACCGGTGAAGTATGCTTACATCACGGGCAGAGTCAGGGCGATGAAAACCAAGCTCGTTCCGGCAGAAATGTATGCCCGAATGATGAGCATGGATATGTCAGAGATCGCCCGATACCTGGAAGAGACCCAGTATAAAGACGAAATTGATGCGCTCTCCAAGGATTACTCCGGTGTGGAGCTGATCGAGCACGCCACTTTTGCCAATATGGCAAAGACCTTCAGGAAGCTGGCCGAAGTCTCGATAGATGAGCCATCATTCCTGATACTGGAGTACCTCCGGCGCTGGGACGTCTGGAACATCAAGACTCTCTTGCGAGGTAAGTTCTACGGGGCCTCCGACACGGAGATTGTAAAATACCTCGTGCCTGCGGGCGAGTTATCCCCTGAGTACCTCGATGAGCTGGCCAAGAAGGACAGCATCCAAGATATCATATCGGCCTTCGATGGAACCGACTATGCCAGCGCACTGGCGCAGTACGACGGCAAGAATCTGGCTACACTCGAGAATGCCTTGGACAAGCTCTATTACTTCAGAATGGAGCGTGCCGTTGGCGGTACACTGTCCGTAGGTGGCGGCCTGCTGCTTAAGTACGTCCGCAGAGAGATCGATATCAGAAATCTGATCACCCTCTTCCGGATGAACAAGGCAGGCGTCGATGCAGCCGTGATACAAGAGAACCTTATCCCCGGAGGAAAGCTGCATGACGAGCTGGCCCGCATGGCCGGTCAGCCTTTCGGCGAGTTCCTGCGCGGATTGGAAGGATATCCCTTCTGGTCTTCAATATCTGATATTGCAACAGTAGACCTTGATGCAATCAGCAGAGTCGAGGCCAGATTAAGGGCTTATCTCATCCGGTATGCATGGGCTCTTTCCAACTATCATCCGCTATCCATCCTGCCGGTGCTCGGATACATGGTGAGCAAAGAGACAGAAGTCTCAAACATCAGGAAGATTGTGAGAGGGAAAGAAGCCGGACTTCCTGCTGAACTCATAGAGGAGCAAGTGGTGGTGGCCTAAAATGGAGATTGCTTTTGTGGGAGGCAGCGAGAGCGTCCTCGGGTTCAATCTGGCAGGAATAAAGAAATCTTATGCGGCCAACTCCGAAGAGGAGATGGTCTCAAAGATTGGCGAAGTCATGGCTGATTCCAATGTGGGAATTCTGGTCTTGAGGCAATCGGATTATGGTAAGCTGCCCAAAAGGCTTCAAGAGCAGCTCTCCGAATCTATCAAGCCAACCGTTATTACCATCGGAACCGAGCAGAGCACAGAGATGAGAGAGAAGATTAAAAGGGCAATAGGTGTTGATTTATGGAAGTAGGAAAAATTAAGCGAGTCGCCGGACCACTAGTTCAGGCCACGGGCCTGAAGGCTTCCATGTACGACCTGGTTCTGGTCGGCGAGGAAGGCCTGATGAGCGAGGTCATCGGCATTTCCGGCAATAAACATATCATTCAGGTATACGAGGATACGGGCGGCGTGAGGCCCGGCGAGCCCGTCAAGGAGACAGGAGCTCCGCTCGTAGCACAACTGGGTCCAGGCATTCTGACCCAGATTTACGATGGTATTCAAAGGCCACTGCCCAAGCTGGCAGAGATGTCGGGAGACTTCATCAGCCGAGGTCTATTCGTTGATGGCATTGATCATAAGAAGAAATGGGAGTTCAAGTCCACAGCGAAAAAAGGCGATGTCCTCACGGCCGGCCAGGCTTTTGGTGAGGTTCAAGAGCAGCAGCTCATCAAGCACAAGATCATGGTCCCACCCAAGCATAAGGGCGGAACTGTCAAGGAGATCTACTCTGGAAACTTCAACGTTGACGAGACGGTCCTTGTCTTTGAGGATGGCAGCAAGCTCACCATGATGCATAAGTGGCCAGTAAGACAGGCTCGGCCTGTGACCGCAAAGCTGGCACCCACCATTCCCCTGAGAACGGGACAGAGGGTAGTGGACGGATTCTTCTCCCTGGCCAAGGGCGGAACTGCAGCCATCCCCGGCGGATTCGGTACCGGAAAGACGGTTATGCAGCAGACCCTGTCCAAGTGGGCAGATGTTGATATTGTGGTTTATGTGGGATGCGGCGAGCGCGGCAATGAGATGGCCGATCTGCTGCATGAGTTCCCCGAGCTGCAGGACCCCAGGACAGGCAGGCCCCTCATGGAGAGGTCCATCGTTTACGCCAATACCTCCAACATGCCTGTGGCTGCTCGTGAGGCTTCCGTTTACACCGGAATGACCACGTCAGAGTACTACAGAGATATGGGCTACGACGTCCTGATGACTGCTGACTCCACATCTCGCTGGGCAGAGGCCATGAGAGAGATGGGCTCGCGTCTGGAAGAGATGCCTGGTGAAGAAGGCTATCCCGCATACCTGGGTGCCCGTCTCGCCGACTTCTACGAGCGTGCCGGACGTGCCGAGGTTCTCAACGGCGGCCAGGGTTCAGTCAGCATTGTAGGTGCTGTTTCCCCAGCCGGCGGAGACTTCACCGAACCCGTTACTCAGAACACACTGAGGATGGTCAAGGTATTCTGGGCACTGGACTCCAAGCTGACACAGCGCAGGCACTTCCCGTCCATCAACTGGCTGGATTCCTATTCTCTATACGACCAGATTCTGGAACCCTGGTTCGTGGAGAATGTTAGCCCGAACTGGAACCTGAACAAGAGACGCGCCATGGCCATATTGCAGGAGAATGCCGAGCTGGAAGAGATCGTGATGCTCGTGGGTTCCGATGCCCTGCCTGAGGACCAGCAGGTCACACTGGAAGTCGCCAGGATGATCATCAACTTCTGGCTGGCACAGAGCGCATTCCACCCCGTAGACACATTCTGCCCCTACAAGAAGCAGTACGACCTATTGGATGCGATCCTGAAGTACAGTGATTATGCCTTCGAGGCAGTCAAGAAGGGCATACCTGTGTCGCAGATTACATCTGTTCCATCCAAGGATGCTCTGGCCAAGGTGAGGCTGGAAGCCGAGTATGAGCCCATCCTTGCAAAGGTTTTGGTTCAGATGGACACCGAGTTCAAGGCGCTGAAGTGAGGTGGGTTCAAAATGACAAAGGAATACAAGACTATTACTGAGATCTCCGGACCACTCCTCTTCGTGGAGAAGACTGAGCCTGTGGGCTACATGGAACTCGTCGAGATCAGAACGGGCGGAGAGCTGAAGAGAGGACAGGTGCTGGATTCCTCCGATGAGATCGTGGTTATCCAGGTATTCGAGGGAACCGGCGGTCTGTCCAAGGATTCTGCCGTCAGTTTCACCGGAGACGTCATCAAGATGCCTCTGTCTCCCGCTATCGTGGGACGTGTTCTGTCCGGATCCGGAAAGCCCAGAGACGGCGGTCCGGAAATTGTTCCCGAGGTATTGAGAGATATCGCAGGAGCTGCCATCAATCCGGCTTCCCGTGAGAAGCCGCGAGCTTTCATCCAGACCGGCATCTCCACCATCGATGGCACCAACACACTGGTGCGCGGCCAGAAGCTGCCTATCTTCTCTGGGGCAGGTCTGCCTCACAACGACCTTGCTCTGCAGATTGCCAGGCAAGCCAAGGCGCTCGGTGAAGCCGAGTCATTCGCAGTTATCTTCTGCGCCATGGGCATCACCAACGAAGAGGCTCAGCACTTCCTGGCTGACTTCGAGAGAACCGGCGCTCTGGAGAGGGCAGTCGTGTTCCTCAACCTGGCCGACGATCCGGCTGTGGAGAGGATTCTGACACCCAGACTGGGCCTGACCACCGCTGAGTATCTGGCCTTCGATCTGGACATGCACGTGCTCATCATCTACACGGACATGACCAACTACTGCGAGTCGCTCAGACAGATGGGTGCAGCTCGTGAAGAAGTGCCCGGACGACGCGGCTATCCAGGATACATGTACACCGACCTGGCCATTCAGTACGAGAGGGCAGGAATCATCAAGGGCAGAAAGGGCTCTATCACTCAGTTCCCCATTCTGACCATGCCCGGCGATGACATCACCCATCCCATCCCGGATCTGTCCGGGTACATCACCGAGGGCCAGATTCTCATCTCCCGAGAGCTGCACAGAAAGGGCATCTATCCGCCCGTCGACATCAGGCCGAGCCTGAGCCGGCTGATGAACTCAGGAATCGGCAAGGGACACACTCGCGAGGATCACAGGGCAGTGTCGGATCAGCTCTATGCTTATTATGCAGAGGGCAATGATCTGCGCGGTCTCGCGGCCATCGTCGGCAAGGAGGCTCTCTCCGAGCGCGATAAATTGGTGCTGGAGTTCGCCGATAAGTTTGAGAAGAGATTCGTTAATCAGGGCAGAGATGAGGATAGGTCTATCTTCGATACCCTCCAGATTGGATGGGATCTCCTGGCAGACCTGCCTGAAGCAATGCTCACCAGGATTGACGACAAATACATCAAGCAGTACCATCCCAAATACGCGGCAAGCGCAGCGAAGAAGTGAGATCATGGCCGTAATTCGAGGAACAAAACCGACCAGGGCAGTGCTGATCGCCCTCAAGAAAAGGATGAAGATCGCAAAAACTGGTCACTCGCTCCTCAAAATGAAGCGTGACGGCCTCATGATTGAGTTCTTCGAGGTGCTAAACAGGGCCAGAACGGTAAGGAAAGAGCTGGTCGAAGTCTCTGCTCAAAGCTGAGCAGAGGCTTCAAATGGCTATGGCCATCGAGGGAACAGTCACCATCAGCAGTGTGGCTTATTCCCTGCAGAAAGAGCCTATTATCCAGCTTGAATCCAGAAACATCATGGGTGTAGTGGTTCCCAAGATCGCGGCTGAGGCCGTGCAAAAGAAGATGTACGAGCGAGGCTACGGCATCATCGGGACCAGTGCAGCCATTGATGAAGCCGCTGATGCCTACGAAAACTTGCTGGATAAGATCATCCTGGCTGCAGAAGTGGAGACCGCCATGATCAGGCTTGTCGAGGATATCGACAGCACCAAGAGGCGTGTCAATGCTCTGGAGTTCAAGGTGGTTCCTGAACTCAAGGACACCATCAAGTTCATCGGCATGGCCCTGGAGGAGATGGAGAGGGACAACCTGGTCAAGATGAAGATGCTGAAGGGCAAGTCCGAGAGGAAAGCCGCAGCGGAAGAACTCAAGAAGGAAGCTGCCAAGGCCGCAGAAGCAGCTGGCAAAGCTTCTGCTTGATACCTGCGATGTCGAGCTGGTTTGAGCGAAAATTCGAAGACCGGTTCGGGACGCCTGAGAAGAAGATGCGTCTTCTTCAGTGGTTGGTGTATATCACCAACCTCTACATTATTTTTGGGATATTTGTTCTGATATGGATTCTGTACGGCAAATATATCATGCAGGCATGGACCTATTTCACGAATGGCAGTTGATTGGAACATCAAGAGCATCCGCGAGTTTGTTGCTTATTTTATAACAGATAACACTTTAGAGATCTATTTTCTCCTGACGATTTGATATTAACGCTGAGGTTTTGGATCGCATAGACCTCATGAATCTTGCGCCAATCTTTGTGACTTTTCATTCGAAGCATATCAAAAAAGAGGATTGAATTCCAGGTTATACACTTCATAAACTCGGCATGAGGTTGGGACGGCTTCCAAAAAGATGACCGCCGTGGACCGCCGGGTCGCGCGTGCGTGCGCGTAGTGGGCGCGGGCCCGCCCATGGGCGAGCGTGGG